>NZ_BAAJNO010000004.1:0-545961 GCF_054558415.1 Pseudomonas sp. No.21
CCTCAACCGAGGCCGCGCATTCTACAGCAGCCTTTCTTTCTGTCAAGCTGTTTTTCGAAGAATTTTTTCTTTCTACTCAACGACTTGCGCTTCAGTGAATCTTTCGCTTCACACCAACGGGAGGCGAATTCTACAGCGTTTCAACTCGCTGTCAACACCTCTTTTTCAGTTTCTTTCGGAGTCATCCGAACGAAACTGGCGACACCTGAAACCAACCTGGCGCCACCCTTCCACCGCATCGATCAAGCCTTGGCCTGACCACCCTCCATCTACTCAACCTATTGATTTACAAGAGGTTTTTCTTGGATTCCGCTGTGGAAGTGGTGCGCATTATAGGGATACGAAACGGCACGTCAACACTTTATTGAAATCTTTTCGCGAGACCGCCCTGGAGTGCGACAGCCGCCGCTTCCTGGAGCCTTGCCGAACGAATCGCTGAACCGATGACCGACTTGCTACTCAAAGGTCCGAACCGTTTGCCACCCCGGCACAGCCCTATATAAGAGGAATCTCCATGCACGAGCTGACATTCGAAGTCGGTGAGCACTTCCAGATTGGCGATGGCATCGTCGTCAGAGTGATTGCCACCCAGGGCTCGCAGACCAAGCTGGGCATCGAAGCCCCCCGGGATGTAGCCGTACACCGCGAAGAGATCTACGAGCGCATCTGCAAGGAGCGGCAGCGATCGACCACCTGCTGAGTCTCTATATATAGAAGACGACGCAGTGCGCAGCGCCCCCCTCCTCCTGCCGCCGTCAAGAGCCTGGCTAGGTGAAGGCCTCCACGGTGGAGCGCACCTTCACCAGCGCATCACGCAACGCCCCCATTCCCACAGACCCCAATGCCAGCCTCAGCGCATGGGGTACCTGGGCGGACGTTGCGAAAGGCTCGGCGGTCGATACCGAGATCTGCTCACGCATCAGCGCCATCGCCACCTGGTCGGCCCGGGCATCCTCGGATAGCGGTAGCCAGAGGAAGTACGAATCGGGATGACCCACAACGCGCAGCCCCGCCAGTAGCTCGCCGGCCAGCGCCTGCCGAGCCCGGGCGTCTTGGCGCTTCTCCGACTCCAGACGCTCCACGGTGCCGTCCTCCACCCAGCCGCAGGCAATCGCCGTCAGCACGCCGGCGGTATTCCAGGCAGTCGCACGGATGGTGCGCTCCAGCGACGCCACCAGGGATGCGGGCGCCGCCACGAAGCCGACCCGCAACCCCGTGGCCACGCTCTTCGAAAAGCCCGAGACATAGACGGTCCGCTCCGGCGCCAGCGCAGCCACAGGCAGCGGCGAGTCCTCGACGAGAAAGGCATAGGCCGCGTCCTCGATGATGCGCAGATCATGGCGTCTCGCGATCGCCACCAATCGCTCCCGCTGCTCGACCGCCATCACCCAGCCCAAGGGGTTGTGCAGCGTGGGCATCGTATACAGCACCCGCACCGGCCTCTCCCGGCAGAGCCGCTCCAGCGCCGCGAGATCCGGCCCCGCCGCGCCACAGGGGATGGCCACCAGCTCCACCCGCAACGCCTCCGCCAGTACCTTGAAGCCCGGATAGGTCAGGGCATCCGCCGCCACCACATCACCCGGCTGCAGCAGCGCCATCATCGCCACCGCCAGCCCGTGCTGCGCGCCATTGACGATCAGCACCTGCTGCGCCGCCACCGCCAGCCCCCGGCAGAGCAGATGACGCGCCATCACCGCCCGCTCGTGCGAACGCCCGCCGTGGGGTTGATAGCGCAGCAAGGCCTCCAGGTCCCCACTCAGCGCCAGCTGGCGCAACGCGGTGCGCAACAGCTCCGCCTGCCCCGGCACCGAGGGATAGTTGAAGTTGAGATCGACCATCCCGGCTTCGACATCCCGCTGGTCCACCCCCAGCCCGGGCGGCAGCGACACCTCCCTGACGAACGTCCCGCGCCCCGTCTCCCCACTCACCAGCCCCATCGCCTCGAGCTCCGCATACACCCGGGACGCCGTGACCAACGCCAGCCCCTCCGCCGCCGCCAACTGGCGATGGGTCGGCAGGCGCGCGCCGGGCAGCAGGCGCCCCGCGCGGATATCAGCGGCAAACGCATCGACCAGGGCCTTGTAGCGCGAACGTGGCATCCGATGTATCCATGACAATATTTTGATTGTGCTGATTCTTGCTCCTAGCATCCGCCTCATCAAGCCGCGCAGCGCCCGAAAAGGCTGACCCAGCGGCCCCCGCGACCCGCAACGAGCGCCCAGGATGAAAGCCACCCCATCGCCCCTCACCGCCTCCCACCCCCAGGCCAACGCCACCCGTGGCTGGATCAACGGCTTCATCGGCGTACTGATCTTCAGCGGCTCGCTGCCGGCGACCCGCGTGGCCGTGCAGGAGCTCGACCCCACCTTCCTCACCGTCGCCCGCGCCAGCATCGCCGGGCTTCTCGCCCTGTGCCTGCTCCTCGCATCCGGCGAGCGGCGGCCCACCCGCCAGCAACTGCTGCCCCTGATCGTCGTCGCGCTGGGCGTCGTCCTCGGCTTCCCCCTGCTCACCGCGCTGGCCCTGCAATACGTGACCTCCGCCCACTCCATCGTCTTCCTCGGCCTGCTGCCCCTGGCCACCGCCCTATTCGGCGTGGTGCGCGGTGGCGAAAGACCACCCGCCGCCTTCTGGGCGTTCTCGGCAATGGGCAGCCTGCTGGTGGTGGGTTTCGCGCTGTCACAGGGGCTGACCGCCTCCCCCCGGGGCGACCTGCTCATGCTGCTGGCCATCGTCGTCTGCGGGCTCGGTTATGCAGAAGGCGCGAGACTTTCGCGCACGCTCGGAGGCTGGCAGGTGATCTGCTGGGCGCTGGTCCTGTCGCTACCGGTGATGCTCCTGCTCACCGTGGCCCTGATGCCGCCGAGCCTCGCCACCCTCAGCGCGCCGGCCTGGGCCAGCCTCGCCTACGTGTCGCTGTTCAGCATGCTGATCGGCTTCGTCTTCTGGTACCGCGGCCTCGCCCAGGGCGGCATCGCCGCCGTCGGCCAACTGCAATTGCTGCAGCCCTTCTTCGGCCTGGCGCTGGCCGCCGGGCTGCTCCACGAGCGGGTCAGCCCCGCCATGCTCGGCGTCACCCTGGCGGTGATCCTCTGCGTCGCCGGCGCGCGCCGTTTCGCCCGCTGAACCCCTCCCCGGGCGGCGCGTCGCAAAGCGTCTACAGTGAGTCCGGAGGCGCGCCGGCCACCCCGGCGTCCCGCCGACAATCCCGTCGTCGCCCTACCGGCGGCGACCGTTTCGGCCCCGGCCACGAGCCGGGAGCAACCACTGGAGGGTGCCGCACATGCCGAAGACCGCCTTGAACCGCTTCATCGAACACGCCACCGAACTGAGCCACCAGCAAGCCTCCCCCTGCGACTGCGTCGCCGCCCTCGCGCCCGCCATGGCCGAGTTGCTGCACAACGCTCCCGGCTTCCTCGAACCCGGGCACTACCGCAGCGACCCCACGCACTACGCCCGCAACCTCATCCACTGCGCCGCGAACGACGAACTTTCGCTCTACGCCATCGTCTGGCTGCCGGGCCAGTGGACGCCCGTGCACGACCACGGCAGCTGGGGCGTGGTCGGCATCCTCGAAGGCATGCTGCAAGAGCACACCTTCATCTGCACCTCCTCCGCCAACGATCGCGACGATGGCATCGAACTGGCACGCGGCGGCACCCTCCTGCTGCCACCCGGCGCCGTCACCAGCTTCGTGCCCAACCCCGACCACATCCACATCACCGGCGTGCCCGGCGGTCGCCAGCGCGCCGTGAGCCTGCACCTCTACGGCCGGCTGATGCACAACTTCCACGTCTACGACCTCGCCTCCGGCACCCGCCGGCTCACCGAAGTCGAGCACAACGCGACACGATAGACAGCGCATCACAGCGCCCTCCTCCTCTTCTCGACAAGCACCCCGCCGCGCCCCTAGCATCCGCCGGCGGCTCGAGGCCGCGCCATAGAGGAACGAGGGCCAGGCCCCGACAAGGAAGACAAAACATGGAAAAGACCGATCTCGGCGTCGCTCGCTTTCTCATCCGGGGCTTTCTGTCCCGCGAGGAATGCCAGGCCCATATCCGCATGAGCGAAGCCATGGGCTACGAGGAGGCGGCCATCCAGATGCGCGACGGTGCGCACGAGATCCACAAGAACATCCGCAACAACGACCGCATCCTCTTCGACGACCCGGCACTGGCCAGCCAGTTGCTGGAGCGCGCGCGTCCCTGGCTGCCGGCCTGCCTGGACAACGAATGGCAACTGGCGGGGCTGAACGAGCGCTTCCGCTTCTACCGCTACACGCCCGAGCAGTACTTCAAGTGGCACCGCGACGGTTTCTACCGCCGCAGCCAGGACGAGATCAGCCAGCTGACCTTCCTGCTCTACCTCAACGACGACTACGAAGGCGGCGAGACCCAGTTCCGCGACGAAGACCGCATCCGCCCCGAGGCCGGCATGCTGCTGGTCTTCCCCCACCCGGTCATGCACCAGGGCGCCGCCATCAGGGCCGGGGTGAAGTACGTGCTGCGCAGCGACGTGATGTACCGCCGCCTGCCCTGATCACCACGGAGCCGCCGGCCTTGCGCCTGCGGCTCCTCAAGCCCCCATCACGGCTCGCTGAACGAACGGTGCATGCCGTCGGTGAGCGGGCCGGCGATGTAGTTGAACAGCGAGCGCTCGCCCGTGAGGATCGCCACGCTCACCGGCACGCCCGGCAGCAGCGGGTAGCGCGTGCCACGGTGGACGAAGGCGTCCTGGGCCGGGCGGATGCGCACGCGGTAGTAAGGCACCTTCTGCTCGTCGAGCACCGAGTCCGGGCTGATGTCCACCACCTCGCCATCGATGGGCTGGAAGCCCCGTGCAATCGAGGACACCAGCTGGATGCGCGCCTGCTGGCCCGGGTTGACCATGCCGATGTCGCCCACCGGCAGGCGGGTCTCGATCATCAGCGGCTCGTCGGCCGGCACCAGGGTCATCAGCGTGCCGCCGGGCTGGATCACACCGCCCTCGGTCACCACCTGCAGGGTCATCACCACCCCCTCGATGGGCGAGCGCACCACCTGCCGCTCGCGGCTGTCGGAGAACTTGCGCAGGCGCTCCTGCAGCTCGGTGATCTGCCGGCGCGCTTCGGCCAGTTCCTTCTGCAGCTCCTCGTTGCCGCCGGAATCCAGCGAGGTCAGCGCCGCCTGCTCCTGGCGCTGTGCCGCCAGCACGCGGCCGAGGGAGGCCTGGGTTTCCTGCAGGGTGCCGCGCAGCTGCTCCTCGTCCTTGAGCAGCTCCAGGTGCTCGTAGCGGTTGGCCAGGCCTTCCTTCATCAGCTTCTCGCTGATGGCGATCTGTTGCCGCAGCAGCTTGAGCTTGGCGTTCAGGTGCGCACTGCGCGCCTTGAGCTCCTTCTCCTCGGCATCACGCTGGAGAATCTTCTGCTGCTGCTCCTCGTAGCGGCTGCCCAACCGGCTCTTCTGGGCGATGAACAGGTCGCGGTTGACCTTCACCTGCTCGGGGTAGTCCCTGGCCAGCTCCTCCGGCACCTGCATGGCGTCGGCACCGGCGAGCTGCGCTTCCAGGCGGATGGCGCGGATACGCAACGAGCTCAGCAGCGCCTCGGTCTCGCGGCCTTCGGAGAGCATCGCCACGCGCTCCACCTCGGCCAATGGCTCGCCGGCGGCCACGCGCTGCCCCTCGCGCACCAGGATGCGCCGGACGATGCCGCCCTCCAGGTGCTGCACCAGCTTGGTCTGCCCCATCGAGGCCACCTCGCCGGTGGAATGGCTGGCGATGTCCAGGGTGAACAGCACCGACCACAGCAGCAACGCCCCCAGCAGCAACGCCAGCAGGCGGATGGTCAGGCGGCTGCCCAGCAGCTCGTCACCCGGCAGCGCATCGCCCCTGCCAGGCAGGAAGACACCGATCAGGCGGCGCAGCACCGGGTTGTTCTCGAAGGCGCCCAGCACGCGATCAGTGGCGCGGCCGAGGCGGGTCGGCTGGTCGTCCAGTGGCAGGCTCTGTTCAGACATGGCTGGCTCCTGCGCGAGCGGGCTCGCGGGCGGGTTCACGCAGCACGCGCGGCACCGGCTTCTGGTTGAGGTCGATGACCACGCCGGCGGCCCCGAGGATGAAGGGTTCGTTACTCATCACCACCAGCGTGCGGCCTTCGCGCACCAGGCGGCTGAGCAGCGCGGCGATGGCCTTGCAGCCCTCGGCGTCGACGCCCTCGGTGGGGTCGTCCAGCACCACCAGGCGCCCCTCCCCCAGCACCGCGCGCACCAGCGCCAGGCGCCGGCGGATGCCCAGCGGAATGTTCGCCCCGCCGTTGCGCAGCGCCAGGCCGAGGCCTTCGGCACCGCCCTCGACGAAGGCGCCCACGGCCAGCTCGCGGCACAGCTCCAGCACGCGCGCGTCCGGGGTTTCCGGCGCCAGCACGCAGAGGTTCTCGCGCAGGGTGCCGTCGAAGAACTGCGGCTCCTGGGGCAGGTAGGCCACCTGCCGGCGCCACCATTGCGGGTCGGCCTGGCGCAGGTCCATGCCGTCCACCAGCAGGTGCCCGCGCAGGGGTTCCAGCAGGCCCACCAGCAGCCGCGCCATGGTCGTCTTGCCGCTGCCGTTGGCGCCGGTGAAGGCCAGCACCTTGCCGGCTTCCAGCTGGTAGTCGAAGTGCTCCAGCACCGGCACCGCCTGCTTGGGATAGGAGAACGCCATGTCCTCGAAGCGCAGGGCGCCCTGCATCTGCCCCAGGCGCACGCCCTCGGCGCGCTCGCGGGGGATGGCGCAGAGCTGGCGCACCAGGTCCAGGGCGCGCTGGCCGCGGCCGATCTGCTCGCCCAGGCCCAGCGCCCGGGTCAATGCCGCCAGGGCGCGGCTGGCGAGGATGTTGCAGCCGATCAGCGAACCGACATCGAGGTTGCCCGCCAGCACCTGGCGGGCGCCCAGGCCCATGATCACCATGCCGAGGATCAGCGTCCCGGCGTAGCTGGCGTTCTGCATGGTGTTCTGCAGGCGGTTGAGTTGCGCACGCTGCTCGGCCTGGTCGTCGGCGCAGGCGCGCCATTTTTCCTTGAGCGCATCGGCCGCCGAGAAGGCGCGCACCATCTCGCCGCCGGCAGTGAGGTTGTGCTGGTAGCCGGCCATCTGGATGGCGATGCGGCTCTGCGCTTCCATCGGCTCGCGCAGGCGGCGCTGGGCCAGCAGCGAGACCAGCGCCACGCCGGCCATCACCAGCAGCGTCATGCCGGCGAGGAAGGGGCTGAGCATGCCCAGCACCACCACGAAGACGAAGGCGAAGGGCGTGTCCAGCAGGGTCACCAGGTTCGGCGCGCCGAAGCACTGCTGCACCGTGCCCTGCCCGGAAAGGATCTCGCGCCGGGCGCTGTGGGGCAGTTGCTCCACCAGCGCGTACTGACCACGGGCGCTGCTCTCGAACAGGGTCTCGCCCAGCTCGGCATCGGCGCGGGCGCACAGCCACTGCGCCACCCGCAGGCGGGCGTTGCGCAGCAGCACCTCGAAGCCCACCGCCAGCAGCGCGCCCAGGGTCAGGGTCAGCAGGGTCGCGTCCACCCCCAGGGCCAGGTAGCGGTTGAGCACGTGGATGCTGTACAGCGAGCTGGCCAGGCCGAGCAGGTTGATCAACAGCGAAGACAGCAGCAATTCCAGGCGGAGCCTGGGCTGCAGGGCGATGCGGCGGAGAAACTCGTTCATCTCGGTACTACTCGGTAAAAGCGGAAATCCCCTCCGCGTTGCAGCGCGGAGGGGATCGGGTCACACCGTGTGGGGTTGGATCACGTCCTGTGGCAGGTTGTGCGCATCGGGTTGGTTGGCCAGCTCGGCCAGGGCGACAAGTCCGCTGCCGTCCGTGCCGCTGGCAGTGTCGGCGTCGTAGTACAGCCGGGTGACGTCGCCGTTGGAGATCAGGAAGAAGGCCGAGCCACTGTGCTGGCCACTGCCGCTGATCATCGCCTCCAGCTCGTCGAGCTGGCCGTTGCTGCCGGTTCCGAACTGGAACTGCCCGGAGGCGAAGCTCACCCGGTAGACGTCGGCATCGCCTTGGGCCGCGAGCTGCGCCAGGGTGTCCATCACGTCCCCCGTGAAGGCCTGGGACACCGAGGTCAGGTTGCTCAGCCCACCGAAGGCCGTCGGGTCGAAGGTCAGGTGATCGACGCCGGCCTGGAAGTCCAGGATCGCGTCCATGCCGTCGCCCGGCGAGGTGTAGTGGAAGCGGTCCGCACCGGCGCCACCGCGCAGCACGTCCGCGCCGCTGCCACCCACCAGCAGGTCGTCGCCGTCGCCACCGTCGAGCACGTCGCTGCCGGCCCCGCCGAACAGACGGTCGTTACCGCCCAGGCCAGCCAGGTTGTCAGCACCCGAGGTGCCGGTGAGCAGGTCATCGCCAGCGCCGGCGACATCGTCGTTGCGCAGGGTCACGTCCTTGCTGATCAGCACATAGGGGCTGTTGGCCGCCGAGCGCAGGACGATGGACATCAGCTCATCGGCCTCCACCGCGCGGTCGCCGTTCACCGAGAAGCTGAAGCTCGCGGTGGTGCTGCCGGCGGCGAAGGTCACGCTGCCGGAAGGCCAGGCGCCGCCGAAGTCATCGGCGTCCACGCCCTGGCCGGCGCCCGGTTGCAGGCTCCAGTAGAAGGTCTCGGCGCTGGCGGACGGGTTGCGGGTCACCTGGTAGGTCACCAGGGTGGCGCCCGCGTCGCCTTCCAGCACGCTGTCCGGGCCGCTGATGCCCAGGCCCAGGTCGTCGTCACGAATGGTCCCGCCGAGGCTGGTGGAACCGCCGGCGATGGCCGGGTGGCTGAAGGTCAGGGTGAAGGACTCGTCGCCCTCGCGCAGGGAGTCACCACGGATCGGCAGGCTGAACACCATCTCCGACACACCGGCGGCCAGGGTGATGGTGCCGGTCAGCGGCACGCTGAAGTCGTTGGCGTCCACCGCACCGGCGATGCTGTAGGTGAGGGTCAGCGCCGCGTCGTCCGGGCCCGCCCGCAGGATGCGGTAGGTCAGCGGCGTGGTGGTGCCGGGGCCGCCCTCCAGGCGGCTGCTGTCCATGGCCAGCACGGTCAGGGCCACGTCGTCGCCCTGGATGGTGGCGCGGGCGCTGCCCTGCAGCGGGTTGACGCTGCTGCCACCGCCGCTGCTGGAGAGCTGCACGGTGAACTGCTCGTCGGACTCGCCCAGGTCATCACCGTACACCGCCACTTCCAGCACCTTGCTGGTCTCGCCGGCGGCGAACTGCAGCACGCCGCCGGGCAGCACGCCACCGACGAAGTCGGCCGCATCCGCCGGCGCCGAGCCATTGCCGGCCACCGACCAGTCGATGCTCGCCGCCGAGCTGGTGTCGCCGCTGCGGGTCACGGTGAAGCGGAAAATGGTGGTCGCCCCGCCGTTGCCCTCGGCCAGCACGCTGTCCACCACGCGGATGGCGAACTGGTTGTCGTCGTTGACGAGGGTGCCGCTGGCGCGGTCGTTGATCAGGTCGATGCCCTGCGGGCCGCTGAGCACCACCTCGAAGCCCTGGTCCGGGCCGAGCACGTCGTCGCCCTGCACGCGGATGACGATGTCCTTGTAGGTCTCGCCGTCGGAGAACACCAGCGAACCCGACGGCAGCACGCCGCCGACGAAGCTGCCGGCGTTGGCCGGGTAGGTGCCTGCGCCCTGCAGCGCCCAGTCGACGCTGACGCTGCCGTTGCTGTCGCCCACCCGCTCCACGCGGTAGACGAACTCGGTCACCTGGCCCTGGTTGCCCTCGTCCTGGCGATCACTGCCGAGCACCGCGATGCTCAGGCCACGGTCGTCGTTGAGGAGGGTGACGCTGGCCTCGCCGGTGAGGATGGTCGCCCCCTCGGCGTCGCTGAGCACCACGGAGAAGGTCTCGTCGCGCTCGCCCAGGGTGTCGGCATCCACGTAGACGGTGATGGTCTTGGTGGTTTCGCCGGCGCCGAAGGCCACCACGCCGCTGAGGAAGATGCCGCCGAAGTCCTCGGCGTTGACCGGGTTGGCGCCGCTGGGCAGCAGGTCCCAGAGCACGCTGGCCGGGCCGGAGAGGTCGCCGCCACGGGTCACGGTGAAGGTCACCGCGGTCTGCTGGCCGTCGCTGCCCTCCACCACCTGGGCGGCGTCAGCGGCGATCCACAGCACCGGGTCGTCGTTGAGCACCACCGATTCCACCGGGCCGGTGGTGATGGTGGAGCCGTAGCTGGGGTTCTCCAGCCACACCTGGAAGCCCTCGTCCTCCTCGCCCAGCTCGTCGCCGCGCACGGCCACGGTGAAGGTCTTGCTGGTCTCGCCGTCGGCGAAGTGCACGGTGCCGCTGAGGGCGGCGAACTCGGCGTCGCTCAGGGCGTGGGTGCCCACCCCGGCAGCGCGCCAGTCGACGCTGGCGGCGCCCACCGAGCTGCCGCTGCGGTCGATGCGGAAGGTGAACAGGGTCAGGCCGTCGTCGCCTTCCACCGCTTCGCGGGTCACCGCGCTCAGGGCCAGGCTGTCGTCGTCGTTGCGGAGGGTGCCCACCTGGCCGTTGCCGAGGATGTCGGCGTTGGCGCTGGGGTTGGACAGCTGCAGGGTGAACTGCTCGTCACCCTCGTCCAGGCCGTCGCCCAGCACGTCGATGTAGATGTCCTTGTGGGTCTCGCCGGCGGCGAACACCAACTGGCCGCTGGGCAGCACGCCCCCCGGGAAGTCGGCGGCGCTGGCGCTGCCGGCCTGCACGGCCCAGTCGACGCGGGTCTCGCCGCTGGAGTCGCCGCTGCGGGTCACGGTGAAGTGCAGGCGGCCCGGGGTGCCGGCGTCGCCTTCGTAGGCCTGGGCGGTGACGCTGGCCAGGGTCAGGTCGACGTCGTCGTTGCGGATGGTGCCGGCGGCGCTGGAGGCGGCCGGGTCGATGCTGCTGCCGGCGCCCGGCTGGTACAGCTCGACGCTGAAGCCTTCGTCCAGCTCCACGTCGCGGTCGCTGCGCACCGGAATGCTCAGCACCATCTCGCTCTGGCCGTCGGCGAAGGTCAGGGTGCCGCTGGTGACGCTGAAGTCGCCGGCATCGGTGTCGCCGTGGACGATGCGCCAGTTCACGGTGGAGGTGCCTTCGGTGCTGCCGGTACGGGTCACGGTGAAGGTCAGCGCGGTGCCCTCGCTGGCCTCGGCGGCGCGCGGGACGATGGCGAACACGTCGTCATCGTTGCGGATCACCGCGTCCACCTGCTGGTTGGAGAAGGTGTGGCTGAGGCTGTCGCCGGGCGCCTGCAGGCTGAGGGTGAAGCCCTCGTCCGCTTCCAGGCGGCTGTCGCCGGCGACCCAGACGATCACGGTCTGGCTCATCTGGCCCTCGGCGAAGGTCAGCTCGCCGAAGGGCAGCTGGCCGCCGACGAAGTCGTCCGCCGAAGCCGGGTTGGCGCCGCTGCCGGCGACGCTCCAGGCCAGGCTGGTGGCCAGGCCGCTGCCGCTGCGGGTGACCAGGAAGCTGTAGCCGGTGGAGCCGTTGTCGCCTTCCACCGGGGTGGCGACCACGGCGAGGTTCCACTGCACGTCGTCGCTGACGATGGTGCCGGTGGCGCTGCCCACCTTGATGTCGGTGCCGGCGGAGGCGTTGCCCAGCACCACCTGGAAGGACTCGTCGCCCTCCAGGGTGCGGTCGCCGAGGACCACGATGCTGATGGTCTGGCTGGCCGCGTCGCCCGAGGCGAAGCTGAGGCTGCCGCTGGGCAGCACGCCACCGAGGAAGTCGGCGGCATCGGCCAGGCCCTGCAGGCTCCAGTCGAGGCTGGTGGCGCGGTCGAGGTTGCCGCTGCGGCTGACGGTGAAGGTGTAGACGGTCTGCACGCCGTCGTGGCCTTCGACGTGGCGCGCGTCGGTGGCGACGAGGGTCACCGAAACGTCGTCGTTGACGATGGTGGCGTCCGCCGTGGCCTGGGTGAAGACCACGCCGTCGGCGCTGTTCAGGCTGAGGCGGAAGTCCTCGTTGGCCTCGCCGCTGTAGTCGCCACGCACCGGCACGCGGATGGTCAGCTGCTCCTGGCCGGCGGCGAAGGTGACGCTGCCGCTGGTGGCGAGGAAGTCATCCGCCGAGGCCGGGTTGGCGCCGATGCCGGCGACGCTCCAGTTGATGGTCTCGGTGCCGCTGAGCTTGCCGCTGCGGGTGAGCACGAAGTCGAACCAGGTGGTCTGGCCGTCGTCGCCTTCCGCCTGGGCGGCGGGGGCGGCGACGTCGATCACCACGTCGTCGGCGCGGATCATGCCGTCGGCGCTGGCCTGGCCGATCACCAGGCCGCTGGACGGGTTGCTCAGCACCAGGCTGAAGCCCTCGTCGCTTTCGGCCAGCAGGTCGCCGCGCACGTTGACGGTGAGGGTGACGCTGGCCTGGCCGGCCGGCAGCACCAGCGAGCCGGAGGGCAGCACGCCCAAGGCGAAGTCGCTGCCATCGGCCGGGTGCGCGCCACTGCCCACCACCGCCCAGTCGACGGTCTTGGCCTGCTCCAGCGAGCCGGTGCGGGTGATGGTGAAGGTGAAGGCGGTGGTGCCGCCGTTGCCTTCGGCCTTGCTCGCGTCGGTGGCGGCGATGCTGATGCTGGCGTCGTCGTTGAGGATGGTGCTGCTGGCGCTGCCGGTCTGGATCTGCGCGCCACTGGCGTTGCCCAGCACCAGGTTGAAGGCCTCGTCGCCCTCCACCTGGGTGTCGCCGTTCACCAGCACGGTGATGGTCTTGCTCGACTCGCCGTCGGCGAACACCAGGCTGCCGCTGGGCAGGCCGGCGTTGTCACCCAGCAGGTCGGCGCTGGCGAAGTCCGCCGCGTTGGCCGCGCTCGAGCCCAGGCGCCAGGCCACCGAGGCGCTGCCGCTGGTGTCGCCGGTGCGGGTCACGGTGAAGGTGAAGGCGGTGGTGCCGCCCTGCCCTTCGCCACGGCTGACCTGGTCGGCGCTGATGTTGAAGGCCGCGTCGTCGTTGAGGATGGTGCCCTCGGCCGTGCCCTGGGCGATGGTGTCGCCGGTGGTGCCGGCGCCCAGGCTGATCTGCACGCTGTAGGTCTCGTCGACCTCGGCCACGGCGTCCTGGCTGGACTGGATGCTGATGGTCTTGGTCAGCTCGCCCGGGGCGAAGGTCACCGAGCCGGACATCGCCTGGCCATTGAGGTCCGCCGCATCGGCGCTGCCGTTGAGCAGGATCTGCCAGTTGATGGTCTGGTTCTGCTCGGTGCCGTGGCTGCGGGTGATGACGAAGGTCTGCGCCTGGCCCTCGCTGGTGGCGCCCTGCAGCGGCGAGATGGAGAAGGTCGCGTCGTCGTTGCGGAGGGTGCCGGTGGCGGTGGTGCGGATCGGGTCGCTGATGTCGCCGCTGAAGCTGCCCAGGACGATGCGGAACTGCTCCACCTGCTCGGGCGTGACATCGCCGACCACGGTGACGCTGATGGTTTTGCTGGTCTCGCCGGCGGCGAAGCTCAGGGTGCCGCTGGTGGCGCCGCTGAAGTCGGCGGCGCTGGTGCTGTCGTGCAGCAGCGACCAGCTCATCGACGAGCTGCCGCTGGTCACGCCGGAACGGGTGACGGTGAAGACCAGCACCTGATTGGCGTCGCTCTCGGTGATCGAGGCGTCGGCGATGCTGATGCCGGTGTCGTCGTTGGTGATGGTCAGGGTCGCGCTGTTCTGCGACAGGCTGCGGGTCACGCCCGGGCCGTTGAGTGTCTCCTCGTAGAACACCACGCGGAAGGTCTCGTTGGCCTCCACCGTGCCGTCACCGCGCACGCTGAAGGTGATGGTGCCGGTGGTGACGCCATCGGCGAAGCCCAGGGTGCCGCTGGGCAGCACGCCGCCGGTGAAGTCGGCCGCGTCCGCCGGGTTGCCGCCGATGCCTTCCACGCGCCATTTCACCGTGCCGGAACCGATGTAGCCGCTGCGCACCACGTTCAGCGAGAAGGTCGCGGACTGGCCGGCGCCGGTTTCCGCCAGGCTGGTGGCGGTGGGGGTGATGCTGTAGGCGGTGTCGCCGTCGTACAGCGTGCCGCCGATGTCCATGCTGGTAGCGGTGCTGGCGGCGATGGAGTCGATGCCGAAGCGCACGGTGGAGCCGGTGCTGTCGCCCGGCGCGCTGAGGCGCAGGGTGAAGCCTTCGGTGCTCTCGATGCTGCCATCGAGCTTGAGCAGGTTGGCCAGGGAAATGGCGTAGCTGCTCTGCCCACCGGCCAGGGTGAAGCTGCCGCTGGTGCTGACGAAGTCGGCACTGCCGGCGGTGCCGCTGACCAGGGTGTAGTTCAGCGTCACGTCGTTATCCAGGCGGCCGGAGCGCACCAGGGTGAAGTTCAGCGGCTGGCCTTCGTAGCCGGCGACGCTCGGGGTGGCGTTGCCGAAGCTGCCCACCCACAGGCGGATGTCGTCGTTGCGCAGCGTGGTGCTGGCGCTGGCCTGGGCCGGGTCGATGTTGGTGGGGCCGTACTCGTCGCGGTAGCTGCCGCTGATGAACCCGTTGTCGTAGGCGGTCCGCGGGTCCAGCAGGGTCATGGTCAGGCCGGTGTCCGGCTCGATCACGGTGTCGCCCCCGAAGGTCACGGTCACCTGCTTGCTGGTCTCGCCGGCGGCGAAGCTCACCACGCCGTAGGTGGTGTTGGAGTAGGGCGAGCTGGACCAGACGGTGTTGCCGCCATAGCCGCTCACCTGGCCGCCGTTGTTGCCGCCCCAGTTGATGTTGTTGCCGACGAGCTGCCAGGCCACGGAGCTGGCGTAGTCGATGCTGCCGCCCGGCTGCACGGTGCGGGTGATGGTGAAGGTCACGCTGGTGCTGGCCGCGCTGCCCTCGAACACCTGGGTGCTGCCGGCGCTGACGCCCAGCAATGCGGCCGGCTCGTCGTCGTAGACGCGGCCCGTGGCACTGGAGCCGATGGAAGGCGTCTCGATGTCGCCGTCCAGGTTCTGCGGGTTGCCCAGTACCAGGGTGGCTTCCTCGCGCCAGGTCTCGGCGAGGCCGTCGTTGATCGTGCGCAGGGTGACGGTCCTGGTCAGCTCGCCGTCGGTGTAGGTGAAGCTGCCGCTCAGGGTGCGGGTGCCGGCGTTCCACGACAGGCCCGGGTTGTTGGCCAGGATCCAGTCCATGTCCAGGTCGGCGGGGTCGAGCTTGTACCAGGTGCTGCGGGTGTTGCTGGTCTCGTTGGTGCTCTCGGAGCCGCCCAGCTGGATGGACCAGTCCACCGAATCCGTGCCGCGCTGG
This sequence comes from Pseudomonas sp. No.21, assembly GCF_054558415.1. Taxonomy (NCBI): domain Bacteria; kingdom Pseudomonadati; phylum Pseudomonadota; class Gammaproteobacteria; order Pseudomonadales; family Pseudomonadaceae; genus Pseudomonas; species Pseudomonas sp. No.21. Next base: position 15,167 of record NZ_BAAJNO010000004.1, read on the forward strand.
TCGCCGCTGCGGGTGATGGTGTAGACGAGGTCCTGCCCTTCGTTGACATGCGCCACGCTGGCGTCGAAGCGGGTGTCGTCGTTCTGCAGCACCACGTGGTTGTCGACGTAGCCGGGGTTGGCGGTGGAGCCGCCCTGGATGCTGCTGCCCGGGCTGGCCTGGGTCAGGTACAGGCGGAAGGCCTCCTCCTGCTCGCCGGCATCGTCCACCTTGGTGCGGATGGTGACGTAGGCCACCGACTGCCCATCGACGAACTCCACGCGGCCGGACGGCACGGTGTCGTTCCAGAAGTCGCTGGCATCGGTGGCGGTGTAGCCGCTGACGCTGGTCTGCACGGCCCAGTCCACCCAGGCGCTGCCGGCGGTGGAAACGGTGCGGTACACGGCGAAGGTGTGCTCGATGTAGCCATCGGCCGCGCTGCCGCCGTCGGCCACCGTGTCGCCCTCGACCCGGGTGCGCCCGGTGGTCGGGGTGTCCTGGATGTAGAACTCCGCCTCGTCGCGCTGGATCTCGCCGAACAGGTAAACGCCGCTGGCGCTGGTGTTGGCCTGCAGCGTGGTGTCGCTGGTGTAGATGTTCTGGCTGCCGGTCTGCGGGGCCACCAGCTCGTCGATGCCGCCGGCGTTGCTGAACAGCACCTTGAACCACTGGTCGTCCTCCACCGTGTCGTCGCCGCGCACGGTGAGGGTAATGGTCTTGCTGGTCTCGCCGCTGGCGAAGGTCACGCTGCCCGACGGCAGGGTGCCGCCGTTGAAGTCGGCCCCGTCGGCCGCGTATTCCCAGCGGCCACTGCCGTATTCCCAGATGTCCTGGCCGGTGGTGCTCCAGTTGACCGTGGAGGTCTTGGCCAAGTCGCCGCTGCGGGTCAGGGTGATGGTGTAGGTGGTGTTCTCGCCGGCGACCTTCTCGGCCTGGCGGGCCTGGGCCCACTCGACGGTGACGCGGGTGTCGTCGTTGGTGATGGTGCTCTGGTAACTGCCGCTGGCGCCGATGGAGGTGCCGCTGCTGGCGCCGCTGAGCACCAGGTTGAAGCGCTCGTTGCCCTCGACGCTGCCCACGCCGGTGTCGCCGTAGGCGTAGACGGTGATGGTCTTGCTGCTCTCGCCGGCGGCGAAGCTCAGGGTGCCGGAGGGCGTCAGGTAGGCCGAGCCGTTGGTGAAGTCGGCGGCGTTGGTGTCCAGGTGCTGGACGCTCCAGTTCACCGTACTGGCCTGGTCCAGGTTGCCGGTGCGGGTCACGGTGTAGGTGAAGGGCGCACCGGTGCCGTGGGCGCCGTCGCCCTCGCTGCGGCTGGTGGTGCCGGCGGTGATGTTCAGCTCCGAGTCATCGTTGCGCACGGTGCCGGTGGCGCTGCCGGTGGTGATCTCGGTGCCGGCGGAGGCGTTCTCCAGCACCAGCTTGAGCACCTCGTTGGCCTCCAGCTTGCTGTCGGCAGCGATGCGCACGGTGATGGTCTTGCTGTTCTCCCCCGCAGCGAAGTTCAGGGTGCCGTAGGGGATGCCGTCGCCATCGAGCAGCACGCCGCCCGGCTGGCTGCCATAGAAGTCGGCACCGTCCACGGCATTGGCCACGCTCGGGTCGACACGCCATTGCACGCTGCTGGCCTGGCTCAGGTAGCCGCCCCGGCTGACGCTGAAGGTGAAGTCCACGTAGCCGCTGTTGCCCTCGCCCTTGTCCGCCGACAGCGCGCTGATGCTCAGGGTGGCGTCGTCGTTGGTCAGGGCGGTGGTGGCGCTGGCGGTGCCGATCACGCTGTTGGCCGGCGGGTTGGACAGGGTCACGGTGACCGCTTCGTCGCCCTCGTACACCGAGTCGCCCTTGACGCGGATGACCAGGGTGGCGGTGGCCTGGCCGTCGGCGAAGCTGAGGGTGCCGGTGCTGCCCTGGCCGGCGCCCAGGTCGCTGGCGTCGAGGCCGCCGCTGAGGGTCCAGGTCAGGTCGCGGCTGCCGGTGAGCGAGCCGCTGCGGGTCACGGTGAAGCTCACCAGGCGCTCGCCACCGTTGCCTTCGGCGAGGCTCGCGGCATCGGCGGCGATGGCGAAGCTGGCGTCGTCGTTGAGGATGCGCGTGCTGGCGCTGCCCTGCCCCGCTTCGACGGTGCCGCCCTGCGGGTTGAACAGCTCCACCTGGAGCACCTCGTCGGCCTCGACCAGGATGTCGCCGCGCACGCGGAGGGTGATGGTCTGGGTGTCGCTGCCGTTGGCGGCGAAGGTCACGGTGCCGCTGGGCAGGCCACCGTTGTTGCCGTTGCCGTCCTGGCCGCTGGCGAAGTCGCTGGTGTCCAGGCCGGTGGCACTCTTCAGGCGCCACTGCACGGAGCCGGCGGCATTGCTCAGGCCGCTGCGGGTCACGGTGAAGGTGATGTCGGTGAAGGCACCCTGGGTGCCTTCGGCCTGCGCCGCCGGGGCACTGATGCTGAAGTTGGTGTCGTCGTCCTGCACCGTGGTGGTGGCCGTGGCACCGGTCACCAGGCCGGCGCTGGGGTTGCTCAGGGTCAGGGTGAAGGCCTCGCTGCCCTCCACGCGGCTGTCGCCGACCAGCTCGAAGCTGACGGTGAGCTCGGACTGGCCCGGGGCGAAGGTCAGGGTGCCGCTGGGCAGGCCGCCCAGGGTGTCGCTGGCGTCGCCGCCATTGGCGCCGCTGACGGCGTAATCGACCGTGGCGCTGCCGGACAGCTCGCCGCTGCGCACGATGCGGTAGATCACGGTCTGGCTGCCGCCGGTGCCTTCGCTGACGGTGGCGCGCTCGGCGACCACGGCGAAGCCCTGGTCGTCGTTGCGGATCACGCCTTCGGCGCTGCCGTCCACCACGCTCTGCGGGGTGCCGTCGCCCAGGCGGGCGTTGCCCAGGTTGACGCTGAAGGTCTCGTCGGCCTCCACCACCAGGTCGCCCTTGACCAGGAGGGTCAGGGTCTTGCTGGCCTCGCCGGCGGCGAAGCTCAGGGTGCCGGTGCTGGCGTCGAAGTCGGCGGCGTTGGCGATGCCGGCCAGGGACCAGTCCACCAGCGCGGCCGAGCCCAGGTCGCCGGCGCGGGTCACGGTGAAGGTGAAGGCGGTGGTGCCGCTGTGACCTTCGGCCTTGTCGGCGGCGAGCGGGCTGATGGAGAAGCCCAGGTCGTCGTTGTCGATGCGGCTGTCGGCGCTGCCGACGGTCAGTTCGGTGTTGCCGTCGCGGGCCTCCAGGCTGACGCCGAAGGTCTCGTCCAGTTCGATGTGGCCGTCGCCGGACACGCGCACGGTGACCTGGGCGCTGGTCTGGCCCTCGGCGAACTGCAGGGTGCCGGACGGCAGGCCGCCGTTCGCGCCCAGGGCGTCCTGGCCGCTGATGAAGTCGGCGAGGCTGGCGGCGTCGACGCCCTGCCCCACCGCCACCTTCCAGTCGACGCTGGTGGCGCGCAGGTCGCCGGCGCGGGTCACGGTGAAGGTGAAGCTGCGTTCCTGGCCGGCATCGCCTTCGGCGGCGCTGGCCTGGTCGGCGACGATGGACAGGCCGACGTCATCGTTGCGCACCAGGGTGCTGGCGCTGCCGGTGAGCAGCTGGGTCTGGTCGTGGGCGGGGTTCTCCGCCGGGTTGCCCAGGGTCAGGGTGAGGGTCTCGTCGCTTTCCAGCACGGCGTCGCCGGCCAGGGTCAGCTCGATCACCTTGCTGGTCTCGCCGGCGGCGAACTGCACCAGGCCGTTGAGGGCGGTGCCGGCGGCGAAGTCGTCGGCCTGCAGGCCGCTGGCGGTCCAGGTCACGCTGACCGGGCCGGACAGGTCGCCGCTGCGGGTGACGGTGAAGCGCAGCACCTGGGTCTCGCCCGTGGCGCCTTCGGCCACCTCGGCCTGCTGCGCCTGGATGCGGATGCCGACGTCGTCGGAAACGATGCTGCCCTGGGCCTGGCCGGTGAGGATCTCGGCGTGGCCGCTGGCATTGCCCAGGGTGAGGGTGAAGGCCTCGTCGCCCTCGACGTCGCGGTCGCCACGCACGGCGACCTGGATCACCTTGCTGGTCTCGCCCGGGGCGAAGGTCAGGGTGCCGGCCGGCAGCACGCCACCGGCGAAGTCGGCCGCATCCACCTGGCCGGAAAGGCTCCAGTCCACGGTGGTGGTGCCGCTGGTGACGCCGGAGCGGGTCACGGTGAATTCATGGATGACGCTGCCGTTGTCGCCTTCCACCAGGCCGCTGCGGGTGGTGGCGATGGCCAGGCCGGTGTCGTCGTTGGTGACGCTGGCCGACGCCGTGGCGGTGCCCAGGCTGGAGCCGGTCGCCGGGTCGTAGAGCTCCACGCGCAGGCCTTCGCTGGCCTCCAGGCGGTAGTCGCCGGCTATCTGCAGGGTGATGGTCTGGCTGGTGTCACCGTTGGCGAAGTCGAGAATGCCGCCGGGCAGCACGCCCCCGACGAAGTCGGCGCCGTCCACCGGGTTGCCGCCCTCGCCCACCACGCGCCAGGCGACGCTGCCGGTGCCGCCGAGGTAGCCGCTGCGGCTGACCACGAAGCTCAGCTCGGCCACCTGGCCATCACCGCCTTCGTTGACGCTGCTGGCCTGGGCCTGGATGGCGAACTGCTGGTCGTCGTTGAGCAGCTGGCCGTTGATGCTGCCGTTGCCCACCGTGGCGCCGGGGTTCGGCGTGCCGAGGCTGAGGACGAAGCTCTCGTCGCCTTCGAGCTGGGAGTCGGTGGCGATGTGCAGGACGATCTCCAGGCGATCGACGCCCGCAGCGAAGACCAGGGTGCCGCTGGGCAGCACGCCGCCGACGAAGTCGCTGCCGTCCACGCCGTTGATGGCGCCGGGGGCGAGGCTCCAGGTGATGGTGTCGCTGCCGGCGAGGTCGCCGCTGCGCTCGACCACGTAGCGCAGCTCACGGGTGCCGCCGCTGCCCTCGAAGCTGTCGGCCTGGGGCAGCAGGTTGAACACCACGTCGTCGTTGCGGATCACCCCGGTGGCCTGGCCGACGGAAATTTCGGCGCCGGCGCTGGGGTTGCTCAGCACCACCTGGAAGGTTTCGTTGGCCTCCAGCACATTGTCCGGGGACAGCGGCAGGGTCACCACCAGGCTCTGCACGCCGCGGCCGAACTCCAGGGTGCCGCTGAAGACGGTGCCGGAGAGGAAGTCGGCGAGGCTGGCGGAGTCGGCGTCGTTGCCGAACACCAGGCGCCAGTCGACGCTGACGCTCTGGGTCAGGTCGCCCTGGCGCTGCACGGTGAAGTTGAGCTGGCGCGGGGTGTCGCTGTTGCCTTCGGCGGCGGTCAGGCCGCTGCCGTCGAGGGCGAGGCGCGCGTCGTCGTTGATCAGGCTGCCGGTGGCGCGGTCCTGGACCACGGTCATGCCCGGGGTGCTGGTGGCGATCACCACCTGCAGGCCCTCGGTGGGCTCGTAGTGGCTGTCCGGGCTGGGGCTGAAGCGGATCACCGCACTGCTCTGGCCGGCGGCGAACTCGATGGTGCCGGACGGCAGGGTGCCGCCGAAGTCAGCGGCGTCCACCGGGTTGTTGCCGTAGCCCTGCACCTGCCACTGCACGGTGCCCGGCAGCGACAGCTCGCCGCTGCGGGTGACCACGAATTCCAGCACCGGCGCCGCGCTGGTGCCCTCGCGGACGTTGGCGCTGCGCGCGGTGATGGACACCGCCTGGTCGTCCGGGTCGATGCTTGCCAGGGCCGCGCCGACGTCGATCTGGCTGTTGGCGTCCTGGGCCTGCAGGGCCACGGTGTAGCTCTCGGTGCCCTCGATCAGGCTGTCGCCGTTGAGGCGCACGTAGATGACCTTGCTGCTCTCGCCGGCGGCGAACTGCACCACGCCGCTCATGGGCTGGTCGGCGGCGAAGTCGTTGACGTCGGCCGGCAGCTCGCCGTAGCCGGCGATCTGGTAGCCGATCTGCCCGGCGCCACTGGTGTTGCCGGTGCGGGTGATGACGAAGGCCTGCACGCCACCGGTGCCGTTGCCCTCGGTGGTGGACGCGGTCAGCGCCTCGATGCTGTAGGTGGACTCGTCCGTGCGGATGGTGCCGTAGGCCTCGCCGTTGATGACCTGCACGCCGGCCGGCGGGTTGTGCAGCACGATGCCGAAGGTCTGGTCGGTTTCCGCCAGGTTGTCGCCCTTGACCCAGACGGTGACCAGCTTCTGGGTCTCGTTGGCGGCGAAGGTGACGCTGCCGCTGGGCATGCCATCGGCCATGCCGAGCTGGTTCTGCCCGGCGATGAAGTCGTTGGCGTCGGCGGCGTGGGCGCCGACCCGCACGAAGCGCCAGTCGATGGTGAGGTCCTGGCCCAGCAGCTCGGAGCGGGTCACCAGGAAGGTGATCGCGGTCTGCTGGCCCTGGCCACCCTCGACCACGTCCAGGGTCACGCCGCGCAGGCTGACGCCGGTGTCGTCGTTGACGAGCTGGGTGCTGGCGCTGCCGCCGGAAACCCGCAGGTTGCTCTGGTCGCTCTGCAGGCTGACGGTGAGGGTTTCGTCATCCTCCACATCGCGGTCGCCGCGCACGGTGAGGACGATGTCGCGGCTGGTCTCGCCGGCGGCGAACTCCAGGGTGCCGCCGTCGATGCCTTCGACGATGTCGTCGGCATCGACGCCGCTGACCGACCAGCGCACCGAACCGGCGGTCTGGGCGTCGGTACGGGTGACGGTGAAGCTGACGGTGGTGGTGGTGCCGCTGTCGCCCTCGGTGACCTGGGCCTGGTTGGCGCGGATGGACACCAGGCCGTCGTCGTTGACCACGGTGGTGCTGGCGCTGGCGGTGCCGATGATGAGGTTGGCGCTGGGGTTGCCCAGGGTGACCGTGAGCACTTCGCTGGGCTCGACCACGCGGTCGCCCAGCAGCGGGATGGTAATGGTCTTGCTCACCTCGCCGACGCCGAAGACCAGGCTGCCGGAGGGCAGCGGGCCGCCGATGTCGGCCGCGTCCAGACCGCTGGCGCTCCAGTCCACGGTGGCGGCGGCACGGCCGTTGTCACGGGTGACGACGAAGGTCAGCAACTGCTGGTCGCCCTCGTCGCCCTCGAGCACCTGCAGGCGGGTGGCGACGACGCTGACGGTGGCTTCGTTGTCGAGGATCTGGGTGCTGGCGCTGGCCTGGCCGCCGAGCTGGCTGCCGGCGCTGGGGCCGCTGAGGGTCACGGTGGCGCTGCGGTCGCCCTGGGCGAAGTAGTCGCCAGGCACCTCGATGCGGATCTCCTGGGTCATCTGCCCTTCGGCGAAGGACAGCAGACCGCCGGGCAGGTTGCCGCCGAACAGGGCCGGGTCCAGGCCATCGAGGTTCCACTGCACCTGGCTGGCGCCGGTGCCGCCGCTGCGGCTGACGGTGAAGACCAGCACCAGGGTGTCGCCGTCGTCGCCCTCCAGCACCTCGGGGGCGCCGGCGACACTGAGCACCGAGACCGGCTCGCTGGTATCGCGCAGGGTGGGTGCGGGGGTCGGCTCGAAGCCCGCCGGCAGCTCGCTGTTGGTGCCCGCGGACAGGCTGCTGCCGATGCCGGTGTCGCCGCGCAGGTTGGGGAACACGCCGAGGCCGCCGCCGGCCACGCCCGAGGTGCCCTGGCTGGCCGCACCGGTGCCGATGCCGGAGCTGACGCCGCCGAGCAGGCCCGGGCCCATGCCGTCGAGGTTGAGCATGGCCAGTTCCGGCGGTACGCCGGGCGGCAGCATGCCGCTGCCGGTCATGTCGCCGGTGAGCGCGGCCTGCTCGGGGCGGAAGGTGACGTTGGGCTGGTCGAGGTCGATGTCCTGGCCGAACAGGCCGGTGATCTCCGGGCGGTAGGTGCTGTCGAAGGGCGCGGGGCCGGGAATGGTCGAGCCGTCCGGTTGGCCGGGGAGCGGGGTCGCCTCCAGGGCCTGGACGCCATCGTGGCGCTCGGCCGGTGCGTCCGGCTGGGCGGTGAACGGGGCCTCCGCGAGCCAGCCCTTGACCCAGGCACTGGCGTCCACCGCAGCGTTGCCGGCGACGGCGGCGTTGGCCTGGGCCGCCATCGCCTGGCGCAGCGCGGCGGCCATCTGCAGCGGGACGCCGGCGGCCAGGAGCATGTCGTGCATGGTCTGCAGGGCCTGCTCCAGCGAGGTGACCTCGGCGGGCGCATGGCCGGTCAGGAAGTCCGTGACCACCTGAACGGCACGTACCAGGGTTTCGATCTGCGCGCTCGTCAATTCAGCCATCTCGGCTACTCCTGCGGATGCTGTTTACAGCCTGTACTGGGAAAAACACGCACGCACCCGGGACAGGTGCGTGCGCTGGACGGATCGGTCGTGCAACGGGCCTCAGCGGGCGTCGGCCTGGCCGGCATCGAGGGCGGCCACGGGCAGTGCCCGATCGGCCGGGAGCACGATGCCGGGCTGGCGGAACAGCTCGGGGCTGAGGCGGCCGGTGGCGCGCAACAGGCGGTAGGCGGCGATGATCTCGTCGATACCGGCGGCGGTCGCGTCGCTCTGGGCGTTGATCAGGCCGATCTCGCCGTTGAGGATGTCCAGCAGCGAACGGCGGCCCATCTCGCGCTCCTTGCGCGCCAGGTCGAGGAAGCTCTCGGCGATGTTCACCTGGTTGCGCAGGTGCTCGGAGCGCTCGCGGGAGGTCTGCCAGGAGTCCCAGGCGTTGCGGGCTTCCTCGATGGCCTGGATGCGCACGTAGTCGGCCTTCTCCTCGGCGCTCAGCACGGCCTGGTCGGCGGCACGGGTGACGTGGTCGGCACGCATGCCGAGGTCGAACTGCCAGTCGAAATTGACCATGGCCTTGGTGTCGTCGCGGCGACCCGGGGAGCCGTCGTAGTCGTCGAAGTGGGCCTGGCTCAGGCGGAACGACAGGCGCGGCATCAGCTCCTTGCTGCGGGCGGCGTCGCGCTCGGCGAGGGTCACCTCGGCACGCTTGATGGCGGCCAGCACGTCGGGGTTCTGCTGGCGCACGCTTTCGATGATGTCCACCTCGGAGGCCGGCAGGCGCGCACCGGGAATGGCCAGGCCCTCCAGGCTGTCGGCGGCGATGGCGGCTTCGCCGAAGATCACCCGGTAGCGGTTCAGCGCTTCACGCATGCGGCTGTCGGCCATGACGCGGCGCGCCTCGGCACCGGCCAGCTGCGACTTGGCCTGCAGCACGTCGGTGGCGTAGCCGCGGCCCGCCTCCATGCGCGCGTTCTCCAGGGAGGTCTGCTGCTTGATGTTCTGTTCCGACTGGCGGGCGTAGGCCTGGGTGCGCTGGGCCTGGATCACCTGCAGCTGTGCCTCGATGGCGGCCAGGGTCAGGTTCTGCACCTGCAGCTCGCGCTCGGCCTCTTCCTTGACCAGCACCACCTTGGCGGCCTGCACGCGGGACGAGGTGGCGCCGAAGTCGGTGATCAGCTGGTTGATGCCGACACTGGCCTCGGACGGGTCGTAGCTGCCGTTGCCGCCGTTTTCACGGTCGATGTGCTGCTTGCCGGCGCTGCCGTTGACGGTGAGCTTGGGGAAATAGGCGGTCTTCTCGACGGCGACCTGCTCGCGGGCGGTCTCGACGTCGGCATCGACCATGCGCACCAGCTGGTGCTCGCGCAGGATGCGTTCGAGCCTGTCGGCGAACCCCTGTTCCGCGGATGCATTGGCCGAGCACAGCAGCAGGCAGGTGGCGAGCAACTCTCGCCGCGCTTGAAGGACGGGTTTCAAAGTAGAAAGCATGGAGGGCTCACCGCTACAGGTCATCGTGATGGTCCGGCGGCAGGGCACCGGGCATCGCGATGGTAGCTTTATGCCACCTCGCGAAACTGACAAATGCTGACATTCACCCCCTCGCGCGCCCTTTATCCATCGCTTGCGGCGCTCTGGAACGGGCTCACACAGCACCCTGCCGCTGCGCTCGGGCAAGCGGAGCGGCACCAATCCGTGCTTTTCCATCCCCATGAAGGTTCGATAAGCTGCAGGAAATGTTGTCACTTGAAGGACAGCGCTTTACCGAATGGATGTAGGTAAAGCGGAATTCGAACCAGGGAAGATGCCGTATCGAACCCCGTGAATGATTGATCTGATCCTGCTCGAAGACGAACCGATCCTCGCCCGGGAACTCAGCGAGTTCCTCGGTGAAAGTGGTTACCGCGTGACCCCGGCGAACAGCCTGGCGAGCTTCGCCGAGGCCTTCGACGAGCAGCGCCACCACCTCGCGGTCATCGACCTGGGCCTGCCGGACGGCGACGGCCTCGATCTGATCCAGCAGTTGCGCGAACGCGGCAGCACCCTCGGCATCGTCGCCTTCACCGCCCGGGGCTCCACCGACCACCGGGTCACCGGCTTTCGCGTGGGCGCCGACCACTACCTGGCCAAGGGCTGCGACCTCGAGGAACTGACGGCGGTGCTCGAAGCCCTGCGTCGACGCCTCGGCCTGCAACGCGGCGGCACCCGCTGGGAACTGGAACTGGCCTCGCGCCAGCTGCGCACGCCCAACCAGCAGCGCCTGCGCCTGTCGCACCAGGACATGCTGGTGCTGCAGTGCCTGATGCAGCGCGCCGGTGACATCGTCTCGCGGCGCGAGATCGTCCACGCCCTCGACGAGGACTACATGACCTACGACCAGCGCCGGCTGGACACGCAGATCCGCCGCCTGCGCCGTAACGTGGAGCAGGCCGCCGGCCTGGAACTGCCGCTCAAGACCCTGCGCAACACCGGCTACTGCTTCTACGAGAAGGTGCGCATCGTCGCCTGAGCGGCCCGGGATCAGCCCGCGCAGAGCAGGCGACCGATGAATGCATACCCCTGGTTGCGCAGCGAGCGGATGGGCGCTGGCGCACCATCGAGCCCGGCGATCTTGCGGCGCAGGCGACTGACGATGGCCTCCAGGCGGCGCTCGTCGTAGGTCAGGTAGTCCTCGCCCAGCCCTTCGGCCAGCACGCGGCGGTTGGCGGTCTGTTCCGGCGCTTCACGCAGCAGCCCCAGGATCCGGCATTCCTTGCGGCTCAGCTCCAGTTGCTGGCCATCCGGTGCGCTGAGCGCCTGGCGTTTCGCGTCGATCACCCAGCAGTAGCCCAGCGGTGCGGCCTGCATGCCGAGGCGCCGCATCAGCGCTTCCATGGCCGACAGCAGTTCGTCTTCCGCCACGGCGCGGCCCAGGCAGTGGTCAGCCCCCAGGGTGTAGCCCGCCAGGCGCTGGTCGAGCCGGCCGGGCTCGGTGAGCAGGATCAGCCCGATGCCCGGCCACAGATTTCGGATGCGGGCGGCCAGCTCGAGCCCGGCACGGCCCTCACCCTCCAGCTCCAGGAGGACGATGTGCGGCCCGAACAGGGCGATCTCGGCGTCCTGCAGGGCACCGACGGTGCTCATGGTCACGAAACCGACCTTGCCGAGCAGGCGCAGGCACAGGTCCGGCTGGCTGTCCGGCGCGGCCTCCACCACCAGAAGGCGCATGTGCGCGAGCGATGCGGCGGCCCCGCCAGCCATGCGCAGGACGGATATCGGCGAGTTTGCCCGGCTGTGTTCCTGCACGGCGATGCACCCTGGCGGCCCCTTGCTGACGAACGGCGTTCCGGAGGCCGCAAGCCCGAAACACGGCGGCACCCTACCCCACGCAGGCCCCGGCAAAACCGAGCAAATCTGAGCGGCGCAGCGAATCGCGTCGCTGCCCGGTTAGAATCCCCGGCTTCCGAAAAGCCCCGGCGCCCAGCGATGACCCGTCCCCTGCACTTCCTGCTGTTCTGCCTGTGCCTGCTGCTGCCCTGGCAGGCAGGCGCCGACACCCTGCAACTGGGCGAGCGCACGCACGACACCCGGGGCTACCTGGAGCGCCTGGACGACCCCGATGGCCGCCTCGACGCCGCTGGCGCCATGCAGGCCGAAGGCTGGAAGGCGCTGCCCGGTGCGCTGAATGCCGGCTTCACCCGCAGCGTGATCTGGCTGCGCCTGCAGGTGCAGGCCGGCCCCGAATCACCCGAGCGCTGGATGCTGACGCTGAACAACGCCCTGATCGACGGCGTGACCCTCTACGACTACGAGACGGGCGGCGCACCCCGGGTAGCCCAGGGCGGCGAATCCATCAACCGCAAGAACTGGGAGGTGGACTACCGCACGCCCTCCTTCGCCCTCACCCTGCAACCCGACCAGCCGCGCTGGCTGCTGCTGCGGCTGGAAGCGCGCAACGCCATGTCGGTGAGCGTGCGCCTGATGCCCACCGCCGAGTTCGGCGACCGCACCCGCGTGGAATACCTGGGCTCGGGCCTGTACTTCGGCATCTACCTGGCGCTGATCGTCTTCCACAGCGTGTTCTGGCGCATGACCCGCGCGCCGGAAAGCGGCTGGTACCTGATCTACGTGAGTTGCTGCATCGCCATCGAGAGCCTCAGCTACGGGCTGCCGCAACAGGTCTTCGGCATCCCCGGGAGCATCAGCGACCGCATGCTGGGCTGCGGCCTGGCCGCCAGCCTGCCGCTGGGCTTCATCTTCGCCCAGCGCCAGCTGAGGCCCAGGGACATGGTGAACCTGCGGCGCGTGCTCACGGTACTCAGCGTGGTCATCGGCCTCGCCTCCGCCACGGCAGTGCTCGCCGGGCACTACCAGACCGGCGCACCGCTGGTGCAGATCGCCTCCTTGCTGACCATTCCGCTGCTGATCGGCATGGCCGTGCGCATGCTGTTCCAGGGCCATGCCTCGGCGCGGGTGTTCCTGCTGATCTTCGGCATCTACTACGCCGGGGTGATCGTCAGCTTCCTGCGCAACCTCGGCATCGTCCCCACCTCCTTCGCCACCGACAACGCCGCCGCGCTCGGCACCCTGCTGCACATGCTGCTGATGAGCATGCGCATCATCAACCACTACCGGAAGCTGAAGGACGAAAAGAGCCGCGCCGAAAGCAGGCTCAAGCACGTGCTGCAGGACCAGAACGCCCACCTCGAACGGCAGATCGACGCCCGTACCCTGGAACTGCGCGACGAGATCCGCCGGCGCACCGAGCTGGAAGGCGAGCTGCGCGAGCTGCTGCGCCAGGAGCAGCGCATCCGCGAGGAGCAGCGCGACTTCGTGGCGATGGTCTCCCATGAATTCCGCACGCCACTGGCGATCATCGCCACCTCGGCCCAGCAGATCGCCCGCAACCTCGGCAGCGCCCCCGAGCGCAACGAGCAGCGCTGCCAGAACATCCGCGAATCCACCACCCGCCTGCTGACCCTGGTGGACAACTACCTCAACCACGACCGCATGGCCGAGACCAGCACCGAGCTGCGCCGCACCGAAGAGAACCTGCCCGAGCTGCTGGCGCGCAGCACCAGCGACGTGCCCCCCGGTCGCGCCCGCATCGAGTACCACAGCCAGCGCCAGACGCTGCATTGCGACACCGGCCTGACCCGCATCGCCTTGCGCAACCTGATCGCCAACGCCGACCGCCACGCCCCGGCCGACAGCGTCATCCGCCTCGACGTGCGCGAGCGCGCGGACGCGGGGATGCTCGACATCCGCGTGGTCAACGAAGGCCCGGAAATCCCCCGTGAACAGGCGCCGCTGCTGTTCCAGAAGTACTTCCGTGGCAGCCAGGCCCAGCAATCCCCCGGCGCCGGCCTGGGCCTGTACCTGGTCAAGCGCATCGCGGCCCTGCACGGTGGCGAGATCGCCCTGGAAAGCACCGGCAAGGACGGCCCCATCTGCTTCCGCCTGAGCCTGCCGGTGCAGCCCGAAAGCCTCGCCACCGGTTGAACGCGCAAGGCAGAGCGGCGCACAAAGATGTAATTGAGAAGTGATTGCATACGCATTAATCTCGCAATCCCTTCCAACGAGTCGCTGCCTGCCCACCCATGAGCAAGCCGTCGCCCTTCCTGGCCCTCTACCTGCGTGAACAGAACCGGCTGCTGCAGCTGATCCGGCGCATCGTCGGCGATCGCAGCACGGCGGAGGACCTGGCCCAGGACACCTTCCTGCGGCTCTGGGACCGGGAGCTGGGCGACGGTGACCGCAGCCTGCTGTTCCGCACGGCGCAGAACCTTGCCCTGGACCACCTGCGGGCGCGCCAGGTGCGCAACCGCCATGCCCGCGAAGAGGCGGAGGACGAAGGCGACGGCCTCGACCTGCAGCAGCAGGCCGAAGCGCACCAGGAACTCGAACACCTGCTGCGCCGCCTGCAAGGCCTGCCCCGCCGTTGCCAGCAGGTCTTTCTCCTCAGTCGCCTGGATGGCCTCTCCTATGCGAGCATCGCCGAACGGCTCGGGGTTTCCCTGAGCACGGTGGAGAAGGACATCATTCGCGTCCTCCAACATTGCCAGCGCACTGAGGGCTGACCCGGTGTCGCACGTTGTAATGGCAGCCCCCTCGATTCGTGGAACGCAAGCAGAGTGAAGACCTCGCCCGAACAGCAAGCACGGCAGGATCGCCAGGACATGGCGACCCGCTGGTACGTGCGCCTGCAGAACCCGCAGTTGCCGGCGAGCGAACGCCTGGACTTCCGCCGCTGGCTGGACAGCGACCCGGCCAACGCCGAAGCCTTCCAGGCGGTGGACCAGCTCTGGCAGAAACTCGGCGAACCCGCCCGGCAACTGGCTGGCGATGGCTGGCACCGGCGCCGCCCCGTGCAACGCCAGCGTTGGCCGGCACTGGCCGCCGCCTGCGTGCTCGGCCTGGCGGTGGGCACGCTGTTCTGGCGCGACCCCGGCCTGCTGCAACGCTACGCGGCCGACCACGCCAGCGCCCCCGGCACCCAACAACAGCTGACCCTGGCCGACGGCAGCCAGGTGCTGCTGGATGCCGACAGCGCCCTGGACCTGCACTTCAGCGATGGCGAGCGCCGCGTCACCCTGCTGCGCGGCCGTGCCTGGTTCGACGTCAGCCACGACGCCAATCGCCCCTTCGTGGTGGAAAGCCCGGGGCTCCGCACCCGGGTGCTCGGCACCGCCTTCGCCGTCGACGCCAGCGGCCAGGGCGAGCGGGTCACGGTCAGCCGTGGACGGGTGGAGGTCCGGGGCAACGCCGCCGACTCGCTCGTCACCCTGATCCCCAACCAGCAGGCCAGCCTCGATGGCAGCGGCCTGCACGGCCCGGAAACGGTGAACAGCGAGCGCGCCCTGGCCTGGCAGCGCGGGCTGCTGATCTTCGATCGCACCCGCCTCGGTGAGGTGCTCGACAGCCTCCGCCACCTCGGCCACCCGCCCGTCGTGCTGCTGGATGAAACCCTGCGTAACCAACGCATCTCCGGCACCTTCCGCACCAGCGATCCCCAGGCGGTGCTCAGCGCCCTGAGCATCGAACTGGGCCTGAAGACCACGCAGATCCCTGGGTTGGCGGTGGTCCTGCATCGCTGATGCAAAAAATCTGAAAATTTCTTGAGGGGTTTCCCGGTCTCGCCCGTTGTATCGGCAGTGAATCATTCGCATTTGCCATTCCCGGGGGAGAACCACCGCATGACCAACCGCCACCGCCTGGCCCGGACCCTGCTCGCCAGCGCCCTGCTCACCACCTTCGCCGCGCCCATGCAGGCCCATAGCAGCGAGGCCGCCAGCGAGCAGCGCCAGCCGCAGTTCCAG
This sequence comes from Pseudomonas sp. No.21, assembly GCF_054558415.1. NCBI lineage: Bacteria > Pseudomonadati > Pseudomonadota > Gammaproteobacteria > Pseudomonadales > Pseudomonadaceae > Pseudomonas > Pseudomonas sp. No.21. The sequence goes on from NZ_BAAJNO010000004.1 coordinate 30,588, forward strand.
TTCGATATCCCCAGCCAGCCGCTGCTCGACGCCCTCGGTGAATTCACCGCCACCACCGGCATCGCCGTGCTGCGCACCACCGAGGAGCAGCTCGCCGGCCAGGCTCCTGCGGTGCGCGGCCGCTACACCGCCGACCAGGCCATGGGCCTGCTCCTCCTGGGCAGCGGGCTGAGCTTCCGCCACGGCGCGGGCAGCATCACCCTGGAACGCCCGAGCGGCGACGGCACCCTCGACCTGTCGCAGATCGACATCAACGCCAGCGGCCAGCAGTCCGCCTTCGGCCCGGTGAGCGGCTACGTGGCCACGGCCGCCGGCACCGCCACCAAGACCGACACGCCGATCATCGAGACGCCGCAATCCATCTCGGTGGTGACCCGCGACCAGATCACCGACATCCACGCCCAGAGCCTGCGTGACGTCCTCGGCTACACCGCCGGGGTGATCGCCACCGAGGCCGACGACCGCCTCACCGACACCTTCGTCCTGCGCGGCTTCCAGATCAGCGGCAGCACCTTCCGCGACGGCATGCGCTACATGAGCAACATCTACGACGGCACCCAGGAGCCCTACGGCATGGAGCGCGTGGAAGTGCTGCGTGGCGCCTCCTCGGTGCTGTTCGGCCAGGCCGCGCCGGGCGGCATCATCAATGTGGTGAGCAAGCTGCCGACCCGCGAAGAGCTGCACGAGATCAAGGCCGAAACCGGCAGCAACGACCGCCACCAACTGGCCACCGACCACGGCGGCGCCCTCACCGACACCCTCAGCTACCGCTTCACCGCCCTGCAGCGCAAAAGCGACACCACCACCGACCACGTGCCGGACGACCGCACCTACATCGCCCCGTCCCTCACCTGGCAACCGGACGACGCCACCAGCCTCACCCTGCTGGCCACCTACCAGAAGAGCCGCACCGCCTATGTCTACGGCCTGCCCGCCGAAGGCACCGTGCTGCCCAACCCCAACGGCCATATCTCGCGCCACACCTTCACCGGCGAGCCGGGCTACGACAAATCGGTGATCACCGCCTGGGACATCGGCTACCGCTTCGAGCACGCCTTCAACGACGACCTCAAGGTGCGCCAGAATCTGCGCTACTTCGAATCGGAAAACGAGATGCCGTCGGTGTGGCTCGACAGCTTCATCGACCCGCAGATGACCACCGTCGCACGCGGCGCCCAGGACCGCGTCGACGACTCGCGCAACTTCGTCGTCGACACCCAGCTGGAGGCGCGCTTCCACCACCAGCGCGTCGAGCAGACGGTTCTGGCCGGCGTCGACTACGGCGATCGCCACCTGCAGACCGATCGCTACGACTACGACATGACCCCGCTGAATGTCTTCAACCCGGTCTACGGCGGCACCTTCACCGCCAGGGGCCCTGCGCCGTACAGCTCCAGGAACCGCACCCGCCAGAGTGGCGTGTACCTGCAGGACCAGATCAAGTTCGACGAGAGGTGGGTGCTGCTGCTCGGCGGCCGCCAGGACTGGGCCAAGCAGAAGGAAGATGCGCTGTACGGCAACGAACGCTCACGCCAGGACAGCGACGCCTTCACCAAGCGCGTGGGCCTGGTCTACCTCGCCGACAACGGCCTGGCGCCCTTCGTCAGCTACAGCGAATCCTTCGAGCCCCAGGCAGGCCGTAGCCGTGCCGGCCAGGACTTCGACCCCACCGAAGGCGAGCAATACGAACTCGGCATCCGCTACCAGCCACCCGGCAGCAACGCCCTGTACTCCGCCGCGCTGTACCAGCTGACCCGCAGCAACGTACTGACCACCGACCCGGTGGACACCAACTTCCAGGTGCAGACCGGTGAGATACGCTCCCGTGGTCTGGAACTGGAGGCCAAGGCCGACATCGGCAGCAACGCCAGCGTCACCGCCTCCTATGCCTACACCCAGGCCGAAGTGACCAAGAGCAACAGCGGCAATGAAGGCCAGAAGACCGGCGGCATGCCCCGCAACATGTTCTCCGCCTGGGGCGACTACCGCTTCGGCCAGGTCGGCCCGGGCGAACTGCGCGCCGGCGCCGGCGTGCGCTACGTCGACGAAGTGCCGGGGCTGTTCAGCACCCGCATCGTCGCGCCCTCCTACACCCTGGTGGACGCCATGCTCGGCTACGCCATGGGCCCCTGGGACCTCACCCTCAACGTCACCAACCTCACCGACGAGGACTACCTCAGCTACACCTACGCCGCCTTCTACGGCGCCGAACGCCAGGTCACGGCCGGCGTCGCCTATCGCTGGTAAACCCCAGCGCATATGGCGCACGGAGCAACCTGCAGGTTGGCGCCGAGCGCAGCGAGGCCCAACGCTGCGAAATCCAACCCGCAGGTTGGGCCTCTTGCTTCTCACCCGCCGACAAAAGAGATAGCCCCAGCGGCGTTCAGCACCGCACACTGCGCGTCCCAATCCGCTCCCTCGACCAAGGACGATCACCCCATGCTGCGCACCACCTCTGCCCTGCTCCTCACCCTCGCCACCACCCCTGCCTTCGCCGGCACGCTCACCGAGCAGGCCGAAGAAATGCTCGGCGGCACGGTGCTGAACTGGACCAGCGACACCCAACTCGAAGGCCCCGCCGGGCTCAACGCCACGGTAGTAGTACCCAAGGACGGCAAGGCCAACTACGCCACGCTGGCGATCGTCCACCGCACCCACAAACCCGTCATCGAGCCCTGCGGTGTGATCACCTGGACGGTCGATGGCGCTGTCGCCAACGAAGGCTATGGCGAGCTGCAGCTCGACGATGAAACCTCCAGCGAGAAGGTGGTGATGATGGTGGACCTCGGCCTGCTCAAGACCCTCGCCACCGGCGGAAAAGTGGCGTTCAGCAGCTGCGGGCTGGAGGGCACGGTGAGCGAGGCGGACCAGAAAGGGCTGCAGGCGATTCTTGGCAAGCTCTAGGCAAGCACCCGACTCGCCGTAGGTTGGCGCCGAGCGCAGCGAGGCCCAACAGGGGGTGCTGAGCCTCGTGCAATGGCCGAGCCTTATCGCGGATGAATCCGCTCCCACGGCAGCCCTTTGGGCTGCTGGGCGACTCAAGTCGCCCCTACAGGGCCGTTGCCTGGGCTTCAGCCCAGGGTTACTGCATCAGAAGGCTCTGCGATAACGCTGCTGAGGACTTCGTGGGGAGTCCGGGGCGGTCATCTCGATCAAACCCGCCATCAGTGCTGGCTTCAGGTAGTTCTGCGTAAAGGTCGGTCGGTGACTCAACTGCAGATGCTGCATCAGCTCACTCGTTTTCATGCTGACACCCGGTGCGAGTACCTGAAGCAGTTGCACTACTTGATCGGTTACTTGATCGGTCAGAGCCACTTCGAGCAACGCCTGATGCAGCGCCGCCAGCATGAACTCGACAAAAGGCGTTGCCTCCCCCGCTCGGTCGGCAGCCGCCAGGGCCGCGTAATAAGCACCCTGTTGTTCGCGGATAACCGATTCGACAGGCAGATAGGCCAACACCGGCCGCCAGCGGCTCAGGATCAATGTCTGCCACAACCGGCCAATACGCCCATTGCCGTCCGCGAACAGGTGGATGAACTCGAACTCGTAATGAAATACGCAGCTGGCAATCAGGGGATGCAGCTCGCAGTTCGATAGCCACTGCAACAGATCCCCCACCAGTGTCGGTACACGATCCGCAGGGGGAGCCATGTGCAGAAGCTGGCCATCTCGATAGATGCCGACGCCTCCCTGGCGGTACTGACCTAGCTCATCGATCAGCCCCTGCATCAACACACGATGAGCCTCGAGCAAGTCTGCTCGCTGGCCGGGCTGCCAATGCTCCATGGCCTCGTAGGCCGCGAAAGCATTACGCACCTCCTGAATTTCCCGCGGCAACCCAAGTACCCGCTTGCCATCCAGCACGGCTGTCACCTGCTCGACGCTCAACGTATTGTTTTCGATGGCCAGGGATGCCTGGATGGTTCGAATGCGATTGCCACGACGTAACTGGGGTGCCAGTGAGCCGTCCTGCTGAATCGCCAAACGCCCGACGCGCTCGCCGATATCGGCTACAAGCTGCAGCATGCGCGGTGTCAGGGTGAGTGGGGGGTGATAGGGCTTCATGCAGGCCACCTTATTTCACCGGTGGATTGCGGGTAAAGCGCTGAGCAGCTGAAGCATTGAAAAGCCCGAGTGGCGGGTCGCTACAGAACGAACCAAGCACTGTTCATCGCCTACTCCATATCAACCGCACGCCGTTGAATCACTCACGTCGGCTGGGGGTTAGCAAGCCTGCCAGCCCACCAGCTGCAGCTGACCCAATGGCCACAAGCCCATCCGGAATATCCATGTTGACAAAGCTGAGGTTCCAAAGGGCCAGGATGGTCAGCAATACCGCGACCCCGAGAATCCAGATGGCCCATCGAAAGGTCCAGCGGTCACTGGCCGGGGTGCTCTTGCGCAGTTCGTCGATGAGAATCTTCTTCTCATCGGTCGACAGGCTCACATCGGTTACGACGACTTTAAGCAAGTCATACAACTCGGTGGATTGAGACGTAGCTGTCCGGGCGGTGCCAATCGCCGTCGGGGTAGAAGCCAACGCATCCGCTGCCTGGGTGATCTGCTCGTCCATAAAGAATCCTCGCTGTTGAAAAGCACAAACCGCATGTACCGAAAGGCTGGCTCGGCCCTTTCCACGTCTGGCAACTAGAAAACGAGTGTGGCGCTTCCAAGCGCATTGCCCTTGCGTTCATAGAACGTCACCACGGCAGACGCCTGGTCGACTTCGATACGCGCGAAGTTGTCTTTGGAGTGCATCTCGGAAGTAAGAGCGCCGACGTAGCGCTGGTTCCCCTTGCCCTTCAGTACGTCACCAAAACCGAAGCTTGATTGGCGCATGTGCGGCAGAGGCCAGAAGAACGATGAGGAAACGATCTGGTGCACGAGGAAGTCGTCGTCTCCTTCCAGGCGCAATTCACTGGTGAACGAACAGTGCACATCACCGGAAACGAAGACCACTTTCCTGATCCGCTTGCTGTGAATGAAGTCGAGGATCTGCTGGCGTTGTTCAGGGAATGCATCCCACTTGTCGTTCTTGTCGCTTTTCATATCGGGGAACATCGGCACCGAGGTCACGATGAACTTGACGTTCCCGGAGCCATCATCCAGCCATTTGAGCAGCGCGCCCATTTGCCCGTCGTTGACCATTCTCCGAGCGCCCGCCTCGAGTACCCGCTCGGTCCGAGAATCCATGACAAACCAGTCGGCGCAGCCGTCCCGGAAGCTGTACCAGAAATGCGAGAGCGTCCCCTCGATACGCTCGCCGTTGCTCGGAAAAAGTGGACTGTGGCTGCACTGGTAAATCTGGTAGGCATGCATTGCCCAGATGTACTTCGAAGTCCGGTCACTGCTCGTGGCTTCAACCGGCCAGTTGTCCTCGATTTCGTGGTCATCGAGGATCATGTAGGTCGGCACTCTCGCCATGAGCTTGCGTATGTATTCCTGCGCGAAAACAGCTCGATAACGCTCAAGGAATTGATCCAGGGTCTGGTCCGGTGCCAGCCCCTTGAGGTCGTCCGCGTAGATCTGATCGCCGATCATCAACAATGCATCGACGGATTGGCCACCGGCGATCTGCTCCAGAACAGAACGGAAGGCTTTGTCGCCCCGATCATCAAAGAAGTTGCCACCGAATAGCCGCAGTACATAGCGGCAGGAACCCACGATGTAGCGGCGCGGGGCTGTATTCCCTGATGGGCCCGTCGTGAAGCTCAGTTTGAAATCCGGTTCTGGAGCCGGCCATTGCAGATCGCCGGCAAGGGCCTGGACGCCTGCCAATTCAGCCTCGGCAAAGAACCAGCCGACCTGGTACTCGTACAAGGTCTCAGGGGCGAGCCCCTGAATCACGAATACGCAACTGAAGTCGAAGATAGGAGAGAGCTTGTTGAAGATGGGCAAGGACCAGGCGGCGCTCCCTGCCTGGCGCCAACGCAAAGCCCCAAAACAGCGCCGCTGATCCTGTCCGAGCACCTCTTTCCCAGCCCTGATGAAGACACGTGTCTCGTCGGGGCCGGTCGCTCCGACAATAGGTCCAACGCTTGGCCAATTCAGTTTCATTGCACGCTCCCTGTGAAGTATTCCATCACCACTGTGTGCCAGTTGAGGCACTGGATATAGGAATAGCCGCTTATTGGCACATTGCCAGCAGAGCGAAGGGTGGGAGCAATAGGAGCTTTAAGCGCCGTAGATTGGCGCCGAGCCTAGCGAGGCCCAACGGAGCAAGGCTCGGCCTGGCTCGTTGGGCTTCGTGCCTCAGCCCAACCTACAAGAGCGGGCTTCGGCGCCCATCACCCCCACGGCAACTCCACCCGCGCACGCAGGCCGCCTTCGGGGCGGTTGTGCAGGTGCAGTTCGCCGCCGTGTTCGCGGGCGATGGCGCGGGCGGCGGAGAGGCCGAGGCCGACGCCGCCGGATGCGGGATTACGCGAGGGTTCGAGCCGGTAGAAGGGTTCGAAGACCTCCTCCAGGTGCTGCTCGGGGATGCCGGGGCCCTGGTCGCTGATGTCGATGAGGATGCCGTGCGGGTCGGTGTGGAGCGTGATCGCCGGGGCGCGGGCGTACTTCAGGGCGTTCTCCAGCAGGTTGGTGAAGACGCGCTTGAGCCCCAGTGGGCGGCCCAGGTAGACGAGTTTGGTGGGGCCGCTGTAGGGGATGTCGATGCCCTGGTCGCGGTAGTCGTCGATCAGGGTCTGCAGCAGCTCGGCGAGGTCGAAGGGGGTGGCGGGCTCCAGGCGCGCGTCGTCGCGGAAGAAGTCGAGGGCGGCGTTGATCATGCCCTGCATCTCGTCCACGTCGCGGAACAGCTTGCGCTGCTGCTCGGGGTCGTCGATGAATTCGCCGCGCAAGCGCATGCGCGTGAGCGGCGCGCGCAGGTCATGGGAGATAGAGGCGAGCATCTGCGAGCGGTCGGCGACGAAATGGCGGATCTGCGCCTGCATGGTGTTGAAGGCGAGAATGGCCTGGCGGATTTCACGCGGGCCGAGGGGCTCGATGGGCGGGGCGCGGAAGTCGCTGCCGAAGCGCCGCGCGGCATGGGCGAAGCTCTCCAGGGGCCGGGCCAGGCGGCGGGTGGCGACCCAGGCCACGGCCAGCGAGGCGATCAGCGCCAGGGCGACGATGATGCCCAGGCGTATCTCCGGGTCCAGGCCCCAGCTGCGGTAGCGCGCGGAGAACTCCAGCCAGCTGCCGTCATGCAGCTTCACCAGCAACTGATAGGGGCGATCGGCATTGGGTGGCGGCCAGTCCTCGGGGTCGTAGGCCTCCAGGTGGCGGGCCTCGCCGAACAGCTTCTCGATCAGCCCGCTATCGTCCTGGAAGCCGTCGTCAAAGCCCGGCGGCAGAGTCAACTGGTTGCGGCCGGTGACCCAGCGCACGGAGAAATTCGGCGCGCTGGCGGCCCGGGCCAGCAGCGGACGCTGGGCCTCGGGGGCGGCCTCGATGATCTGGGTGGCGAGCGCCGCCCGCTCCAGCACCCCGCTGCGGAGCAAGGAGGGCTGCGCCCAGACGCCGGCCAGCTCCACGAACAGCCAGTTGAGCAACAGCGAGGCAAGCATGGCCATGACGATGGTCAGGGCGATCCAGCGGGCGATGGTGTCGCTGCCGCGTGGCCAGTTCATCGGCGGCTGACCTCGGGGCTGAACTGGTAGCCGCCATTGCGCACGGTTCGGATGATGTCCGGGCGCTTGCTGTCGGGCTCGATCTTGCGGCGCAGGCGGCTGACCTGCACGTCGATGCTGCGGTCGAAGGCGTCGTGGGCGTTGCCGTGGCAGAGGTCGAGCAGTTGCTCGCGGCTGAGGATGCGCCCCGGGTGTTCGAGGAACACCAGCAGCAGGTCGAACTCGCCGCCGGAGAGCGGGATCATCACGCCATCGGGCGAGCGCAGCTCGCGGCGGGCGACGTCCAGCTGCCAGCCGGCGAAGACGATCACCGGCCGCGCCTCGTCGCCGCCGGCCTTCACCGCGGCCCCGGTGCGGCGCTGCACGGCGCGCACGCGGGCCAGCAGCTCACGGGCGTCGAAGGGCTTGGTCAGGTAGTCGTCGGCGCCCAGCTCCAGGCCGATGATGCGATCGCTCAATTCGCCCATGGCGGTGAGCATGACGATGGGGATGCCCAGCTCACCGTGCACCCGCTGGCACAGGCTGAGGCCGCTCTGCCCGGGGAGCATCACGTCGAGCACGATCACGTCCGGGCGCTGCCGGGCGATGGCAGCCCACATGGCGGCGCCGTCGGTGGCGACTTCCACTTCGTAGGAGTGCTGCAGGAAGAATTTTTTCAGCAGGGCGAGGATTTCCACATCGTCGTCCACGATCAACAGTCTGTTCACGATGCTCGGTTCGGGTTGGCTGGGGTCGCTCATCTAAAACCATTTGCGCCGGGCGGTCATATATTTCAATCGGGCAACAATCCTTCAACGCCGGCATCAACGGGACATCTTCCAGCAAAGCCGCCAGGCCATCCTCGCCGCCATTCATTGGGAGGTAGGCGGTATGTCGGTGATGCAGAAAAGATTCGAAAACGGGATGCGTATCGGGGTGTTGTGCGGCTGCCTGTTGCCGCTGGTGGGGTGCAGCAGCCAGGTGACCACCCAGGCTGACTGCGCGGATCTGGCACCCGGTGTGAGCGACCCGGCCGAGGGGCTCAACCGCAAGGTGTTCGCCGTCAACCGGGTGGTCGACGATTACGCCCTGGCCCCCGTGGCACGGGGCTATGCGCGGTTGCCGGAGCCGGTGCGCGATGGCGTGCACAACTTCGCCACCAACTTCGCCGAACCCAAGGTGCTGGTGAACGACCTGCTGCAGGGCAACGGCCAGCGGGCGATGAACACCCTGGGCCGCTTCACCTTCAACACCATTCTCGGCGTCGGCGGGGTGTTCGATACCGCCGGGCGCATGGGCCTGCCGCACCACGAGGCGGACTTCGGCCAGACCTTCGCCGTCTGGGGCATCGGCAACGGCCCCACCGTCGAGTGGCCGCTGCTGGGCTCGGCCAACAGCCGCGACAGCGTGGGCCGCGTGGCGAACTTCATGTTCTCGCCCTTCGGCAGCGGCAACAGCGACACGGTGGATGCCATCGACACCGCGCAATCGGTCGGCGACACCGTGGACCAGCGCGCCACCGCCCTGCCCCTCACCGACCAGTTGGAGCAACACCCCGACTATTACGCCGCCCTGCGCGAGTACATCGCCGAGCAGCGCGCACAGTTGGTGGCCGAGGGCCGGGCGGGCCAAGTGGACAGCAGCCGCCTGTGGCTGGGCTGCAAGACGCAGGCGGAGTAACCCATGAACGACCCGCGCCAGGCCCCTCTGCTGCTGCGCCAGGACATCGAGCGCAACGCCGACGAACTGCAGTACCGCGAGCAGGGCCTGAGCCTGTCGGAAGACGGCCTGGCGCTGGTGCTCAGCTACTACTTCGAGAACTATCGCCCCGGCTACGACGTGCGGGTGGTGTACAGCTACCAGGTGCCGCTGGCGGAGTTCACCCGCTGGATGATCGACAGCGGTCGGCTGCAGCTGTATCGCCCCTGAAGAAGCCAGGCGGGCATTGCACTCCCGCCAACCCCGGGGGCCTTCATGCCGAACCGTGAGGCGGTGCTTGACCGGAAGGGGCGCGCCACCACAATCTGCGAATCTTTCTCATTAACGGATCTAATGGAGTTCACATGTCCCGGCTCCCCGCCCCGCTGGATCGCTTGCCCTTCCCCGTCATCGGCTCGCCGCTGTTCATCATCAGCAACCCGAAACTCGTGATCGAACAGTGCAAGGCCGGCGTGGTCGGCTCGATGCCGGCACTCAACGCGCGCCCCGCCTCGCTGCTGGAGGACTGGCTGGCGGAGATCACCGAGACGCTGGATGCCTACAACCGCGCGAACCCCGACAACCCGGCGGCGCCCTTCTCGATCAACCAGATCGTGCACAAGAGCAACGACCGCCTGGAGCACGACATGGCGTTGTGCGTGAAGTACAAGGTGCCCATCGTCATCACCTCCCTGGGTGCCCGCGAGGACATCTACGCCGCCGCGCATTCCTATGGCGGCGTGGTGCTGCATGACGTGATCAACAACGCCTTCGCCCGCAAGGCGGTGGAGAAAGGCGCCGACGGCCTGATCGCGGTCGCCACCGGTGCCGGCGGCCATGCCGGGGTGAAGAGCCCGTTCGCGCTGATCCAGGAGATCCGCCAGTGGTTCGACGGCCCACTGGCCCTCTCCGGCGCCATCGCCACCGGCGGCGCCATCCTCGCCGCCCAGGCCATGGGCGCCGACTTCGCCTACATCGGCTCGGCCTTCATCGCCTGCGAGGAAGCCAACGCCAGCGAGAACTACAAACGCGCCATCGTCGAGTGCTCCTCCGATGACATCGTCTACAGCAACCTCTTCACCGGCGTGCACGGCAACTACCTCAAGCCCTCGATCCTGGCGGCGGGGCTGGACCCGGACAACCTCGCCGAGAGCGACCCGAGCAAGATGAATTTCGGCAGCAGCGAGGCCAAGGCCTGGAAGGACATCTGGGGCTGCGGCCAGGGCATCGCCCCGATCGGCAAGGTGCAGAAGGCGGCGGAGTACATCGCCCAGCTCAAGCGCGAATATGCCGAGGCCAGGGCGCGGCTGCTGCCGACTTGACTGTTGGTCAGCGGAAACAAATAGGGCGCCGGCGGTTTCGATCCACTCCACCGGTGCTCCAGAAGTGGGATGGAGCCCAGCCATCCACATAGGGCGCGTTGGCTTCGTGTGTAACCCAGGGCGCCGCAACGGCAACACCGTCAGTTTTTAACAGCCTGCTAGCTGAAGGTCTGCATGTACGGCCCAGCATTCAGGCGGATAGCGGCAACCACGTTCGGCGCCCGCTCACACAGTTCGGTCGAACGCGCCAGCACACGCTCCAGCGCTGCTAGTTGCCCACGAATGACCTCCTCCGGCCGAGCTACGTCGCAAACGCTGGCGAACTCGAGCAACCCCTGCCTGGAAGCGAGCAGTGACTTGTTACCGACCAGATCCAGTGCCAGTACGTCCTCGGGAATGTAGGCCGTGGTGTTGACGATGTCGTAGGCAGGCGCCAGCCGTGCATCACGCTGCGTAGGGTCGGAATACAGCAGTCCGAAGTTCTTCAGATGGGCATCACCATTTCCAACGATGCAGCTCAAGCTGACCATCGCGAACAACTGCGCCAATGAATCCTGCACCTGCTCCGGCGAGCAGAACAGACGGATGGCCTTGGCGATGGCCGAGTAGCTCTTGCTGTACTTCTGCTCTGCAGCCAGGCCCATCAACGCGGCCATGTCTTCGAAGCCGATGGGATCGAGTTGCTCGTCCCGATCAAAACGGCGCATGACGAACAGCCTGGTGTTGTCGGACAGGTAGAACTCCGGCACCACAATCCCCGCCTCCCTGGCCACGGACATGCAGAGGAACTCGTTGATAGCCAGCCCAGGAAACTCGTCTCGGCCACTCTTGATGATCAGTTCGGAGGTTTTCGACTTGAGCCGCTGTGAAGCTGCGCCCGACTGTTCTGGAACCAGCACCTTCGGCTGCACGCCCGAAATCCCGGCGCGCAGAATGTAACGATCCACCAGGCTGGCAAAAATATCCTCAGTACCATCCCAAGCCAGGATTTCCTCCAGCCTTTCGCCCGGGAACTGCTGTCGCCGCAGAAGCGCATCGACCTCATCCGAGCTGACGGCTACCCGCCCGATAGGCGAACTGCTGCCGGAAAGCGCCAGCAGCAACATGGGATCGACACGCACCATCTTGGCCAGGCGATTGCGCAATTGTTCCAGGACATAGCCTTCCGGCAGGTTCATCTGGAAGATGGGATGCAGCTCCCGGTAGCGGTATTCATCAACACGCACAGGCATGAGCAGGCTGATGGACGCCTGCGCCCTGGCCTCTTCGTGGTAGCGAAACAGATAGTCCCCGTTGGAGTCGAGAACCCTCCCGCTCTCGCCCTCCGGCGTTGCCACCCGCAGCACGGCTGTCATCAGGCGAACACTCCCTGGATCTCGTCCAGCGTCGGCATGGCCGCAGGTACCAGCGCGAACTCACAGTCCATGGCTCCCAGCGCTCGCGCGTAGGCCAGCATGCCAACCGACAAATCGCCTCTCTCGATAGCGATGACCTTTTGCCGGGTGATACCCGCCAGCTCAGCCAGCCTGGCCTGCGTGAGCCCGCGATTCAGGCGGCACTGCCGGATCTTCTCGCCAAGGCGTGCCGTGATAAGGGAATGATCCATGTTCTATATACGTAACAAATGGTATTGAATGTAACGTATACCTGACTCATGGAAAGATCAAAGCGAACCAGCATCGCCCTCACGCACCGAGAACGACGTCATTCAGGCGACCCAACTGCCGCCGTCAGCGTGAGCAGCGGCGGCTGTCCCGACATCCCAGGGCTGCGGAACCTCATATGAGCCACCGCCGTGACGCTCAACCCCGCGCGTTGGGCCTCGTGCCCCGGCCCAACCTACATCTCTCCCCCTCAAACCCTCGGCCAGAGCACCGGGAACAATCGGTGCTCCATCGCCGCGCCGGCGGGTAACTCGTCCGCCAGCCCGGGGAATTCCGGGGAGGTTTTCCAGGGCCTTGGGGCGTGGACCATGTCTTCACCGAGAAAGCGCAGGGAGAAGGCGCGGCGTCGGCTCTTGCCGCCCACGCCACCGGAGCCGTGGAGGGTGAGCATGTGGAAGAACACCGCGTCGCCCGGCTCCAGCTCCCAGCCGAGGATGTTCCAGCGGAAGCGATCGGCCTCGATATCCGGCAGGTCGGCCAGGGTGCCCTCGGGGAACCAGCGGGCCTGGTTGTCGAGGAAGGTGCGCGGCATCAACCAGGGGCCGAGGTGGGAGCCGGCGACGAACTCCAGGGTGGAGACGCGCGCCACCGGGTCGACGGGCATCCACATGCTGCAGTTCTGCCGGCCCTCGACGTTGTAGTAGGGCTGGTCCTGGTGCCAGGGCGTGCGCTGGCGGGTGTTGGGCTCCTTGACCAGCAGGTGGTCGTGGTAGAGGCGCACGGTGCCGCCGCCCATGAGCTGCGAGGCGACGGAGCCGACACGGCTCTCGAAGATGAAGCGGCGGTATTCGTCGAATTCCCGCCAGTTGCAGAAGTCCTCGAAGAACCAGCCCGGGTCGTCGGGACGGCTGGCGACCTTTGCGCGCTCGCTGGGGTTGGCGAGGTTGCGCTCGATGCCCTGCTTGAGCAGCGCCACCTCCTGGGCCTTGAACAGTTGGCGCACGCAGATGGCGCCGTCGCGGTGGAAGTCTTCGATCAGCGAATGGGGCAGCTCGAATTCATAGGGGTGCCGGGTCATGGAGGTTTCCTTTGCGTGCGTGATCAGGGACGAAGGGTCGATGCCGCATCCGCCGGCTCGTCGCCAGGCCCCTTCATGAGGTAGGCGATGCCCAGGAGCATGAGCCAGAGGCTGCCGATATAGAGCGCGGTACGGGTGTCGGGGAAGCTCGCCATCACGGCGAAGACGAACAGCATGAAGGCGATCGCCAGGTACTGCCCCCAGGGCCAGAACGGCACCGGGAAGCGCAGCGCGGCGACCTCCTGCGCGTCGAGGCGACGGCGCATGGCGACCTGGGAAAGCAGGATCATCAGCCACACCCAGACCACGGCGAAGGTCACCAGGGAGGCGAACAGCAGGAACAGCTCGTTGGGCAGCAGGTAGTTGAGCAGCACGCCGACGAGCAGCGCGAGGGTCATCACCAGGACCGTCATCCAGGGCACGCCGGCAGGTGAGAGCCGGGCGAAGGAGGCCGGCGCCTGGCCATTGCCGGCCATGCCGTAGAGCATGCGGCCGGTGCAGAAGATGTCGCTGTTGATGGCGGAGATGGCCGCCGAGATCACCACCAGGTTGAGGAGGGTGGCGGCGGCGTCGATGCCCAGCCCGCTGAATATCTGCACGAAGGGGCTGCCCTGGCTGCCGATCTTCGGCCAGGGGTAGATGGCCATCAGCACCAGCAGGGTCAGCACGTAGAACAGCAGGATGCGCAGCGGCACCGAGTTGATGGCCTTGGGGATCATCCGTTGCGGATCCTGCGCTTCACCGGCGGTGAGGCCGATCACCTCGATGCCGCCGAAGGCGAAGATGACGATGGTGAAGGACGCCACCATGCCCTCCAGCCCATTGGGGAAGAAGCCGCCATGGGCCCAGAGGTTGGCGAAGGAGGCCACCCCGCCCGCATCGCCCAGGCGGATGCCGAACACCAGCACCGTGAGCCCGGCGAGGATCATCGCGACGATGGCCACCACCTTGAGCAGCGAGAGCCAGAACTCCAGTTCGCCGAACACCCGCACGTTGCACAGGTTGATCGCGGCGATGACGAACACGATGCCCAGCACCCAGACCCAGCGCGGGGTATCGGGAAACCACAGGCCCATGTAGATGCCGAAGGCGGTGACGTCGGCGAGGCACACCATCAGCATCGAGAAGACGTAGGTCCAGCCGGTGAGAAAGCCGGCGAAGCGCCCCAGGTAGCGGTTGGCATAGTGGCCGAACGAGCCGGCCACCGGCGTGCGCACGGCCATCTCGCCCAGGGCGCGCATCATCAGGTACACCGCCGCGCCGGCGATCAGATACGCCAGCAGCACCGAGGGGCCGGCGCGCTGGATGGCCGCCGCCGAACCGTAGAACAGCCCCGTGCCGATGGCGGAGCCGAGGGCCATGAAGCGGATATGCCGGGCATTGAGCCCACGGCGCATTGTCGAGTTGTGCATTGCGTTACCCCTTTCTTGTTGTTGTTCGTCAGTGTCGGCGTCACAGGTGCGGCACCAGCCGCTCGCCCCTGGCCCGCGACAGGCACGGCATCAAGGTGCGCTGGGCCGCCTTTTCTGCGTCGCTCCGGTACCGGTCCTGGTGTTCCGCCTCGCCCTCGTGGATGCGGGTTTCGCACCGCTATCGGTTTGGAATCGTCGACCATCCTCAACCTCCTGCCTGCAGCGGGGCGCCGGCGAGGCCGTGAAGCGCCGCGCGCGGTCAACGCCCCTGGTGCGCCTGTGCGACCAGGCGGTGGAAGTGAGCGATGCCGTGTTCGCTCTCACCGCTGCGCTTGCGGTCGGTCATGATGCGCCCCTGGCCCCGATAACCCCGCGAGCGCAGGCCTTTCTGCACGCTCTCCACCAGGCGCAGGTCTTCGGGGCGAAAGACATCGCGGTACCACTCGATCAACGCCCTTTGCGCGGCGGTGAGCTGCTTGTCGAGGAAGTAGATGTCGTACTGCTGCAGGGTGACTTCGGCGCTGACCGGCAGCTCGTAGATCACCGTCATGAAATCCGCGCCCGGCGGTACGTTGAACATGGTGCAGGGCCAGGCCCAGAAGCCGGCGAAGGATGGGTTCTGCACCGAGTCGTCGAACCTGAAGGACCGGGCCGAGGGCTTGGCCTCGCCGTATTGCAGCGTCCAGTTGCCGTGCAGGCTGTGGGTATAGCGATTGATGTCCACCGAGTCGGAGAAGCCGGGGTGGGCCGGCCCGCAGTGATAGCACTCCATGTAGTTGTCGACGATGGACTTCCAGTTGGCCGCCGTCTCGGTGACGAAGCGGGCGGCCAGGTGCAGGTCGTCGATCACCGGGCAGGCCTTGCGCATGGCGGCCTCCAGCCCCGGCAGCTGCTGCTCCACCGGGCCGGCGTCGCTGTCCATGTTGATGAAGACGAAGCCGGCGTACTCCTGTACCCGCAACGGCACCAGGCTCGAAGCGCTCTTGTCGAACCCGGCCACCTCGGCGCAGTTGCGCGCATGGGCCAACTCCCCGTCGAGGCGGAAGGCCCAGGCGTGGTAGGGGCAGGTGATCACGTTCCTCGCCATACCGCTGCCCTGCAGCAACTGGTGCCCGCGATGGGGGCAGACGTTGTAGAAGGCGCGCAGCTCGGCATCCCGCCCCCGCACGATGAGGATGCTCTCGCCGATCAGTTCGCGGGTGACATAGGCATTGTTCTCGGCCAGCTCACTTCGGTGCGCCACGCAGATCCAGCTGCGGGCGAGGATGGCCTCCTTCTCGTATTCGAAGATGTCCGGGTGCGTGTAGTAGCTGGCGGGCAGCGTATGGGCGAACTCGGGATCAGCGCAGAAGTCGGCGGGCAGTCGCTGGATGCTGTTCATCATCGGTACTCCTCTATGGCGCCTGGCCGGGCAAGCCCGGGCGTAGGCAGCTTCTTGTGGTATCGCTCGATTAGGGGGGCTTGCTGGCCATGCCCGCCCCCATCCGGGCATGACGTCGGGTCAGGGTGCCGGGGCGATGGCGGCCCCTCCGCCCTCCTCGCGCGCCGCGCGGGACTCCTCGGCGATGCGCTGGGCGGGCACCTGGCCGTAATCCTCCAGCAGCCAGCGGAACAGGCCCCAGATCATGACCAGCAGGATCAGCGTGAACGGGATGGCCGTGAGCACCACCGCCGTCTTCATGGTGGGCAGGGAAGCCTTGGCGAACAGCATCGCCAGCGGGATCAGCGTCAGCATCACGCACCAGAACAACCGATGCGTGGGCGTCGGGTCCTGCCCCTCGCGCAGGTTGCGTGTACTGGTGGCGGCCACGGCATAGGCGACGGCGTCCATGTGCGAGGCGCAGAACACCGCCATGAGGACGAGGTAAGCCGCAAGGAACAGCTTGCCCAGGGGCAAGGCGTTGAACAGCAGCTCCACGGCCACCTCGCCGCCTTGCGTCGCGAGGACACCCGGTACATCGACCACGCCGGCAACGAATTGATGAACGCCGTAGCTGCCGAGCACACCGAAGAAGAACCAGCAGCCAGCGGTGCCGCCGAGAATGAGCGCGGCGATCACTTCGCGTACCGTGCGCCCTCGGGAAACGCGGGTGACGAACATCGCCACCCCCGGTGCGTAGGACACCCACCAGAGCCAGTAGAAGACCGTCCAGTTACGGGTGAAGGCGCCCTCGCCGGCCGGGTCGGTGAACAGGCTCATGCGCACGAAGTTCTGCAGGGTGATGCCGAACGCGTTGGCGGTGTTGTCCAGGATGAAGCGCGTCGGCCCTATCACCAGTATCAGGCCGGCGAAACCGAGCACACCGAAGCCCACCAGCCTGGCCAGGCGCTGCATGCCGCCATCGATGCCGACGTAGGAGCTGAGTGAGAACACCAGCGCCACCAGGCCGATGATCAACACCTGGGTGATGAAGGTATCGGGAATGCCGGTGAGGCTGGCCAGGCCGCGGGTCAGGGTGGTGGCGGTGACGGCGAGCGGTACCGTCAGCGCGCCGAACATGGTGAGCAGGAAGGTCAGGTCCACCAGGCGGCCCATGGGCCCGGCCGCGCGGAACCCGGTCACCGCCTCGACGATCGATGCCAGCCCCAGGCCGCTGCGCTTGCGCACATGGAAGTGGTAGGCCAGCGCCAGGGACGACAGCGCATAGACCGCCCAGGCGCTGATGCCCCAGTGGAAGAAGGTGAAGCTGACGCTGTGCTCCAGCGCCTGGGCCGAGCCGGCCGCGAGGTTCAGGCCCGGCGTCTGGTAGTAGTAGGCCCACTCCATGATTCCCCAGTAGAGGGTCGAGGAGCCCAGGCCCGCGCAGATGAACATGAATACCCAGGTGGTGTTGCCGAATTCCGGCCGCCCGGCGCCGAGGCGGATCTGCCCGTACTTGCTGAACGCCAGGTAGAACACCGCCACGCCGCAACCGAAGACGAAGAGCTGCACCAGGGTGCCGAAGGTCCGGGTCGAGGAGTCGAAGAGGCGATCGGCAAAGGCCTCGGACTCCTGGGGGAACAGCGCGAGACCGGCCACGGTGATGGACACGGCGATCAGGCTCGCGGCGATGAGAAAGGAGTCCTTGCGGGGGTTCTGGGGCATGCATGCCTCCCGGCCACGTCGGGCCGAACTCGACAGATGGGTTGTTCTTGTTGGTCTTGATGGCCACAGCCACCCCACGCGCACGGGGAACGCACCTCAGCCCCGGTACCACCCCCAGGGCTCCTCGCTGATGTATTCGGTCACCTGCTTCACCTCCAGGTAGTTGTCGAGCCCCCAGGGGCCCAGCTCGCGGCCGAGGCCGCTGAGGCGGGTGCCGCCCCAGGGAGCCTGGACGAGGGCCGGTTGCGAGCAGTTGATCCAGGCCACGCCGACCCGCAGCTGACCGGCGACGCGGCGGGCGCGGTCCAGGTCGGTGCTCATCACGGCGGCGGCGAAGCCGTAGAGGCTGTCGTTGGCCATCGCCACGGCCTGCTCCTCGGTGCCGAAGCGCTTCACGCTCAGCACCGGCCCGAGGATTTCGTGGCGCCAGAGGGGGCTGCCGGTGTGGGGCTCGTCGAAGACGGTAGGCTCGATGAAGTAGCCGATGTGCAAGCCCGGCGGGCGGCGGCCGCCGGTGAGCAGGCGCGCGTCCTGCCGGCCCTGGGCGATGACCTCCATCACCTGGCTGTAGCGGGCCGCGCTGACCAGCGGCCCCATCTGCACGCCCGGCTCGGTGCCGGGGCCGATGCAGATAGCCCGCACGGCCTCCACCAGCCGCTCCAGCAGGCGTTCGGCGATGTCCTGCTGCACCAGCAGGCGCGAGGTGGCGCTGCTGGCCTGGCCCTGGTTGTGGAAGATGCCGTACAGGGCCCACTCCACGGCGGCATCGAGATCGGCGTCGTCGAAGACGATGAGGGAGGATTTGCCGCTCAGCTCCAGGGTCGGGTTCTTGAAGTCGGCAGCGGTGCCGGCCACCAGCTTGGCTCCGGTGATCAGCCTCCCGGAGAAGGCCAGCTTGTCCACCTCCGGGTGCTGCGCCAGGGCCTGCCCCGTCTCCTGGCCCCGGCCGGGCAGGATGTTCAGCACGCCCGGCGGCAGGCCCACCGCATGGGCGGTATGGCCCAGTTGCAGGGCGGTCAGCGGTGTCAGCTCCGAGGGCTTGAGCACGCAGGTGGCGCCCGCCGCCAGGGCCGGCGCCACCTTGCGGGCGGCCATGAGCAGGGGGAAGTTCCAGGGCACGATCAGCGCGGCCACGCCCACCGGCTCGTGGCGGATGCGGCAGCTGAAGCGTGGGTCGTCCAGCACCAGTGGCTGCTCCTGGCGCTCGTCCAGTTCGCAGGCCAGAGCGGCGTAGTAGCGGAAGCAGGCGATGGCCTCGGTGACATCCTGCCGGGCCTCGGGCAGCGGCTTGCCGTTGTCGAGCACCTCCAGCAGGGCCAGCTCCTCGGCACGGCGCTCGAGGTCATCGGCCATGGCCTCCAGGAAGCGCGCACGCACGGCACCCCGGGTGTGGCCCCACTCCCCTTCGAAGGCACGGCGCGCGGCCTGCACCGCCAGGTCCACCTCCTCGATGCCGGCCGCAGACAGCTCCTGCAGGGTCATTTCAGTGGCGGGGTTGATGCTGCTCAAGCGGTTGGGGCGACTCGGGCCGACCCAGCAGCCGTCGATGTAGAGCGTTGTGTCGTTCATGGTGGTTCCTTCACTCATGGCCCTGCATGGGGCCTGGCTGTGAGCGTCGCCTGGGGCAAGCCCCTGGCGACGCGCAGTGGCGGCGACGTTCAGCACGGCCCACTCCCCTCCGGCCTCGCCAGAGGGGTGCTCGGCCGAGGCGGGCCGCTGGCGAGCCGGGTAGAAAGGCGACCGACGCAAAAGAGCGCGCGCCGGCCGATCGGGAAGCGTCATTCCGGCGCCACGCTCAGCAGGGCGCGGCGGCGATAGCCCAGCACCGCCAGCGCGAGGCTGGCCACCAGCACGGGTACCGCGAGCCAGATGAAGAAATCGGGCAGGCTGCCCGCCTGGGCGAACAGCCAGGCACCCATCATGGAGCCGACGATGGACCCGGCGCGCCCCGCCGAGAGGGCCCAGCTCACCCCCGTGGCCCGCGCGTCCACCGGGTACAGCGTGGCGGCGAAGATGCTCAGGTTGGACAGCAGCCCGCTGAGGCCGAAGCCCGCGATGAACACCATCAGCATCAGCTCACTGGCGCTGCCCAGCTGCGAGCCGATCATCCCCAGGGCCAGCGCCGAGAACGCCGCCTGCAACGGCAGCACCCAACGCGGCCCGACGCGGTCCAGCACCAGCGCCATGACGATGCTGCCGAGCACCCCGCCCATGGGAATCATCGAGGCGATATGCGCCGACTCGCTCGCTCCGTAGCCGCTGGAACGGAGGATGGTGGGCAGCCAGTTGGTCAGCAGGTAGAAGACGAAGAGCCCGCAGAAGAAGGTCAGCCAGAGCATCAGCGTGCGCAGTACCCGCTCCCGCTGGAACAGGACGGACACCGGCGAGCGCGGCTGCTCGGGCAGGTCGCCCACCAGGATCGCGCCGCGCCAGCTGTCCCTGCCGCCGATGGCGGTGACCAGGCGCAACAGGGTCTTGCGCTGGCGCTTGTGGCCCACCAGGAAGTACAGCGACTCCGGCAGCCAGCGCATCAGCACCGGCACCAGGACCAGCGGCGCCAGGCCGCCGAGGGCGAGCATCCCCTCCCAGCCCAGTGCCGGCATCAGCCAGGCCGCCACGCTGCCACCCAGGGCGAGGCCGAGGATGAACCCCGAGTAGCTCAGGGTGGCCAGCAGCATCCGCCGGCGCCGTGGGGAATACTCCGATGACAGGGTGATGCAGTTGGGCAGCACGCCGCCCAGGCCGATGCCGGTGACGAAGCGCAACACCACCAGTTGCCCCAGCCAGGTGGAGAACGCCGCCGCCAGCGTGCCCAGGGCGAATATCAGGATGCCGGCCAGCAACACGCGCTTGCGCCCGAAGCGATCGGCCAGCGGCCCGCAGCACACCGCCCCCAGCAACATGCCGAACAGCCCCGCGCCAAAGGCCGGCGCCAGCTCGCTGCGTTGAAGCCCCCACTCGAGGATCAGCTCCGGCGCGATATAGCCGATCACGGCCGTGTCGAAGCCATCCAGCAACACGATGAGAAAACACAGGACCAGCACCCGCACCTGCAACCAGGAGAGCGGGCTGTCGTCGATGATGTCCGCTATGCGCACGATTTTCGGCATGAAGGCTTCTCCCTGAAGCGAGCCCCGGATGGGCGAAAGCGACGCTAGCAATGCAGGGAGAACGGGCGCTATGGCGTGGGCGGTAGAGAGGCGATGGCGCGGGTGTAAGGCGCGGTGCGGGTGGCGTTGGAAACACGGACACACACGGAAGGGGCGCCTGCCAGAGCGGAGGCGGAAGCCCGCTCGCGAGAGACCCGCCGCACGCTAAGCGATGGGCCCGCCCATGCAGCGCTCGAAGATTCGCTGGCAGCGATCTCGGAGAGGGAGCGTTCGGCTCGGTTCAGAGCCGCGTCGCTGGTCAGCCCCAGGCGATTGCGCAGGACCCGGGGGCGGGGTGGCAGTACGGGGCCTGGCCCGTACCGTACGTGTCGACCATCAGTCTTGCCTGGAGCGGTAGGCACTCAGTACGGACTCACGTGAGGGCAGCTTTCGCTCGCCATCGGCTGGCGTGGTCTCGACCCCTTCCAGGCGCAGGCTGGCCGCGTAGTTGGACTGGCGCGCCTTGGCGTAATAAGCCTTCTTGGCTTGCAGGGATGGCGTTGGCATCGGTGAACCTCCCGTCGGCAACCGCACGACTCTAGCGGATTGCCCCACGCGTCTCCGCGCCCGTTGGCGGCGTCCGCTCTCATGGCAAGCCCTCTACCCCTTCCCCGATCCGCCTCAGAAGCGCTCGTCCGCCATCGCTGGCAGCACCAGCTCGCGCACGAAGGAAGACGCCGAAAGGCGCAACGATGCGTCGACCAGGGTGACCACGTCGTGCACCGGGATCAGTTGCCCCTCCCCTCGTGCCGCCGCCTCATCCAGCGGAGTGGCGAGGCCGTCATCGGTATTCAGGTAGCCCAGCTGCAGCACCGTCACCGCCAGCCGCTGCTCGCGGAAGCCCTCGCGCAATGCATCGGCCATCCCGTTCAGCGCGAACTTGGAGGCACCGAACGCCACCTCGGGCCGCCCGCTGCGATGCAGGGCGGAGGTGGAGCCGGTGAGGATCAGCTGTGGCCTGGCAGAGCCGAGCAGCCGTGGCACCAGGCGTTTGAGCAACAACAGCGTGGCGGTGATGTTCACCTCCACCAACCTGGCGAGCGTCTCATCGCTGTCGTTCAGGAAGTCGTACCCCTCGCTGAAGGCCTGCGGCTCCCAGATGCCGATGTTGCAGATGAGCACATCGAGCTCCGCCGGTGCCTGGGCCTCGATATGCGCCACGGCTACCTTCGGCTCGGCCAGGTCGGCCTCGATCCACTGGATGTCGACGCCTGCGGCGACCGCCAGCCGATCCGGCCGACTGCGCGACACGCCCACGACCCGGTCCCCCGGCTTGCCCAACCCCTCCACCAACGCACGACCCAGGCCCCGGCTGGCGCCTATCACCATCATCTTCATCAGGTCAGCTCCAGCGCAGATTGAGCACGAGGAAGTTCAGCAACACCCAGATCACCAGCACCAGGTGCGTCAGTTGCAGGCCCTCCTGGCGTATCCAGTAGGCGAACCAGAGCCCGCCCAGCAGCATGGCGAAGAGCGAGGCCAGGGCCACGCTCAGCGCCAGGTTCAACCAGGGTCGAGCGGCCTCCAGGCCACCGCCGAACAGCAGGAGGTAGCAACCCGCCCATACGGCGAGAACGGCCACCAGTTGCAGCACCACGATCACCCCCAGCGCCAGGCGATGCAGCGTCGGCGAAACCAGTGCCCGGCTGAGCAAGGGGATGTCGACCACGGGCGGCTGGCGCAAGGGCGCCATCGACAGCGTCGCCCCCACCGCCCCCACCGAGCTGGCGAAACCGTGCAGGTTGTTGACCAGGGCAATACCGAGCCACAGCGCAAACCCGAGGAAGCACGTGGCCTGGAAGATCATCAATGAAGTCTGGGTGTCCATTCCGGGTCCTTGTTGGTTGCAAAAGACGCTTGCCGCGCTCTGGGTGGCGGGCAAGAACGGGCAGGACGATAAAACCTCAAGCTAAGTTGAGGTCAATAGCCGGCGAACAGGGAAAGTGGACCTGGCCGAGGCCGGACGAGCGATACGGCCAGGGAGCCCGCAAACCACTAAGCCGAAATCAGCGAGCCGTCTGGCCGAAGCCCCCTTCCCCACCTGCACAACCCTGGTGCGGAACCGAACCGAATCCATCGACCCGGACATTTCCAAACATGGTATTGATGCACCCCCGTTATCAATACGGTGACTCGGATGAGCATCAACTTCGATTTGAACGACCTCCAGGCGTTTCGGGCGGTGGTGGAGAACGGCAGTTTTCGCAAGGCGGCCGAGGCGGTGAAGATCACCCAGCCGGCACTGAGCCGCCGCATCGAGAAACTCGAATCCGCACTCAACGTGAAGCTGTTCGAGCGGACGACCCGCCGGGTGAGCCTGACGGCGATCGGGCGTGCCTTCGTTCCCGAGGTGGAGCGGGTGCTCGACGAGCTGGACAACGCGTTGATGAGCATCAGCGATATCGCATCCAGCAGGACGGAGCGCGTCACGGTCGCCTGCGTGCCTTCGGCGGCCTATTACTTCATGCCGCAGGCGATCAGCGAGTTTCATCGGTTGTATCCACGCATCAGGATCACGGTCGTGGATGCGAGCGCCCATGAAGTGAACGGCGCCGTGGCCAGTGGCGAGGCGGATTTCGGCGTCAGCTTCAGTGGGCACTTGAGCCCGGAAGTGACGTTCGACCTGCTGCTCGAAGAGCGCTATGTGATGGCCTGCCGGCGTGATCATCCCCTGGCGGAGCGGGCCTCGGTGACCTGGTCGGAGATGTATGAGCACGACTACATCGCCCTGGACAAGACATCCGGGAACCGCCTCATCATGAGCCAGGCGCTGAAGCGCCTGCACCCCGCAAAGGACAGCATCTGCGAGACCCGGCACGTCACCACGGCGATAGGCCTGGTGGAGGCCGGGTTGGGCGTGGCGGCCGTTCCCTCGATCGCCATGCCGCGTACCCCTCACCCGATTCTCAAGGCCGTACCGCTGGAGGAGCCGCAGGTGCTGCGCAACGTGGGCCTGATCAAGCGGCGCGGGCGTACGCTGACGCCCGCCGCGCTCGAGCTGGAACGGCTGGTCCGGAGCATGCCGGCCAGGCTAGCGGGGGATTGAATCCAGGCCGGTGGAACGAACGACGGGTTGTGCCGCCGGCGAGGACAGGTAGGCCAGCAACGCCTTCGCCCGCTCCGGGTGCTCGGCATTGCGGGGAATACCGGCGGAGTATCGGGTTACGGACTGCAGCGACTCCGGGATCTTGCCGACGAAGGTGACACCCGGCACGGGCAGCAGCTCGGCGACTTGCTGGAAGCCCATCTCGACCTCACCCGAGGCGACGGTGGAGGCAACCGGAATCCGTTCGATCATTCTTGCCTTCGGGCCGACCTGCTGCTGGACGCCGAGCTTCCTGAACAACTCGTTCTTGATGTAGACCCCGCTGGCGCTATCGGAATAGGCGAGCGAGCGGGCGTTCAGCAGCGTGCGCTTCAGCGCTTGCTCGGTATCGATCGACGGCTTAGGGGCGCCCTGCTTCACGACCATGCCGATGCGCGAATCCGCCAGTTCCACCCTGGAAGCCGGGTCCACCTTGCCCTGCTTGATGAGCTCATCCAGCGCATACCCGACCATGATCACCACGTCGGCGTGCTCCCCTCGCGCCAGGCGATTGGGGATGGCCTCGTGAGCATTGCCCATGGAGGGGCCGAGAATGGTGTTCACCGTGTCGCCGCTGCTCTGCGCGTACTGCGGGCTCAGCAACTTGAAGGCCGCGGTGAAGCCGCCCGAGGTCATGACGTTCAGCTCTTCCGCGCGTGCGGTTGCGTGGATCGCGCACAGGCCGAAGGCGAGCGCGACGAGACGTTTTGAAAATACCTTCATCGAAATGAATCCTCAGCAAGCGGGGACGGGCGCGCGCGAGGCGCTCCGGCGGTAGAGCACGAGGGTGGAACAGAGGGCGCAGAGCGCGGCGAAGGTCACCCAGTAGCCCGGCGCGCCCTTGTCGCCGCTCAGGTGGATGAGCCAGGTGGAAATCGCAGGGGTGAAGCCGCCGAACACGGCAGTGGCCAGGCTGTAGGCCAGCGAGAAGCCGGCGACACGGACCTCCACCGGCATGATTTCGGTGAGGGCCGGGATCATCGCGCCGTTGTACAGGCCATAGATGAACGACAGCCACAGCAGCACTTCCAGCATGTGCTCGAAACTCGGCGCCTGGGCGAGGAACGACAGCGCCGGGTAGGCCGTGAAGATGGCCAGCGTGGTCATGGCGATGAGGATGGGCTTGCGCCCGAAGCGATCGCTCAGGTGCCCGCCGATGGGGAGCCAGAAGAAGTTCGAGAGGCCGACCAGCAGGGTGACGAGCAAGGCGTCGGTGGTGCTGAGATTCAGCACCGTCTTGCCGAATGTGGGCGCATACACGGTGATGAGGTAGAACGCGGTCGTGGTCATCGCCACCATCAGCATGCCGCCCAGGACGCTGCTCCAGTTCGCGGCCAGGGTGGCGAAGACCTGCTTCATCGTCGGGCGCTGGGTGCGGTTGGTGAACTCCTCGGTTTCCTGGAGGCTGCGACGGAGGAAGAAGATGAAGGGGATGATGATGCAGCCGATGGCGAACGGAATCCTCCAGCCCCAGTCGGCGACCATCGACGGCGCCATCAGCTGGTTGAGGCCGTACCCCAGGGCGGCGGCTACGACGATGGCCGCCTGCTGACTGGCGGACTGCCAGCTGGTGTAGAAGCCCTTGCGCCCCGGTGTGGCCATCTCCGCCAGGTAGACCGACACACCGCCCAGCTCGGCGCCCGCCGAGAAGCCCTGGAGCAGCCGCCCCACGAGCACGAGCAGCGGAGCCCACAGGCCGATGCTCGAATAGCCCGGCACGAGAACGATCAGCAGCGTACCGCTGGCCATGATGGAAAGCGTGACGATCAACCCCTTCCGGCGGCCGACATCATCAATGTAGGCGCCCAGGATCACGGCCCCCAGCGGGCGCATCAGGAAGCCAGCACCGAACACGGCGAAGGTCATCATCAGCGAGGCGAATTCACTCGAGGCAGGGAAGAAGACGGCCGCAATCTGCGTGGCGTAGAAGCCGAAGAGGAAGAAGTCGAACTGTTCGAGAAAGTTGCCGGACGTGACTCGGAATACAGCGCCCGCCTTGGAACGGGCGGCAGACGAGCCTGGCTTGGGGGAGGCATGCATGAGGTGTTTCTCCAGCGGTCTTGTTTGGGCTTATTAGCGCTTTCTGCCGCCGGATTCTGATTGACACACTTTGAAACGATAAGTGCTTTGTTTGCATCCATTGATGCATGGAATTTATCAATACGCCTGGAGCGGGCCCGCCAAGGCAGGCAGGAAGATGCATGGATGCAGCGCTCGATGGCGAGCAAGGATGGGAATCATTCGCTCCGGCTGGCAGCAGAGCGCGACTGAGCGCGGCTGCGTCGCTGCGGCCGGCTGAACATCCGTGCGCCCATCAGCTCGCGCACGAACAGCCCGAACAGCTCCGCCTGGGTGCCGATCTCCAGCTTGTCATAGAGGTTGCGCCGGTGAACCTTCACCGTGCCCCGGGTGATGCGCAGCTGCTGGGCGATCTCGCTGCTGGAATAGCCCTGCAACAGCAGCTGCACCACCTTGCACTCGCGCGGCGTCAGCAGCTCCCGCGCAAACAGGCTGAACACCTCGCGCACATGGTCGCTGGGCTGCAGCGCATCCACCGGCGGCTGGCCCCGCGCCTCACAGGCCAGGCGCACCACCTCCTGCACCACCGGCGCCGCGATGCCCAGGAGCTCCAGTTCCTCCTCGCTGAACGCCGCCCCGCCCTGCCCGCGCATCAGCGACAACACCGCGCGGCAACCCGGCGCCGGCGTGGTGAAGAAGCCCAGCTCCTCGCTCAGCTCAAGGCGGTGGTAGTAGAGCTGGAAGTAGTGGTTGTCCCGAAAGCTCCCCGGCGCCAGCGTGCGCATGCTGTAGAGGCCATCCGGCCGCTCGAAGGTGCAGCCGAGGAAGAACGGATCGAACAGGTACGCGCCACCACGGTAGTCATCGATGAAGGTGGCCTGCAGCTCGGCGGGCAAGGTGTGGAACAGCGGCAAGGGCGCATCGTTGCCTTCGAAGAGGAACAGCAAGACGTGATCGACAGGAGCGGTGCGCTGCAGCCAGTCGGTCAGCGCCTGCAGCTGGGGTTGGCCCGGGGGTTGGGTGAGGATGGTGGTGATGGCTTGGGTCCATTCAGCGAGACGCGCGTTCATAAAATTGAGCTCCCTCTCATTTAGAAAACATGCACCTCAAAATACAATCATAGTTGTGAAATAAACACAATCTTGCTTGCTGTGCGCTCTTGTAGATTGCGCCGCATGAAAATTACTGACCGCTTAGATCTACTCGTGCAGGCACGGAAGCCGGATATCGATGTACGGCGGATAAAGAGGGATATTGCCGATGCATGTGGAGTCAGCTACGAAGCGGTGCGTAGGTGGTACAGCGGCAATACCGAGAACCTGCGCAATGACAACCTCATCGCCATTGCCAGGAAGTACGACACCACCATCGACTGGCTGCTGACCGGCACCGGCGCCCCGCCACGCAGAGACACCGCTTCGGTGGATATCCAGTCCTGGTTAACCACTGCGCAGGCCAGATTCAGCAAACTCGAAGAGCCCATCACGGCAGACATGATTCAAGCTGTGCTGGAAGAGTTGAAAGTGGCCGCCACTCACCCAACTAGTGGCGAGCGCAAAGAGATTTCAGTCTCTCACTTCAACTTCAATCAATCGCCCTCCAGCGCTCCGAGGCCGGCTGATTACAGTGAGACCATCAGAAGCCTGACGCTTAATGAAGCCTTCCTGCAGGAAAAAGCTGCGGCGTATTCGAGTGCGGAGCAACTGGCCATTGTCATCCTGTGGGATAACAGCATGGCCGATACCCTCAACGACCGCGACGTCGTCATCGTCGACTGCGGCGTGACCGCCTTCAGCGGAGACGGCATCTACCTGATCAACTGGGCCGGCCACCTGTTCATCCGCCGCCTGCAATTGGCGGGACAAGAGCAGCTCGAACTGATTGCGGACAACCCGAGCCACAAGCCGCGCACGGTGCCGATGGCGGATGTGGAAGTGCGTGGGCGGGTGTTGGTGGGGTTTGCGATCAGGAAGTTCTGATCCACTACGCGCTAACATCTTGGCTCGCTCAGAACAACATCTGGCATCGCAAGTCTGTCCGCTGAACAGCCTGAGAGTGGCGTTAACGCGCAGCAAAGTATTAAGCGATGCTCGCCAAAAACGTAATGCATCAAAACTCTACATCCAGGCCTCACAAAGCGACTCAGCCTGCGCCAGTATCAATTGCGCAGCTTCTTCCTGCTGATCCGGCGGATATTTGTATTTGCGCAGGATGCGCTTGACCAGCAAACGCAGCTTGGCACGTACGCTATCTCGATTGTTCCAATCCACCGTCACGTTCTGCCGCAAGCTATCAGTTAGCTCGTGCGCAATCTTAGCTAGCGTTTCGTCGCCCAACTCACGAACAGAGGCCTCGTTATTTGCCAAGGCATCGTAGAAAGCTAGCTCATCATTATTGAGACCCAACTGATCGCCACGCTTACTAGCTGCGGCAAATTTTTTGGCCATCTCTATAAGCTCTTCGATGACCTGAGCAGTTTCGATAGAGCGATTCTGGTAACGCTTGATCACACTATCCAATAGCTCGGAGAACTTCTTCTCCTGAGCTAGGTTGCTGGAAAACCTGCTCTTGATCTCACCTTCCAGTAACCGCTCCAGCAGTTCCACGGCAAGGTTTTTCTCTGGAAGACTGCGCACCTCGGCCAAGAACTCATCATCCAGTAGGCCTATATTGGGCTTATCCAGCCCCACTGCTTCGAACACATCCACAACTTCGCCGGAAACCACCGCATTCCCAATGATCTGTCGGATCGCCAAGTCGCGCTCTTCATCAGTTTTCTTTTTAACGCTGATCTCGCGCTTAGTGAGCAGCACCTTGATGGCTTGTAGGAAGGCCACTTCCTCACGCACTGCCTTAGCCTCATCCAGCGTGCAGCACAGGGTGAAGGCCTTGCTCATGGCTAGCGCGTTGTCGGCAAAGCGCTTCTTTCCGTCTTCCAGACCCAAAACATGGTTGGCCGCACCGGCTAGCAGCTTGTGCCCACCAGTCAGAAAGTTACTGTAATCGAAGCCATACAGTAGGCTACGCAGCACATCGAGCTTCTCTTCAAGAACCGCATAGGCCTCATGGGCATCAACGGTGGGACGCCCCCTACCCTTACTGGCGGTGTACTCCTTGAGGGCTGCTTTAAGCTCATTGGCGATTCCAATGTAATCCACCACCAGACCGCCCTGCTTGTCCTTGAACACCCGGTTTACCCGGGCGATAGCCTGCATCAGGTTGTGGCCCTTCATCGGCTTGTCGACGTACAGGGTATGCACGCAGGGAGCATCGAAACCGGTCAGCCACATATCTCGGACGATCACCAGTTGCAGCGGATCGGCAGGATCCTTGAAACGCTTCTCCAGGCGCTTCTTCACCTGGCCGGGATAAATATGCGGGCGCAGCAGTGCCTTGTCCGAGGCACTGCCGGTCATGACGATCTTCACCGCGCCCTTCTCCGGATCCTCATCGTGCCATTCGGGGCGCAGGGCGATGATCTCGTTGTACAGGTGCACGCAGATCTCGCGACTCATGGCCACCACCATGGCCTTGCCGCTTTGCGCCTGGTTCCGCTCCTCGAAGTGCGCGACCAGGTCGGCCGCCACACTCTTGATACGCGGCTCGGCGCCCACCACCTTTTCCAGCGCGGCCCAGCGCGATTTCAAGCGTGACTGCTGATCCTCCTCCTCATCCTCGGCCAGCTCGTCGACCTCGTCGTCGATATGCGCCAGCTCCGAGTCTTTGAGCGACAACTTGGCCAGCCGCGACTCGTAGTAGATGGCCACGGTGGCGCCATCCTCCCTGGCCTGCTGCATGTCGTAGACGTGGATGTAGTCGCCGAATACCGCCCGGGTGTCACGGTCTTCGCTGGACACCGGCGTGCCGGTAAAGGCCACGAAGGTAGCGTTGGGCAGAGCGTCGCGTAGATGCTGGGCATAACCCACCTGATAGCGGGCACTGGCCTCGGCCACCTTTAAGTCCGGCACCTTCAGCGAAGCACTGAAGCCATATTGGGTGCGGTGCGCCTCGTCGGCCACCACCACGATATTCGAGCGCGTGGACAACACCGGGAAGCTGTCTTCATCCTCGCCCGGCATGAACTTCTGGATGGTGGCGAAGACAATGCCGCCACTAGGGCGATTGGCCAGTTTCTCGCGCAGATCGCCGCGGGTGGCCACCTGCACCGGCTGTTCACGCAGCAAATCCTGCGACAGCGAAAACACTCCGAACAACTGGCCGTCCAGGTCGTTGCGGTCGGTGATAACCACGATGGTCGGGTTCTCCATCGCCGCTTCCTGCATCACCCGGGCGGCGAAGCAGGTCATGGTGATGCTCTTGCCCGAGCCCTGGGTATGCCAGACCACCCCGCCCTTGTGCGTGCCGCCAGGGCGCGAGGCACTGACCACCTGCTGTATCGCCGCACGCACGGCATGGAACTGGTGATAGCCGGCAATCTTCTTCACCAACCGGCCGTCATCCTCGAACAGCACGAAGTAGCGCAGGTAATCCAGCAGCATCGCCGGCTGCAGCATGCCACGCACCAGCGTCTCCAGCTCGTTGAAGTCACCCAGCGGATCCACCGTGACCCCATCGATGGTGCGCCAGCGGGCGAAGCGCTCGATATCCGCGGACAGCGAGCCCATGCGCGCCTCGCTGCCATCGCTGATCACCAGAATCTCGTTGTAGTGAAAGACGTCCGAAATCTGCTCCTTGTAGGTCTGGAGCTGGTCGAACGCCTTTACCAAATCGGCATTCACATCCGCCGGGTTCTTCAGCTCCAGCAGTACAAGCGGCAGGCCGTTGACGAACAGGATGATGTCCGGCCGGCGCGTATGCTTCGGCCCCTGGATGCTGAACTGGTTGATCGCCAGCCACTCGTTGGCCCGTACATTGGCCCAGTCGATCAACCGCACGAAATCGCCGCGGGTCTCGCCGTCCTTCTGGTATTGCACCGGCACACCGCCGACCAGCAGACGATGAAACAGGCGGTTGGCCGACAGCTGCACTGGCACGCCCAGCTCCAGCACCTGGCGCAAGGCGTCCTCACGCGCCGCCAGCGGGATCTGCGGGTTGAGCCGGGCGATGGCCGTGCGCAGGCGCATGGTCAACAGCACGTCGCGATAGCTCTCGCGCTCGGGGTTATCGCCGTCGTGGGCGATATCCGGGCCATACAGATGCGCGTACCCCAGTCCACTGAGCCAGCCGAGGGTTTCCTGCTCCAGCTGATCTTCAGTCATTGTTCAATCTCATCCTTGCGCCCTTAACAGTTCCCCAAACTCAGATACCTGAAGCTCAGATGCCCCATGCAGCATATCCCGCGCTAACGCGCGTCGCTTCTGTAGCAGCTCATCCAGCGTCGCCTCAAATGTAGGCATCCCCGCATCACGCACGGTCGGGTAGTAGACGTACACGTCCTTCTCCTGACCAATCCGGTAAGCGCGATCGGTTGCCTGATCCTCTTTGGCCGGGTTCCAGCAGCGAGTGAAATGGATAACGTGGTTGGCCGCCTGCACATTCACACCAAACCCAACCGCAACAGTGGAGAGGATTATCACCGAGAAACCCTGCTGCTCTTGGAAACGATCAATCAAGCGCTGCCGGCTGTGCGCACTCTGGCTGCTGGTGCTGGTATCACCATTGATTACAGTGGGTTTGAAGCCGAAGCGTTCCTGAATTGCATGCTGCAATTCACGTTGGATGTCCCGCAACTCGGTGAAAAGGATGACCTTATCGCCGCTGCCCGAACGCGCAATGTTATCCAGCGTGCTTAAGAGCCATTGAAGTTTCGGCGAGTGCTCCCTCAAGCGTGGATCAGGCTGCACGCTGAACGGGTGCGCGCACACCAACTTGAGCCTGTGCAATAGGCCAAGCATGCCGCTCTCCCGCTGCTCCAATTGCTCCTGCATCTGCTGCTTCTGTGTGTACTGGGCCACCTCAGACAAATAGAGATTGCGCTGCAATGTGTGCATCAGCAGCTTGCGGCACCCCTGGTCCTCGATTTTGGCCGGGAGATCCTTCGCCACATCCTGCTTGGTACGCCGCAATGTCTGGGGTTCGATAAGCCCACGCAGGCGTTCAAGCGCCGCCGTGTCCCGCTCCATGCCGGCCTCGATGGGGCGTTGATACTCACGACCGAACTGATTCAGCCCCCCCAGGAAGCCCGGTTGGATAAAGTCGAAAAGACACCATAAATCGATCAGCGTGTTCTCCACCGGCGTCCCCGTGCAGGCGATACGGAATCGCGAGGGGATAGCTTTCGCCGCTTGCGTGATCAGCGCCGCCGGGTTCTTGATCTTCTGCGCCTCGTCGCAGATCACGATGGCCCACTGCTGCCGTGCCAAGGAGAGTTCCTGATCACGCAAGGTTTCATAGGTGGTCAGCACGATACGAGCATCGCCCATCCAACCCGGCCGCAGAAGATTTTTTATCCCCTTGGCCTGCAGATCCCCGGGAATCTCGTCCTTCTTGAACTTCACAGCGCTGAGCGCGCCGCCATAAAGCTTCAATACCGGCAATGCATCCGCATAGAAGAATCGCTGCAGCTCACGCTCCCAGTTATCCAACAGGGAAACGGGGGCAACAATCAGGACCGGTTTACCCTGAGGATTCTGCTCCAAATACCAGACCACGAAGGTCAGCAGTTGAATGGTCTTACCCAAGCCCATGTCATCGGCAAGCAAGCAACCCGCGACATGATCGGGTGATAAGCCAAACAGGTGCTGCATCCACGCCACACCTTTCATTTGATGATCGCGCAGTTGAACTTCGGGGCGAAGCAGTTCTGGAATATCCGCGTTGGCATGCCGCCCCGCCAGCAGAGCCGCCTCACGGCGCTGGGCATAGGTTGCTTCCTCAATGTTGTGCTCGATATGCAGCACCGCACGACCAGCTACGGGCTCAGTCACAACAGGTGGTTTTGGCTCGACCGGATTAAGCTTCTTCGACCAGGCTTCATAAAGCTGCTCCGCGACCTGGAAAGGTAGCGGGATTTCAGTACCCGGTAGACATACCTGTTCATCACCCACCATACGCGCCTGGTCGATGCGGTGCTCAAACTCTTCAAAATCTTCGCGGCTGGCAGGATCCCACTGGCTGAGCAGTTCGCTATCCACCCCAAGCCCTTTCACATCCGCCGGCAACCAGTTTTCCGTTGCCTCTTTCACCAAAAATGGGGATGTAATGCGTTCCGCCTCACCAATGCCGACGACGCGATCACCATACGAGGCCAAATCCAGCACCGCCTCGAATGTCTGCCCGGCCTCCTGGCGCTGCCAGTGGCGCAAAAGCTCATTGACCCCTGCCAATTGCGCGAGATCGAAGTCACTCAGCTCCAGCTCATAGCCCTGCCAGAATCCCGCGGGCATACCAACTGCCAACTTCACCTGCAGCTCATTCACGAATGGTGCGAACTCATGGGCAAAATCGAAGCGCAGCTCAATTTCGGGTAGCGGCTTGGACGAGATAGGCTCAAGGAACAGACTAATCGACTGAATATGTTTGCCGTCTTCGCCTAGAAAAGGTTCCAGGCGAAAGCGATGGAAGTAGATGCCCGCGTCAGCCAGCTGCTCCTCGTACTCGTCCGCATCAACAACCTTCTCGGCCGCATCCCCGATCACGCTGTAGGGGTTGCGCACGAGTGATAGCGCTTCATCACCGGCTACCCGCCGCCCCGGTAACGCGCGAACAGATTCAAGCACCGCCTTTACATCCGGCTCAATCAGCACGTGCGTCACCGTTCCATCGGCACCCGGCACCCTGTACTTATCCTGCACCTGCTTGTAACCATCGAAGCTGGCCAACCAATTGTCAGGCTGCCCATCAAACGCGACATCCAACTCGATAATCGGCATACCGGCGACAACGGCCTTACGCGGCTTCAGCTTCAAGTGCTGAGGCTTGACCACCACAGTTTTGTCGAGGAACCCGTCCAATCCCGCACCAGCGCGCTTGGCCAACTTACGGATATTGGCCCAACCGATCTGGTTGGCGACTTCTCCCGGAGCCTGCTGCTGAGTGGCATGCAGATCCCGAATGGCCTTCAAAAGCTCCCAGACCGCTCGCGGAAGCAGCTCAGTGGTGCTGGCGTAGCGCACCACGGCGCCAACACGCTCGAAAGTAATCGGGTTGCCCGTCTGCGGGTTACGCCAGGACTGGATAAACACCTTGAAATCCGGATCCGACAAGCCACCAGTACTGGCCAACTGTGGCTGTAGGTCGGAAATCGCGGGCAAGCCAAGTAAAGGAAGGCTGCTAGCGTGCTCCGGATCATCCAAAAGCTGATAGATCGACTCCCAAGGCAACAACCAGCGATCACTCAGCTGGCTGGCATAGTCTTCTTCGAAAAGCTGGTCCAGGTAGGCAGCGACGGGCCAGCTTGCATCGTCATCGGCCAGACTCAAGGCATAACAAAGACCTTGTTCTTCGATCTGGTAAGCACCAGGCACTGCCCCCTTGGCGGGCTGAGAACGATCCTTCCCGGAAAAAAATCGGCCGAGCATCAAAGCCTCCAGAACATGAGTGCATTGTTTTTCACAGCCTTGAAGCCGAGGCGCAGCAGCGCTGTTTTGGCAGCCGCATCATCCCTGGCAAGCAAAACCTGGTAGACCCCGCTGGTCGAGCGGTGGTCGAACGTCTTATAGGGCACACTGCCCAACATCGACTTAACCTGCACGTCCAGCGAATCACCCGCGACAGATGCAGACGCAGCACTATGGGCGGCGGGCTTGTCTTCAGAAACGCGGGGTTGCGTATATGACGCTGGACGCTGCGCTACGATTCCCAGCGCTCTGAGCTCGTCATCAAACTTCTCCAGCCACCCTTCGACCACATTGGGTCTTCGCGGGGCTGGAGAGTGGGACATACGCTTCAGCGCCCGTACTTGCTGCTTCAGCTCAGTTGCCAGCCCCAGCACCTCTTTGTCAGGATTGAATGGAGCGGCATCGGCACGATAGACGTAGCACGCATTGCCAGTACCGGAGAACTCCACGAAGAAGTAATTGCCGATCTGCATCACCACGGCATTGTTGTGGCTAGGCCCTCCCGCGAGCTGGCTCAAGCGGCCTTTGTTCTTCTCACGAAAAGCCACGAAATCACTACCCCGGTCATGCCACGCATCGCCGCCCATCACAATCCGCGTGTAGCTCATCTGATTGGCAAAGCGTAGCCAATAGAACAGGCGCGACTGGTCAACCTCCGCCTCGCCCTTGAGCAAGGTGAAGAAGTGCTCCAGATCTTCCTTGGCGAACCAGGCCACCACCATGGCGCAGACAGGCTGCTCCACATACTGCAACCAGGCGTTCTGCTTGGAGCGCATCTGTGGGCTGCCCCAGTGCTCTAACGCAGCCTGCTTGAGTAGCGAGGACGACTGCTCGCGATATCGCGAACGGTGATAACGAGTCAGGCAGGCACTTAGTACCTGATTGAGATAGCGCGTATTCAACTGCCCCAGAGCTACCAACTCCGGCAGGCGCTTTAGGAAGGTTTCGTCATCCAGCAGGAAAATACGCGAAAGCAGAACCGCAAAAATCCGCTGCCACAACCAACTACCATCCGGCACCTGGGCAATGGCCTGCAGAGAGGAAAGGTCGCGCGCCCTGGCCTCGAATATCTCCTCCGCCAGACGGGTTCCAGCCTGAGCGCCGAACAGTTCGCGATGCTCAGCTACAATGCGCATCCACTCTTTCTCGCGACCAATACGCTGCCTGACAGCATCGAAGCCGCGATCAATATCGTCACGCAGCACCCGCCAGTTCGCGTTGTCATCAGGCTTGTGCTCATCGTAAGCAAAGTAGCTGAAACACAGCGCCAGCCAGTCGCGGCGGCTAAGTGACCGCTGCTCGATACGGCCAGTCACCTCCCGATGAACACGGTCAAACAGGTGATCGTCTTCCAGCACCGGAACACTGACCTCATCGTCATCGGCCAGCCCGGCGAAAACCAGGCGCCACTCCGATGAAGTCAGTGCCTGCTCGCGCTTGAACTTGCCAAGTGCCAGCAAACGCTTCTCACGGGGCGGTGCCAGGGCTTTTTCGACCTGATCAAAGCGCCGAGAAAGCTCACTGCTGGCGCGCTTCAGCGATGGCAAAGCACTGAGCCCGACATCGCCGCTGCGCTCACTCTGGCGCTCTAGGCCCGAGGCGATGGCCGCCGACAGAGACGACAGTGCCCGGCTCATCTAGCGCATCTCCAATTGGCATTTCTCGTTTGCCGCGTAAGCAAACTCAAGCGCCGGTTCCTGACCTTCATGCCCCTGGTCCTTGAGCCCGAAGAACTGCATACGCAGCTCAACCCGCCGGCTCTCCTCCTTGCTCTCCTTGGCATTGTTGAACGACACACCGCCAGCCAGGAACATGGAGCGAATCTGCTGTTGACGCTCAGCTGAAAGCCCTTTCTGCACCGGGCTGCGGCTATCGAGCAGACTGCACATCACCCATTCCGAGCGCTGCAGCGAGAGGTGCAGGTTGTACAGGTAAGAGCCGTCCGTATCGGTGAAGCCCTCGATCACCACCTGCTTGAGCCACTTGCGTCCCTCTTCGCTGTCAGCGGCATCCAAGATCAACGGCACAACATCCTGCAGGGCCTGCTGCCCCTGGCTGTTGAGAAAGTATTGATTGTGGCCAAAGCGCCCAGCCTCACCGAAGCTAATGCGGTTATCCCGGCAGTCCACCACGATGGTGGAGTTAAGATCCCCCGCCCTCAGTTTGAGCTCCTGGCAGAGCTTAGCGATTTCGTTGCCACGCTGTTTCTCACCTTGTTCAGCCTGCTGAATGCGCTGCGTCACCGAGCTCAGCGAGGCCACCATCACCACCAGAAACAAGATCATCATCGCCGTCATCAGGTCGGCGAATGAAATCCAGAAAGGCTTCTCGCCCTCGTCACGCGCCCGAGCGGGAGCGGCTGATTTGCCGAACATGCTCTACCCCCTCAGCGGCGCTGAACGCGCTCCATGATTTCACTGAAGTCTTCCAGGCTTTCCTTGACCCCTTCGACACCACCGGCCAGGCTGGTCATCGCCTTGTGCAACTCGGCATCCAGACTGCCCAGCGTCTGCCGCAGGCTACGATCTACCCCCTCGCTAAATTCGTTGAAGCCCTTGCCCAGCACTGCGCTGATCTGCTCTAGGTAGTCGTTCACTTCACGATTGAGCGCCTGTAGCCGCTCACCTTGCTGCTTCAAATCCTGCAAGTATTGGCTGCGCCCCGCGGACTCGCCCTGAGCAGTGGCGACCACACCTTGAATGACCGCAAGCGTCTGATTCAGTGCTTCACGGTTATTGCGATAGTCGGCCACCACACTGGTCAGTTCACGGGAAGCGTCGACCAAATCGCCGCTCGTGCCCTGCAGCGCACCCAACACGCCCGCAGTCGCCTCGCCGGCTTTACTCACGCTCTGCCCGGCGCTGTCGAAGCGCTCGGCTGCCAGGCGCATCTTCTCGGCGCCTTGTTGCATGCTCTGCAGGTGTTGCTCGGTTTGCGCTCCCAGCAGTTTGAGGCTGTCATGCATCGCGCCTTGCTGATCGGCGACGGCATCCAGCAGGGTTTTCACCTGCTCTTCCAGCCCGCCAACCATCTCGCGCGTACCACGGTGCAGTTCGACCTGGGCGACCTTGCTGGCCTGGTCCATTTGCGTACGGCTGTGCTCAAGCTGCTTGAACAGGCCGCCCAACTGCTCGCCCAGCACATCTACCGAGCCGGCGATCTTGGCCATGGTTTCCTGCTGACCCTGGCCCATGCTCTGCTGCATGGACTCGACAAAAGCCTGCAGATTTACCGCCATGGCTTGCTGGCGCGCTTCGCTATCGGCAAACAGCTTCTCCAACTGCTTGGCCATCCGCTCACCAGCTCCCTCACCTTCACTGCCGATACGCGCGATGGACGTCTGCAGATTGGCCAGCATCTCGTTCATCCCGGCCTGCATGCTGTTTTGCCCGGCCTGCATATCGGCCAGCAACTGCGCGATCATCTTGGCGCTGTTCTGCGATGAAGCCTCGCTGGCCGAGCGCATGTCACCGACCAGTTCATTGAAGCCCTGTTGCATGGACTGCATGGCCGCTACCGACTGCCCCAGCATCTCGTGCAAACCGTTGAACTGCTGGCCAAAGGTACTTTCCAGCTTGCTCATAAAGGCTGTGAGCACATCGGTGAGTAGACTCTGCACCTGGTTGCTCTGATCGCCACTGGCAGTATTCACGGCTCCGGCTATGGCCTCCAGGGGAGACTTGAGGCTGTTCTCGATGGCACCGCCAATCTGCTCGGCCAGCACCTGACCAGAGTCGCGGTAACTTGCCGAAAGGGTATCAGCCAACTTGAGGTTCTCACGCACCTGGGTATCTACCAGGTTCTGCAGCATCTCACGCAGGTCGGTAACCAGGCTGTCCTTGAGCTGACGGGTCTGGATCGAGCTTTCGTTGCTCGACTTCACCAGCTCCGCCAGGTACTCCTCGCCCACACCACTATCGAAAAGCCCATCGATACTCTCAGTCAGGGTTTCCAGATGCTTGTAGCAGCGGCCTAGGCGCCACTTTTCGGTCAGAGTCACGCCAATAGAAGCGAAGATCGAGAAGAAGGAGCCGAGGAAGGCAAATAGCACGTCCTTGAGCAACTGATCGACGCTGGAGCTGACCTGCTCGGGAGTGCTGGGGTCGAAGTGCTGCAGGCCCAGCATCAAGCCGAAGAAGGTGCCGACAATCCCGATCCCCGTCAGGATGCCCGGCAAGTGCTTGTAAAACTCGGTCCCCAGCGGTGTCTCCACCACCGTTTG
Source organism: Pseudomonas sp. No.21 (assembly GCF_054558415.1). Lineage (NCBI taxonomy): Bacteria > Pseudomonadati > Pseudomonadota > Gammaproteobacteria > Pseudomonadales > Pseudomonadaceae > Pseudomonas > Pseudomonas sp. No.21. The sequence continues at coordinate 69,376 of NZ_BAAJNO010000004.1, forward strand.
TGCGGTGAAGAAATGCCCCGCGCCCGCCGTGGCACGGGAGCACAGCATGCGCTGCTCACCCTCGCGCACCTCAAACTGGTCATGCAGCGTCTCGGCATACTCCTGCCAGGCATGCCCCAGCGTATGCTCCTGGAACAGCTGCTCCAGCTCGCTACGGCGCTTGGCCGGCTGCAGCTCCTTGATTGCCCGCACCTGCCGCGTGAGCTTCTTCAAGCGCCGACTCAATGCAAATGAGCGCACGAAGTAACGCAGCAAATACCAAAGGCACAGCACCGTCACCAGACTAAATACGAACACGGGAGCAATCAGCTGCTCGGGTGTTGCCTTATCCCAAAGGTCCAACCACTTCGAATAGTCCATAGCCCTAGCCTTGCTTGTTTTTCAGCGGCCTCTGCGGGCCTTTTTCTTAAATCAGGTGATTCAAACAGCCATTAACTCACTGCGCTCCGCAACGACCTCACGTTCCTGTCGCACAGGGACTCCAACGGACTCAGCGTCCCGCAGATGGTCGCTATCTAGCTCGAAGGGCAACACCCATAACTGCATGCCCTTGCCGTAATCAAACATCGGCAGCGCTTTCTGAAGACCAGACCAATACGGATAAATCAGTACCAGCCTCGGCACCTCGTCGCCTCTTCGGTATTTATGCCCATAGGCAAACAGCTGATAGAAATCACTCTGACTCAGGTCGTAGTTCTTCTCAGGTTTACCGGCATCGATGCGCTTCCACTTGGTATCAAGAATCCAACGCTGCTCCGGCGTGTCGATCAGCAAGTCCGGTTTCAGGCAGAACATCTTTCCGCTGTCATGCCCGCACAGGTGGTGCCGGCTGGCTTGTGAGGTCAGTTTCGCACCGTGCAGCAAGCGTTGCCGCAGCCAGCCCTCCACATAGCACTCGAACAGCTTTTCCATCGGAAACAGCAAGCTCATCCCGCGCCACTCACCACTCACGGCAATCGGCATCTGCTGGTTGAGGATCAGCTCGCACCAGGGCTTGATCGCCTGGTAATGCGCCATCAGCCGGTCGCGGCTCCAGGCGCGCAGATCCTGGCTCACCTGCTTGCTGGACGGCACCTCGGCCAGCATCGCCCTGAGCTCGCAGGCCAGACGCCAGTTGGCGGCATCCTGCGTGCTCTTTGCGACCTGCTCCAACGCCAGCTTGAGCAAACGGTTCTCGGCACGGTCCGGCAGAAACACATCGTGACGAATCTGGAAGTGATGCTGGCGCCCCGGCGGCTGACGTATCTGCGCCACCACGTTGAGCTGCCCACGGAGAAAACGCTGTTCCTCCTCGATACGCTGGTAGTCGAAGCGCACGCCACGCTTCACCAGCACATCCAGCTCAGCCAGAAACTGCCCCATTACCCACTCGCTGAGCGGCGCATCGAAGAGCTCAAGGCTGGCGAGCGAAGCCTCGCGCGGCTTGAGCTGCAAGGCACTTTGAATCAAATTACGCAGCAACAGGCGGCCCTTGACCCGCCAATCGCCCTGCTCATGATGTTTGGGCAGAATCTCCAAGCGCGTGCCACAGGGCGTTTCCAATACGCCCACGTAGGAATCCCACTTCAGCGCGCGCCGCCCCTCCACCTGCAGCAGCGTGGCGCCATTGCGCTTGAAGCTGGCGCTCAGCTCACTGAGCCAGTCGAAGGCGCTTTCGGAAATCTGCGCACAGTCGAGGTTGCCGGGCGCAACCGCCGCCGTGGTCAGGCGGGCGTATTCACGAACCGTGACGACTGCGCTCAAGCACTCGCCTCCTCTAGCGCTTCTGCGGGAACCTCGACCTTGGTATTCACCGCGATGACGCCCTCATACGCAGAAACTCGCTGGAACGCAGCATCATTGATTCGCCATACACCTCCTTGTGCCGGCACGCTAATGTTGCCAAACAAAGCATCCACATCCTGCTTGCCCTGCTCCACGAAGCGGTCAGCCGCAGGCTTACGGTGGTCATTAAGCACCCACTGGATACGCTGCCAATCCTCGAAGAAATACTCCTGCAGCAGCGGCAGTATCTGATTGCGGAAAATCACCTCCAACTGCTGCAACGTGTCTCCACTCTTGAGCGACATGAAATAGGCATGCCCCAGGCAATGATCCCGATCTAGCAGCACCTCGATACGCTGGTTCATCACCCGCAGCAGCTTGCCGATGTTCAGCCCCTGCACTTCTACAGCATCCAGCAACTCCGGCCGCGGCGGCATCTCGCGGAATACGAAGCGACGACGCAGGGCAATATCCAGCCCGGCCAGTGAGCGGTCGGCAGTGTTCATGGTACCGATCAGGTAGACATTGTCCGGCACGCTGAAATGCCGCTTCGAGTATGGCAATACTGCCTCAAGCGCCTCTGAGGCCCCGGCGCGCTTGGACGGCTCGATCAGAGTGATCAGCTCACCGAAAATGCGCGAGATGTTGCCGCGGTTGATCTCGTCGATGATCAGCACATGCGGCAACTTCGGCCCAACCATGGGCCGCTTAGCTTCGCCCACCAGGCTGAGACCGGTCTGCTGTAACCCCTGCTGCAATTCAGGCCAACTGATGCGGCTCATGGGGTACACGGTTTTCAGCGTCAGGCCACGACCGCCATTGAGCTCGGTGATGTCGAAGTCAATATCGGTCAGCAGCCAGTTGACCGGCAGACGATGCACATAATCCTTGCGCACCCCCTCCGGCACCTCGGGGTTGTACTCATACTCGCCGGTAACCACCCCCACCGCACAGATACTCTTGCGAGTACCCAGGCAGACCAGCACATCACCCTCTTCGATCTCATTCCCGAAGCTGGCCAGTGAGCTCTGGTCATTGCTGCCAAGCTTGAGCGAAGGATCGGCCAGATCGGCTTGGCGAATATCACCCACCTTGTGCCAGCCGATACGGGCTTCACCATGCTGGAAGCAGTAGCGTCGGGTGCGCCCGTCGCTGCTAGCCTCCTCGATGGAAATCTTCCAGATGGTCGGATCCTTCTTCAGCCCCAGCTTCTGCTCCAGCACCGGGTCGCCGCTGGCATCCAAACACAGCTGGACAAACACCCCCTTGGCCACATCGTAAGCCAGCGCTCCACCAGGGTTACCCTCGCTGTTCGGAGGCAAAGCCCTCAGCCCCTCGACGAAATCCTCGTAGCTGAAGCTCTGGTGGAAGGTGACGAAGCGAATGCGCTTCTGGGCAACGAACTCATCGAAATGCCGCTTGCGCTGCTCACGCGGCAGCGAAAGGAGTTGCGGCGCGAGAACTTCCAGCGCCGCGTCGATTGTTCCGTAGGTCTTGCCGGTGCCCGGCGGGCCGTACAGGATCTGATTGAACGGTGCTACCTGCCGCTCACCACCTGGAGTTAGTGATCGCACTGCAGTTACCTCATCCATGGAGTCGGTCTCATAGGCCAAACAGAAAGCTTCCAGCGCCGCCATATCGGCGAGCTTGATGGACAGAGCCGGGTTGCCCACAGCCAGTGCCGGCGCACAGGAAGCAAGACCGCTGTGGCGTGTGTCTTGGGGTGAGTATGGTTCGCAGTCCAGCCCCGCAATGGCCTGCTGCCAGTTACCAGGCGCAACGAACAGGCTCAGCTTTCCGTTTTCGCGCAGTAAGGCCAGTTCGCGGTCATTGCTCAGGCGAAAGCCAGCCATTTTCTTGGTGACATTGATCTCGGTGAACCGCTCAGGGTCGGCACTGAAAAAATCCAGCGCCTGCTCGGTCAGGCTGTGCTTGCGATGCCATTCTTGCGCCTGCGCCCACACCTGGTCGGAGTAGGCAAAAAGATTCTGCCCCTGCCGCTGGGCCATCAACTGACGCTGCAAAGGCGCCAGCTGCTCATTGTGGCTGGCCTTACGGCCCACCGCCGCGCACAGGTCACGGGCTGCGAAAACACAGAGGATGCTAGGGTCTTGCCGATTTTGATAAAGGAAGGCGATCTTCCATTTCACCACCGGCCCGAGATCGACCTGCTCGATTGTCTCCAGATCACCCGCGTGTGCCGCCTCAGCCACAGTAACGATGTGCTGGCGCACTGCGGAAAAGGCCTGCTCTGCGCTGCTGCCGTACTTCTTCAGCCAGGCGTGCTCGTCGGTGAACACACGATGGGGATTGCTCTTTTCCTTCTTGTCCAGCCGGGAAAACACGCCGAACTTAAAGGATGACCCACCCCAAATCGAGCCCAAAGACTCAGTATGTTTCTCCAGCCAGCGGCAAAAGTGGTCGTCCGAGCCGGCAAGGTTGTACTGCTCAAGGGTCATCTGATGCAGGCTTTCCAGCGGCCAGCGTTCGAGAAACTGCGACCACAGCGCTTCGCGCTCGGCAATGGGCTCGTTCATTGGGCAATATCCCTATCGTTCAGCAGAGCCTGCGCCTCCGGCAGGCGCAGCTGGCCAGAGATCAGGCGGGGTACGAGAGTGTCGCGGAGTTGGGTGAGGGTTTGGGCCTGGCGTTCATTTTTGACCAAACGCTCAAACAGTGGATCAGCAATATCTGCGAATGCCTCCAACACCGCAGCGGATGGCACCAAAGCAGGAATTGGCCGAAAGGCTTTTTTGCTGATCTCCATGAAGGTTGAACCGTTGGCTCGCCCTTTGATGACTTCCATTTTCTCCCTGCACCAGAACAGCAAGTACAACGGTGGCAACCTGCCCCCTGGCAACATGGCGATATACCCCTGATTCACTGCCAGCGGGGTTTTCGCGATAGCCAGATAGCCGATTGGGGCCCTAGAAGACATCAGTAGTGTTCCGCACGGAAGCAAGCCGGAACTCACCTTTGCCAAACCCTGAGCGGATAATTTGCGCTCGGTCGATAGCAGTACCGGTGATTGCAAGCCTGAAAGGTCTTTCGGCGATGACCACGAAAACTCTTCTGGTTGCCAGTAAGCTTCGTTTTTCGTATCTGGCGTACCACCGCCGACACACTCAACAGCCTCACCGATGGGCATTACCGACCACCCCTTCGGCACCAAGCCCAGTTCGGACTCTTCGAAGCTGTCGGGGAACAGAGCGGCGGTGGTAGCGTCCATGCCTTCCGGCTGGCGGCCTTCGCCCTTGGCGCGCACGGGGTCGAAATCGACGAACCAGGATTTGAACAGCGCCTGAGCGATAGCTTCCAGGGTGGCGTTGGTTTCGCGTAGCAGGGTGATGCGCTCAGATACAGTGAAGTAGAAATCCCCTATCATCCGCTGAGCATCCAACCTTAGAACTGGAATCCTTAGCTTCCCAAAATCGCCTTTTTTAAAATGCGGAATCATTGTCCCTACATGCATGTTGTCGATCTGAGACTGCACCACCGAGGATCGCAACACTGCAAATAGATACTTTGGGTAAATCTTTTTCGGGTCTGCCCGGACAGCAACCATATCCTGAGCAATACAGAAATCTACTGGGTCTGGCACCCAGTTAGTTCTGCCTGGACTCCCCTTACACACGAAGAGAATGTCACCCGGCTTCGGATGCCCGCGAAACCAGGTTCTATAAGTCTCATCTGACACATAGCGAGTTGTCTCGTATCGTGGATAGAGAGTGCTAGAGTCGATACAATTTGTAGCAATCAATGGCAATCCAGCATCCCCAACTGGACAGGTCCGCCCCCTATTATCGACTATCGCTGATAGCAGGTCAGTAAAAGATGCCCACTCAGAACTCATACCCCAGCCCCCCCAGCTTCTGCCGGATCAACTGATCGAGCTCCATCCCCTTATGCATCTGCTCACCCAGCTGCTGGGTCAGCCGCTGCATCTTCTCAGCAAAGGCTTCGTCGTCGTCTTCCACCTCTTCAGCACCGACATAGCGGCCCGGCGTCAGCACATGGCCGTGCTCGGCGATCTCCGCGAGAATTACGCTGCGGCAGAAACCGGGAACATCGGCGTACTCACCAACCTGCCCGCCTTCATCCAGCGCTTCGCCACGCCAGGCCGCCACGGTGCTGGCAATGCGCTCGATGTCAGTCCCGGTGAGCTCGATCTGCACACGGCTGACGCTGGTGCCCAGCTTGCGCGCATCGATAAACAGCACCTGACCGCTGCGGTCGATGCCGCCCGTGCTCAGGGCATGGCACTTGTCCTTGGCGAGGAACCACAGGCAGGCGGGAATCTGAGTGTTGAAGAACAGCTGGCCGGGCAGAGCGACCATCACTTCCACCACGTCGGCCTCGACCATGGCTTGGCGAATGTCGCCTTCGCTGTTCTGGCTGGAGCTCATCGAACCGTTGGCCAGCACGATACCAGCGCGACCGTTGGGTTTGAGGTGGTAAAGCATGTGCTGCAACCAGGCGTAGTTGGCGTTGCCCTGTGGCGGAGTGCCATAGACCCAGCGCGGGTCACCTTCCAAGCTGCCGTGCCACCAGTCACTGATATTGAACGGCGGGTTGGCCAGGACGAAGTCGGCACGCAGATCGCTGTGCTGGTTGCGGATAAAGGTATCCGCCGGCTCTTTGCCCAGGTTGAAGTCGATGCCACGAATGGCCAGGTTCATCGCTGCCAGGCGCCAGGTGGTAGGGTTGGCTTCCTGACCGTAAATGGACACATCGCCCAGTTTGCCGCCGTGGGCTTCGATGAACTTCTCCGACTGCACGAACATTCCACCCGAGCCGCAGCAGGGGTCGTACACCTTGCCATGATGCGGATTAAGTACCGCCACCAGGGTTTTTACGATGCTGGCCGGCGTGTAGAACTGCCCGCCGCGTTTGCCTTCGGCGCTGGCGAACTGGCCGAGGAAGTATTCGTAGACTTGGCCGAGCAGGTCGCGCGCCTTGCCAGCGTCGTCGCCGAAGCCGACGGTGGAGATCAGATCCACCAGCTCACCCAACTTGCCGTCCGGCAACTGGGCGCGGGCGTAGCGCTTGTCGAGGATGTTCTTCAGCTTGGGGTTTTCCGCCTCGATGGCAGCCAGGGCCTCGTCGATGCGCTTGCCGATATCCACCTGTTTGGCGGCGGCGCGAATCGACTCCCAGCGCGCCACTTCCGGCACCCAGAAGACGTTGACCTCGCGGTAGTAGTCGCGGTCTTCCAGCTCGGCGTTGAGCGCCTCTGGGTCGTCTTCGCCCAAGTAGTAGTCGTCATTTTGGTCGGTGAGCTTGCGCTCCAACTCGGCGCGGCGACCGGCGAAGCTGTCGGAGATGTACTTGAGGAAGATCAGCCCGAGCACGATGTGCTTGTACTCGGCGGCGTCCATATTGGCGCGCAGCTTGTCGGCGGTGGCCCAGAGGGTTTTCTCCATGGCTTCGATGCTGGTGGCTTGCTGCACCTTGGCCGCCCTGCCCTTTTTCACCGCTGCCGCGGCTTCAACCAAATAATCGGCAGACACCTCTGCCGCAGCTGTCGGCTCAAAGCGTTCACGCGCTTTGTTCAGCGCCTGATCGGCCAGGCTGCCGCCTGCAGCCTGCGCACGCAGCACCGAGCCGCCACGACCACGGCCCTTTTGCAGCACACCCTGCTCAATCAGCCCATCGCGCACTACCCAGAAGGCGTCTTCGCTCAGCTGTGGGAATTGCCCTTTGAGGCGCTCCAGCAGCGACTGATTGCCAATGCTCGAGCCATCAACCGGCACTAAGGCCAGCAGGGCCTGCTCCAACTCACTCATACACAACACTCCACAGCCGCCCGCAGCAAAGCGGGCCAGCCCAACTCAAATAAGGGTGGCAACGAAACAACAGAAAACCGGAGGGAAGCTGAGCGCCAAGCAGCGAATGCCAAAGCACGTCTGGAGGGCCATCCCTGGGATACCGCGACCTGCCATTTGCGATGTGCGTCACCTTATCCACTGTTCAGGTAGGGGTAAAGACATCTATTGCGAATAGGCCGGCCCAATCAGCTCACGCTCGCTCACACATCCCCTTCATCCCTCACGCGGTACTTCACGAAGGCAATGTATTTCGCAAATCCGAAGTTAATGATCGGTTTGGTTCCGGACCCGGATAGCCACCCCATCGCGATGAAGTAGGCCCCCTCCAGGTCACCCAAGCTTTTGAGTCGGAAAGCTTTGAGCATTTCCTCTTCCAACTCATCATCGCGAATCAACAGACTTGGTTCGGTACGATAGTCACCGCAATTGAGCCAAGTGTTGCCGTCTTTGCGATTGACGTTGGTAATCAGCCCCCAGTAAAGCCGTACAACCCCAGACTCAATCCCCGCTAACTGGGTCTGGTACGAGAGCAGCCGGCGAACCTCGCCCTCCAAGGCGATACGCCCACCATCACAAACAATACGGATCGTGGCGTCGTCCTCGGGATAGTTCGGGTTCTTGATCAGGCATGACAGAATCTGCCGAAGCGATTTGTTGATTGGGTAATCAGCAGCGTTGGCATATCTCTTCTGGATCGCTCCCCATGGCGTATCCGTTGGCTGGCGATCCTTAGGCTCAGCGACCATGATGTCTTGGGCCTTGCGCTTGTCGAGATCGACGACGATGCGCGCAGTATCCATTCCTTCATCCGGTGCAACATCCGGATCATCCACCACCAGCACGACAGTGCGGATTTCACACTCCTCCGTGTGGTGTGCGGCGAAACAAGCCGAGCGCTCTCGCCCACCGCTTATCGAACCTCTGACGTACCAAGCCCGCGCCTCACAATCGATGCACTCAATGTTCCCTGCGTACTTCTCGACATCCTGCAAATACTGGTACAGAGCCACATGACTCTGATCCACTCGATAAGTGACGGATTGCATTCAACCTCCAATGCCCACCGGACAGAAACGCAAACACCAATTCAGGCCTTGGAAGACAGATAGCTGGCACTTGCTCGCAGACAAGAATATGTAGTCAGAATAGACACATCCACAGTGTTTACACGTACAGGTAAAGTTTTCGAGCAGGTGAGTTGGCGCTGGGTATCAAGCACGAATAGGGTGTTACAGCTGGCATGCTATTTATTGCAGCTCCAGCCGCCAACGGCCCAACCGATGAAGAGTGATGATGTGGACGTGGGCGTAGCATTGCCTGCAGGCATGATTGTTCTCTTGGGGAGCGTCTGGAGTCTCGCTGGGCTATTGGGTAATGCGCGCTTTGAGCTCCGCAATCAGCTTGGGATCGCGTAACTCCACTGTGGTTTCCCTACGCAATGCCAGGCGCTCCTGACTCGGCATCGAGCAATAGCGGTAGTAGCTGTGCGAGAGCCAGTTCCAGCTCCCAACCGTTATCACTTGATCGTCTACCAGAAGAATCTTCTCGTGAGTGCCCTCAGGCAGGCGGATAACATTCTCAGAGCCTAGATGACGTCGATAAGCCAGGATCAGCCCAGGATCACCGTCATCCGCATCAGCCTTCCCTGCCTCCTCATAGCCGTAGTAGACCTTGACCGCTACACCACGCTCCTGTGCTGCTCGCAACATCTTCAACGGGGGATGATTGGGATTAGAGCTCTGGCGAATCCACGGGACGACTGCCGTAAAGGAGCGCTGGCTGGAACTGACCAACGCCTCAAACGCAGCGATGTGTTCGCAATCCAAATAGTGTTTAGCGGTGTCGGTGCAGACCTTTTCGAAGAGAGGACTCTGGTGCTCCATATTGACGAAGAACGACTCCGAACAAACCTCCGCCATCCTCCCCAAAGATTTGCCAGCACTCAGAAGGCGGTTTTGATTGCCGACCACGATGAACTGTTGCTTGGCACGTGATACCGCAACGTTCAGAAGATTGGGTTTGCTGTTCTGGAATGCATCTGGATCAGTGCGTTGGAAAATCACTGGGGAGTAGATGATGACTTCGAATCCAACACCCTGGAATTGGTGAACCGAACCGATCTTGAGCGCTGCGCGCTGTTTGAGACGCTCGCCATAGGCCTTGATCAGCAGGTTCTTCTGATTGGAGTAAGGCGTGATGATGCCCACATCCTGGGTGAGGTCGTATCCGGCAGCCTCCAGCTTGTCCAATAGCAGCCCGATGGCTTCAACTTCGTCAATGTTGGTATTACGTAGCGCCCCCCGACGCCCCTGCACACCGTAGAACATCAGGTTGAAGCCCCCCATGTTGTTGCAAGCTGCCTGAATGTTTGCATCGGGAGCGGCAGTACAGACCTGCACGCCCGAGTACTCGGCAATACTCATGAAGAGCGCAGCAATGGGCAGTTGGCAGCGCCTGTGCTCATCCAGAACGATGCCATTGCCTATATCGGCAATGCTTCCGCTCAAGGTGCCGGCCGCGCGGTGATAGCCGGTGACCAACATCGGCGATACAGCTTCGTAAAGCGTGTTGCTTGCGAAGTACTTGTCTTTTAGCTTCTCTGCGGTGGTTGCATCCAATGAACGTATGGGCTCGATCTGTAGAGGGTCTCCAACCACTATCGCCCTCTGGCTGCGAGCCAGCAGCGGCACCAGGGATTCCGCCGAAATCATGCCGGCCTCATCCACCAAACTCAGCTGATAGGGTGTGAGTCCATTCAGAGCATCCAGCTTGTAGCCGGCTAACTTATGCACCGATGCCAGCGTCGAGGCCATCACCGGATAGGCCAAAGTAAGGAGGCGGTAGAACTCTTCAAGCTTGTCTTTCCAGGCGTAGAAGCCGCTGTTCTTCTCGCCTTTTAGCATGTCGCTCCATAGCGGCAGCACTTGTTGCAACAACGCCTTCTGCCGAAGCAACTCCTGCCAGAGGTAGTCGATTGCGCATTCGAACAGCGCACGTTGCTCGGCTATGAATCGCTTGCGCAAGACTTCGAGCCAATCCCCTTCGGGGAACTCATCCTTTAACGCACGCTCTGCTGCTGCGTAGCGCTGCCAGTTACCTGTACGACGCTCAAGTTCATCCACATCCTTGGACAGCTGCGCTAACTCCCCTTCCCTATGGGTATCGAGAGCATCCGGCTTTGCAGCCTCCAGCAATGCTTCTGCGTTGCCAGTAGCGAATAGCTCCTTGCGATTCTGTGCGAGCTTGGCCAATTGCAGATGGTCGAGACTGGCGAGGCCATATTTCGAGAACTCGGCAGAGTAGGATTTCTGCAAGTGCTGCCGGGCTTTGGTGTATTTCCCCTTGAACCATGTCGCCCATAGCAAGCTAAAGCCACGGGTTGGATGGTCAGAGAAATGATGTTCGAGGCTTTCGCTAAGCGCACAGCCTAACCACTCGCGATAGCTTTCCAGAGCGAAAGGTGCGTCGAGCAATTTGCTGTAGTTGCGGGACAAACGCTCTTTGGCTTGTATGTGTTGCGCCCGTTGGGCGGCAAAGTTCTTGAGCACTCCCACGCATGCCTCTCGCAACCAAGCGACGCTTTCGGGCCGCCCCTGTTGAGAGCAAAGGCCGAGCCTCATGCTCATTTGCAGCGCATTGCTCCTTAGAAGATCGGTTTGTTTAACGAACTCTTCAGGAGCCACACCCTTCATTGGCGCTTTTAAGTCTTCGATCGCTTTTCGTAGGGCTTCGAAACGGGATGAGGAATCATCGATCAGCTGCTGCTTTACGATGATTTGCGCAGCGAGCTCATTTTGTTTGTCCTGGTCGTGAACCTGACCATCCAACTGCCGTAGCAATGCACTTACGCGCTTAGACTCATTGCTTATCTGCTCGCTATCTCCACCTTGGAAATAAAGCCAGTTGACGTCTTGTAAGCAGGAGTCCTTGCGCAGGTCGTCGATAACGTTTTCTACAGCTTTCTTCGCTGTGGATGTGACCACTAAACCCAGGTTGCGATCTTTTCCGGCGATGCATGCCAGCGCTCGCTCCACAATCTGGCTGGCGATAAGGGACTTGAAGAGAGTCGTCTTGCCGGTACCCGGAGCGCCCTGTACAGCCAACAATTCGGCCCCAGCGGAGATCTGGGTCAGCGCGATCATTTGCCCGCGCCCTAGTGGATGCTGGCGCTCGAACAGTCCATAGGGTGTACGGGCAGCCAAAGAAGACGTGGCAACTGCACCAGAACGATGTTCGATGTAGCGCTGAAGCAAAGGCGCCTGAAGCTCAGAGCGCTGGAGAAGAACTTTGTAATCCCTGAGCTGCTCTTTGGTGTTGAAGTCAGTGTTCACTTCCGGAGAGATAATCGCCGTAAAGGCTGTTTCCAGCTCAGCCCCAGTACTATTGGCCGAGCGGTTGTGATCGGCCAAACGTTGCTTGACCCAACGCAAAAAAGCCTCAAACAGTGCTCCAAAGCTTTCGTGTGAGTCATCTATGCAGGCCGCGGCGATGCTCATCATGTGCCGCTCAGCGCCCAGCTCCTGTATGTCGATATCCAGGTAGAGGCGGAAAGCATCGACGTTTGGTGAAACTTCAGAGCCTTGTTTGACTGGAACGGTTAGCTCCAGCGGCATCGCGCTATGCCAAGTATCCGGTAATGAGTAGCGGAACAGCGGAACGAAAGATGTCTTCTGCCCCTCGACGATACGCAATAGGGGGAAGCCGAGTTGCAGCGACTCCGCACGTGCTCGCCCTTGCTCGTCCAGAGATGTGTAGCGCTCTATCAGGCTGGTTGCCTGCGCATCGGGAAGAGCAAGATGAAACCCCGAGTCGTCTTCCTGCAGGCTTCGCCTACTAAGCTTGATCTGCTGATGCTCGTGTATATCGGCATCACGAATACGACTCTTGGCTAAGCCGGCCGCTTCTACAAAAGCACGCCACCCCTCCAATACCTCCATGTATTGCTGCTTGCCTTGCATTGACCTCATCCGATCCTGAGCAAATTTCGCTCGGGATTTTATGACAGCGTCCAACTAGCGGTATACGCCTATCAGGCACTACTCAGCTGGCTCAAAGCAGTGAGTCAGCTCTAATTCGGGGCTAATGGGTATGCCAGAGCAACGACTGGCAGGACCGGCCTCACCTTATGAAGCACTCCGAAAGCAAAAAAGATACAGAACGCCGAAAACGAAAAAGGCCCAGGTCTCTCGACTTGGGCCTTTCTCTAAATATGGTCGGGACGGAGTGATTCGAACACTCGACCCCTTGCACCCCATGCGCTTATTAGGTGGATTTCCATGGAAGTCCATGGACGCTATTAGAACGCCTAAAACCTAGTAAATACGGGGCATACAGGCTATATTTGCGTCCATCACGATCCACCAGCCCCCACCGACAGCCAAGCGATTCGGTGGGGTAAAAGTGGGGTAAAAATCCAGGCGACGGAATTATGCAAGGGGTAGAACATGGCCAAACTGACAGCCAAGCAACTGGAAGCGCTCACCGCCGCCGATGACGGCAAGATCCTTCGCGAAGACGGTGGCCTGGTCGCCAAAGTCCGCTCAGGTTTGCGTGGCGTGACGGTGCAGTTCCGTTACGAGTTCAAGCAGGATGGATTGAAGCGTGACCAAAGCCTGGGCAGCTGGCCAAAGAAGTCGCTGGCGCAGATTCGCGCTGAACGCGATGAGGTGAAAGCGACAGCCGCCAAAGGCATCAACCCCACTGCAGCCCGCAAGGCTGCCAAGATAGAAGCCCAAGCCGCTGTCGCAGCAACCATTGCCGAAGCTGAACGCCAGGCAGCGGAAAACAAGACGGTTGCAGACCTGTTTGATGAGTGGCTACGCGATGGTGTCTCACGCCAGGATGGCAACGCCGAACTGCGCCGCAGCTTCACCAAGGACGTGCTGCCGCTCATTGGCAAGAAGCCGCTACGCAACCTCACCGAGAAAGACCTGCTCGCCGTCCTGCGCTCAGTCAAAGCACGCGGCCTGAACCGCACCGTCGTGATCCGCAACAACGACATTGGCCAGATGCTGCGCTGGGCCGAGAAACGCAAACCATGGCGAGGCCTAATGACGGACGGCAACCCAGCCGACCTAATAGACGTCAACAAGCTGCTCGATCACGACTACGAAGAACAACGGGACCGACTGCTCTCACCTGACGAGATTCGCGAGCTGCATGACATCCTCGAGCGCCTGGAGAAAGACTACGAAACCCTACCCGCCGGCCAAAAGTATTCAGGCATTCGGCCAGTCAATACGCGTGTCCAATGTGCCCTATGGATCTGCCTAAGCACCCTGTGCCGTATTGGAGAATTGCTCAAGTCTGAGTGGCGGTACGTGGACTTAGATAAAGGCACCTGGTTCATACCTGCCGAAGCCACCAAAGGTCATAAAGGAAAGCGCCAGGATCACCATGTGTTCCTGTCAGCGTTTTCCATCGAGCAGTTCAAACGCCTGCAGAAAGAAACCGGCAATACGCCGTTCTGCTTCCCCAGCAAGAATGGCGATAGCCACGTCGATACCAAGACGGTCAGCAAGCTGATCGGCGATCGGCAGTGCCGCTTCAAAAAACGCAGCAAGCCCTTAGCGGGCCGCCATCATGACGACTCACTGGTGCTGAGCAAGGGCACCAAGGGTGAGTGGACTCCGCATGACCTGCGCCGTACCGGTGCAACGATGATGCAGGAACTCGGAGTCACTCTGGAGATCATTGACCGCTGCCAGAACCACTTACTCGGCGGTTCCAAAGTGCGCAGGCACTACCTGCATCACGACTATGCGAAAGAGAAAACCGAGGCTTGGCGGATTCTGGGGGAAAGGCTGGAACAGTGCATCACAGGCCCATCGGCACTAGCCACAAGCAGCATTACTTGATCGGTCACTTAGGACCTCATCTATGAGATGCCCGCTAGAGCAACATGGAGGAGCCGACTATCCAGCAGCTCCTCCTGATACACGCCAACCAGAAACTGGCTCTCAATTTACGGACTTGAATTCCGCGTCGATTGCCTCTGCCTCAACACGCCATGCCTGAAAGCGTTGCTGACGTTCATGGCTGTCTCTCAAGCTTTCCTCAAGCACAGCGACGCTGCTTTTCAGCTCAAGATACTTGCCGAAGAACTGCTCCCTGAACTGTTCGGAGCTGATCAGGCCAAGTAGCTCCTTACGCTGCTGCTCGAAGTTTTCAACCATCTTCGCAATAGAGCCCCTGAACGCCTCTTCACGCTTGTATTGCTCCCAGCTGTCCCATACCTCGATAGCAATACCGAGAGCGGCCAGCGCGCCGTTGGCGCCTTTGGCGAATTTCACAGCTCCCCAAGGCTTGAATTTCAGCAGTGACCCCAGCTCCATACCCACCATTTTTCCAGCGCTGACTATGGTGTCCCGCGCAGCCAAAACGGTGGTGTTGTTGATCACATTCCCCTTAAGCAGGTGGTTCACCCCCTGCTTGCCGAACGCTCTGACAGTAGTGTTGAAATGATTGATCTCGGTATCAAAGCCGAGCTGCATCTTCGCCATATCAAGTCTGACGGACTCGGTTTGACGGCTGAACTCGTTCTGTAACCGAGTGGCCAGCACGATGCCTTCGGCACCGACTTCCCGCTCAAAAAAATCATCGAACGTCTCCAAGCTGCAGCCCTTGGCCTGCCTGATCAGATCAGAGAAATAGCGCTCTACGAAGGTGCTCAAGCCTCTACGAACCGCTTCAATCTCCACCCCAGTCTTTTCCAACTGATCTTCCGAACGCCGCTTCAGCTCTCGGAGCTTGGTCACTTCCTGTGAGATTTTCTGGTCATTTTCGATCGCAACCGGCAGCTGCTTGTTCAAGACATCACGAATCACGCTGCGGTGCATTTCGCCGGCCAGCGCGATGCTGCCACCATTGCTTTGGATTTTGCTGGTAGTCGCCGTCTGCAGGTTGGCGATATGAGACAACGCCTTGAATTGACCGATATTGGCCAACCAATGATCAAACCCCAGATCAAACGGATTAGCCGCCACCGCCACAATAGACAGCTGGTCAACCTCTGCGTCGTCCAGCCCCACTAACTCACGCAAACGACCAATAACGTTCGCCCGCTTCACTGCTAGGTTGCTCTGGTAGTCCTGTTCATCCTCGACGTCGGCCACTTCATCGAACCGACTGAGTACGAAAACCGTGCGGGGCAGCAGATCCAAGGTACGGAACAGCCATACCAGATCGTCCTGATGGCTCTCTTTGATCGGGTTGGTGGAGTTCATTACGTAGAGCACCAAATGGGCTTCGCTTACGTATTTCTTGGTGATGTCTTTGTACTTTTCGATGGCGTTGGTTTCAGCGTTCACCTGCTCTTTGAAGCCAAATAGCCCGGGGGTATCGATCAGTACGAAGTCATCGCCCACTTCGTAGACCTTTACCTCATTGGAAGATTCCTGGTGGCTGATTTTCATGCTGGACTTATCCAGCTTTTCCATCCATGCCGCAGCAATAGAAGTCTTGCCTTCAGAGAAACCGCCGATTAGCGCCACTTTGAGCTTTTCGCCGGCCACGCTCTCGATAGCTGTTTGTAGTTTTCCCTTCAAAGCAGGGTCAACGAGTACGCCGGCAGCTTCACCTTGATCGAGGAACTTGAGCAGCTTGCCGAGCAATTCTACCGAGCGTGCTTGCTGGGCCTTGAATGAGTCGAGGGTGTTTTCCATTACAGAGTGCCTGCGTTGTCGATTTGGCGGGAAAGGATGTTTAGCTGATCAGTCGACTGCCCCAGCAGCTGCACCAGGCCAGTGGTCTGCTTGATAGGGTCTTCGAGGGCCTGCTCTAGCACGCGGATTTTTTTCTCCATGTCTGCCAAGGAGGTTTTCAATCCGTCGTGTAGCAAGGTGCGTAATTGGCCCGCGGCTTCGCGCAGATTGCTATCGATGGCTTCGCGTTGCTGTGACTTCTTGTAGTCGGAGCTGAAAGCGCTTCGTATGGCTTTGTAGGCAGACAGCACAAGTCCGGCAAGCGCCGGTGCCAGCACTAACAAGCTAGTGCCGCCGGTAAAAATCGCCGTGGCAATCGTACCTGCCAGACCAACCAGCAAGGTGCCAACCTTGATCCCACTATCGATCTTGATTCTGAGATCAAACTGGCTCTGAAGATTGGTTTTACCGAGCTTGGCGTAGATACCTGTGAGCTCGCGGGCCTGCGCTTCGAATCGGGCAAGAATGTCTTCGGCTTCCTTTTGGAAACGCTCGACTTCTTGACTGATTGCGACTGGCAGGCGCTTGCTTAATTTTTTCTGCTGAGCATCGATGGTGTCACTGAACGCTTGCTTGAACTCATCGTTACCGATATCGGCGTCGATGCGCTCATACATCGTTTTTCGCACGTCGCTGATAAATGTATCTATCTCAGCTTCACCAGCTGACTCCAGGCGTCTTTTCAGGGATTTAAAGCTGCCCTTCAATTGCACCTGGGCACTCTGGCCGTCCAAGCGCAGGCTCTCCAATAGCTGGCTGAACTTCCCCTTGACCTCTTTCAGAGCTGTGACGGTCTGGTCCAGCGCATCCTTAGCCTTGTGGAAGTTGGCACGGGTGATCTTGGCGTCACAGCCATCAAGCAGCTTGGCATTGAGCAGGTACAAAAATGCACGCAAACGCGTTTTTTCCAACAGCTCTTCAGCATTGAAGTCCGCAAGAATCTTGTTACGCCGAGTGGCGTTTTGCGAGTTCGGGGCAAAGTGATCGGTTGAGGCCAAAAACGCAGGCAAGGCAGAAAGCGAGAATACGTCGCGGTAGTGGTCGCCAAGCTGCTCGCGCATTTTCTCGTTCAGCCCTACCAGACTCACAGCTTCGTCTTCTGAAATTAACGGACGATCGGTTAGCGAGTGCTTGGGGTTGGTGATTTTCTTATTGAAGATCGTCCAGACCTCGGTTTGTGCACCGAGATGTTCTTTGATTTTTTCCAGGGTGCCCTTGCGTTGGGCGTCGCCAGTTTGCGGCGGTGCCGCCTGGTTGGTGACATAGAACACCGCATGAGCGATCTGCACAGCTTTCTCGATCTGATTAACCACCAACCCCTCATTGCCCTCAATGCCAGGCACATCTAGCAAGGCAAAAGGCTGGCCGTTCAGTCTCATGTCATAGCGTTGAGTTTTACGAGTGAAATCGGCACGACCATCGCCAATGATTTCGCCATCACCCAGCGTTTCCAGCGTTGCCAGGTGACTAGCACTTTCCTCCGTGCGCTGTGCCAGTTCTTGCTCTAGGTCCTGTCTTGCTTGCTCTGCCACACTGTGCTGGTCGCTCAATAGTTCGATGGCACTATCACGGGCAGCGGATACTCGCGGTAGATGCTGTTCGGCAAGCATCAGTTGTGCCTCTTCGGGCATGGGTTTGAACAGGCGAATCAGCTTCTGCCAGAGTGAGGCAGTTTCCTTGCGTTCAGCTATCAACGAGCGCAAACCAGTTACAGCATTAAGTGCTTCGGTGTGCAGCCGATTATGGTGCTCGGTCGTGGCGTGGAGCTGCTGCGCCAACGCAGCCAATTGAGTGTCGACTTGCTCAATGCTCTGTTGCAGACGCTGTAGGCTAGCTTCACTGAGTTGGTACTTGCCTTGCAACTCACGGAATGCCTGTTGATGCGCCACCTTGGTCGGCTCTTGCAACAGAATGCGCAAGGTTTCAATTAACGTCGACTTACCAGCCCCGGTTTCGCCATACACCGCAATGGTGAACGTTTTCCACTCGGCGTTTTCTTGCAACTCCTTGAGCTGCGCCGTCAACGTAGCTTGCTGCTCGCCCAGCATCGCTCGGGCGTCCTGCTGTGCCAAGTTCAACGCGGGATCGGTCGATTGAGTACTCAGTGAAAGAACAATACGCTCCAGTTCATCATTGACTCTTTGGTAAATATCGCCGGGCGTTTTGAGTTCGAGTGACATGAGGTTTACTTCCTGTAGTGGTGCAGGCGAGAGCTCGGGATCAGGGTCTACGGACACCTCCTCCATAACCTCGGCATCATGCTCTTGAGCGGGGGTTTTGAACCGCACATGAGTCAGAACGTGAGGCAGCTTTTTCCAGTAATCGCCATGACCAAAATCCTTGATCTTAATGTTTTCGAAATGCTCAGCCGGGTTCCTTCCCAGACAAACCTCTCCAGGATTCATGAACAACGTCCAGTCAGATTTAGAGTAGGCGTTGATCAACCGACCTTTAACCACACCCCGCATGCTTTGCGCGGTATCCGGTTCAACGGTGGCTGCTGCCGCCATCAACAACACGTCATTGATAACGAGAGGATGACGCTGTCCTTTTGACAGCTTTTTAAGGCAGCTAATAACCAGACGCCCGCCGAGCGAGTGGCCGATCAAATTAATGGTGTCGACACCCAAGTGATACCTGCGTAAATGCTCGCTTAACTGGTCCAGCAGCATTTCACCCATTTCCTCTGCCCTCGAGCGAATGCGGAGGAAGTGAAGGGTTCGATCACCGACCAGTGCGGCTGCGCCCAGCCCCCAGTGAGCTCGGGTTGAATTGCTCAGCACATGTATTGAATTGCCGTTGAAGCGGCTGAAATGGCTGGACGGCCAGAAGGCGAAAATATTCGTATGGTTCCGAATGGATTCAGGAATGCTCGCCAACAACGTATTGCGATCTTCAACGGTATGACCGGCGCTGTAACCGTGAATGAAGATGTTCGCTTCATTGGAACCACAATGCTCAGCTGACAGACTACTGAAGGTAAATCGTCTACTCATGAAGCTCTCGTCCTAAGTACTACGACAACCAACGCTTAGCGATCACGATGATCAAGTGCAGACAAAGAGCCACACCCACCAATACCGCTACAACCTTGGCGACCACAAAGAAAAGCGCCTGTACGTCACGGGACAAAAAGCCCAGTAGCACGCCCATGCCGGCAATCACTGCAGCAATCAGCAGCAAACCGATGTAGGGTCGCAACATCCGCGAAGCGGCACCCCGCTCGATCAGGCTGGCAAGCACGGCCAACACAATAAAGAACACCACCACGCCCACTAGAACGCCCATAAATCACCTCGAGCCATACAACGTCCTCGCTCCATTGGCTTGATACTGAATCTCGTGGGCCCTAGCAGGTGACCGCTTTTTGGCCAGGCCAAGTGCACCTCACAAACGTCTCCTGGATCACTCCTACGCTGGGACACATCTGAGCAGCCGCCCACGATGCCGAGTAGGTAACTGCGATTCCCATTGAATTACGGGCCATGCAATCAGCGGCAGAAATGACTTGGGATGGATGCTGGTCAAAAAAAGCGCGAGAGCCTTGGATGTATCCAAGACCGCACAGTTGAGCCCGTTGCGGGCAATGCTCCAGCGGTACGGCTTTTACACTGAAGAGCCATGGAGCGCGACGGAGTCTCCAGGCCGCCTTGCGGCGTACGCATACCTCTGAAAGGCCTTCATCGCCCTGTTTTCCATACAAGCTGGCAGAGGCACAGCGCTGCAACTCCCGAGGCATGAGCAGCAGTGCAAGCTGCCCAAAAAGCATGTCCCTCGCTTGGCGCATCAAAACGTCCTTGTTCAAAAGCGGATTACGGCAATCGAATGTCGCCATTAATTTGACGACCATAACTCACCTAGTGGCTCATTGCCATAGCTGACAAGCCCAAAACGGTGCACCAACATCACTTGCCCCATGAGATGCCAGCGTAGCTTGCTACTAATGCGGTAAGTTCAGGCAGGCTTCTATCGCTGGCGCTCACTGAAAAAACTGCTCCAATCGCGCCCTCAGGACCTCGGTCTTTGTAGCCGCTCGCCGCTGTAATTCGCAGTTGCACTGAGGGCACTGCGCGAACCAGTCACGCCCGAGCACCAGCGCATCGCTGAGAGGAATAGTGGTTTTCTGCCAGGAGCAGCGGGAGCAACTGAACGTAAAGGGCTGAGGAGGTATTGGCATGACAAGCACTCATAACAACTTAGGTGCAGCCAAATTGCCTGACAGGTGCGACAGCTTGTGTCGCACCCACCAACATAATTATTTCACGCCCACCAACGCCTCTCTCAAGCCACTACGTCGCTCGACGCGACGCTGTACTGCCTGCTCAAATACCCCGGCATGACTCTCCACCAAACTGAACCAGTGCCGTGCACGAGTTATGCCGGTGTACACCAGCTCCTTAGTCAGCACCGGGTTCAGGACATCCGGCAGGATCAGCGCGCAGTGAGCGAACTCTGAGCCCTGGGACTTGTGCACAGTCATCGCGAATACCGTCTCGACCGCACTCAGCCGACTCGGCAGGATGTAACGCAACGCACCACTGCCATCATTGCGCGGGAACACCACACGCAAAACTTGGCGTGGGAGAGCACCAGGTGAATCAGGTGGTTCCGGTAGACGAAGAGCAATACCGATATCGCCATTCATCAATCCCAGGCTGTAGTCATTGCGCGTCACCAACACAGGGCGCCCCTCGTACCACCCGTGATCCTGCTCCAGCAGACCGCGGCTCTGCAGTGCATGGGCAATACGCTCGTTCAGCACTTCGACACCCCAAGGGCCTTTGCGTACAGCACAGAGCAACTGGAACTGATCGAAGGCCTTTAATACCTTACCAGCCCAAACGTCCCATGCTTCAGGAGCAGCGTCTAAGATTGGCCGCTCTTCCCGCATCAACTCTAGGAAATGTGCATACCCGATCGGTCGCTCATCATCACCAGGCAAGCCATCCAGCAATAGCTGTTCAAGTGCACGATCCTGCTCCCCCGATAGACGCAGCACATGCAGACTCTCCGCGCCCTCGGTCAATGTGGCACGAGCGATTTCCGCATCACCGTCGTTTACCGCAAGGGCCAGGCGGCCAATACCGGAAGTATTAGTAAAGCGCCTCGAATGGCGCAGCATGACAATGTGCTGAGCAAGCGCCTGTTCACCTGGAAACAGCGCCGGATCGCCCAAGTGCTCGCCGGTATTGTCTTGAAGCCAAGCGCAGGTCGCTGCGCTGTAACCACCACTCTCTGCGTCACGACACAGGTCGCCCAACACTGCACCAGCCTCCACCGAGGCCAGTTGGTCCTTGTCACCCAGCAGGATCAGACGTGCATGAGCCGGCAGAGCATCCAGCAGGTTGGCCATCATCTCCAAGTCGATCATTGAAGCCTCGTCCACCACCAGTACGTCGAGCGGTAGCGGGTTGCCAACATCGTGGCGGAAATGGCGACTGTCTGGCCGACTGCCGAGCAGACGATGCAACGTTGTCACATTGCTAGGGATCTGCTGTCTTACAGCTTCATCCACAGCCAGGGATGCCACCTGCCCGCTGATCGATTCGGTCAGCCGGGCCGCAGCCTTGCCGGTTGGTGCAGCAAGGCTTAAACGCAGTGGCGCGCCGGTGGCCATAGCGGCCTCCTGCAACAGTGCCAACAGACGCACAACAGTGGTGGTCTTTCCGGTACCAGGGCCACCGGTGATCATGGTGAAGGTACTGCGCACGGCCAATGCACAGGCCAGCTTTTGCCAATCCGCTAGACGCTCACCATCCAACACCAATGGTTCAGGAAAGAGCGTGTCCAGGCGCTGCGCCAAATCAGCCGGTATGTCAGACACAGCACGCAGACGCTCGATGATACGCGCAGCCACGCGGCGTTCATAGTCCCAGTAACGACGCAGATAGAGACAGCTCCCCTCCAGTACCAGCGGTGCAACAGCATGCTCACGATTCTGTAGCAGCTCACTGCCCATGCAGCTCGCCAGCCAATCCTTCAGCGTCAAACCCGCCAGCACCTGGGACGGCAGCAACGTAGCTTGCTCGGCACTTTCACCCTCTGGTGGAAGTGATAAAGCGAAGTCTGGGTCAGCCAAGGTCGCGCCCAGGTCAAGGCACACATGCCCCTTGCCGAGTTGATGGCTGGCCAGTGCGGCGCCAAGAATCAGGAGTGGCGAAGCAGCCGGATCTAGCTCCGCGAAAAACTGCGCCAATGCGAAATCCAGCTCGCGTAACCAGCCACGCTCACTCCACGTTGTAAGCAGTGCAATGAGCTCGCCGCGGTCATTTAGAATCGCGCTCATGCCGCCACCTCCTCAGACTCGCCCAGGAACAAAGCATCCAGCAACTCAATCAGTTCGCGGGAAGGTTTCGCCAGGTAGGCTCCCGTCACAGGTGCACGGAGAAACAGGTAGAGCGCACCACCCAAGTGACGGTCGTAGTCGTAGTCAGGCAAACGCAAGCGCAGCTGCCGATGCATAGCCAGTATGTAGAGCACGTACTGCAGGTCATAGCGATGACTGGCCACGGCGGAAGTCATCGCCTCCAGGGTATAAGAGGCCTCATCGACTCCCAGCCAATTAGACTTGTAGTCAACCACGTAGTAACGCCCCTCGTGCTCAAACACCAAGTCAATAAACCCCTTGAACATGCCATTCAGCGTGTCCGCACATAGTGGTTGCCGGGGCACACCAGGTAGCTCGAAACGCTGCACCAGTTCATCAACGCGAAGGACATCCACCTGGCTAGCTTCGAACCAGAATTCGAGCTCAGGCTGATACTGCTTCAGCTCCGCCAGACTCACCGACCGCCCATCCCCGAGGCGTAGTGGTTGTACCAGCAGCGTTTGCACCCACTGGTGTAATGGATCAATCCAGAGTTGCAGACCACGCCGTTGGCAGCGGCGCGCCAACAGCTCACGCAGCTGCTGAGGAGAGCTAGCTAGGTGGCCGAAACCTTCAACGGCTGCTAACTCAAGCAAACCGTGGAGGAAGGTTCCGGGGTTCGGCCCACGCGGAAAACGGTGCAGTCCTTGTGCAGAGACAGGTATCGGCGTCTGCACCGGAGCAGTTTTTTCGTCATCAGTTGAGTTCTGCATCGCAGGGCTATCCGGCGCGGCATCGTCATAACGACCTGGCTGCTGCACCTCACCCTCCTCCAGACGTAACGCACTGTAGGAGGCGATCCACCAATGTTCTGCGGCATGTCGCTGAGGGACTCGCCAACGTGCCTCGATCTCGGCACCGTCTAACACCAGATACTGCTGCTCTGTAGCGTCAGGCACCTGCAGCATCGCACTGTGCGACTTGTCCTCGAAGGGAGAGAGCCAACGCTGCAAATCCGTACTCTGCACCAACGCTTCACCGCCGCCCAGCAAATAACCTAGGGCCGATTGATGCAACCGTGACTCTTTGGTCTTGCCGATTTTCAGATCAGAGACGCCGAGCCAGCAGGCGTGACGGGCACGGGTCAGGGCCACATAAAGCAGCCGAAGATCTTCACCCAAACGCTCCTTATCAGCGCGAGCCACAGTGTCGGTGTCAGCTTTGAACACAAGCTGGCGGCGCTCACCGTCATGCACCTGCAGCGGTTTCTTACCATCCACTGCACGGAAGGCACAAATGAAAGGCAGGAATACCAGCGGATACTCTAGCCCTTTGGATTTATGAATGGTCACCACACGCACCAGAGCCTCGTCACTCTCCAGGCGCAACACTTGCTCCTCCGCTTTCCCCTCCCCAGACAGCAACTCACTCAGATGGCGAATCAGCGCCATCTCTCCGTCTAGCTCAGTAGCCGCCTGCTGCAGCAGTTCAGACAAGTGCAGCAGGTTAGTCAGGACCCGTTCGCCATCGCTACGCTCCAGAAGCCGCTGGGGTAGCTCGAAGTCTTGCAGCAGCTGACGCAGCATGGGTAACACGCCTTGACGCTGCCAGCACTGGCGGTAACCGCGGAACTGCATGACATAGCGCTCCCAACTGCGCTCATCAAGATTTAGCCGCTCCAGCTCGGTAAGCTCTAACCCCAGGGTGGCGGTGGCCAATGCGGCGCGCAACGTACGCTCCTGGTCCGGTTCGGCACAAGCACGCAGCCACAGCAGCAGATCACGAGCGTCCTGACCAGCGAATACCGAGTCCTTATCCGACAGGTAGACACTGCGTACTCCACGTGAAGCCAGTGCACCGCGAATGGCCTGGGCCTCTTTGAAGTCCCGCACTAGGACGGCAATATCGCTAGGCTGCAATGGCACAAGCTGGCCATCTTTGCTGAACCCAGCCCTTTGCCGCTGACCAAGGTCGAGTAGCCGCACTATCTCACTGGCAGAACTTTCGGCCAGGGCACTACGGTAGGCCCCCTTGGCCACTGGCTCGTCAGTGGGAAGCTGCCAGACAGTTAGTGCAGGCTGGGCCTCTCCCTCCACCGTCCAAACTTCCTCGCGCCCCTTAGCGCCTACCTTGATGAAGGGTAAATCGTCGCGAAAGAGGAACGCACCCTCCCCGCCTTCGCGTCTCTCAGCGCGCAGAAATACCTCGTTCACAGCATCAACCATGTCCTGGTTTGAGCGGAAGTTGGTATCTAGGTTGTAGTGCCGGCCAAGAGTAGCGCGGCGCGCACTCAGGTAGGTGTGAATATCCGCGCCGCGGAAGGAATAGATGGCCTGTTTGGGGTCACCGATCATAAACAAACCACAGTCGTCGCGATTGGCTTCAACCTGATAAAGGGTGTCGAAGATGCGGTACTGAAGCGGATCGGTGTCCTGAAACTCGTCGATCAGCGCTACTGGAAATTGACGGCGAATAACTTCGGCCAGACGTAGTCCGTTCTCACTTTGTAGTGCGGCATCAAGACGAGTGAGCATGTCGTCAAAGCCCATTTCCGCACGCTGACGCTTCTCGCGATCAAAGCGCTGACGCACCCAGGCAGCGGCATGACGCAGCGCTGCCTCAGCGGGGTCGGGCAGGCTATCAAGCTGCTGTTTGAGATTGACCATTGCATCCAGCGCTGGATGTTTGGGAGGGTCACCCTTCCAAGCTTCGGCCAAGCCGTCAGGAGTCAGACGAGTAAAACCTGTAGCCAGCTCCAGGGAGGCCTCCGTGCTGGTTGCCCACTCACGCAGCTTGTCGAACCAGGGATTGTAGTACCGTGCCTGAATTTTCCTGCCGTCAACTTGCTTACCGGCGACCGCCTTGTCGAGAAGCCCTTGCAGCTCATCAGCCCAGGCAACCCAGGGAGACTTGAGCATCGCCAACGCACTCTCACGGTCCAGCAGGGCGCTCTCCAGCAACTCGCTTAACCGATGCGTTGAAACAACAGCAGCCTCATTCAGCAACGGGCGCAATTGGTCACCCAGGCTGGCAGGAGCCCCCCAGTTGCCCACAGCCCAGTCCAGTGCCCCCCCCTTCAACGGATAGCAATGCTGCCGCCAATAGTCCCGTATGACTTCGGCCAGCAGTTCACTGTGGTCGGTTTCTAAGGTCTGGTTGAACAAGCTGCCGCTGTCGAAAGCGTGTTCGCGCAGCATGCGCTGACACCAGCCGTGGATAGTGGACACAGCGGCCTCATCCATCCACTGCGCAGCCAACTCCAGCCGCCGGGCGCAGCCCGCCCATTCACCCTCGGGGATTTCATCACGAAGCTGAGCCAGCAAATCATCCGGCTGGCCATCACCGCGAAAAACCGACGCCGCTTCCACTAAACGTGCACGGATGCGGTCACGTAGCTCGCGGGTGGCTGCATCCGTGAAGGTCACGACCAAAATTTGTGGCGGTAATAGCGACTCGCGGAAGGCGGCCTCACCCCCGTGGCGCAAGATCAAGCGCAGGTAGAGCGCGGAAATCGTGTAGGTTTTGCCGGTACCCGCACTGGCCTCAATCAGGCGACTGCCATGTAGCGGGAAACTGAGGGCCAGGGGACGCTGGGACTGACTCATGCCAGATCCTCCTTGATGGTGGCCGGGTTGCTCTCAAGCAGCGGCTGATAGAGCCGCTCACTCCATTTGGGGAACTGGCCGTCGGCAGTCAGTCTGGTGTAATCGGGGAATTGCCGCGCCAGACTGGCACTACTTGCCGTCTCACCGGTGAAGTTGTAACCGCCCTCATAGACGGTTCGAGCCTTGTCATCGCTCTGCTCCTGCAACCAGGCCATAGAGGTCTTGAGCGCCACAGGTAGGGGCGCCTGCATGCCGGCGCTCCAGCCCTGCAACCAGGTCACAAGAATCCGCGACGCGTGCTCAGACGGTAACGGGGCAAAAGTCAGTGCCTTATCTTCGCCCACCAGCAAGGTGGTGATTGGCACGCCACAAGCAGCCGCCACTACATGCAACACATAAGGCCGCAACAGACGGTGCCACTTTAGGGAGCCCTTCTTAGCCAGAACACCAGGCGACAGCTCTAAGCGTGCCAGGCTGCCATCAGCCTTTTGCCGCAGACCACCAAGCCAACCCTCCAGTTGCACGTCGGCAGCACAAAAACTCAACTGACGTGGCGACTCCACGGGCACGGACCAAAGCTGGCAAAGACTCTCGTAGCGTTGAAGCTGGGCAGGCAAAGGCTCCAGCAACGTAGTGCGGTAGTGCTCGCCGAAGCCTGCCAGCGGTAACACGCCACTGCGCTGCAAGCGGTCAGCAGCACCAAACAGTGCGGTTTGCGCATCTCCATCCCGAGCCAGCACGGCGGACTTCAGCAGGTTGTCCTGCAACTGGTAGCGCTCCAACCCATCCAGGGTGAACGGCTCGCTGTCCAGCCTAGCTTGCACTTCCTCGTCCAGGTGCACCTTGAGGCGGCGAGTGAAGAAAAACTTAACTGGGTCGCGCAAGAAGCTTTGCAATAGCTCAGGACTCAGCAGCAGCCCCTCCTCCCAGGCTGACAGGCTTTCACCAGAACCGCCGGCAGAGGACTGACCATGCAGCGCAGCCCACTCGTGGGCATAACTGAAAAGCTCAGTCCTGCTGTCGAAGTAGCGGCGGCTGAAAGGTTGCAGCGGGTGTTCGGTAGTCAGGGCGTGCAGCAACTTTCCGCCACCTGCCAGAGTCCAGGCGTCAGCGAGGTGGTCGCGCAACTGGCCAACCAGTACAGATGGAGGCCTCTCGCTGTTGTCACGAATACTGCGCCCTACCCAGCTGATGTAGAGCCGGTCTCGCGCAGCCAGCAGCGCCTCCAGCAACAAGTAGCGGTCATCCTCTCGACGAGAGCGATCGCCAGGCCGGTAGTCGCTGGCCATCAAATCGAAATCCAGCGGCGCCTGGCTCCGCGGATAGTCGCCGTCGTTCATGCCCAGCAGGCAGACATGGCGAAATGGAATGGCACGCATCGGCATCAATGTGCAGAAGTTCACAGAGCCAGCAAGAAAGCGCTGGCTGAGACGCCCCTGATCAAGCTCACCAAGCCATGCCTCGCGCACCACTGGCAGGGTCAGAGGTATTTCCAGCCCAGCGGACTCACAGAGCGCCAGCCAACTGTCGAGGCCATCCTGCAACTGGTTGAGCAGCACTTCGTCACGTTCGCCCTGAGGCAAGAAAAATGCCTCTATCAGCCCACGTAACCGCTCCCCCCAGAGCATCGGCGTCAAGGGCGCACGCAGTTGTTCAAGATGATATTCAAGGGAGTCCAGCAGGCGCGTTAGCGGACCGATCAGCGCCGCATCCAGACCACCAATCTCATCGTAAGGCTCAATATCTACATAAGCACCAGAGCGCCCAACGGCGTACCCCAACAGCATGCGCCGCAGACCAAAACGCCAGGTGTTCTGCTCCAAGCCCTGACCAACACCGAGGGCCTCACGTTGGTCAGCATCCAGTCCCCAACGAACACCAGCTCCCTCTAACCAGCGCCTCAGGGTCGGTAGTTCGTCTTCTTGGATACCAAAGCGCGCACGCAGTGCTGGGACATCCAGCAGGTCCAGCACCTCGCTGACACTGAAGCGGCTATCTGGTAGTTGCAGCAGATGCTCCAAGGCGATAACCAGCGGATCCTTACCACGCAACCCTTGATCGGCAAGGGTAAAGGGAATGTAGCGGAGATCATCTTTACCAAATTGCCCGAACACCGCCTGGATGTGGGGCGCGTAGGTGTTTACATCCGGCACCATGACGATCACGTCACGCGGGCGCAAGGTTGGGTCTGCGCTGAAGCAGGCCAAGAGCTGATCGTGCAGTACCTCCACTTCACGCTGTGCACTGTGGACGACGTGAAAGCGCAGCGAGTTGTCGCGTTCCGGATCCACCGGTGGCCAGGCTTCGCGGGTCTCCGCCAGAGGGCGCAGGTCGAGGATGTCGTTCTGCAATTGGCTCAGCAAGCAGCCTTCAGGCGCCGGGTTGAATAGATCGATGCGCTTGAACTGCTCGCGATAGCGTTGCGGCTCGTCGTACTGATCCAACAGGTTGATGTAATCGCGCCCCTGTTTGCCCCAAGCAGCTAACAGCGGCTGAGCATGCTGATGCAAATCCGCCTCGCCCAAAGCAGCCAGACCAGGTTTACGTTGCTGGCGGCGGTACTCATGACGCAGCAGATCTTTGTCTTCAACGATGTCCCCCCAGTGGTGCTGACAGGGATTGTGCACATAGAGCATGACTTGGCTGAAACGCGCTATGGCAGCAAGCGCTTCTAGTACCTGGGCTGGCAACGACGAGATACCAAACACCGTAATACGGCGCGGCAAGCCGGGCGGCGGGGAGCCCAACTCATTCAGTCGCGCTACAAAACGCGGGTGAACCCCGGCGCGACTTTGCGCCAACTGTTCATCCCCAACCTCAGCCAACAGGGCACGCCAAAGTGCCGGCTGCCAGCGCGACTCGTCGCTCAACTCCTGATAGCCACCACGCGACGTGCGTAGACGATCATGCCCCCCTGCCCAGTCCGCCAACCAGTCAGCACGATAAACCTGGTACTGATCAAATAGATCAGCCAGCCGCTCTGCCAGTTGATAACGCTTGCGCAGATCGCTGTCATCGGCCAGGAAGCGGTGCAACGGTGCGAAGGCTTCGCCCGCCAGCAAGCCAGGCAGCAGGCGCATCAGACGCCAGGTGAGTGGCGCCTTGTCCAAGGGCGACTGCTGCGGAATCGCGTCATTACCCAATACAGTGCGGTACGCCTGCCAAAGAAAGCGTGCTGGCAGACCCACGTCCAGTGCAGCAGCAATGCCACAGCCCTCCCGCTCAGCCAACGCCATCTTCAGCCACTGAGCGATACCGTTGCTCTGTACCAGCAGTACCTCGTTCTCAAGCGGGTTTAGTGGATGACTACGCATCCACTCCACCGCAAGAGCTCTCAGCTCCTCGAGACGATTGCCATGGATAACGATTAGACCTGGGGAAAGCTCCTGCATGGGTAAAACTCCTGCGCATGCACCGTAAGGTGCAATAGTGCATGGTGGTCGCGACATTTCGTGTCGCAACCACCAGCCTCATGAACTAGGAAAAGCTTGCTGCAATAGGGACGGGAGTAATTCGCCGGCCCGGCCGATCAGGGAGAACTCATTTGGAGCACTCACCTCAACGGCTTGGAGGTTTACATGGATAACAGCAGCCCCGCTCTCCAAAGCCACTTCCGGGATACGGGCCGCCGGCATCACAACACCTGATGTGCCAATGGAAAGCAGGCAGTCGCAATGGCGGGCAGCAGCCAACGCCGAGCGCATTGGACTCTCAGGTAGAGGCTCTCCAAACCAGACAACACCTGGCCTTACTCTGCCGTTGCATCGCTCGCAACGTGGTGGCTCACAGCGCTCAGAGGCAGATGGAGCCGTCAGTTCAGCGACCACACCTGCGTAGGGCCGGCCACAGGCAAAGCAACGAGGCTCATGCAGACTGCCGTGCAGATGAATGACCTCAGCGCTGCCCGCCCGCTCATGCAGATCGTCAACATTCTGGGTAATCACTGTCAGCTTCGGTACCCGCCTGGCCAACTCGGCAATAGCAATGTGAGCTGGGTTGGGGCGCGCGCTTAGCACCTGCAATCGCCGCCACTCATACCACCCCCAGACCAGAGCAGGGTCACGTCGAAATGCAGCTGGCGTTGCCAGCTCCCCAGGTTCAAAGCGTTCCCACAAACCGGCCTGAGCTTCGCGAAAAGTTTGGATACCACTTTCCGCAGAAACACCCGCCCCCGTAAAAATCAACAAATGACGGGAGCGCTGAACCTTTTTGATAATCTGATCTGGAATCAGTCCGCCCACTTTACCTATCCCACCACAGCAGGTATCGGTGACGGTGGCACATCACGCTCGATATTGAAGCCGATCATGAAGAGAGCCTTTTCGACGTCGCCAATAGAGGTGATATCCCCGCGAAGAGCGCTCATCTGCTTAAGAATTTCGCCACTCTTACGAACCAGAGTCCCCCAAACCTCGTCCTGATGAGCTGTTTTTGTGCTGGGCAGATACAACGAGGAAAACTGATAACCCCTGCACGATGGATCACGCTTAACCTCACTACGGCCCGCTCCCCAGCGAAATGCCAAGTCATTCGGCACACTCCCGATGCCAGTCATTTCGAGCCAGTATCGAGCCAAGAGACCCAGCGCAGCGCCTACCCGCCCGTCATAGATAATGATGTTGTCGGGGTCCGCAGCGGCATAGACTTTCGTCATCGCCGCATTCATCAGAAGCCTTTTTCCATCGAACGCCGCAAGGCTGAGTGCAGATCCTGGCTGCAGAAGATGGACCGCATCTTTGATTGACTGACAGAGCGTCCGTTGTGCGTACTGAAACTCCAACCAAACTCGCGACTTGTCAGTTGGCTTCTGCGCAACCCCGCCCCAGGTGAAAATGTCCAAACATGCCTGACGAGCCGCGTCTTCATCGCTCGTAGAAAGTGCCTGCCGTAGACGTCCTGCGATGCAGGCAAAAGAGTCCGGCGGTAGGCTGTCAGGCCAGGAGTAGTGATGCGCAGCCTCCGCCAAAGACCGGCACCACCAGTGCTGAATTGGTGACGCAACGCGTGCTCGCCAAGGCTTCCAATGCCTGGAGCGAGTAATGCGGTAGCAATGAAGCATCCTGCCTTTCCCCACTTCCAGGACACATCCATCTTGATCCACAGGCTGTTCTTTTTTGTCCCACAACCCCGCCAAATAGTGGGCGAAGCCAAGTTGATTTGCTGATAGACCTGTGGACTTCATTCCTTCCCCCAACCATTTCCATTCCAGAAAATACAGGACCAGAACTCTGGCCTCGATATAGCCGTATAACCAGCATGCGCTGGCATCCTACTATCGATTACTGGCCAATTGGCATTGCCCATCCAGCGCTAGCATCTCCTCCGCCAACCTACTCCCTTGGCTGATCGCTATATCTCGCCAGAAACAGTACAGCCGGCCATCCCGGTCAGGTGGGGAGTCGAAGGTAGAGCGGTAAAAATCAGCCAACCGCTCACTCGCAAGCACCTCGCCACTCATGGCAGCCCACTGCAGCCAATAGAGGCCTATGGCCTGGTTGTATTCAGAGGACGACTCGTCCAAAGCCAACCGGCCGTGAAGAAAACACGCCATCGTGTCTTGCTCATCCGCGCCTCGCTTATACCAAGCGATGGCTTTCGCATGATCAATGCACACACCTTCATCCCCGCGCTCATACAAGCCACCTAGAGCCTGCGCAGCACAGGGAATACCAGACTCAAAAGCCTGCTCGTAATAATCGATGGCCAAGAGCGGGTTAGCTCTCACACCTTTGCCATAGAAGGCCTGCTCCGCAAGATTGAAAAGCGCCTCTGAAGAACCCAACACCGCTGCAATTTTGAAGAGGCGTCTGGCCAGGAGCGGTTCAGGCTTTAACCGGGAGCCGTTGAGCCAAAGCCAACCCAAGTCGTTTAGCGCATCAGCATCACCCTGCAGTGCCTCTGCTCGCAGTTGCTCATACTGTCGACGAAGCCGGATCGGATCGCTCAACCGCAGAAGCGGATTGGCAGCCTTGATTTCGTGGTAGGTGAATAAACGACTCTGTTCGGCTAGCTCAGCGGCCCGTAACGCTGGCATACCGATACCGGCATATAGGCGTTGCACCTCTCCAGGCTCGTTGATTTCAACCTGGTCACTTGGTGCAAGAAGGCTATCCATCAGATTGAACACATCGGCAGATTTGCTCATGCTGCTGTCTCGTGACTGACCATGTCAGCTCATTTTCAATAGTTTTACGACAGTTCATGTCGCATACGAGCAGGGACGACCTCATGGAGCAGCTTTATCGCCAGGACTTGATACTTGGCCTCCTCCCCAACAAGGAAAACGCTCTCAACAGCTCCGCCATTCACGAGCGCGTGACCAACCAAGGCATTGATGTCGACAAGCGCACCATCCTGCGAGACTTGAGTGACCTCGAACTGAACTATCCCCATGTGCACAGCCGCCCTAAGGGCAAAGCCAAGCTATGGTGGGCAGAGAAATCGCTTTCACGCTTAAGCATGTTGCCGACCGACGCGATGAATCTCGTCATGATCATGGATCACGCCGCTCGCTTCGGAATGGAGGCGCAGGTACAAAAGCTCACCCCATTGCGGGAGTACGCAACATCCCTACTGAAGGGAAAACGACCAGCCCAGGATTGCTCAGGCAAGATCATCAGCAACACTCGCTTCGTGACCCTGTCTCCAAGCACTGTGAACCCTGAAACACTGGAAGTGATACAACAAGCACTCTTGGACGATGCAACCGTTGAAGCCCAGTATTTGAAGCGCGGAGCCAGTGAGCCCCGGCTGCTACATCTCAAACCACTGGGTCTGTCCTACCAGGACTCCAATATCTATCTGTCCTGCATCTTCAAGGGATTGCCACAAGGCAATATTGCCGCGCTGCCCCTGCATCGCTTTATTTCAGCCCGCACGACCTTTGAAGATCTCCCGGCCCCTAAGGACTACGACATTAACTCTGTCGCTGCTCAGAGAAGCCTGGTGAGCCTGAAAACGGACTTACCTGCCCAACTGAAGCTCCGTGTGAGCCACACGCTCTACGAGCGCTTACTGGAGAACGCACTCACCGCTGATCAACAGCTGGAAGCCTCTGCTGATGGCTGGTGGTTGATGACTGGCAGCCTGCACCTCAGCCAAGGGCTGGATCTGTGGTTGCTGAGTCAGGGTGAGCATCTGGAAGTACTTGAGCCTGCGGAGTTACGTGAGCAAATCGCAACAACGGCAAGACGCATGACAATGCTCTACGAGAACGAATAGCCCTTGCGACACAGGGTGTCGTAAGCACCCTTCATCCTGTCTCCTGCCATTTGAACCAAGAGATCTGACGATGAAAACCTACTCTGCCTTCCTGCAACGTGTTGTCCCCAATGCCGGGCCTCGCGCCAACTTCACGCTCACCGTCCAGGCCGTCAGTTCAGAAATGGCCCGGGTCACAGCTGAAGCCCAGTACCCCGGATACAGGTGTATTAATGCACCGGTTCAGGTGCGCTGATCATGACCAGCTCCCGCTGTCTTTTTCACCGAAATAAGGGCTGGGGCCCTCGCGACTATCTCTACCATCTGCTGGGGCTGGGCGAAGACGTTGAAAGCGCGCGCAAAAGCGTGGAGCACCAATTCACTGACAGCCATGAGCTAAGCACGAGCAATTTCGAAGTAGCCCTGATCGCGGCAACGGAAGCCGAGGCCAAGCAACTCGTGAGCTGCATTCTGCAGCACTGCAGCACTGCGCTCCCAGTAGATGGAGGGCACTGCGGCCAGCTCCACTTTACCGCTCTTGGCCAGAACCAGACTTGGCCTGACAAACGCTTTGATGAGCTCCATTGGCTGTGCACCTCACCAAGCAGCGCAATGCCTTGGGAGCACTTATCTGGTTTGGCAGACACAATCCATATCCATCACTTCACACAAACCAAAACGCAGGTCTACCCACCCTTTCGCAGCTATAAATGGCAAAGCCAACGAGAGCTGGCCGCCTTCTGGGCAAGCCTTTACTTGGCTCGAGAAATCCGCGGTATTCCCGGGCTCAAATGGGACAGCTTTGCCTCATACCTCTCTGGCCAGACCGTTGGCCAAACGGCTGCTGGCTGGGGTTCCACCCCCACTGCTGCTGTCGCCTCTTTACTAGCCAACACGCCGCTAGCGATGCGTAACTTTGCCCTGGATGCCTTACTCGTAATCGAAGCCAATTACGACCTCACGTGGGGCGACTATGCCAGCGTAATGGAGCACGTTGGCAAGGCCATCGGGCACAACGTCGTCCCCACTGGCTGGATGATCTCCAACTACTCAGGCTATGGCCTGAAGCTTCTGGTATTCAGCCCATCGTAGAGCGGTGTCCGACCCAAATCATCGCGACACATTCTGTCGCCCCCATGCTCCATGCTTACTTCACCGCAGTGAAGGGAGTACCCCATGGATCGCCTCATTAAAGAAAACCTAGAAGCCATATTGCAGGACATTGCAGGCAGTAAAAGGCTGGGCAGGCGACTGATCAATTTGGCGGGCTTTCTTGGCACAACAGAGCCACCACCGCATATCCAGGAGCAGCTCAGCCGCCTGTCACGACTGGTGGTGCTGCAAGACGCATTCGATGCCCTACTGGAGCCTGTAACCCTCCTGTCTCGAGCCGGGCTCTCCCGCATGCTCGATGCTCAAGCACTTCAAGCAATGACCGCCAGCCTGGAGGCGGCGCGGCAAAACATCGCTGAGCTGGGAGACGTGAACTATCCAGAACTCATCTCATGGCTGGTGAGTGAGGCTCAAGCGCGCAAGATCGTGCGCATGAAATCGCCGGAGAAAGAGTCCTGACCATGTCCGACTTGGGCGGCTTTATTCCTCCACTACCACTTCGTATACGCGTGATGGATTTCCACGCACGCTGCGAGTCCATGCATACCCGACTGGAGTGGGAGGAGCGTCGCACCTTGCTCGGGGCGAGCGATATCTCCTTCGTTGTAAACGCCCCGTTGGAATACTTGGCAGATGAGGACGGCGCAGACAGCGTGATCTTCATTGATCAGACGCTCCGCTCACGAGACCTGGGACGAAGGGGCTACCAGGTCGCCCCCACCCTGCACATTGCCTCAACAGGGTTCATTTTGTGGGCGGAGCAGATTATTCGCTACATACGCCACGCCGCCTTCGGCGGAGATTGGCCCGGACGTGACTATGCCGACTTCCGAAGTTTTTTGAGCTGCAGCACCAGCCGGCAGCTTCGCTGCGAGCTGGTCGATATCGATTACTCAAACCCATTACCACTGCAACAACTGCCTAGCCAAGGTTTCCGAACGCTCTATCTGCTGCTGATTAACAACGAGTGGCCAAGCCTGGGCGAAACAAGCGAGCTCACAGAAGCCATTGAGGAGCTCAGTCCGAATTTAGAGGCCATGGTTCTCAGTACCGTGATACTGCCCGACGAGCCAGCCAAAGCTCTGCTGTTCGGAGAAATTGAGCGATTTCCTGGGCGGGTATAGATGCCGAGTGTGCCTGCATCGAATAGAGTCGATGTCCATGCCAAGCACTCGAGAAGCATGATGCTTGCCTGGGCAGTCAGCTTTCCTCCATTCTCACTCAATCACTACTATCGGGAATGCTTGGGTGCCTAGTAATACATCTCGCCGCACACTGGCTCGCCAGTGGGAGCTCCTCCGCCTGCTTCCAAACAAGGCCCCCGGGCTGACCGCAACGGAACTGCACACGCGTTTACAAGATGCTGGGCATGACTCCAGTAAACGTACTATCGAACGCGACCTGCTAGAGCTCTCTCAGCTCTTCCCTCTTCAATGCAACGACAAGGGGATGCCATACGGGTGGCACTGGATGCCGGGCTGTGCAAGCGAGCTTCCGGGGCTTTCCCTGGGCGAAGCTCTGACACTTAGGTTGGTTGAAGATAGCCTGCATGCGCTGATTCCCAACCACATGTTGAAGGCCCTCGAACCCCGTTTTCGACAAGCCCATCAGAAGCTGCACTCCCTGAGCGACGAGGTACCGGCAGCACGATGGATTCATAAAGTGGCCAGCGTGCATCCAGATCTCTCGCTCTTACCGCCGACAGTCGATGAAGGCATCCTCGAGACGATCCAAGAAGCATTGCTGTATGAGAAGCAGCTGAGCTGTGTGTATTACGCCGCGCACAAGGATCAGGTACATCACTTCACCCTTAATCCACTGGCTCTGGTGCAACGCGGACAAGTGACCTATCTGCTAGCCACCGTGGAGCCATTCGATGACGTCCGCCAGTTTGCCCTGCATAGATTCAGCTCCGCACAGGTGCTGGATTTCGTGACTACTGGGCCGGCCGAATTCAATCTGAAGAGCTACCTAGAAAGTGGCGCCATGCAATTTGGCACCGCGTCTCAGACCAGGATCGTTGCTTGGATCAACGATGGGCTTGCTAGGCTGCTCAGGGAGACGCCTCTATCAGACGATATGACCCTAACAGATGAAGCCGATGGGTCAGTGTTAGTGGCTACAGTTACGGATAGCTGGGAGCTACGCTGGTGGATCTTGTCGCACGCGGGATCAATACAAATCCGAGAGCCCAAAAAACTTGCCGCTGAGATAACACATCGTCTTAGTCTGGCGCTCGCTATGCAAGGGCAGTACTAGTCTGACCTTCCTCGCGCACACCTACCTACAACTGAGCCAGGTAATGGTGATTGATCTCTGGCGAGCCATGGATACGGCTCACTCATGATCGTCACCACCTCGAATGATGTGCTCCAACCGGTCAGCCTCGGCAGCAACCAGTAAAGCTATGCAACCCAGCTCCTCTCGGTTCAGCCACTGCAGCGGATGGCAGGCGCGCACAGCGAGCTCACCCTGTTTGTTGACGTGAAAGTCCACCAAGTCGAAACTAGCGTTACGTCTGAGGGTATAACGCACCAGTGCCGAATCGAGCAGATTATCGCCTCCTCTTGCAAGCTCCTCGGTTGCGGCGGCATCCAGTACCCGCGAACTGAGTTGCACATGGCCCTGACGAGCCTTTACCCGCACACGCTGGCTGCGCCCCAAGTGCTCAAACTTGTAGCACAGCATCTGGCTGCTGCTGCGTAGAACTTGTATGCCATCCGGGCAAGGCAGATTGTCCAGCATGCTTTCCAGCAGACTTAGCGATTCGGCCAAAGGCTTGACTACCGACTCCCCCCTAGTTCGGCCAAGCAAGCTGAGCAACTCTTCATGCTGCAGGATGTGCTGACTGCCAGCATAGATTTCACTATTAGCGCGCAGCATCCAGCCTTGGTCGCGACTGTAGTGCAACTGCAATCGGCGCAACGGATCGGCCTGCAGTTCCTGCATGCGCTCGATTCGCTTGCTGGCCCACCCCCTGCCACTGTCGACCAGCCAGCCGGGGGCATTTTCATGTTCACAGCTGGCAGATAGCAGCAGCTCCGGCAAACCGGCGATCGTACGCAACTCCAGCTCGACATTACCTGTTCGCCAGTGCAGAGGACGCTCCTCCGGTGGGGCACCCAGCAAGGCCGTCAGTTGCTGACGTATGTGCTGGAGCCGCCGCTGCAGGGCCGTCTGATGCTTCTCGATCTGTGCAAGCTGGCTTCTGCCTTTTAGATCATCAGGCTGTACTGGGAACAAGCTACTTAGGCGCTCGCGCAGTGGCGGCTGCACCGGGGAGGTATCGGTTAGCTGTTGTGTAATTTGCAGCTCCCGCTCGCTCGCCCCAGCAGTCTGGATGCGGCCAAGCGAGAGCATGAAATCGTTCAAACTGCGTGCCGACTCCCGTACCTGCAGGAACTCCAGGCTCTGACGGATATGCGGATAGCGCACCTTGATGAAGTGATTGGCGCTATCGCGCTGGTTAGCCAGCATGCGTCGGTGCGACAGCGAAGCCACACGATCGACCCTTCCTACCTTCTGCTCTAGAGCAATCGGACTACGCGGAATGCCGTAATGCATAACGCTGTCACAAAAGGTATGCAGATCTTCTCCTTCCTGAAAAACATCTGTGGAAACCAGGATGCGAGGATAACCAGGCATACGAAAACGACGGGCCAGTGGACTGCGCTCAGTACGATTCTCACCACTAGCACCAGCGATTGGCTGCAGCGGGCTGATCTGATTACTGAGGTAGCGTGTCAGCTCAGTACTGGTTTTTTGCCAGGCCGCCGGGAAGTTGAGCTTGACCAGTAGATCCAGGTTGCTAGCGATGTCATGCAAAATCCGCCAGGAGCAGAATTGCACCTGCTGCTCGGCTTGCCGGGCAAGCAGTTCGCTGAACGCCACCCTTAGCGCATCGTCGGCATTGCCCTCATCGCGTCGCACGCCACGCAGGCTGTACAGATCGATAAATGGATGATCCAAACGACAAACCAGCGCAATAAGCTCCATATGGATTAGTTGACGTTTGAGCTCGTGCAGGGCTTGCTTTACGTCGCCACTCAGAAGCTCAAAAGTCTGCACACTCCATTCCGGCGCCAGCGTCTGCAGCTTGGGCTGCTGGCGCAGGTCATCCCAGAGAGTGAGTCGGTCGAGGTCATTCTGCAGACTGCTTAGGTCACTCAGTTCAATGCCTGGACGATCAGTGATGGACCAGTCTGGGTAGGCATAGCGCAGGATGCGACCCGCTACCAAAGACGCAGCGGTCCCTGTGCATACACTTGCCACGGTCTGCAGCCAAGCATACTGAGCCACCCGGAAGCGGCGCTGGGCCGACGGCTTATCATTCGAATTGACGACCCAGCGCGACCAGTCGACCACCAAGTTGCGCGGCATACCGGGCAAACGACTCCAGCCAGCCTCAAATAAACAACTGGTACGACCCAGCATATTGCGGAACGAGCTGGGCAGCGTACCCAGCGCCGGTGGCTGCTGCTCGTTCAGCTCGGCATTGCGACCACGGTAGAACCAAGTAAAGAAGTTGTCGGAACGAGCCGAAGGCTCTCCATTTTCATCAGCCTCTTCCGAGGTCACTTCGCCGGAGCGTTCGCAGTACTGCGTGCGATAACGCTCGAACCAGGCCATAACCGCCTGATCTTGTGTCACTTGGTGGGCCAACCAGTCATCGTAGGCCTCGTCCAGCTTTCCCTTCAGCTCGCTCACGCTACTTACCCGGCGCACGAACACCAGCTGCTTACTTCCCTCTACGAAGGCAAGGCGCGACAGCTGAGTACTGACCCAACTCATCTTCGGATGCGGTGGAAGACGGTTATCAAAAGTATCCTTCCAGGAACGAACCAGTTGCTCGACCACGTTCCGATCACGGGCATCAGGCTGGTTGCTGTCGCTGATGGCCACTTCTTGCAGATCACCATCGAATTGAACCTGGCCAGGCAGGTAGCTCTCGAAAGAGGCCAACATACCCAGCTCGAAACGGCCTGCGAAGTTCTGCTGTAGGTGCTGGCTGACCCGTTTCTGAACCAGCGCACTAAACAATTGTTCAGAGATCCCCATCTTCACTTCGGCTTCGGCGCCGGTGCGCAGCTCGTCGCGGTACATGTTGCGGGTATGCGGCACGTTGTCCAACTGAAGTTCGTTCAGCCTGCGCACCATCAGCCGATGCAGCGCTTGCTGCATCTCTGTGCTGTGCAGTTCGGCCCTTTCCGGCAAAGCTGCCGCTTGCGTCATACCGAAAAGCGCCAGCTGGTTGCGCAGATGAGATAGGTCACGGTCGTAGGGGGTGGCGGACAGCAGCAACAGGCGCCTGATCCGGGAAGCCTCGCCCTCCTGCCCCAGTAGCGCAGTAGCAAGCATGCGGTTGCGAGCACTGCTGTCACGGGACTTGCGCAGGTTATGCGCCTCATCGACCAGCACCAGATCGAAATGCGGCAGTACGCGGTAGATGGCTGCTGCCCAGCAATGTTTGACCGACTCCTTCAGGGCCTCCACGCCGCTGTCATCCCGGCAGCGCTTGAGTTGCTGGCGCAGGCCGAGGATCTGCTCCTCGTTGCGAGTCTGCGGCAGCAGGGCCACCAGACGGTCAAGGCTAGCTTCCAATTCGGCGACAGTGGCGCCAAGACCGAAGCTGAAAGCCGAAGTGCAAATGAAGTAATCACGCGCGGTACTGCTGGCTAGCGCATGCACAAGATCCGCTAGATTGTCGCAGGTAATCTGGGGTGCAGCCGGTCCGGCCAAGCTGCCGATGCCCCGGACGATGATGTCGTCGTTAAGGTAGTTATGCTCAATGAAACTTTGGAAATCCTTTATCCACTTGTCGCGCACGTTGACCGATGGCAGCAGGTAAAGTACGCGCAGATCCGGATTGAAGCGACGCATGAGCGCGACCACTCCCAGCGCGACATAGGTCTTGCCCATTCCAACCTCGTCGGCCAGATAGGCAACCCGATGCTGTGCCAGCTTATTGTGTAGGGCCAGCGTGCCCTCTAGTTGCTGCTCGCCCAGCCCGCGCAGCTCGTCCCGTCCTCCAGAGAAATCGATCAGCCTTTTGGCCGTTTGCAAATCAATGGCTTGCATCGCCGCCCTCCACGCATGGGCTGGCTTGAGCACCTAGCCCCGCGAGGAACTGCCGGCGGTACCAGTCGATGAAACGTCTGGCGTCCATGCCCTCGTCCTGTAAGCAGGGGGTGAGTTCGTTGCGCTCAAGCGTGGCCAAGCTGCGTTGCACCTCTGACAACAACCCAGGAGCGGCCTGTTCAGCATGACGCAGCAGCAATTCCTCAATTCCCAGCAGGGTCAGATAGCGCACAATCAGACCGGGAATAGTCGCCCCCTGCTGCGGTTGCACCGCAGCCAGCAGACCTGCCAGCGAGTCGGGCTGGGCCCCGCGCAGGAAGTAGTCCAAGGTGCGTTTATCGCCGCCCTGCGAAGCCCTCTCCAATCGCTGGCCGAGCGCCCAAAATGCGCCATTGACCTCGGAAAACTCGGAAAAGAAGCTGGCCACGTCCTGGATATCACCGGTCTGAATGAGATATTGGTCCGGATTCTCAA
The DNA here is from genome assembly GCF_054558415.1 of Pseudomonas sp. No.21. Lineage (NCBI taxonomy): Bacteria > Pseudomonadati > Pseudomonadota > Gammaproteobacteria > Pseudomonadales > Pseudomonadaceae > Pseudomonas > Pseudomonas sp. No.21. The sequence goes on from NZ_BAAJNO010000004.1 coordinate 110,447, forward strand.
AGTTCTGACGCAGCGCGGCTTCCAGCATTGCACTCATGCTGGACATGCGCGCCTCATGCCCCATGGCATGTAGCAAACGCAACAGGCTCGCCAGATCCATGCCCGGCATGTCGAGCGGGCGGCCATACAGATTACGCTGGCTGACCAGTAGCACACCGCTGGCGACAGGCTGCTCGCCTGGAGGTTGTATGGAGGACTGCCAGCGGGCATGTACCAAGCTGGAGCGGGCAAACAGCTGTCGACCCTCGGTAAAGCTGACCTTCAGCGGTGTCGCTGCCTGCAGCTCGTGCTCGCTCACACAGTCAGAGTTGGCATCAAGCAAGGAAAGACGCCCCGTCTCAGGCGACAGCAGCAGCAGACAAGCATCCTGCCAGTCGAAGATCAGGTGCAGCAGCGGCATGACCGCGGCGGCAGAATCCAGCAGGCTGTCCGCCTCGACAGGACAGTCGAAAACCTGCGGTACACTTGCATTTGCCAGCGGTTGCAGCAGGGCTGGACATGGGCTACGCAGCAGGAAACCAGCCTCGACATTGCGACTAAACGCCTGCTCACTAAGGTTGACCGAGCCGATGAAGTGCCAGCCATCACGCCCCGTACAGTGGTAGATCTTGGCGTGCAGCCGACGATAGCCATCGGCGCCCATCAACTGCCGGTGTATCTCCGGCAGCCACTCAGCCCACTCCACCCGTTCGCTCAGCGCACCGTAGACATCCTTGCTGATGAGCGCCCGGCCAGCTTCGTCCCTGGGCAGAAATAACTGAACTTTCTTGAATGCTTCGAGCAAGCTCGCCACCACCCGATTGTTACCATCCTCGGCAAAGAACGGGCTAACGATTTCCAGTGTTCCCTGTGCTTCGGCCTGCGCAAGAAACTGCGGGAACGACTGAACATGCTGGCCATTGGCGGAGAAAGAAAAATAGAAGCTGCAGTTCGCATCAGCCTCGGTTTCCGGCAACTCCTCAAGCGCGTCCAGCAAGCGCTGCAGTGCCTGTACTGGCATTGCAGGCCGAACATTGCGGTAGAACTTCAGAGCCTGGTGCAGCGGGCGACGGATATTGGCCGGGGCATACTGTGCATCCAGCTCGACCCAGTGGCCTACTTCAATGTTCTCCCACCAGCCGGCTCGGGTCAGGTTAAAGGAGCCAGCACACAGCAGGATGCTGTAGCCGGGCTGGTCATCCGACTTGCCATCCTCAGCAGGGTTTTCCAGCAATAGCACGCTTAGCTTGGCATGCTGACAGGCCGGCAGCAGACTAACAGGCAGGTAGTCCACTTCCAGCCGGGGCGCGGTCTGCGACTCGAAGATGTCACGGTCGTAAGCCACGGCCCAGTGAGTGGCCGGTTGTTCGGGCTCCTGCATCTTCAGCTGCAGCTGGCCGTAGCGCAGTTCGTCGCTAGGGGACCAGACATCATTGCCCAGCATCAGGGGCAAAACTTCAAGCTCGAAAAACTCTGGCTCGAAACTGAAGGTGGAGAAAAAGCCGGCGCACACTCTCCGGCCGGCCAATTGCTGCACGAAGGCTTCACTAATGGTCAGCTGCTCCATCAGACGGCCTCCGCCGCGATGGCCAGAAAGGAACCGATGAAGTAAGTGTTGTGCCAGCCGAGGTTGGCCTCATCCAACTGTTCAGGCAACAAGGCGCGGTCATTACGCACGCGCACCTTCAGGCGCCGCCCCTCCCACTCCAGCCAAGGTGCACCTTTGCGGCCTGCCATGATGCTGCGGTTGTGCTCGAGCAGGGTATTGATGACCTGCAGACTGTCACCGGCAATCGCATACTTGTGTAGCTTCTGCAGGAAGTCGCGGTGCGGCAATGCGCTCAATTGCATCCAGTGATCGCGCAGCCCGAGGTTCTCCAGCCGCGGGGGCAGAACCTCTACCAGCTTGCTAGCTTCGCAGTTCTGCTGGCCCTGCAGCCAGCCGAAAATGGTCGCGGCCAGCACTAGCAACGGCTCGATGCTCTGAATCGCCAGCACGACTCGCCTGAGCTCGTCACTGATACCGGCACGCTGCTGCAGCCAGCCACAGAAGCCCGAAACCTCCCACTCGGACACTTCTGCCAGATAGCTGTGTGCCAGCAAGAACAGCTCACGCTGCAACGGGCTGGCAAGTCGGCCATCCAGCAGCAGGTTGACCAGGCGCTGGCGCAGCGACTGCTGGTCGAGCAGCGCGGCAAAGGCAGGAGCATGGCTCTCGATCTCAACCCGGCTGACTTTTCTGCGCTGGCAGATGCCGGCCAGTGCCGTCCATTCCGCCTTGCCCAACCCAGCGACCAGGCTGTCAATGAACTCCTGACCCGCAGCAGTGGGCTTGCGCTGACCTGGCTCCAACAGATCCGCCAACTGTAAGGCCGTGCTATAGAGTCCCCAGAGGCCGTAACTGAGCTGGTTGCTGAGAATCTCGGATTGGCTGCCCCGGCCGAGGGGCAGCACCTTCAGTTCCGACTTGCCGAGATTATTGCGCGCACGAGTGATGCCCAGCAGGCTGTCCCGGCCGGACTGGCAGCGCAGATACGCTGCAAGCTGTTCGAAGCGCAGGAAATGCTCCTGCATCTCCCACGAGTTATCCGAGCACTCACTAGCATAGCGACAGCACAACAGGGCCACGATGAAGTTGTCGAGATTGCTGGTGACCGTAGTCAGGTTACCGACCAGCTTGCGGCCGATGGAGCTCCAGATGGCCTCAGCCCCGAGCGGATCTCGCGTACCCTTCGGACGCGATCGCTCATCAAACAGCGACAGTACAGACAACATTGAACTTCTGGGTCCTTCCTTGGTAACGGAGCAAGGGTAAGTAAGCAACTGGTAGTTGGCGGGCTGGAGCTCAAGTGGTACGGACTGTATCTCCATGCTGCGACGAAATGCGACGCTCCACATGCAGCTCGGCACGGCCTTGGAGCGACAGTGGAGCATCCCCCCTCCGAGCTCAAAGCGTTGCAAACCCTGGGCTGTTGAGTGCGAAGCAGTGAAAGCTGCACTTGAACACAACATATCTCTCAAGGGGCTTCATCTAGCAGCCTCCCAACGAAGCCCCCTCACTGCCAATATGCAGGTTGAGTCCTACTCAGCTGATAACTCATATCGTGTCAGAAGCTCAGCATCAGCCAGGCAGGTAAAGCTTGCTACTAGACCGGACAAGGTGGCGTTAGGCGCTACCGCCGTATGCGGCACCAGCAGATAGGTCCAAGGCTTACCCCCAACCTTCTGGCTGTGGCAGACAGTGGCAATGTGGGCCCAAAGTGCAGCGAGCTCTGCCTTTTGAACTACAGGCGCTTCCTTCATCTGGTCAGCACGCTTTGTCTCAACGATCAAAAGACGATCATTACTTTCGACAACAAAATCTGGCTGATAAGGAAGACCATCAGAGCTATACAGTTTGAATTGATTCGGCCCAGGCTTCATCCAGAGCTTAACGCTTGAGTCTCTCTCCAAAAGCTCACTCATCTGCCGCTCTGAGTCCGAGTCAAACTTGGCCAAGTGATAGCAAGACTTACTGAAACCGCTGAATATGTATTTTTTTATTTCATTCAGCTTCTCAGGTGCCTTACGGAAGTCAGAAGCGTACTTAGTACCCACATCCTCAAAATTTTGCGGGCGCAAATCCTGGAAGGCAGCATCAACCGTTACCCGATATTTTGTCTGCCCACGCCACATGTTTTTCTTCATCTCGGCAAAAATGGCGGCCGCCATCTGCTTGGAGTGCCCCTGCAAAACACTGCGCAGCTCTTCGGGCTTTTCATACTTTTCGGCAAAGTGCTTAACAACCTGACCAGCCAAGTCATACAGCACCTCTGCATGTGTTTCGTAATCGATCTCGGGAAGGTCGATCAGCTTTGAGACGATAAAGTCCTCAAGCCTTACCTGTTGTTCCGCATTGGCATCCCCGATGATGGTTTGGGTTTTCTCCGTGCGCAAAACCTGAATCAACAGTTCCTGCGCCAGCGGCTGATAATTCCACTGCTTTAGATCCAGCGTGAAAGACTTGAAGCCAAAGGACACATCTTCAGTAGGCGTAATGGTCAGCGCCGGTATGGGAATAATTTTCTCGACGAACTGCTCACAAATAGCCTTAACGATCTCCTGGGCCTTTTCAACAGAGACAGGGAACAGTGCTTGCTGCGGCACTTGAACTGACTGTACTGCCTTTAAGACGAAGTCTTGTACTTCTGGCTTTTTCAGGTCCGTCAGTCCGCCTACCTTTTTAGCCGCTTGCTGCACGACAACTTGTATCGCTGCCTCAGCCAGCTCTACCTCTTGCGCACTATCCAACGTAAAGCTAGCTGGAGCTTCCTTGGCCTGCAGTGGGGCACCAGGTGCACTAGCCCCATAGCTAAGCTGAGGACTGGGCTCAGAAGATGGCTTCGCCAAGCTCTGAACCAAATGTTGCAGGGTATTTTGTGCTGTTATCGTTTGCGGCTTGCTTGAGGGCACATCACCGCCGTCGCCGATAAACACCTGCTTGAGCCTCTTGGTGACACCGTTTTCGGTTTTGGCCAACTCAATAAGTGCATTGAAGCGGTCATGGGCGATCACCGTCAGTTGATCGACCTCAGCCACGCCCGTGCGCCGACCGTAAGGCAGACGCAATCCACGCCCCAAGGTCTGTTCGGTCAGAATGTCTGAAGCTGAAGCCCGCAACGGCACGATGGTGAATAGGTTGGTTACGTCCCAGCCTTCTTTCAACTTGTTAACGTGGATGACAATGTCCGTGTCGCCGCTTCTTTCAATGTTAAGCAGGCGCTGAGCATTCTCGTCGCTCTCCTCACCCGAGGTCTTCGAGTGAATTTCAATCACCCGGCCCCGATAGCGGCCAGCAAAAAAGTCATCTGACTCAACGAACTGCTTCACCTCAGAGGCATGGGTCGTGTCTTTAGTCACCACCAGCATAAAGGGCCGCACAATCGGTTTGTCGTGGTTTTTAGCGTAGGTTTCGAGGGCAACCTTGACGTGCTCGTGGTAGTTAATGCCGTCCTCGAGCATGATGCGCTCAAGCGTTTCGGCATCCACCGATTTGGGATCAAAATTTGCCCTGGTGCCGATAGCAGGCTCTTTGACGTAGCCATCTTCCATCGCGTCCGGCAGATCGTAGCGGTACACCACATTCTTAAATGGCTGGGGCTTGCTACCGGTGGTTTTCGGTGTCGCCGTCACCTCAAGCCCCATAATCGGCTGCAGCTCGGCAATAGCCTTGAATCCAGCACTACCGCGATAACGGTGCGCTTCATCCATTAGGAGTACCAGGTCATCAAGCTCAGATAGGTACGAGAAATAGCTGTCGCCAATGTACTCCTGCAGGCGCTTGATGCGAGGGGCGGCACCGCCTCGTACCTCAGAGTTGATCTTCGAAATGTTGAAGATATTGATGATCACACTTTCGCGACCGAATAGATCCCCACCGCGTACGCCACGGCCTTCTTCATAGTTTTCCGCGTTAACAATCAAAGGCGGGGTATGGGCAAAGGCCTCAATGCCCTTGAACACATACTTAGGACTGCGCGGATCGAAGTCGAACAGCAACTTCTCATAGATCGTCAGGTTCGGTGCCAAAATAAAGAAATTTCGGCTCTTGCCGATCATCTGCAAATAGCTGATGAATGCACCCATTAAGCGGGTCTTGCCAACACCGGTGGCAACGGAGAAACAAACTGACGGAAAGTCGCGTTCAAATTCTGCAAAGTCCGCATCAGTAACCTCATTGAATGCCTGACGCACCTGATCCCGAGCGATGTCTACATCAGTACCCTTTTTCGGGTCAACCAATCCTACGATAGTGTCGAGACGACGAAGTGCCTCTGCCTGAGGCTTGCGCAACGAGAGGCGCTGACTAATTTGCGTAACTACACGATCCCTGCTCATTCCAGTCATCTCAATTTCCTTCAGAGTCATCGAATAGGCTGGCCTGCACTACTGATGCTTTAATTTTTTTTAATTTGTTTGGAGTGCCGTCTGCGTTTTCGACGTCCTCATCTTGCAAAGGCAAGGCTGCGATTTTTAAGGAGTAATCGTCTTTACCCCACTCGCAACGATCCAGCACCACGCGGGGGATTTTCTTAATAGTTAGGTTCGCTAAGTTATCGCCAGCGGCCTCATAGGCCATGCAGCAAACCAGCAAACTGCGCTCTTCCCCCACCTCATCAGACAGGGCCTTGAGTTGATCAAAGGTTAAGCTGTTGGTTGTCACGTAGATAAAAGCGCTTTCTGTGGCCTTACCATGCATCCAGTAGTGTTCGGGGGATGGTGCGTAGGTGTAATTGAAGTGTTTACACATGGCCTCGGCCAGCATTTCTGGCTGGTAATCTTTATTGATTACCAAATTGCCCCACTTGTCCTTTTGCAGCAATGAAGGGGCGAGTTTAAAGAAACGGTAGCCGCCTCCACCCTGCCAATTCACAGACTCAGTCACTCCCCCTTTATCAGAGCCGTCGATGACCTTTTGCATACGTGGCACAATATGAGTTTTAGCGTGCTCCCCCAGCTCGACCATAATCCAGCGGCGGCCCATTTTGTGGGCTACAGCACCGGTTGTGCCTGAACCTGCGAAGGAGTCGAGGACGAGGTCCCCCGGATTGGAAGCGATTTGTATGACATGTTTCAACAATCGCTCTGGCTTCGGCGTATCAAACGGCAATGTATCAGGGAACAATGCGTGGATTTCACGCTTAGCCTCCTGAGAGTGTCCAACTTCGCTATGCGGCCAAATTGATCGAGGAACTACCCCGTCCTGAACATCCTGTAGAAACAACTTAACTGCAGGGGCATTGTCTCCATTTTCTCCGAAAACAATTCTTCCCTCATCCACCATTGCCCAAAAATCTGGCTCAGTCATACGCCAGTGACTACCTTTCGGAGGACGTATCTCCCGCCCCGAGGGTGTTTCGATAGCATACATAAGCCCAGCATGTCGCTCACCTGATGCGAAAATCGGCCCCAAACGCCATGGCCCACGTGAATCGTTATCTGGGTTTTTGTACTTACTTACTGCCTTATCATCTCTAGGCAATAAATTTCTGTGATACTTAAATTTATTTCCTAGAGGTGAATAGATGAGGATGTAATTATGTGCAGGGGAGATTGCGGCAGCATTGCTGCGCCCGTAGAAATTCTCCCAAATGATTGAAGCCACAAATGCCTGGCGACCAAAAATCTCATCACAAATAACTTTTAAGTAATGCCCTTCGTTCTCATCAATTGCAATCCAGATGGAGCCGTCATCGCGAAGCAGATCTTTGAGAATAACTAAGCGATCTCGCATCATGCTTAGCCAAAGTGAATGCTCAACTCCATCGTCATAATGCTCAAACGCCGACCCAGTGTTATACGGAGGATCGATAAAAATACATTTCACCTTGCCGCGCACATTTGGATCCGTCTCCAGCGCTTTTAGCGCCAGAAGGTTATCCCCATGAACCAGCATATTGTCGAAGTTATCATTCTCCCGCCGTGTTTCTGCGTGATAGGAAAACTCAGCTTCTTCAATTAGGATGCGCGGCTCTAGGCGCGGGCGATCATCCTTGCCAATCCAGGTCAGTTCAAGTTTGGTTTTACCAGCCATTAGATCAGGCTCCATCGAATCGTAAACAGGTGATCCACCTGTGGCGTCAGATTAAGTTTTTCGGCAATGGCATCGAGCATGGCATCGCGCTCAGTATCGATTTCACGCAAGCGGGTATAAAGCTGATGCTGAAGATCATCTACCTGGCGCTTTAAGGCTTTGGCTTCGTGCTGTAACTCAAGCTTGGCGGCTAAGTTAGCGGTTGCACGGGCGAGTTTATTTTTTTCATTGGCCTGCTTAGTCAGCTCTTTAATCTGCTGGTCATAGGCCACATGGGCGTCATTACGCCACGCATCAAGACGGTCTTCTTCCTCGTTGAGAAACTCGCCCAAACGCTCTTGCGCACGCCCGACAAGGTCCGTTTGCCGCGCCTCAGTCACACTCGCCAACTCTGACTCTGGGGCCTGCCCCATCGGTGCGCTAATCTCTCGGGCAGGAATGTGCAGCAAGCGTTCCGCGGTACTCGGGTCAAGCATGCTGCCGTCATCGTTAAAGGCTGCGCAGATAAGCTCATCCCAAATGCGAGCAGGGGTTTGCAGCGATAGACGCGAGAGTCGCATCCAACCTGATTGGCCACGCAAGCTGGACACATCCGCCAGATTGCCGGCATAGGCGCTGTAGTCAAACTCAAGCATTGCCGTGGGGGTTGATCGTGCTTTTGCCTGTGCCACCAATTGGTCAGCCAAACCACCATCACTTAAGCGGAAGAAGCGCCAGCCGTTTTCCTCTGCCTCAGGCCATTCGGTAGACCAGGTGCTGCCTTGGTAATCAAAGCGCTCAACATGGTTTGAATGGAAACGGGCTTCCGGCAGTTCAGCGCGGACAAGGCTCAGCAGAGCCCGGCGAAAGTCGCCGAGAGCAGCATGAACACCCTCCTTACGGCTCATCAGGCGCTCAATTACCTTTTCATCCATCTCAGCCAAGATCTTGTTGCGTGCATCCTGTTTGGCAGCATCAATCTCGACACTGAACTCTTCTTGCAGGCGATCAAAGGCCTCATTGATTTCATCATTCGAGCGGCACGTCTGGACGATCTCCAAAATGCGCCGCTCGATATCCACCCCAGACTCAATGGCACCTAAGACCTCATCGGATGAGCCAAACACCCCCTCAAAGAGCTTGAACTTCTGCTCTAAGAGCTGGTGGATGCGCTCCTCGGCCTGGTTCTTGCGATTGAGAAAGTTGATGACAGTGACGTCGATCTTTTGCCCGTAACGATGGCAACGGCCAATGCGCTGCTCAACCCTCTGTGGATTCCAGGGCAAGTCATAGTTGATTAGCAGCGAGCAGAACTGCAGGTTGATACCTTCGGCACCGGACTCCGTGGCAATGAGGATGGAGCGGTCATGTTTGAAAGCATCGACAATCGCCGCCTTCATATCGGCGGTTTTAGAGCCGGAGACAACCTCAGTGTCTTTATTTTTGGCAAGCCACTCTTTGTAAATGGCTGTGCTGTCTTTGTCAGTATTTGAGCCGTTGAGTATCACGACTTGACCGGCAAAGCCGTTTTGCTCCAGTAGATCCCGCAGATAGGCTTGGGTACGCACCGACTCCGTAAAGACTACTGCCTTGCGCTGGCCGCCTTTACCTTCTATCTCGGCCATAACGATGGGCAAGCACTCCAGGAGTGCTCGCCCCTTTGCGTTGTCGTTAATTGAGGTAGCAATATCCCGGTAATGAGTCAGCTCGGCGATCTCAGCCCGAAGTTTTTCTGGGTCGATCTCATCAAGATCATCATCCGAATGGTCTTCGACAGCATCCGCTTCGGTTGCGGCGATAGAACCTGCGTCACGCCAATCCTCGGCCTCCTCAGCAAATCCATCAAGATCATCCAGGGTATCGTCATCAACCGCTAACTTCGCTTGCAGGCGATTGACCATCTTGTCCAAGGTTTTAGCAATGGCAAATGAGGATGACCCCAGGATCTTGCGCAAGGACAAAGTCACCAGGTGCCGGCCATTTTTACCTAGGGCGATGGTGCCTGGGTTCTGCAGGTAAGCCGATACTGAGTCGTACAGATCCAGCTCAAGTTTGCTGGGAGTAAAGTCAAAGGTTTTCGGTAAACGGTTGGTGTAGTTGATCAGTCCCGCCTTCTGGACCTGACGACGCAAGGTGCGTTTACAGATGGGCTCCAAGCGATGTTGCAGCAAGGCCATCGCCGCAAGGTTTCCCTTGCCACCGAACTCGGCCCTGAAAGCCTGCTCCGAACCAAAGTAAGCCTCATCAATGATCGTGACGAGGCCGTAAAGCTCCATCAGGTTGTTCTGCAACGGTGTTGCCGTGAGCAAAAGCTTCTGACAACCCTGCAAAGCGTCGCGCAGGACTGCAGCTCGAGAATTGTTAGCTGCCTTAAAGACGTTACGCAGCTTGTGCGCCTCATCAAATACGACCAGGTCCCAAGCAACCTTTTGCAGCTGATGGGCGATACGAGCTGCATATTCGTAAGAGACGATGATGATGCCTTCCTTACGCCCAATGGGATTGGGTTGCCCGCAGGACGCCAAGTCTTTAAGGCGCTTGGCATCAAGGATGGCCGAGGGCAATGAGAACTTCTCACGTAGCTCAGTGGCCCACTGCTTGCGAAGAGAGGCCGGCACAATCAACAGAAGATTTCGACGCTGCTCCCACCAACGCTGGCTGAGCACCAACGCCGCCTCGATGGTTTTGCCAAGCCCTACCTCATCTGCCAGCAGCACGCCTTTGGATAATGGCGAACGCAAGGCAAACATAGCCGCATCGACCTGGTGCGGGTTCAGATCCACACGGGCCGAGGATAAAGACTGGGTCAAAGACTCGTCGGCACCGATACCTTCACGCGTTAAGAAGTGCGCAAAGTACTTTGCTTGGTATGGGCTGTAGATCATTTGGAAAACAGATCCTTTTAGATTTAGGCTTTCTTGCAAAGCAGACTGGAGTGAGCCTTTTTGCCATCCAGAAGGGAGACTTGAAGGCGAAGACGCCGTCCACTCAGCTCCGATGCCCATTCACGCCGGATTATCCCTTAGCCGCCCCTTTGTGTCCGGCTTCAGGTCATCCTTTCCCCGCAGCTGTGCTCGCAAGCGCTTATCACGCTGATGACTCTTAGCGACGCTAAATTGGCTGGGACGAGGCAAACAACATCAATTGGCCACTACTTACATCCTGCCGAATTAGCCAGGAACTGTCATCTTTCGCGGCTCAGGCTGCTTGATGGTGCGAGCGACCTCTATGGTGGTGAGCGCCAGGCTTGCTGACGCAGAAGTCGGGGCTCCTATGCCCAACAGTCACCACTGCGCCATCTGCTACGACCACATAGGCATTCTGAGCCTTCTCGGCCAATTGCCGTTCGGCAGAAGAGAGCGTGAGCAACAACCGCTTAAACCGAGCCCGATCAAAGAAGTACACCTGGGCTCCACGATTCCAGGTATGGCAGCCAAAATCCAAGAGCCACAGAACCTGCTGCTGCCGAATTCCGCGTTGGCTGCATCGCTGTATGGCATGTGCGGTGTACTCCATTGCCCTTCTCCTCTGCGCTATACCGACCCAATCCTGTCTGAGTTAGGCATCCCTGCCAGCGGATCCATCTAGCCCATTCAGTGGGCATAGCTGAAGGATATGTCGCCCAACTGGACACACCAATAATGGGCTTTCATACAGGTCAAGTTTTCAGACGGGTCAACGGAGTTGAGCTAGACAAAAGCCCACCTTACAGAGCATGGACCGGTTCATACACCAACTTTCGGCACACACCTAGCAAGGAAACTAATCGCGGCTTATTTTCTGGACACCGTGAGGATGACCGTGTCTTTGATCTGACACTTGCCTAGCTCACCGCTCATGCCCCAGTGATTAGATGACATGCGCCCCTGATTTACCGACGAGCCATGACCATCAAATACCTCCAGTACGGCATTCCAGAGACTCACTTTGGGGAGTTCATGACCAGGATCGAGACATAACAGATGGGTCAGTTGGAGCTCGCCATCCTGCAGCACGCCCTGGTACCCCACTCCTAACATCCAGTGGCCACCGCCACCAGGCCACTCAACACCAATAATTGGCATGTCTCCCGACTCAATGGCGTCTGCCACATTGTTGAGGATCTGCTTTTTCGAGCCATCGACATGTCGGGCCCGTAAGCCAGCCCCCTTGAAGTGATCGGTCAGCCATTTCAGGTCACCACCATCCGTCCCCTCACTGCTCATCACGCCAAAAGCGTATAGCCCGTCTCTAAAACGCCCCTGACGAGTACGACCATCCCACAGATCCATGCTCTTGGCCGACTTGCGCGTCATAAGCCCTAGGGCAATAAGCGCTGAAATCATGCAATACGGGCCACAGGCCCCATCCAAATCTCCCTGACGCAGATGGATCAGCTCTTCACTTTCAGAGGATACCGGCCCTTCAGCTGACGCCTTGAACAACGGGCTCACCAACATGGTTTGCATACTCACAACCTCCTTTTATCAGTCTGCAAAGAGCAGGCATGCTTGAAACGGGTACTCGAGCAAGGGGCTTCCTCTATGGGCAGGGCTCTAGTCCTTGCACGATTACTTCGCGGAGAAGCTCGTCTCGCGCTGCCTGCGTGCAATTGGCTAGCTCATGGAAAAAATGCAGGGAGTATGAATAGGCCAGTCGTCTCTTGACCCACATGGGATGAGGCAAGGGATAGCTCATAAAAAAGCGCCGTTCATAGCGCCATGCCATTCGCCCCACACGCATGCAAAACAGATCGTCCTGACCGAGCAGCAACTGCTCAACACGCCCTCTGCTATCGCCCCCATCAGACACTTCGACAGTTGCGAAGCGCCACTGCAGGACTTTCTCAATCTGCTGCAGGCGCGCCTCTCGATGTGTTCGAAACTCCATGTTTACCCTATCCAAGCACTGGCAGCTGCGCGACCAAGAGCTCTCGGTAAGAAGCCGAAACGCCCTAGCGCTCAACACATCGTCGCGATTGTTTCTGGGAGCAAACTGTCATGAAGGCAATCAGGGCAACGTGCGCGGGCTGGAAATGGCTCTGCCGGGGCTTCTGGTCGTGTCCCTACACCATCTGGATGCAGATACTCACAGCTCAGCAAATACCCCTCAGGACTCAACTCAACAGTAACGGTGCGATGAGGAGTGCCACCCTTCATCAACGATCGCTTATAGCCACAATGGCTACAAACATAAAAAAGAAACATGCGTGAAATCGGCCTATCCCGGGACGGAGACGTGGCGTGAATTTCGTATGTTCCCTCAGTTTTCAAAACCATCCCCTTCCAGATCAACCTAGGCCTAAAGGTCATCGGTAGCGCAAGAGGCTCGAGTAAAACAACCCTCGACCTCCTGAGCATTAAGAAAAAGTGCAGCTCCCTGCAGGACATCGCCTCTCAAGGTTTCTAACGAAGCGACCCCTGCAAGCCATCAACAGACTCAAGATCTTCGGCCAATTGCAGCAGTAGATTGTGAATTTGGGTTAGACGGCTCTCAAGCAGCTCGGCATACCCCAGCAGAATGTGCCTGGAAAGATCAGACAAGCTGCCAACCACCTCTGTATCCCCGTATACATCATCAAGAAAACTGGGGGCATCCAGGTGATTTACCACCTGCCTGAACTCTGCAAGATCAGACTCGGCATCACTCCATGCCTCCTCTTCGGAGCAACCCTCTTCTATTGCTCCGGCGTACGCCTGGAACACCTCAGCAATCCGAGAAGCCTGCTCGATCCACTCACTGATGCCTTCAAACGAGCGCCTATCAAAAATCATCTGCCGACTTTGCGTCAGCATCTTTTCCAGCTCTTCGCTCTGCTGCATGCGGCTTGGCGCAGGGTTGGTCATTGGACACCTCACTGGTAGGGAGCTGGCGTATGGTCACCAGCAGATGCGACAAAATAAGACGCACACGACACGAGTCAAAGCCCGTGTGTGGGCATGGATAAAGCGCCATCCTTGCACTCTCATCATCCGTGGCCGGCGAGCAGATGCGCCGAAATATTGCGGAGAGCATCCTCCCGATGTTTTGCAGCTGCGACATGGCGAGGATGACTCGTGCGATAACACAAGGTATCGCCCAGATAAAACTCCCACAGTGCCTTCTTTTCCAGCACTCGACTACGGTCTATCAGCCCATCCAAGGATCGTTTTAGATCCGCGTCATAACGCCAGCCCGTGACAAATATGATCGACCGAGGCCGTATGATCCTCAACTGCTCACGCAGCAACTGTATAGACAGCTCCTGCACTGCTGCAAAAGACGTGGAGTCCCTCTTGGGTGAACCCTTCTTATAGGCCACCGCGAATAAATTGCCCCAGCCGATTTCCTCACGCGGGCAGCCAAGCTTTTCCGCGGCATATTGGTGAAAGCGCCCAAAGCAGGATCGACCAGGCGGCACGTCTAGATACGCCTGGTGCTTACGCATGGAATCCTCAATGTAGTCTCTCAGATCTCCGTCATGGATCTGCTTGAAAGAGCCATTCCAGGCTCGGGTCTCCATGCCAACGATCATGAGCCTCATCGGCTTTTCTGCTGCCGAGGGCAAGAACACTCCGGTCAACCCTTCGCTACAGCCTTCAAACTTGGCAAGCATCTCTTGGCTAAGTACCGTTTGGTAGGCATCCCCAAGACGCTGTTTTATATGCACCGACTGCATTAACACTACTCCCTGGCTACCAACCTCGACGGGCCCGAACCATAACGTCACCACCCCCATTCGGCAGCCAGACGACAGATGGTCTGGACTGCTCCAACCGCAAAACACCATCGCGGCAATTTTGCTCCTGACATCGCGCTCGATAGATGATCAGGTCATCCAGAAGAGCGAGTACAGAGTCTTTAAAACCTGACGCATCCAGGGTTTCAAGATCAGCGCCCGAAAAGAAGAAAGAGGCTGCGTCGAGTCGATTTTCAGCGGCCACGCTGTGGAACACGATTTCCCCGTCCACAGCGGTTCCCTTCAAAAACTGCTCGCACAGTTGCGCCAACCGAAAACTCTCGAACGCAAAGTCGTACGACTCCTGCACACACCACCTCCTATGCCCCGATGCGCTTACTGTGCCAATTCGCTGGGCTCATGCCCAACCAAAGCCAGTTCAAGATCTGCTCGATCCACCCAGGTTTCGTCCAGCTCACCTTTAACTGCCACACCCAACTGACGGAAGTCGCTGACCTGTTTGACGAGATTGGCCTTGCCGCTGACCAGTTGATCACGCGCCTTGCGGTAGGCGTCCTGGGCCTTGTCCAGGCTGTTGCCGATGGCATCCATGCTGCCGAGGAAGGTGCGCAGCTTGTCGTACACCTTGCCGGCACGCTCGGCCAGCTCGGCGGTGTGTTTGTTTTGGTCTTCGAAACGCCAGAGCTGACGGACGATGTTGAGGCTGGTGAGCAAGGTGGTCGGAGTTGCGACCAGTACGTTCTGCTCGATAGCTTTTTGGAACAGAGTTTCGTCCGCCTTGAGCGCCTCGACGAAGGCCGACTCGATGGGGACAAACATAAACACCATCTCTGGAGCATTCAGACCCGGTAGATCGAAGTAATGGCGGTCAGACAGCTCCTTGATGCGCTGGCCGATGGCCGTGACGTGCTCATTGAGAGCCAGGCGCCGCTCGGCATCATCCTCGGCATTGATGTAACGGGTATAGGCGTTAAGCGAGACCTTCGCATCGATAATCAGGTGCTTGCCCTGCGGCAGGTAGACGATCACGTCCGGGCGTTGGCGATTCTCCTCGCCATTGATGCTGACCTCACGTTTGAAGTCGCGCCCGTTGACCAACCCGGAGCGCTCTAGGACGTTTTCCAGCACCAGCTCGCCCCAGTTGCCCTGGGTCTTCTTCTGGCCCTTGAGTGCGGTGGCCAGGTCATGCGCCTCCCGAGTGATCTGCTGGTTGAGTTCCTTGAGGTGCAGCAGCTCCTGGGTCAGCGCGGCCTGCTGCTGGACATCCTTGTGGTGGATGTCTTCGACCTTGGCGCGGAAGCCGTCGATCTGCTCGCGGAAGGGCTTGAGCAGCGCATCCAGCGACTGCTGGCTGTGTTGCGAGAAAGCTTGGCCTTTGGCCTCGAAGATTTGCCCAGCAAGCTGCTCGAATTCCAGCTTGAGCTGATCGCGGTTTTCCTTGAGCAGTTGCTGTTGCTCGGCGAAGTGTTGCTGCTTCTGCTCCAGGCTGCTGCTGAGGGTGGCGTGCTCCTTGGACAGGCTAGCGAACTTGTCCTGCATCACCTCGTGACTGTTTTGCAGGCGCTCATGGGCCTGCTTGAGCTCGGCGTGCTGCTGCAGCAGCTGGCCATGCTGAGCACGCGCCGCGCTGGCCTGGCTTTGCGCATCGGCCAACTGGGTGAGCAGTTGTTTCTGCTCATCGCGCAGGCCAGCGAGCTCTTCTTGGGCAAAGTCCAGCTGTCGCTGTAGCTGTTCGGCATGGGCCTTTTCCGCTCGTGCGGCAGCCGTCTGCTCACGCAGATCAGCTTCTTGCTGCTGATTCTGCTGCTGCAACTGCCCCAGCTGTAGCTGGTAATGCTGCAGAGTGGCCACGGCTTCTCGACGGCGCATGATTTGCCAGAACAATGCCAGCGCCATCACGCATACCGACAGCAGAGCGATACCCGCTACTCCCCAAGACATTCCAATACCGTTCACGATGCTTCTCCTTTTCGTGGCGGTCACTGCGCCAACTTGAATGACGCCACCAGAATATGTAGCTTAAGACGACGCATCCACAGTGTTTACTCGTACAGGTAAAGTTTTCGAGCAGATGGAGAGGCCATGAAACGCAAGCAAGCAATCGAATCCGTGCGCTGGGATCTGGCACTGCGCTACCGACTGATCGAGACAGTCGCCTGGTGGGAAGGCCGTTTGACCACAGGCCACCTGATACAGAGCTTCGGTATCAGTCGCCAACAAGCCTCGAAAGACATCAACTCCTACATTAACGAGTACGCGCCGAAGAACCTGGAATACGACAAGCACTTGAAAGGGTATGTGCCGAGCCGCCACTTCAAGCCACTGTTCATTGACGACAGCGCCAGCGCTTATCTACATCTGCTTAATCAAAACTATGAGCGGGCACCCCATATCGATGGGCTAGCCCTAGCCTATGCCCACACCGAAGTACTGGGCGTACCGGATCGATCTGTTCGCCCAGAGGTGTTGCGTCCCCTGCTCAAAGCCTGCCGAGAGGGGCTGCGACTGGAATGCGAGTATGTGTCTTTCAGCACCCCGGACGTTGAGACCAGGTTGATTGCTCCACACACACTGATCTACACAGGTATGCGTTGGCATGTACGCGCTTACTGCGAGAAGAACCGGGACTACCGCGACTTCGTTCTGAGCCGTTTCCGCGGCGAGCCTGAATTGATAGACGATGAGACCGAAAACACACGAGAACAAGATCCAGGCTGGACGACCCAAGTACAGGTCATCATAGAACCGGACACCCGCCTAAAAGCGGTGCAGCAGGCCATCATCGAAACTGACTATGGGATGCAGGATGGTCGCCTGATTATCGAAACCAAAGGTGCGCTGGTGCAGTACGTTCTACAGCGCTACCAGATCGACCCAACCAAGGTACATACCAAGGCGGCGGCACAGCAGATTGTGGTAGTAAATCTGGATGAACTACAGGACTGGCTTTACCACTGAGACTGGCCAGTTATCAGTGTGGACTCAACCGTATGCCATCCCCTACGGCTAGCCCCCCAAATGCACTAACTAATTCAAAGCGACACCGCACGCATCGATAAGCACAGGATTGCCGCCATGCCGAAGAAACCCAGGGAGACCAGGGGCGATAGCCGACCTCCAGAAACTTCCCGCTTGCACAATGACGACTTGTTCACTGACCTCTCCTCTCCGCAGAAGGGGGAGGTCAGTGCTGCGCTTAGCGACGAGATAAATTCGCACCGGGCCAGGCTAGCGCCGTTTTTCAATGGGCACGCCAAGCCTAACCCTTCGGTAAGTTTCGCTAACGACGGCACTGGCTTCGGGAAGTCCTACAACGTGTTCGACCAGTTCATCGAGCACGCGGCAGTACGTGGCGAACGTGGTGGCCACCGCAATCTGTTCTTTATCACCCCGCACAAGGCACAGATAGACGTCTCTAAGGCAACCCAGGAGAAGGCGGCCGCTCGGGGCGTCAGTATCCTCAGCTTCCTGGCGGAACAGGACTTATCCGACCTCAATTTTGTCGGTTGGGTATCGGGTGTTTGCAATGAAGATCTATACGTCGGCTGGACGAGGGCTCTCAAAACTGACTACTACCGCGAGACTATTGGCGAACTGAGTAGCGCGATTAGTGGACTCAAGATCACTGAGGCGGAGCAGACTCGATTCCTGAAGTCAGGGGTCACCGACTATCTGCGAGAAGCTGACCTTGAGCGTCGGATTGATGCCGCTAAAAGCCGGCTGCTCTATGCGTTGCAAGACTTGGCCAAGGCTGCAATCCGGGAGAAGAATGGTTTTGATTTCCAAACCATCCACGAGCGTTTTCAGCGTGCCAAGGACGACCGTGATCGGGCCAAGATCCAAATCATCGATCACGTTCTACCGTTCGAGCGGGCCAAGGTGGGACCTACCATCTTCGTTGCCACCACCGCCCGATTTCTGAAGCGCGCGTTCATCGGGTATTTAGACAACAAGAAAGAACCCAATATCAAGAAGCTGGGTTTTGACGAAATTCTCGGAGCTAAGCGCAGCCCAACCGATGCGGATGAGGAAGCCGCTGCCCCGATTGGGGCAGCCTGCAGCCTGAGCCATGATGAGCAAATTGCGTACCTGAAGAGTGACTTCTTCCTCCCCGACGAGGCCAACTATTTCCAGCTGAACGGAATCACCTTCAACCTCGTCATCGACGAGGAGCACGACAGCTACGACCGGATTTTTGAGGACGGTAAGAAGAAGCTGATCAGCGAGAAGGTCAAGCCCCCTCATGTTATTGCCGGCCTCCACCGCCTGATGGAAATGATTTCGGCAACGTATGGCCCTGACGAGGAGGAGCCCATCGCGTTCAACGAAGCTGTTGAGCTGATGAATGATCTCCGCCGGCATTACGATGAGGACTGCGAAACCAGCGTCAGCCTGGACTCCATTCTGCAAATGTGCTCCGGGAATGTCGGACACATCACCATCGACAACCGTGATGTCGAGCAGATCCTCGCTTTGTCACGCAACATCTTCAGCATGACGCCAAGGCGCTTCTACAACGAGGATGCCCTCAAGCGTATTCGAATGCAGTCTGTCTGCGGCAAGAGCGAGATCCGCCTGTCCTTCAATGATGGTGGCCCCAGCACAGACCCAACTTTGCACGACTTCTTGCAAGTCATGCTTTGTGCTCTTTACGCCTGCTCCAAGATCCCTCAAAACAGCTCGCTAAGACATTTGCTGGCGCTGGGCGAGGATGCCAGTCAGAACGCCCCACTTTCTGAGTTCATCACGAAGGCTCGTCAGCATAGCTCATATGTCGCATCCATCTTCGACCGCGCTAAGGACGCCGAGATTTTCGTAGATGCGTTCTTCACCTTCTTCGCTCCCAAAATCGTGTTTTCACTGGTCAAGGTGGACAAGATTCCCTTCGGAAATGACGCGGTGAAGAACCGTATTTTTGTCGACTTCCACCTCGACCTGATCCTGGAACTACCTGAGGTCAAACTACTTCGTATCCTGCATGGAACACAGAACAGCGCGATGTGCCTGAGCGCCACAACGGGCTTCAAGGACTCCTACTCAGGGAACTTCTCCAGGAAAATGCTGAGCCGCTATGGGGAAGCGCTTGGCGATAACCTTGGTGTACGAGTCATTCAGCGGTCTGTAGCGGACGTAAGTGCAATGGAAGACCTCCGTGAGGCCCGGGCCAAAGCCAGAACGATGCAAGTCAGGCCCTTCCACAACACCTCTGCAGATGACATCAGCGGTCTGCGCAGCGATCCTGCCTTCCAGAATGCTTACAAATTCTGGTCAAACGCCCTGCTTCCTCAGGGCTACCGTGAAAGCAAGTATCGAATGTCAGCCTACCGCCGGCAGATCGAGGCCATGCTCATGGCCGCCTGGGATGGAAAGAACACCTTCATTCTCTCCCTGAACAACCGTTTTGCAGATCTTTTTAGAGCCTTGTTGGCACAGGGCCTTGAGGGTCGTTTGAAGGGTTTTCGGAGCAAGCACAAGGATAAGATTTTCGAGCTGAAACCTTTTGAGGACAAAACTAGGATCAGGGTCATCCTCTTCAGCTCCCAGTTGGCTAAAGAGGTCGATATCGACGAGTACCTTAAGGTTGATGCAGATACTCGCATTTGCCTGATCTCCGCATATGGCAGTGCTGGCACCGGCCTCAATCTGTTCATTGAGCGAAGCGAGGACAACTTCCACCAAGATTTCGACCGTCTGGTGCTAGTCAATACCCCCTTCTATAGCGCGATCCGCGAGAAGGACACCGGCCTCAACACCGTCAAAAACCATATTCTCCTGCTAAAACACATCTCATCCGGGGAGAACGAGGCCGTTCGTTTATCTGAGTTCGACTCAAACCTGATGCAGCCCAAGAATCGCCGCATCCTGAACCACGAGCATGATCTAGCCGTGCTCAAGGCCATCATCCAGGCTGTAGGTCGCGTTGAAAGACGGGATAGCTATCTCCACACCGAAATCTTCCTACCGAGTGACGTCATCGACGACTTGGTGGTGAGGTATAGCCGGCTTCGCCGTGAAGGTAACGACCTTCTCATCAACAGCCTTTCGCTACTGAATCACAGGCTCATGCAGTTCTGCCTGGAACAAGCGGAGAAACGCTGCTTCCCATCCGAAGTAGAACGCGAGCAGTTCACCGCCAACGTAGCCGCCGCTGCTGAAGACATCGAAAACTTCTTCAGCGGGGCATTCCGAAACAAGATTCTCAGCAGCGCGCGTGAAGGCAACCGGGATGCCATTGAGCTCAATGAGCTGCTCAGGTCACCCGAGAGCATCACCGCCCCTGAAAAGTACGTTCGCAAGCTCCTGGCCTCTCCTCTTGTAAAAGCCTCCAACTACTACCAAGAAGTCATTAGTGCCTTTTACCTTCCGAGGCAGGTAACAGATCGAGTCACCGTCTGCACGACATCGGAAAGCTTCTACCACCTCACCGACCTGCTTCATGGGCAAGCTGTCTATCAGCCCGGTAAATGGCTGGTTCCTGACTACGTGCGCACCGACGGAAAAAACACTGACTCAGGGCCTGGCATCGTTAATCTAGCGTGCAACATGGCCAGTGATGGGGTTGATGTGCACCTACCTAACCCGGCCCTCATCCCGCTCCTGAAGGGGAACGTGGGGGAATTCATTTTCTCGAAGGTGCTCTCCGCACTGGGGATCAAACCACTGAACCTGAATCAGTTGATCGATCTTCTAGGACCCGCGGTGTACGAGTACTACGACAGCTACATCCACGTTGATGACACCATCATCTGCATCGACGTGAAGCGGTGGTCGGGTACCCTGGACAACCACGAACAATCTCTCAAAACCCTTCACAGAGCGGAGAAAAAAAGGCGGGACATGTATGAGCTGTGTAGAGCACTGAACCTGACTCCACGCTTCCTCTATGTCAACACGCAACCCAACCACAACGACCTAAATGCCGAGCGCGAGTTTAATTTCGGGGAGTCAATCCACTTCCTAAACGCTTTCAAGACGATCACTAGCTACGTCCCTACCAAGGACAAGAACCGCATCTTTAAAGTCGATGACCGCTTGATGATCAACCCTACTCTGGAACTGCTGCTAAGGAGCGCGGAATGACCATCTTCAACGTCCTGGAACCAGGAGCAGCCGCCAAGGCCCGCACCAACATGCTGAAGCTACCCGGTGACCTGGAGACCATCATTGATCGCTTGTCGGCCCCCACCGAAGGGGTTGGGCATATTCAGGCAGCCGTGGTTGAGGTAACCCGTAACTCCGACGAGAGGACCGAGAGGTACTACCAGCGCGTTGACTCGACCATCAAGGACTTCATCCGCAAGAAGCTTGGCCTTTCTGCCTCCACCAACGTGCACTACAGCAAATTCAACGCGAGGAAGGGGGTTTTCGGTTTCCTATATCTGAGCGCCCTCCCCCCCGAGCCTGGCCAAGTTCGTGAGGTCATCGCTGAGCATTCGCTGAATCCTCTCTACGCGATTCAGGCCCTGCTGGACCTGAAACTCAAACTTTCGTTCCTCATGGACGTAGACAAGCACTACGTAATTGCCCCGGTCGAGTTCAATGCTGACCTGTACATTGGACTGATGCTGAGCCGCACATCCAGGGACGGAAAATTTGTCTTCGATGCACTGGCGTACGACCTGTTCTTCTCCAAAGAACAGGAGCTCGCCATTAAGCTCAATCGAGTGGTCATGGAATGCTCCTCCACACAGGATTCCATCAGCCGATCGATCACAGACAGCGGCGAGCTCATGTTCGACTGGGCCGGGAAGCGATTCGAGCGCACCCGCCGGCTCAGCGCGACAACGAACAGTGATCGCAACTACATGGCCTTCGCCACGAACAATGAAAATGCCAAGGCCTGCGATCGCTATGAAAACAGCATCAACTACCATCAAACCGACTGTATCAATCGAATCGAGCGCTTACTGGATCTCTCAGGGGTTGAATTTATCCCTGTCGTGTACGAAGCCACTCACCAAGTCAAAGCCTTCTTGGAAGGGCTTCCGACCATGTCCAACCCACTTTGGCTGCTCGACACTGTCACGAGCTATTCAAGTGATGAGGCCCGATTTGGCTTCATCAGCGAGCTCGTCGACAGGTTTGGAGCATCAAAAGTACTGACCGCCGACTCCCTTCCAGACCCCACACAACTGAATGTGGGCACAACGAACTATCTGGTTCTTAGTGAGAAGGTCAAAACCGTTGGGGGGAGCAAGAACGGATCCAGCATCTTTGACACCTCCATCGACGAGTCCTTCAACTCCTTCTGGCAAGCTCTTGCTGCCAAGCAACGCAACCCCACAGCGGAGTTCGACTACTACACGTCGGTGAAGCTGCATCGCTTCGTCCAGTCTATCGGCAGCATCTGCCAAGGGTTCAACGTAGTCGCCAGCAAGCTGCCATCTGAGGCAGCCATTGAAAAGTCCTTGCAGGAACTAGCCCTGAAAGAGGCAATCCATAAGGACAAAGCCGTAACCATCAGCGAAGCAACGCTGCCCACGATGTCCCTAGAGCTGATGAGTTGCCGGAGGGACTGGAAGGAGAACGTCTATATCCAGGTTCTGGATGTATCCGTTGCCGGCGAGACAATCAAAATTGAGCAATCGCGCCGATACGACGATGCCTCCAAGGGGGAGTTCAACTACGAATTCAAGAAGCTCAGTACCACTCTCGGTAAAGGCGATGCGAAGCCCTTCGATGTCATTTGGGATGGGGCGTTCCTGATCCGCGACAAAGAAACAAACGCCTGGCTAAGCGCTTACAGAACCGACCGGATACCCTCGATCATCGGGAACACCCTGTTCGACAACCAGGAGCGTCAGGACAACGGCATGCCTCCGTCACGAGAGGTCGGCATCCAAATATCTGCCCTCCCGTACTACCTCACGCCAACCAGGCAGAAACAGCGCCATAGCATCTTCATCCAAGATAACGGTACTGAAGGGGCCTGGTTCTTTGTTGCGTCTAACAAAGCGGCCAACAACACCATCCCGAAACAGAGCCTCGTCTACAACGTAGTAATCACGAACGACTCCGGAGCGAAGGTTCCCGTCTTGAGCCACCCGCTGGGCGAGATGTTCTTCTCTACGTTCACCTTCGACATAGTGAAGCTCCGGGAATCGGCCAAGACTTCGATCCTTCAGAAAATCGTGGAGCTCTGTCTGCACAACTGAGCGAAGTGGCCGGCGTAACGCCGGCCACCTTTAAGCCCGTACAACGGTCCTGAAGCGCCGTGTGAAGACGTTAATGCACACCCTGCCAGATCTCGTTGCCCTCAATAACCTGTGTAAACGCCTGAGCGCTGAATCCATGGGGATAAAGAGAGCCAGGCTCTTCCTCTTGGTCAAAAGGCCTCAGGTAGTGCTGCTCATCGCGCAACGCGACCTCCATTACTTCCCGCGAGACAACACGAAAGCCATCGACAGTCTCACCATCGAGCTCAATCGATGTATCGACGATCCAGCAATGCAGCGCCTGGATGCTATCAAGCTCGCCGATCCCCAATCGGGAGCGTAAATCAGGGACCATCTGCAACGCCTGAAGCACCTCTGGCCGTTTACGCTTCAACTGCCTAGCTGCCTTGCGTAGGGTATTGGTTCGGTGCAGCCAGACCTCATGACGTGATGAGCGGATAAATCCCGACTTCACTTCAAGCAAAAGCAGCACACCGTCTAGATGCGCCAACACATCAACTTCTCCGGCATCTGGCTCGCCACTTATAGGCGGCTGGAAGCCCACCAGGACATTGAACCCTCGGCGCCTGAGCGACTCAGCCAGTTCGTGCTCAACCCTTTCTGTTTCGCTACGCAGTTCCGTCCGACGCCCCTCAACGCGCCGCAAATTATTCACCGCAGCCGTCAGGCTATTCTGCCGACCGGCAACCCAGGGAAACTGAAAGCTGAAACGACCAACCTTGTAAAAAGGACGCTCGTACAAGCGCGGCGTTGGCATGTTCGGTGTTTGCTTGATCTGAGCGGATAGCGTCTGCAGATCACTGGTCCAGAACTGCAAAATTGCTTTGGCAGCCTCAAGATCGCCTGAAGGATGCCTATCGCTAACCGTCCAGCCGCTGATCCGCTGAACTTTTGCCGGCTGATCCGACCAGGTCATGGGAAAGCGATTCTCGCCCGCTACCAGCCCGTCAAAAGCAAGCCGCCCGAGTGCCGCCAGGGGCGAATCGAGCTCTTCTAGGTACTGATAGTAGGGTTGCAGATATGCCTGCTCGAAAAAAGCCATGGTGAGCTCGCTTGCAAGCATGGCGTGCCTCAGTTGAACCTCCACTCCATTATTCAGCCTGACCCTCTCTCCAATACCGAAGACCACTTGCAAGTAGAGTTGACTGCGCATGGCCTTGATGTAAGCGAGCTGATTTACCTCATGGTTTTCAGGGCTGCCAATGATCTGCCCGGCAAGATCCGAAACGGCAAACAAATCAATCGCACGGTACATCCAATAGCACCAGAGCAACTGGCTCTTACGCTCCGTGCGCTGCCAGCGCAGCGTACCTTCATCAGTCTTATTGAAGATTACAGATTGCCCAGGCTTGAGCTGATACGAGCACTCCTCGTCGAAGCAAAACCAATCAATGGACCCTTCGTAATCGATTCGTTCGCGCATCGCAGCGACCAGAATGGCGACAGTCTCCAGATTGGCTAGGCATTGACGCTCCTCGCCAGGCTGGGGAAACAACATAGGTGACAGATGTCGCCTTAGGGAGCGTCCAAGCACCTCCTCGGAGAGCCGGAAATCAGACTCCTCGCTTGCTTCCAACTTGCGCAAAATGACCCGTTCATAAACGCCCCAATCGCGGCCTGCCATCTCAGCGTCAACCTCTGCCAAGCGGCTGTAGGCCAGCACACTTAGATAGGAAAGCAGCTCAATCAGAGAAAGCGATTTAAGCTTTTTCTCAGCCTGAACGATCGCCTCATCAAACGGTTCCAGCTGTTGCAACAGACGCCCACAAACCCCAAAAAACTCCATCCACTCAGCGCTAGAGAGTGACTCATGGAGATGACGCCAGGGCTGAGAATCAACGCGAGTGAAGAGCTTTGAGTAGCGGATGGCCCAGCGCAACTGGTCAGCATGATGGGCAGCCAAATGATCCAGCAGCTCCGTACTCATCACATCGTCGAAATGCAGCACGCGTGCTATCGCTTGGCTGACCAACTCAGCTCCAGCGACGCTATCTTGCTCCCACCAGAAATGAGCAGCGACAAGACCAGCAGCACGATTGCGCGCCGAGTACTTTCCCTGGGGTCGCTGATCCAGGAAGTCGTGTAGACACTCATTGAGCGCCTCAGCAGCACTATGGTGCCGCCGATACTGTGCGTACTGCCCCTGAAAATACTCCTGACAGCGCTTATCGGCTTCGAGCACGAGTTTCTTCCTTGCTACTTCTGAAACGTGTTGGTTGTCGAGGGCAAATTTAACACTGAGAAGCAAACCGAATGTCAGGCTGAGGCGTCATGCCTCGCCATGGAACCTGGCTCCGCGATGGAATGAAAGCGATAGATCGATTGAAGAATATTTCAGACCTAGATCACTAAAGGGAAGACGGGCAGGTATCACCCGCTTCAGCCCCTTCCCTAGATTTAGGAGTCTGAACAATGTCGATCTATTGCCCTGCGTGTCGCTCCGGGCACATCACCACCCGCAATATCGCTCGCAAGCTGGGCGGAACCGTCGGTGCTGTCGGCGGTGCCGCAACAGGCGCGGCCAGTGCAGTCAGCGGAGCGCAAAGCGGCGCAGCCATAGGCGCGGTAGCTGGACCATTGGGCGCCGCGCTAGGTGGCCTTGCTGGCGCAATTCTCGGCGGTCTGGCAGGCGGTGCCGTGGGCAGTCTCGCCGGCGCCCATATGGGTGAAGAAATCGATGCCCGCGTACTCGACAACTTCGAGTGCCAAGCCTGCGGTCATGTTTTTTCGGCGACCGATAGCTAGAGCCCTTTGCCCCCTCACGACTTATCCCACTCATGTTTCCAGGCGCTTTAACTCGGTACTGGAACCGGGATTCGATGCGCCCGCC
Organism: Pseudomonas sp. No.21; assembly: GCF_054558415.1. Taxonomy (NCBI): domain Bacteria; kingdom Pseudomonadati; phylum Pseudomonadota; class Gammaproteobacteria; order Pseudomonadales; family Pseudomonadaceae; genus Pseudomonas; species Pseudomonas sp. No.21. The sequence continues at coordinate 136,642 of NZ_BAAJNO010000004.1, forward strand.
AGAAAACCTGGCAAGGAGTTTCTATGGCTCATCTCATTGAAACCATGGCTTACGCTGGCGCCACTCCGTGGCACGGCCTCGGCAATCAACTCACCCAGCAACAGCCCATCGAGGTATGGCAACGCGAAGCCGGCATGGACTGGCAGATCCTTGAAAGCCCGGTTCACTTTAAATCGGATGCCATTGGCCACTTGGGTACCATCCATTTGTTCCCCGAGCAGAAAGTGCTTTTCCGCTCTGACACCAAAACACCACTGTCCGTGGTCTCCAGCCGCTATCACACCGTCCAACCGCGCGAGGTGCTGGAGTTTTATCGTGACCTCACCGAGGTCTCCGGCTACGAGTTGGAAACTGCTGGCGTGCTCAAGGGCGGGCGCAAGTTCTGGGCTCTAGCGCGCACCGGGCAAGGTGCGGCACTCAAAGGTAACGACCAGGTCAACGGCTACCTGCTGCTCGCAACCTCCTGCGACGGCACCCTGGCTACCACCGCAACACCCACCACGGTGCGCGTGGTCTGCAATAACACACTGACCATAGCCCTGGACGGCACCAGCCGAGCGATCAAGGTGCCGCACAACACCCGCTTCGATCCAACGGCAGTGAAGAAGCAACTCGGTATTGCCGTCTCGCAATGGGATGACTTCATGTACCGCATGCGCACCCTGGCCGAGCGCAAAGTGAAGCCCAAGGAGGCGCTTAGCTTTATCACTGCAGTGCTGGGCGACAGCTCGCCCAAGAGCCAGCAAGCTGAAGTAGTGCCCAACATCCGCGCTATGCAGAAGGTGGAAAGCCTGTACCAGGGCCGCGGACGCGGTAGCGCGCTGGAGTCAGCCAACGGAACTGCTTGGGGGCTGCTCAACGCCGTGACCGAGTTCGTCGACCACGAGCGTCGTGCGCGCAGCAACGAGTACCGCATGGACTCGGCCTGGTTCGGCCAGGGTGCACAGATTAAGCAGCGTGCGCTGGATGCTGCTTTGAGGTTAGCAGCCTGACCGCGGTACTACGGCATACCCGGCCTATCTGGGCTGGGTGGCTGTTCGACCTCGGACCGGAGTTCGTCAATAATCACACACCACCATCTAGAAGGATCTTCACGTTGAAACAGATAGCTATCATTGCGTTGCTCGCACTCGCCATCAGCGGATGCGACAAACCCAAAGAAGAAACCGTACAGACAAATCAACCTCCGGCAATGTGCACCAAGGATACGGATTGCAAAGGCGACCGCATCTGCGAAAGCGGACAGTGCATGTCCCCCACACCACAGCCAGCCGCGGCTACCAAACCTGAGTTACTTGCACCAGCAGCCCCCAGCATTGCCTACGAGGCGCTACTGATTTCGGACGATGCAGCGGGTCCCTTCAGCATCGCCCACATGGATCTCGGCACTGCACTCAACTACCAATCCAGAGCTGGGGTGGTCAACCTCATGGAGTCGGTCGTGCAGGATCCCGAAGCCACCGGCTACGTCGCAATCGAAAAAGCCTATGCCTTTGGCCCAGACAAATTTGTCCTGATTGTCTCAACCGGCGAGAGCGGCAACTCCTGCCCGGCAACGACATACGTCTTTAGCTACGACACCAAGAGCGAAATTGTCGATGGCAAAGCCAGCATTGATGGCTGCTCGGAAACCGTCGAAGCCTTTGCTGAAGGCAACAAGCTAAGCATCAAGAAAGAAGGGGCAACCACCGTCGTTTACAACGGCAAAGTTATCTAAAAGCGCCCGCCTCTTACCCCCTAAAACCACGCCCGGTCAGCTTCGCGCTGACCGGGCTTTTTTATGTCTCTGAGGTATGCACATGAAAGCCACTTCATTGAACGGCAACACCCGCAAGACCCGCCCTGCCCTGCGTCTAGTGAGCACCAAGGAGCTACCTCGCGAGGACTGGCTGGCAATTCGCAAGCAAGGTATCGGAAGCTCCGATGCTGCCGCGGCAGTCGGCCTGAATCCGTACAAGTCGCAGCTAGAGCTGTGGCTGGAAAAGACCGGGCGCGATGCTGGCATGCCCAAGGCCGACCCTCAGGATAAGGAGAGCCCGATGTACTGGGGCAACGTCCTGGAGCCCATCGTGGCCTGGCACTACAGCAAGCGCACGAAGCACAAGGTACGGCGGATCAATGCCGTATTGCAGCACTCCGAGTTGCCCTGGATGCTGGCCAACATCGACCGCGAAGTGATCGGCGCTGACGATGTGCAGATCCTCGAATGCAAGACCGCCGGCATAAATGGCGCACGCCTCTGGAAAGAGGGTGTGCCGGAGTATGTACAGCTCCAGGTGATGCACCAACTCGCCGTTACTGGCAAGCAAGCTGCTGATGTGGCGGTGCTGCTGGGTGGCCAGACGCTGGAGATCCATCGCATCGAGCGGGACGAGCAGATGATCGCTCGCCTGATCGAGTTGGAGCGCCAGTTCTGGCATTACGTGGAAAGCGACACGCCACCGCCAGCCGATGGTACGGCCTCCGCTGAAGCCGCCCTGCGCTGCCTCTACCCAGAGGACAGCGGGCAGACCGTCGACCTCAGCCAGCATGCTGGCCTGACCGCGGCCTATATCGAGTTGAAAGCCGTTCGGCAGTCGATTGCTGATAAGGAAAAGCGCGAGGCCGAACTCAAGCAGATGCTGCAGCAGGCCATGGGCGACGCCAGCCGGGCGGAGTTCTCCAATGGCTATGTCAGTTGGCGCAAGGCCAAGGACAGCGTAGGGCTCGATGTCGCCCAACTGCTCAAGGACAAGCCATACCTGCAGGCCAAGTACCCGCTGTTGAAAACCGGAGCACGGCGCTTTCTCGTCGGTTGACTCCCTTCACCCTCTCACGCCCTTCCCCCTTGGCCAGTCCATGCAGTTCGCACTGCGTGGCTGGCCTTTTTTATTTCCAGGAGAACCACCATGCTCAAAGGTCTGGCTATCACCCCGCCGGTACTCGGGCGGATTTCCATCGGCAAGGTCATCGAGAAGAACGGCAAGCGTCTGCCGGAAAAGGATGATCAGTTCACCATCACCTCTCAGGTGCAGGGCAAGGATGGCTGGCTCCTGCACCCACTGAATGATGAGCTGCGCCAAAGCGATGGAGACAAGCTGCGCAGCATCCCCATACGCCTGTTGTTCAACGAGCCAGAGCTGAACTTCCGCGCCGACTACACCCTGTTCGATCGGCAGTCCGGGCGACCGCTGTGCGTTGGTAATGGCGAGACCTGCAAGCGCGTCACGCAGGACGGCATGCAGTCTCTGCCCTGCCCTTCACCAGATGCCTGCTCCTTGGCCAAGGGCGGAGCGTGCAAGCCCTATGGCCGACTCAACGTGGTGATTGGGGACGAGGATCCGCTGGGCAGCTTCGTCTTCCGTACCACCGGCTTCAACAGCATCCGCACCCTCGCCGCTCGGCTGCATTACTTCCAGGCCATCTCGGGCAATCGCCTGGCCTGCCTGCCGCTGGAACTGCGCCTGCGTGGCAAGTCCACTCGCCAGAGCCACGGCACACCGATCTTTTACGCTGACCTGACAGTCCGCCACAGCATGGACATGACCCAAACGCTGCAGGCGACCCAAGAACTCGATGCACAACGACAAGCTACGGGCTTCGATCAGGCTGCGCTGGATGACGCAGCACGTCGAGGCTTTGCCAATGGCGCCTTCGAAGACAGTGAGGAAGACGCGGGCGCCATCGCCGAGGAGTTCTACCCCACCGATAGCGGCAGTCCTGCCGACACCTGCCAAGCCGCAACGAAAACCAGCTTGAGCGAGAAGTTGGAATCACAGGCTCAACGGCTCTGCGCCACATCTAATCAGGACCAAGGACACCATCATGAAACTGCACAAACTGAAGGCCAGTGAGCCAACCGGCACCTACCTGGTTGAATCGCCTGTCACTGAAGCTGACATCCTGCTGATGGCTCGGCAACTCGCCAATCAACGCCTTCGTCGGGGACGGGCACTGACCTCTCCACGGGAGGTTTTTATCCATCTGCAAGCACTGCTGGCCGATTACGAGCACGAGGTCTTTGCTCTGCTGCTGCTCGACAGCAAGAACCGGGTGATCACGTTTCACGAAATGTTCCGAGGCACCTTGGACGGCGCAAGCGTTTACCCGAGAGAGGTGGTCAAGATGGCACTGGCGCACAACGCGGCAGCGATCATCCTGGTCCACAACCACCCTTCAGGTGATCCCGAGCCAAGCCATGCGGACCGCAACCTGACACACAAACTGCAGGAGGCGCTGAACCTGGTCGGCGTACGAACGCTCGACCATGTCGTGGTAGGCAAAGAAGGCTGCGTATCGCTAGCCGAGTCTGGCTACTTGTGAGGGGACCACCATGGAATGCTTGATATGCAACTCCTCGGCAGTTCTGACCCGAGACGCTGCAAGTGCCATTGCATGCGTGCTCGGAATGGCGGAGAGCGTCATCAAGGGAGCTCAGCGAGTCGCCGTCAGTGCCAGCTCAGCAGACGTTCAGCCACTGGCGCAGGCGCTGAATATGATCACTGGCGGAATATCAGCGATCTCGTCCGACTGGGAGGGTATCAACACCTGGATTCAGGACATGCAGAGGTATCAGTTCATGGGGCACACGTGTCTTTGCTTGCGCTGCGGAGCACTGTTCGATGCGCCCCAATCCAGCCCTTAGCTCAACTGCGTGCCAACCTTTCAACCAAACGCTCTACAACCTCCATCACCAGTTGCCTGTCGTCTCCGCCCAGGGAGGAAAGCAAAGCGTGGAGACGACGCGCCTGATCTTCTGGGCGATCACTCGCTTCTGTCAGTAGTTCAGCGGTTTCGCATCCAAAGACAGCGGCCAGCTCAACCAGTCGCTCGATGTTGGGCATCACCACCCCACGCTCTATTCGCGACACCGCTTCACTGCCTATCCCCAGTCGCTCGGCAACCTGCTCCTGGCTGAGTCCAGATTGCAGACGCTGCCGTGCAATCGCCCGCCCCACCACATCAGCCAGTCTCTTCGATTCGGTCTTTGACATCACACCCTCCAGTCACCCCAGATGGTCGTGTCACAACCTGTTGACATGAAGGACTCAAAGAACCGAGACTCAACCCTAAAGGTTGATAATCACCTCAAATTGCTCGATCACTGAGAAACACCTGGTCCCACTAATCGCAGATGGGGCCCCAATACCGAAGGTCTCTCACCGCACAAAAAGGTCTGGGCGTTGGCCTCATTTGCCGAGGCGAAATGCTCAATCAATGCAGATGAACAAAACCATCGGCATCACTTAAAAACGGAGTGCAGTAAATGCTGATAGCCATAGTTTGGATCACCTTGGCCGTGGTACTCGGTCTAGCCGCCAAAGGGAGCGGAAGATCATTCTGGATATGGTTCATTCTTGGAATGATCATCGACCCTATACTGGCCTGGATTGTTTATGTGATCGTCGTAAAGAGCCAATAGCGCTCGAAAGCCTCATGGCGCACTCAACGTGCGTCACGAGAGGCGAGTGCCACGGCCTGCGGAATCCCTCAACCTCGTGAGGGATTTTTTTTGCATCAAACGACATATTCTCAAAGCTATGCTGGAGGGATCTCTTCAAGAACGACGTCCATGTCGCGATCTACAGATAGCCAAACTGCCGACACTAAATGACTTGCACCTGATCTGAGCGGGCTGAGGCAACGTATGGCTCTACACCCATGATGATGGCCATGTAGAAGCGCCATGACCAATCATTAACGGGTCATGGCGCACATGGGGTGGCACTAGCACGCCAGACTCAGTCGACCTGGCTTCACTACTGTGCTCTGAGCCACATTGCGTTCTTCGATTCTGGCCATAATCCAGTCCTGCACTTCATCGTCCACCCAGCCGACACACCGCTCCCCCAAGGAGACGGGCTTCGGGAAGGATTCCTCCGCGATGTACTTGTAGACCGTTGAGCGTGCCAGCCCTGTTACCCGCATTACTTCTTTCAGTCGAATCAGTCTCATGATCGAAACTCCATTAGCTTGTCCCATGAGATGGCTCAGTCCTGTGAGGCTTGAATGCGACTGACTTGACTCATGCCGAAGTTCCTCCCGCCTTCACCATATCGCTTGGTGTGCAACTTGGCGAAATAACTGAGTCGATGAAAAACTCCATAGAACTGTCTGTCGGATAGAGGCCCATGACGCGTCAGTGCAGAAACCGGCCGAACCGGGAAGTAAACTCCCACCTGAGCCTGCCTCCAGTCGATATCCAACGCAGCACCCCAAGCCTTGCAAATTCGCCCCGAGAGCATTTCGTCATAGTTGCAGTCAGTCAAATGCAAGCGAGAATAATCCCCCAAACTAAAGTAAGCATCACGATTAAGCAGCAACGCAACGTGATAATGCGGGAAGCATGCATTATTCCATTCGCGAACCCATACATAGCGAAGCATTGGATCATAGCCTCGCTTACCAAGGCGCAAGTTAGTTGCTAACGCACTCTCAAGCTGACTTCTTAACGACTCAAAGAAATCGGTTATTGCACCAAGAGGCAAAATATTGCCTTGCGGCACTCGCAAATCAAAACGAAAGACACTCCAGCGAGGATGAATCGTCAAACAGTCAGTCATCAAGTCGTAGATACGCTGCAGATAGCTTGACTCGACTTCATACGATGACAATTGAACTGGCAGGCCTCGCCAAGTAGGCGACTCTTGTGGTGGCTGTATGTACATGAGGAACTCCTATGATGTGTTTCATAGGAGTTCTCATACCTGTCACCAATTACCAAACAAAGCATTCACTTTAACATTGAGACGAATAATATTAACTAACCAACACAAAAACACCCATTTCACATCTCTTCAGATACGTGAATCATGCGTGAACAGCCAGTTTAATGAGCACTCACTCAAAAAAACCACTCCGAACTTACCTCAAAATAACTAGGCCGCATCCATCACTTTATAGCCCATCAAAATAACGAGAGATAGACACAGACACAAGAAGTCAACACTATACTAGCCAACAACACAGCACAACCAGCCCACAACAATCACCCACCGCAATTAAGTGCCCCAATAGCTCTATATCAACCCATCAAACTGAAAGTCACATTCCAATTTTATCTAGACCGCACTAATAATTTGGTGCACATGCCCATCCCCAAGAAAGCAGCAAGACCCGGAAGCTCCCGAACGCCCCTGCCCTCCAGATATTTCTCTCCAATCCCCCTGGACGCGCAGCGAATCACTCGACTCTGCTGCTCTAGGTTGTATAGAAATACACAGCATAAATTCTGAAAACCATGCTATTTTCGCTATTAATAGCGAAAATAGCGAGGTTTAGAGAAATGTGCCCTACTGAAAATGAATCAGTGAACAGCGAATCAACCTCCAACCATGACAGCCACTGGCCCTCTTTTCGTGAGCACAGCTTGGTGGAGGCCGCGGTAATAGAAGCCGCTCGAGAACTACAGGTTTCTCGAGAGATGGCAATGATGAGTGCTTTCGGTGCGATGGCTACAGCCTGTCAGGGACTTGTCGACCTACAAATGCCCACCGGCCATAAAGTACCGACCTCGCTAATGCTGCTGACCATCGCAGACTCCGGGGAGCGCAAGACCACCACACAGAAGTATTTTTTCGAAGCGATTAGCACCGCAAATGATGCTGCTTACAAAGCCAACGAAGAATCCTTAGGAGAGCACCGAGTTAGTCATGAACTGTGGAAGGCTCATAAGCGACACCTCGAACGTATGTACAGTAAATGCGCAGCCCAAGAAGACAAAGCAGCTACACAGGCAGCCATAGAAGAGGTCGCGAAACATGTCAGAGCCGAACCGCAACCCAGCCGCTCAGGCAAATTTCTCTACGAGGACACCACCCCGCAAGCACTCATGCAAATGCTTTATGAAAACACACCCAGCGGCTGCCTATTAACCAGTGAAGCCAACAGCATTTTCAGTGGAAAAGCGTTAGGCGAACTCGACAAACTTAATACGCTATGGGATGGCAGCAGCGTGATTGTCGACCGCATTTCAAGGGAGGGTTTCGTTTTACAAGATGCTCGCCTCACCTTATCGCTAATGGCGCAACCAAGCGTGGTCAGTCGATTTCTAGGAAAACGAGGAGAGGAGGCTCGCGGCACAGGTTTTCTCGCCCGCTTCTTAGTCGTCAAGCCCCGCCCTATGGCCGGGCAGCGTGACCAACAAAAGCTGTCAGAACTACCACGCCAGAAAACCTTCAATGCCCGCATCCGTGAACGATTGGGTTCCGACAGCTCATCTAAACGCCAAGTCATACAGTTCTCGGAGCCGGCCGCAAACCTATGGTACCAGTACAGTCGGCAGCTTGAGCAGGAGATGCAAGAAAACGGTTTGTACCACTACCTGAAAGATCACGCGTCCAAGTTACTGGAAAACACGAGTCGCCTGGCTGCAATACTACATACCTTTGAGCGCAGCACAGACAACGATATCGAGATCGATAAAGCCACTCTAGAGTTTTGCTGGGATTTTACGCGGCGTTGCTCAGGGCACTTTATTGAGAATCTGGCCAGTGAACCGCAAATTATTTCAGATGCAAATAATTTGGCGCACTACCTGCTGAAGGAGGCTTACAAGGAAGAAAAGAACATAACCAATCAAAACAACAAATCACCCTTCATAACCTCAGACCAACAGCAGCCGCCAAATAATCTGAAAGCAGGGACAACAACCTCCTTCACACTAACCAAAGTTAAGCAACTTGGCCCCAGCAGCCTTAGAGGCCGGGCAAATTCCGAACGACTGGAGGCAGCGATCGAGTTACTAACCAAGCTTGGACATATCAAAAAGGAGGGAAGTGTTTATCAATTTAAAGAAACAATCTTGCTCCAAGGGAATAAGCCTAAATTAGAAAATGGGAAGACAGTCACCATTAAAGAACTTCCACTTTTCAGCGAGCAGGTGCAATGGGTGCCCGAGCGATCAGACCGCTGGAGCCGGCCAACTTATTACATTAAAATCGAGTAATTACCCAGCACGGTCATACATGTGCCCTATGTGTTACACAAAAAACTCTAACCCAACCTTAAAATTAGGCACCTCAAACTCCAATCTCTTCGGAGAGATCCTGCTGACGATACCTAAATGAGGCTTTCAATATTCTTTTCAATTCGCACCTGAATCGTGCGCAAGGTATCCCGGGTTATGCCACTGGAGAACTGTCGCCTAGCGCTCTCCGCGAAACCGCTGGCTACATGGCAGATCCGCTCAATGATGTCGGCAGCGCTTTTCGCTGACAGATCCGCCTCTTCGACTGCAAGCTTGAGTAGATGCTTGCGCGTGATGCGAAACGCCTCGCCCATTACGTCCATCTGGTGATATCCACCAGGCCCTTCGCAGAAGGTCACGTCGTAAGCCGGAGCCAACCTCCATTGGCCGCTCGACGACATGAGATAAGCAAAATTCTTGGAATGATCGTCGCGATTGTTAAACACCACGTTAAACACGATCCGCTCGAAAGCGATCGCCTTCTCCCGTACGTCATTGCAGCAGAACTGGGTCGCCCGCAGGAAATTGGTGTAATCCAGCGTACCGGGGGCACGGAAGTCCGCGCCGGTAAAAGCAGCGAGGCTTTGCATGGGGACACGCATGCCCTCTTGCCGGTCGAATCTGCGAGTAGCAAAAGCGGCCTGCCCACTCGGTAACTCGAAGTATTCGGTATCCGGGGTGTCGATAGCGCAATCGCGCAGGCACTGCGCGTAAACGGCCTCGATGGCACAAACCTCGGGATGCTCACCTGCCGCAGGAAACTTGACCAACCAGGCTTCCAGACCAGGTGCCGCCGCCGTACTGAAACGGCCGTGCTCTGCATCGCGATAGAGCAATGCCTTTGGCCGCGCGCCGTGTGGCGAGCCGCCCATCATCAGCAGTTGCTGCAGGAACTCACCGCCCTCACCTTTGAGCACGTCCTGGACTTCCGCAGCCAGTTTCTCAAGGGCAATCTCTTCGGGCGATGCGGACAGCTCCGGCGCCACAGGCTCGAACGACATCGCCCCCATGGCATGGGGACCGATGTAAGCCAAACGCTCCAAGGGGCCAATATGCGCAGGATTGAGACCACGGCGCTTGAACAGGCGGTCCATCAGCAGCATGCCCCAACCATCTGGCAACGAGTCATAGACTGGCCCTGGCAACCACAGCTGATGATCGGGAAAGTCCCTACGCAGTCTTGACCCCTTCAAAGGTAGGCGCAGGGCCGACAACTCTAACCCCCGCTCCAACGCCTCTTCGCTGTACTCAAAGGCAATCAGTGGGCGCCCGGTGAGCGCGGTCGAGGACACGAGCGAACCCCAGCGCCAATGCTCCCCCCAGCCATCGTAGTAGACGTCGACTCGCTTAGGCATTGTCGGACTTCCTTTTGACACGCTGACGCTGAGCGCCCTGCTCATAACGGAGAATGTCGTCCAGGCTGTCCAATCGCGGCATGAACAACTGCTCCAGCTCGTTAAGACGCCCCAATACCATGGCCACCCGAATCACGCTGTCGAATGCCACGCTGCGCCCCGCCTCTAGATTGGACAGAGTGCCAACTCCGATGCCAGCACGGGCAGCTACCTCGGCCTGAGTCATCTGCTGAGCCAGGCGCTCTTGGCGCAGACGCGCACAGAGCAGCTTGACGACTTCTTCTGGCTTGATAAGGCCTAAATTCATCATCTTGAGTCTTAAACCATAGAATCGCATTTAACATTTAGAATTATAGAGTTAAATCGAACCCCGGTAGAGAGGCAACCTCAGAAAACCGAGGCTTACCTCGAAAAACACCAGATAAAATTCAAAAATCTGGATTTGTATTGTCAACCAAGCGCCTGCTGCTCGAGATATCACTCAAGCCGTCGCCCTAATGGAGTCATCGGCATCGCCTGCCGAGCTAGGTAGAGGCGTTATCTCCGGCAAGCAAGGGCTCCAGAGTGTTTGCCAGTGCATCGATTTCACTGATGATCAACTTTGACCTCAGCGGCAGCATGGTCTGAGGTATCAAGGTTTCAGGATCTCGCACATGACGAGGGGTGTAGCCCAGTAGGCCTGCATAGCTCGCCGCATTGCTACCCAAGCTTTCGTAGAATCGTTCGAACAACTCTTCATCCTTTTGCTTTGACAGCAGCCGGTATTGTGATTTGCAGAACGCACAGACCTGAATGTAAAACGGGATGAATAATGGCCCGGCCACATACTTTGCCTTTTCGAGCGCTGTAGTGAGGTGGCTGAGGGTCAGCAGGCTATCGCCTGCCTGCATCGCATCCTGGGCACGCACCCACTCATTGAGCCATGCGGGACCGTTCACGAACGTAAGATGCCGGCCCCCGTCGATGAATCGCCTGTGTTCATTTTTGTAAATTAGCTCAAGGCTATTGGGAACCTCTGCCACAAGGTTTAGTGAGCCCGGTAAGGCCCTAATTCGGTTGAGCAGGGATTGATAGCGGTTGGGCGCCTGCTGGGCATAGACCTGCTGGCCAATGGGATAGTCGTTAAACAAAAGATCAAGCAAGTCACTGCTGGGTATTGAGTGGCCTAGCTCAGCTTGGTCACACATCAAGCGCCCCTGTGGCTCGAATGGCCCGCAATCCGCGATATGGGCGTTGAGGTTATGAGCGATCATGGCCGAAAAGGCGTGAATCGCGAATGCCTCTTCGTGGATGTGCTGCGGCAGGTGATGAACCAGTGGTCGAAGAGTCGGATAGAAAGTTTCCCACTTCATACGACTAGGCTTACGAAGTCGGTCTACCACCTGCTTGGACTGAGTATTGATCGGCTGGGAGGTGAACTCACGACTCCAGGCCCGCTCATCGAGCGGCCCCTCTTTCCGGAACTCGTGGTACTGATGAAGCTTATGCAGCGAAACGCCGGTGATTCGGCAAGCAGCATCGGCAAAGCCTCTCAGTGGCCATTGCTCATCCCTCTCGGCAGTTGGCCAGGCATCATCCGGCAACAACGCGCCGACTAGTGTCGCCGTCAGCGAGCGAAGATCATTGCTGAGAAAGAACTGATAGCTGTATGTCTGGCTCTCCGCGTTGCAAGCGTGCTCCCTGACAAACTCCCTGTAGTGCGAAAGCGCCGACACGTAAAAGCCAACAGCCAATTCAGATACGCCCCAACGGGAGTAGCGCTCAGTGATCAGGGACTCAATGTATTGGCGTAACTCTACATATTCGTCGAGGGATTCAAAGTCGGTTTTGGAGAGATGGTTGACATAGGCTTGAATCGTCCGGCTTTTCTTGACCTTCTGCTCATCACTTGGGGCAAGCTGAGCAGTCACAGCCACCAGGTCGCTGAGAGATCCATACTTGCCATCCTCCTTCTTGATTGCGTCGAAAGCTTGCCGCAGTGCAGCGCGCCGGTCTTTCTCTGTGGCAGCTACTTGAAAGGTTATATCTTGGTTGTCGCTACTCCAAAGCCCAAGGCAGTCGCACACGACCTTGTGGAGGTAACCTAAAGTTGGCAGTTGATCTGTGGTTGGTAGCATCGCTATTTCCTTGAAGAGAAGTCGTCGCCATCCTAGGCAAGTGAAAGCCTCTCACTAAGTATCAAAATCGCGATAAGGGCAGACAGCGGGACGCGCAAGCTCATTCAAGTCTTATGCTCTCTCGCACTGGCGAGTCTGGGTACTTCAAGGTAAAGCGGATCGAGTGTCCACCTCTTGGCCGATAGCTACCTATCACCAGCGTCTGCTTTCGGCCAAAGCAGAGATTACATGGGCTGGTAGTTGTGCATCTTGATGCTTCACCAGCATGGCCAGTGATCATAATTCATTCGTATTCTACGGGTGGTTCGATGGTCACTACGTAGACCCGCTGCTGCTCGCCTCCTATAGCCAAGCACTCGAGTGCGCTGCCCTCTGGCACGTCGAACCAGTGACCTACCGAGGCTAATTCTGCTGTCGGCAGGGGGAGTGGCGGTATCAGCATGGGATTCATAGCCTTGCATAAGCATCTTGCCCCCACGCCATTGCAAAACCGCCTACTGCCATCAGCGAGTGCCAGAGTCTCACCGACTCGTGCCGTGAGCGTACGGGCAGCCATTTTCCCCCTAACGCGCAGTTCTAGGCGCCAGGCTCCTCCTTCGCGCAATACGCGAAATTCTCATACTGCTCCAGTCTCGACCGATGCCTACAGTGCCTCCTACTCGACCGCTCTTTTCATGTCCCAAACTCTTCAAGCAGTCAGTCACCAAGGATCTGGTATAGCGCCGGGCCGCAGGCCGGTGACTGCTCTAGGCCATGCGGTACCGATCTAGAGGCAGAAGCGGGTGAGTTGAACAGAGCGTCCTATTCCGCGTAGCGGCGACTGATGGAGCTGGCAGATCGCCTCCATCTAATATGAATTAGTTCACAGTCCGCGTTACTATTTAGGTTCACCAAACTAGGACGTTCGTTCTGCTCAAGGCAGTCAGAGGGGTCAGGGATGAGCTTGAGGGCATGGCTGGCAGCGGCGTTGTTAAGCACCGCCCCTGTGTTGCACGCAGAAGTGCACACCTGCCGTGTGGTCGCGCTAAGTGATGGCGATACGTTCACCTGCCTAGACGTGTACAAAAGTCAGCACAAGATTCGCCTTGCCAATATCGATACCCCAGAAAAGGATCAGCCCTACGGGGCCAAATCGAAACAGGTCTTGAGTGCCCTTATCTTCGCCAAGCAGGTCAAGGTCGAATCGCAGGGTACTGACCGATATGGACGCACCATTGGCGTGGTCAGTGTCTCTGGCGTGAACGTCAACCGTGAAATGGTTGCGCGTGGCGCCGCCTGGGTTTACCCCCAATACAACCAAGACCACTCTTTACCCCGCGTAGAGCAGGAGGCTCAAGCGACTAAGCGCGGAGTCTGGGGATTGCCACAGGCGCAGATCATTGCGCCCTGGGAGTGGCGCAAATTGGGGCGGAGTCTCAATTCGGAATTTACCGCGCGGAAACAGCAGTCTGCATTGACTCCGGCTACAGCCGCAGGCGGCGGTTGTAGCAAACGACTATGCGGGCAAATGAACAATTGCGCGGATGCCCTGTTTCATCTGCAGCAGTGCGGCGTCACCTCCCTAGACCGGGACGGCGATGGTGTGCCCTGTGAAAGTCTCTGCCGATAACAATGCGTCGCGCTGAAGCGCGCTTAGGAATTCTGTAATGAAGGCAATTGGAAAACTGTTCTCGTGGTTGTTTGCCTCGCATCCGTCGACGGATGCGGACGACCATCCCGACCTTGTTCCGTTGGTCTTTGAAGACCTTAAAAAGGAGCTGGATGTAGAGATAGAAGCCAGAAAGCTTGGTCGAGCGGGGTTGCCTGAGGCCGATGCGACCGCGTTGTCTTTCCCCGAGAGGAAGATCATTCAACGGCTTGAGGCAGTTCGCGCTAACTATAGCAAGTGGGCATTGACCCGGATTAACAGCATCCACGAGCGACTCAACTCGTTTGATATCACCCAGTACGTGAATCGCGCCAAACAATATGCTGACGAATACGAACGCCTTGCCAATAAGGAGATTTCTGACGCCGAGGTAGAGCTAGGCCGACGCCGTAATGCGGCAGCGCGCCAGCAGGATGATCTGGATACATTCTGTAAGGAAAATAAACTGAGTCGTGAGGCCCATTATCCACAGGGACTCGCTAAAGCCAGCCTGATTTTGGTCGGTCTAGCACTCATTGCGATTGAAGGCTTTGTGAACGCCTTCTTCTTCGCCCAAGGATTAGATAGTGGCTTAGTCGGTGGTTTTTTTCAGGCCCTAATCTTGGCGACTATTAACTTTACAGTACCGGCATTCTTAGGCCGTTTGTGGCTTCCCAACGTCAATCACCATCATCTAGGACGTCGCCTGATTGGCTACCTCGGCTGGCTATTTGTGATTGCGTTCATGACAGTTTCGGCACTTGCCATCGCGCATTACCGAGAGGCTATGGGCCAAGCTGTAGATGAAAATATCAATGCTGCAGCGCTATCCCTGCAAACTCTGCAAGCAGCTCCATTTGGGCTAACAGAGATCTCATCCTGGCTGTTGTTCTGTATCAGCATTTTTTTTGCGCTGGTAGGGCTGGTCGATGGCTACAAGTTGGACGATCCCTACCCCGGATATGGTCGCCGACACCGCAAGACGCATGAGGCGATCAATGCATACCACGCTCTAGTTGATCAAGTGCGCGGGGAAATTTCCGGCCTTAAGGAAATGTTGCTGGAGTCTCTGGAGCATGATGTTGAGCGTGCCAAGGTTTGTGTGCTGGATTTCGGCAAGCTAGTGGAAGACAAAGCCTCGTGCGGGCATCGACTGAAATTGAACCTCAGCAAAGCCGAAAACATGCTGCAGGCGCTGATCGATGCTTTCCGCGATGAAAATAAAATGCATCGAAACGGAGTGCCTCGCCCTAGGTATTTCGATAGCCCGCCAGCGCTACAAAAAATAGAGCTCCCAATCTTTGACACCTCGACTGAGCTGGCCAAGCACAGAGAGCAAGAGTCCCTTCTGAATGGGCTGTTGGCTGACGTGGAGCAAGTACGGGGGTCTATCCAATCTGCCCATGAGAGCCGCTTTGACCAGCTCAAAGCTATCCATCAGCAGCTGTAGGAGTCGGGGATATGGCACATAAATCTCGGTATACCGCCAAGAACAAATACACCAAGAAAAGTAGTAATGCGGGTGACTGGATAAAGATTGTAGGGGCGGCCGGGGTTATCTTGGCGGCTCTAGGTATAGGGGGGTATTACCTCTACAACCAGCCCAAGGGCCCGGATAGAGTTACGCTGTGTCCGGCGGAGGGCCCTCTCGGGCATGTGGTGGTACTAGTTGATAACACCGACCCCTACTCCTTCATTCAGCGTGAAGCGTTCAGTCAGGCGCTGCGAGCACTCAGTGACGAGGTTGTTCCCGAAGGATATTTGTTGTCGGTGTTTTCGTTGGGCGAAAGCTTCGAGAACAATGCCAAGCCGCTCTTCGAGCGCTGCAACCCAGGCACCAGCGCAGGTAAGTCAGAGATGACTGCAAACCTGAAACGGATTGATCTACGTTATCACGAGTCCTTTAAAGCGCCCATTGAAAAACTAGAAGACTCCCTGCTGTCAGATACTCCGGCGCAATACTCACCCATATTTGAGATGATCCAGCTCGCCTCGATAAATGGTTTTAGAACGCAAAACGTACGAGGCCCCCGCAAACTGATTATTTTCTCGGACATGCTACCGAATACGCCTGAATACTCGATGTTCAAGGGCATTCCAGATTATAACGACTTCTCTAAAACGCCTTATGGCGAGCGCAGCAAGACGGATCTATCTGGGGTAAAAGTGGAAATCCATTACTTAATGAAATACCCGAAGTTACAGACAATGAAACAGTTGAATTTTTGGGAACTTTATTTTGAGGGTGCTGGCGCACGCTTAACCGGCGTTAACACGATGGAGGGCTAGATTATGACCGTCAAACTCGACATCAAAAAATTATTTATAACAGCAGTCAGCATTAAAACTGCCCTGGCGGCTCTTAGTGTTGCTCTTGGCAGCCCATATATTTGCGGTTTGATTTTGCCCTTGCTGGTAATGGTGCTTTATATTGGGCTTGGTATTTATAAGCGCGACGACAGTGTCTCCGACGAGAAGTTTGCAGACTCCTGCTACTATCTTGGCTTTATTTTTACTATTGCTTCGATCATTGCCTCGCTTTTTGATTTGCACAACATTGGATCAGGCTTGGGGGACGTAGCTGCTCGATTTGGCGCAGCAATGATTAGCACTTGTCTTGGTGTGATTGTTCGCGTGGTACTCGTGAGTTTCCGTCAAAACGCAGAGGACGCCTTAAAAAATGTTGAAGATAGCGTACTTACAGCTTCCCGGCGTTTGACGGATGAGTTTTCTCGCTCGTTTGACCAGCTAGTAGTTTTTCGTAGCGAAGCAGTCGAAGCGTCACGAATAGCCGTCGCTGGAGTGAAGGAGCAGATTGACTCGATGTCAGAGGCCCATCGCCAAGAGATCGAGACGTTCTTCAGTGCAATGACAGAACATAACAAAACCACAATTCTGGGTTTGATTCAGGATGTGCGAACTGCATCAATGGGACTAAACCGTATCTTGGAGCAGTACCAAGAGCGGGCATCCGAAACCAGCGAAGGAATTGATAAAACCCTGCAAAGCTTTATCACGACGCTGATAGAGCGCCTAACGGCTGTTGAGTTCCCGCCAGATATTTTTTCTAGCCGTTTGGAGGCACCAATTGCGCAGCTGAATGGGACTACGGCAGATGCTAGCAATAGCGTGAAACTAGTCTCTGAGCACGTTAAAAGCGCAGCAAAGAGCGTTTCCACAACTGTGGATAAAATTAATACCAAAGCCGAGTCTCTGAGTGAGGTGTTGTCGACGGCTCAAGCGTTGTCGGCGGAGCAGCAAGAGTTGCTGTTTGCCATTAAGCGCCAACAGCAGGCAGTAATCGATCAACTTCAAGCCTATCAAGAAGAAATGCTGAAGGGGTTTTCGGCGCAGCAGGAGTCTATGCTTGGTAAGTTGCACGAGCACGCGGATCTAATTGCGGACACCAATGGCGTGATGAGCAAATTGGTTGATCAGATCGGCGAAAATCGTGAAGTTGCCAAGGATTTCCATAAGGCATGGCTGGGTATGACACAGGTTGCTAGTGAAATGGCTGGAACCGTCAAAGACTCAATGGAAAAGCTTACACCCGCTATTGTCTCGATTGAGAAAATGACACAGCAATCAGTGCATGACTCTAGGTCTACCACCGCGTCGGTTGCGTCACTTGGTAGCTTAATGGTGCAGTTGCTTGAGCTAAATAAAACTCAGCTAGATCACGGTGCGTCAACCGCATATCAGCTTCAGGGGGTTGCTGAGTTAAATGAGCAAATACGGGTACTTAATGCAAATCTTCAGCATCTTATTCCGAGCGGAGACAAATACTCTGCCCTCGATGCTGTTGTAGAGAACTCTATTGCAGCCGCCTCACAGACTGTGACTCCGCTCAGCGAACCTTCTACTCCTTTATCGGCAAATTGAGTATGAAATATGGCCGATAAAAACGACCAGATTTTTCAACTATCATTGACTGAAATTGCTTTTATTTTGGTCTTTATTCTGATGTTTCTACTAGGCTCTATGGTTGCTTGGGGACATCAAGAAAACCAACGACTTTTAGAGCGACTAAGATCATATGTAGGAATAGAGCAAAAGCAGGCTGACCTAAAGAAAGCCGAGCAATTTCTTGAGGATAAGCTGGTTAGCAAAAATATCGATAACCCCCAAGAAGTGATTAAAAACCTAGTAGACTCTGTGCGAAGTCAAAACGAGATCATCAGATTAAAAAAGCAACTGGTTGACCAAGAGGCTAAGATCACCGCGCTGAGTGAATTACAGAAAGCTATTGATGAGGCAGCTAAGGGGCAAGGTGATGGGGCTTTGGTTCAGCAGCGGATTGAGCAAGCACTGGCCCTGACCAAGACGATCAAAGAGCAGCTCCAAGAAAAGCTCGAAAAGACAGATGAAAAAGCTCTATCTGAGGATCCAGACTACATTGCCAAGGCTGCAAAGCAGCAGCTTGCTGACAAGGCAAAAATCGATCAAACCTTTACTAATGACCCGTTGCTTGCAGCCTTAGCAGGTGACTCCCCTGGGCAGAAACTTGAAAGCCTTATCAAAGAGTATCGAGAAGTCGCTGTTCTTAAAAAGGAAGGGGCTGATCCCGTTATGGTTCGGAAAGAAAACACTGACTTGAAAGGCCAAATTCAGTTCTTGAAGAACAAGCTCGAAGCCAAAGGTGGGCTAGATTACCCACCTTGCTGGGCAGATGAGCAGGGAAAGATACAGTATCTTTTTAGTGTCGAGCTTCATGAGCACGAGTTGAATGTAGCACGGGCCTGGCCAGATACTCGGGAGGCTGATGCTCATGCGTTACCCAATATCCAGTCGGTGATGGCGGCAGCCTCATCTGATTACCCAAGATTCCTAGATGCAGTCAAACCCATTTCTGATTTGAGTCGAAAATTAAACTGTCGTCACTATGTACGCATTAAAAATCTGATTCCAGATGCGGTTACATCTGATCGTAGACGGCTTTCTATTGAAGATTATTTTTACAAAGTAGAAGTGCGTCGCTGACCAGATGTCATGACCTTAATGCCTAACGAAAGGTGCTGATGTCGGGCCGTTAAGCGCTGACCTTTGTTAATTTGGCTGAGTGCAGATTAGACATGGCCCTAGGGGGGAATATTTCTGGAGCCCCCCGCATGCATGCCGAACACAAAAACACACAAGATGAGGATTTAGGGCACGGCATCAGTAAATTAGAGGTCGTACTCTGCCTCCTCCAATCTCATCAAGCTAGCCTCACCCGGCCTCTGACCCCTTTAAATAGCCGCATTGGAAGTTGCGGTGATGTAAATTATGGGGCACATATAGATCTTCTATATTTTCCATAAACTACAAATAACACCTCCGAAGTTATAAGCATGTACTGGGCAGCATTTGCATCCGCACTTTCCCGATTGTATAGTTTGCTCATAGCCAACCCAAAAGGTCGCACGTGACTAAATTCGCAAACATTCAAACGCTCATCGAGTTTGCTGAGCACGACGCTATCACCAACAACAATCGCAGATTCTCTAGCCTCAGCTATTTCTATCTGCAATTTCAATCGCAGATTCGGACAATTGTTGCCGAGACAGCCTCCTTCAAAACTCTGCCGGTCGCTTTTTCATCCCAGACCCAGCTTCTAGGCTGGGCAGCGAACAACCATTTCGACGTCCAGAATGTCGGCGCCGGGATTTCTAGAGACGAAGCACTACGGCTAGTTGGCAGCAACAGCTCCCCTCAGATCTACTATGGCCAAGTTTTCATTTGGGTAAGGGCCAGTTCGAACAACTACCGGCTGGCATTCCTAGCTGAGCTTGACAGGACGCGTATTGATAAAACAGCCAAAACTGCCCAGAGAAACCACGGATATGCAGCAGAGTATTGCGACGGCATCATCAAGGCACTTAAAGAAAAAATAATTCGAAAGTACGTCTCCGACGCGAGAAGATCGCAATTGATTAGCGGCTTCGAGTCATTGAAAAACGACTTTCTTAAAGCATCTCAGTGCCCAACCCTTGCGGTTAATGACCGTTTAAAGCTTGATCTTCTAGATCGCGTAGTTGACGCTGATCATGTGGTTAACCGCAAATCACTGACTGAGCTACCTGATGCATGGGTAATGCTTGCCCCGGTCAACTCAACAACAAATCGAAAATTCGGCTGGATGATCGAGCGCTATATCAACAAGGCGGACAAATCGACTATCAGCATTCAACTTGATCCAATCATGGCTTTCAAGCTCCATGCTGCAACTCTACCCCAATGTCCCTTCGAACTGCAGGCGGCACTTGATACCCACCGGAAACTCTATATCCCAAATGATGGATCCCCGATTAGGCAGGAATTTGCAGATGCAGAGTTAGTCATAACAGAGGTTGTCGCCGGAAAAAGAAAGGCAATAACCCGGTAATTACAGAAGGGCCAGCGTTGCAGGCCCTTTTCATTGGCATCTGAAGAGCACCGAGATTAGCTCAGCCTGCTTGAGACGTAGAAGCTCTCCAATTTGCAGTCCACAACCTTTCGCCATCACAGTAGAAAACCGCACGAGGGCCTTTAACCACCATCTGTGCGACCGACCACGTCTGGGAGTGCCTATTTGACGCAGCAGCAATCAGCAACTGCTATTTGACGACTCAAGATCTCTAGGAAATCTGGGGCAATTCAGGTGAAGCCTCAATTATCTGCGCGATAGACCCGCCAATACTCCCTTGCTGCATCAATCAGCTTGCTCGCTTTTACCCGTCCCTCCCCCCCCTTGCCGCTTACCTCGACGAACCAATAGCAGTACGTGATGGCACGTGTGACAGCGACGTATGCCGTGCGCAGTGCCTCTTCGTCCTGAGCCGAATCATAAGGTCGAGCATCTCCCTGTGCCCCCATGCGCGCCTGCCGCAAAATGTCATTCTTGTAAGGTGAACTCGTTTTGGTCTCGCAGTCGCCCAGCAAGAAAACGGCTTTGGCCTGCAGTCCCTTTGAGGCGTGATACGTCAGGAACATCAGGTCTTTCTCACGATCCTCTTCCTTTGACCGCGCAATCAAATCAGCGGTAGCGGCCTGCAGAGCTTTCCGATATTTCCTGGTTCTATAAAGGATCAGAATGCTATCTCCCTGCTCATAATGCTTTCGCACCAAGTCAGCTAGGACCTCAGGTGTTACAGGAGGACAGCTCAGCACCGTGCCATTTGCCGACTGTTGCGGCCCCTCGATCAAGCCACCTGCCTCTATCTGGTGCTTATTCAGATCGTTACCCTGAGCGATAGCACATCCGCGACCCGATGAGTTTTGCGTTCCTTTGACATTCCCTTTCCAATCCTCAGGATCGAAGGGGAAGACGCAGACGGGCTCGCGATGCCGAGTGACTTTTTCGTTAGCTGCGATTCCGCTTTTATTCTCGAAAAGAGCGGTTTTGGCGACCAGCGATTCAGCAGCATCGATGATCCATTGGTGGGAGCGGTAGTTCTCATTCATGATGACGCGAGTTGAATTCAGCGCCGTGAAATGTTTGTCGAAGTCGACAAAGAACTCTGGAGAGCTCCCCCTCCAACCGTAGATGCTTTGCCAATCGTCTCCAACCGCAATCAGGGATGGGGGTGATGGAACCCCACGCGTCTCAGGTTGCAGTTCTCGCCGGCCAATTTCAGCGAAGGTCGCTTTTACCCATGACATAGTGTTCGCACCGACGTCTTGAAACTCGTCGATCAGAAGGGTTGTCATGGGCCGTAGGACACCGTCAGGCACATACTGAAAGCTATCCTGATTCTGCTCGTTGAACAGAGCGAACATGGTATTGAATGTCATAATCGGCGGGCTCGTATCCTTCAGCTGCTGATTGAAGCGACGCCAAAAGATCCCAAGGGCCTCGAAGAAAATTTTGTCCAGATCTCGTTGGGGGAGCTGCATATTTTTAACGGCATGCTCAACATCCAGCCCAAGGTTCTCAATGAACGAAGCCGCAGAGTAAAAGGCTTCAAGTATGTGGCTAGCGGATAACTCCCCCTTCACTTTGTAATCGAATACAGGGCAGGAGGTCATAGAGCCTTTGAGCTCTTCAATCGACTTACTTGCTTCGTGGTAGCTGTTCAGTAAGAGAACTGGCCGCGTGGAGTGGACTTGGAAGAGCAGCTGCTTTTTGGCCAGATCCTGCTGTAGCCAAGATTTGCGATTTTCGATCGCGAGGTCTTTCGGCTCACTCTCATCTAACCCGAGCAAGACGTAGGCGTCCAAGGCCTCAATGTATCCGTCAGCTCGAAGCTTCTGGCCGCCTAGCTGGATTAACTTCCCGGCGGGATCAATCCCATCTATCGGCCATTTCCCAGCAGCGCTCCAAAGCTCGGCCATCTTGACGCACAGTGCATCATCAAAGTATGCCTGACGACCTGATTTGGCCAGTTGTGCAGCCACCTCGAGGGCCGTGGAGTCTAAGGGGCGGAGGGAAATGCTACGAATGTACAGGTTTAGGATCAACTTCTTGAAAACTGAATTTTCCCTGTAAAGATCCGAGTAAACTTGGCGTAGCAAACCGATCTGCCGCAGATTCAGTTTTAGCTGAATAACAGGCGTGTCTGGCTCTTCGAGATCCTCATCAAGATCATCCTCGCCCCCCCAATTATCTCTAATTACCGGCACCCCAGCCTCGTGTGACTCAGACGCGGATAACTCCTCAACAGCCAGCTCTTGGTGTTTGTTGTCTGTCTCTACCCGGTCTTTCAAAAACTCGAAAGGCTGGACACCTGTCAGCCCAGGAAGGCATCGGGCGAATGAAAGTATTCGAGAGTGAAACGTTCGAACGATCCGTTCCGACTGCTTCACCGAAACATCATGGCCCCAAAGCAAGAAAACCTTGCGAAGCTTCTCGGCAAAATCACGTTTCGACTCCCTTGTGAAAGTCACCACGGTAATGCTCGAAAACTGAATCCCAAGGTAGTGCCTGAGAACGACTAGGCGAAGCACCATAGTTGTCGACTTACCACTACCGGCACCTGCGATCACGGAGGTAGTGGGAGTACGAGACAGGATAAGCTTCCACTGATCTTCAGATGGCTGCTCCTCCTTTGGTATGCGCGATGCAACATCGGCCTTGATTAAGGCTTCCATCTGAGCAGTGATCTCAAGGCGAGTATCGCTAAAGAGAGTACTTGATGGCGCAGCACTGGCAGCGTTAGTTTTTTGGGCAACCTCGATTTTGGCGCGCAGTCGAGCCTCCCTGAGACCCGCGTCATATCCGAGCGAGTAACCCCTTAGTAATGCGGAAACCTGCTCAAATCCAACGACTCCTAAAAGCCACTCAGTTGCTTTTGCTACAGGATGACGATGCTCCCTTACGGGGGTGCTGCTCGCTCCCGTGGGTTTTCCGTTGCGCTCAAACGAACTCAAAGCTTCCTACTTCCTAAATCGATGCTCTAAATTTCACGTGGAAACGCTCGATATGGACGCTTTTAAGGCTGCGAACAAGCAGCGCTGTCGCACATCGAATTTTTCAACAGAATCGCCGAAAGCAGACTTCACGTGAATAAGTTAAACGTCAAACCGTCACCGTGGACTGGCTCACCAGCCCCAACGCCAATGCCTTTGCTCCCCCCAAGTCCAGCTGCATCGTTGCATATGACTGCATGAGTAACGCTGGAGGAAGCACCCAATCCCATTTCTCTTGAACCATGTTCTGTACATCCGCCAGAACACTGGATTCATCAATACCATCCCACTCGGCAATCTCGCGCAGCTTGTTTTCAAGCGACGTCCGATCACCATCAACCTCAATGACCAACCCACTGTTCTCACTGGCTAGCCCGGTGTACGTCAGCAAGATAGCCAGGGCATCGTTCGTCCAATCGCCTTGCCAGGTGAAAAGGTAAGTCTTGCCTCCGCTTTCGGTCATGCTCGAATGTGCCAGCCCAAGGTCCGAGAAGGCGCTACGTGCCTGGGCCAGTAGTTCCTGTGCCGTAGCATCGAGATAGGGGTAGACGTCCGTCTCCAACAAGACGGCCTTCATCTCTTGCCGAACCCGATCATGTACACGGGCTCCAAGCCCGTCGAAGGATGGCGGAGCACCACCTGGATCGGATCTCACGACGATGACCTTGGCATCAGTGTCCACATTCGTGACCCGCCAGCGCCGTCCTGCAAAGATGATGCGCTGATCAACGGTTAGTGGCCTGGAGACGGGCAATGCTCCAAGTGGTTTGCCATCGCATACCAGGCGGAACTCTTCATTGCTGACAAATGCACTGTAGAAGTCGTAGTGGTTGATCATGCGTTCCCCCACCACGCCGGGCAGCAGGAGCCCTGATGTTTCCTGGGTTATCAAATCGCGCTCACCGAGGGCACGAAGCAAACTGAGGAAGCTGCCCTGCTCCACCCCTGCGAACGGACCACTTCGTATCAAGGTGCTCCAAAGCTCCGCAGCTGTTGCGCCCCCTCGTTGAGCTATCACTGAGAGACACTGCTGCACTAAGGTCGATAAATGAAGGCCCTGAACGCGTGGGGGCTCGAACCAGCCCTGCATCAACAACCTGATCATGGCAATGCTTTGCACCAAGCCCTGGCGGAGTCGATCCGACAATGGCGAGCCATCGTCTAGCTGACGCTCCTTGCAGTAACTTCGGAGAATAGCTGCTTCTCCCGGGCGACGTCCGGATCGACCCAAGCGCTGACGCAAACTGGCTACCGATGGCGGCGCCCCGATCTGCACCACCGTCTTGATGCTGCCGATATCGACCCCAAGCTCCAACGTCGTAGTGCAAACTGCAGTGGCAGGCCGGTCACCGGCTTTCAGCGCTTTCTCGGTTTCCTCTCGAATGTCCTTCGCCAAGCTGCCGTGATGCGGCCAGAACTCGTTCGGTACACCATCCTGCTCGCAACGGCGCCGCAGATTGTCAGCGAACCACTCCACCTGAGTTCGACTGTTGGGGAAGATCAGGTTGTTGCTGCCCCGTAGTACCTGAAAGAGGTGCTCTGCGATGGCATGGTCCGGAGAAAAAACCTCATCATCTTCAGGCTGTATCGGGAGCGCCTGCTTGGACTCCACATACCCTCTGATCTGAACCTTAAGTATCTGGCCACTCCCCTTAGACTCGATCACCGACACATGATGAGGGGCATTGGGACGCAAAAAGGCAGCGGCCAGCATCATGTCGCCCAGCGTGGCGGAAAGACCAACCCTGGGCAGGGGGCGGTCAATGATTGTTTCCACTCGATGCATGAGTGACTGTAGCTGCTTGCCTCGCTCACTACCGATAAAGGCATGGAGCTCATCCACCACCAGGTACCGTAGGTTGGCAAACAATCCCGCTAGACTGGTCCCCCTGTTGACGAAAAGAGCTTCGAGCGACTCCGGCGTGATCAGCAGAATGCCTTCCGGGGACTTGAGGAAGCGATGTTTGCGGCTCGCTGAGATATCCCCATGCCAAGCAATGACTGGAAGTTCAAGCTCATCGCAAAGTCTCGCCAAACGATCCCACTGGTCATTGATGAGAGCCTTTAGTGGGCTTATGTAAAGCACCGCCCCAGGCCTTTCCGTGTCCTGCAGGAGATTGGTAAGGATGGGTAGAAACGCGGCTTCGGTTTTCCCTGCAGCTGTAGCCGCCGCGATGATGACATCCTGATCCGCGCCCAAAAGCGCAGGGATAGCGCGCTCCTGGGCATCGCGTAGGGAGGTCCAGCCTTCAGACCATATCCAGCGTTGGATTCGCGGCTCAAGGAGTGCGAACCCAGCCGACTCAGAGCTGGAAGGTGGCAAGCTCATCGTCCGCATCTACCTGGGTATCAGTCTCACCACCTCGATCCGGTGCAATCTCTACGGCCCCCAGCAGGGTTCGCCAATCAGCGCCCGGATTCTGCTCCAGCACCGCTAGCAGGTTGATGAATGCGGTGATGGTCGTCCGCGGGGTCCGGAAGTAGGCCTCGCCCATCCGCTGGTTGCAGTGGGCCATAAACAGCGGCAATGCTTCGTCGGGTAACAAATAGCGCTCGCTCACGCCTGCCGCATATACATGACGCAGCTTCTGCAGCAGCACGTAGAAATCCTCAGGAGTCAGACTGGTGAGGCGTATGACAGGGCCGGACAGATCTACTAACCCGGACTTGGCGAAATTGTTTTCCGCCAAACGCGACTGCAGAGCCGGATAGCTGTAGAGGCCGCGGCGAGTATCCATGAGAAACTCGGGGGTACCACCCAACACAAAACCAAGCCCCTCAGCGGAACCCTGCAGGGAGTCATTGAGGATACGCAAAATCTGCTCGTAGTTAGCGTTGCGGGCTTGGGTGTTGGAGAGCTTGTACAGGTTCACCAGCTCATCGAGACATACCATCAATCCGCTAAAGCCGGCCAACCGAACGAATCGCGCGAGCAACTTGAGCTGATCGTAGACCGACGCATCGTCGACGATGGTTCGCACACCCAGTGCGGTGCGGGCATCTGTCCTAGTAGTGAACTCGCCACGCAACCAGCGGATAGCATCCGCCTTGAGCTGCTCGTTGCCCTCTTCGAAGCCTTTGCAATAAGCCGCGATTACATCAGCAAAGTCATAGCCGTTGACCATCTCTGTCAGTTGCTCGAGATGCTCACGAATCACAGCCTCACTGTCTTTGCCGGACGCTTTGGCTTCCGTTTTGGTCTGTGCAATGAACTTCTCGACTATTCCTTGCAGAGCGCCGCCATCAGGCTTAGTCCGGGTGGACATATTCTTGGCCAATTCGGCATACAGCGAGCGAGCCTGGCCGCCAGTAGCATGGAGACGACGATCCGGGTTCAGATCCGCATGCATGGTGACGAGCTTGCGCTCCATCGCAATAGAGCGAACCAGGTTGAGGAAGAACGTCTTGCCTGCGCCATATTCACCGATCACTACGCGGAACGCGGAACCACTTTCCGCGAGGCGCTCCACATCACGGATGAGCGCCTCCAGCTCACCGACACGCCCCACCTGAATCAAGTGCTGGCCGGCACGGGGAACGACGCCGGCGCGCAGGGACTGGATGACCGCATCGCGGTCCTTGGCTCTGATGCTGCTCATAGCGGTAGTTTGTCCATGATTTCAGGGTTGATTTCGAAGGGGTCTTCCCCCTCGGTGACTGGCATATCGAAATGCTCGAAGGCCATGTCGTTGATCTGCTCCAATGCTCCATCGAGCATGAGCTCCATATCGCTTGCAACCGCCTCCAACTCGTCGCGAGCCCACTCGGTACGGGATACGAGTACACGCAGGAAGGCTGAGTGATCGGCGTCCAATCCACAGATGGAGGAAGTATCCTCGACGGTCTCTTCGACAACGACCTCATCCGACTCAACAGACTTGTCATCAACGAAAACCTGAGCCAGCAGCGCGGATACCTGCTCCGTTTCACGCTGCAACTGAGCGATGCGCTCTTGGTCCAGAACAAATCCACCAACGGGCTTGGACGGAGTTGCTCCGGGTATGGAAGGCGTTGTCTGCGATGAGCCAACGGGGCTACCACTGGCGGCCACATGAAGGTCGCTGTATAGCGATTGCGGATCCAGCTGCAGGGTCTTGTAGACGCGCTCCAGCAACTTCACCTCTGCGGGGCTAACCTCGCCGTCGACCTGCGCCAAGTGAGCGAGAAAAGCCGCCACAACCCTCTTCGCCGGCTCGGCCAGGGGCTCCAGTTTCTTCTTCAGACTTTGCAGGGTTGGCGGCTGGTTAAGCTGCAGACGCAGGTGCGCCTTCAGGCGTTTCCGATGAGCACCGCTCAGGTGACTCCAAGAGTCGATATGCTGGGATAGCAGCATAATTTCCTGCGGCGACGTGTCACCATCGGCCGCCGCCACAGCACAGGCAAGTTCCAACGTAACAGAGGCTGCGCTATACGCCGGCGAAGACCGCAGATCACCATCTTCAGCCTGGGTCGCAAAGAGCGCCACATTATCCTCTGCCTTGGGTGTTCGACTGCCTGCCAGAACATCCGGCTCGATACCGATGTGCAATGATTCCAGCGCGCGGGCGAGCGTCAGAACCTTGTCTCGCGACAGGCTACCTGCACTCTGCAGTCGCCCTGCCAGCTCACCGAAGCTCATGACCACCATACCGTCGCCGATGCGTTGCTTCAGTTCGTCGAGCGCTGTTCGAGCTGCTGGCGGCCACAGGTTTACAGGCAGCTGTAACAGCCCTTCTAGCGCATCAGGATTGCTGGGGTTGCGACCGAGATAACGACTGTAGGGCTCCAACTGCACCGTGCATTCGTCAACCAACTGCTGCAGCTTCTTTCGAGCTGCACTGGTCGCAGTGACATCAGGAAGACCGGATAAACCATCCAGCTCTTGGGGTGGTAGCCCCGCAGAAGCGGTGTTGTATTGAAGTCTCAGACGGGTCTTGTTCTGAGGGAGCACCATACCGGCGCCATAACGTTCCTCGTAGCGCGTGCAGAACAACTGAGCGAACGCTTCTTTACAGCGGGTTACAGGTGTCCGCTTCCCGATGCTGTGATCAGACAGCACCCAGGCCAACGCCCAGTCAGCCGGCATTGGCTGCTTGTCAGCAGCCAACTGGCCCAGGCCAATCCGTAGCTCTATGGGCATTTCATAGCCATAAGACAACGGCATCGGCGGCGCCTTTTGATAACGGCGGGCAAGCACTTGACCTTGACGGAGGAAGTCTACGAAGCGACTGGCATAGGTATTGAACGAATGGTTCTCGTCGTAGATCGAAAGCAGTCTTTCGACCTCGGCAATAATGCTAGGTATCTCGGCGGCGGCAGCCTGATTCGTCTTCGCATCGACGAATACCCTGCGTTCCAGTCCATAGAAGAACAGGAACACGTAGCCAATGTTGGCATGCGGAGCCTTCCGACCACTGGATAGCCATTGCAGGTATGCGCGCCGAGCCTCAGGGGTGATGTTGTCGTAACTGGGCCAGTAGGAAGTGAGACGCTCAGCAATATCAACGATGCCCCGTGCGACCTTCAGCTTCGGGTTGATCAGTGAGGGTTCCGAAGATCCATAGCGGCTGTTTCGATCTTCACCGACATAGATCAAGCCGCCAGAGATCTTCTCGCCAGCAACCTCAATGGGTTCGCCAGCGGAAAGCCAGCGCACCTTGGCACCAGCCAGGTCCGCCGGCGCACTCGGAATTCGGTGGGAAGGCCGCTCAGCGACCTCCAGTGTTACGGTAAAGAAACCAGAGCTGTCCCGCTTTGCCGAAACCTGCTGGGGCGAGGCCGAGACCTGAGCCGATACAGACGGCTCACCTAGAGGAAAAACCTCGTCCAAAGAGAACGTCAGACCCGTGTTCGTGGGGGCATCAGAGGAGCTTGAACGAGCGACCTCTCGACGGAGCGGCTGCTTAGTCGGTGGCGAAGATACGGCTGGTGGTTTGCTGAAAGCCTTGATGATCAGCCACCCACCCATACCAATAATGGCTACTCCTCCCAAGACAACCCACACACCCTTGGGAATGGAAGCAAGCAGCCCGATCACTATGGCGCCCAGAACCATCACTCCAGATAAACCGGACTTGCTGCTGCGCCTACGCTTCCTTGCCATCACCTCGACTCCCTCTAAAGCCATGCTGGCCGTTTGGCAGTATCGGTAATTCGAATGCATCAGCCAATACCCAAGTGATAGGTGCCTGTCACCAGCGTCAACTTCCGGCCCAGGCTGTGTAAAAGCGCTGGCATCGACATTGCTGTGGTTTGATGGGTTTAAATCAGTGGGGGATGCCGATGAAGCGTTTTATCCAGGGAAAGCATCAAGGCCAAAGCGCGCTGCTTCCCGAGAGCCTGGATGACTACGTGGCGGACACCAACCCGGGGCGAGAGGTTGATGTTTTCGTCGATGGACTCGACCTTGCCCAACTGGGCTTCGAGGGTGTTGTCCTAGCTGAAACTAGTCAGCCGCCTACCATCCTCCCGACCGGCTGAAGATCTACATCTACGGCTACTCCAATCGCATCCAATCCAGTCGCCACCTTGAGCGAGAGGCTCAGCGCAACATCGAGCTGATACGGCTGACTTGGTGTTTGATGCCGGACTTCAAGACCAACGCCAACTTCCGCAAGGACAACGGCAAGGCCATACGCGGCGTTTGTCGGCAGTTCGTGGGGCTGTGTCAGCAACTCTTTCTGTTCGCCGACTTCATCTCCTGCAGCAGCAGATGAGCTAACGCCTCTATCCCCTTTCCGCCATGCCATTTTCAGCGGTGGGGTAAAAAGTGGGGCAAAATTCAGAGATATTCAAAAACCATCGACCATAAAAAAATCCAGCCACCGTTAAGTGACTGGATTTTCTAGGGTTTTTTGGTCGGGACGGAGTGATTCGAACACTCGACCCCTTGCACCCCATGCAAGTGCGCTACCAGGCTGCGCTACGCCCCGACTTTGTTGCTTGCCCCGCTTTGCGGAACGGAGCGAACTATACTTTAAGCTTTTGAATTGTGGAAGGTTTTTTTCAGGTTTTTTTACTTACGCAGAACCAGGAGGACGTCTTCTAGCTCGGCGATCATCTGCCGGATGAGCTGCTTGTATTGGGTGGTGTCGTCCTTCGCTTCGTCGCCGGAGAGGCGCTGGCGCGCCCCGCCGATGGTAAAGCCCTGATCGTAAAGCAGCGCCCGGATCTGCCGAATCATCAACACATCCTGGCGCTGGTAGTAGCGCCGGTTGCCGCGCCGCTTTACCGGGTTGAGCTGGGGAAATTCCTGCTCCCAGTAACGCAGCACGTGGGGCTTGACTGCGCAGAGCTCGCTGACCTCGCCAATGGTGAAGTAACGCTTGCCGGGTATCGTCGGCAACTCGTCGTTATGACTTGGTTCCAGCATAAGCTTCAACTCTGGCTTTCAGTTTCTGCCCCGGACGGAACGTCACGACACGGCGAGCCGTGATCGGGATTTCCTCTCCTGTCTTCGGGTTCCGCCCCGGACGCTGACGCTTGTCCCGCAGATCGAAGTTGCCGAAACCCGACAATTTCACCTGCTCGTTATGCTCCAGCGCCTGACGGATTTCCTCGAAAAACAGCTCCACCAGTTCCTTGGCTTCCCGTTTATTCAGGCCAAGCTCTTCGTACAGACGTTCAGCCATCTCAGCTTTCGTCAGAGCCCCCATACGCTACTTCCTTAACGTGGCGTTGAACCTTTCTTCCAGCGAGGTGACGATGTTTTGCGTTGTGGTGTTCACCTCATCGTCGTTAAGAGTGCGCGATGGATGCTGCCAGGTCAAGCCGACGGCCAGGCTTTTTCTAAGCGGATCAATGCCTTTACCGTGATAGACGTCAAATAGCCTGAGGTCCGTCAGCCACTCGCCTGCCGCCTCGCGGATGGTGTCGAGTACGGCCTCGGCGGCCACTTCACGGTCCACCAGCAGGGCCAGGTCGCGACGCACTTCGGGGAAGCGCGAAAGCTCGCGGAACTTGGGCAGGCGACCGCGCATGACTTCGGCCAGTACCAGCTCGAACAGGTAGACCGGCTGATCCAGGTCCAGGGCCTTGGCCAGCTCCGGGTGGATGGCACCGAGGTAGCCGACCAGTTGGCCGTCGCGCTCGATGCGGGCGGTCTGGCCCGGGTGCAGGGCGTTGTGTTCGCCGGGCACGAAGTCGAAGTCGTCCAGCGCGCCGGCGGCGCCGAGCAGCGCTTCGACATCGGCCTTCACGTCATAGAAGTCCACGCCGTCACGGCCATGGGCCCAGGCTTCGGGCAGGCGCTTGCCGCAGACGACGCCGGCGAGCATGGCTTCCTGCTTGAGCCCTTCCAATTGGCCGACGAAGCGCAGGCCGCTTTCGAACAGGCGGACGCGGCTCTGCTGGCGGTTGAGGTTGTGCTGCAGCGCCTTGACCAGGCCCGGCCACAGGGAGGAGCGCATGGCAGCCATGTCGGCGGAGATGGGGTTGGCCAGCATGAGCGGCTGCACGC
Organism: Pseudomonas sp. No.21; assembly: GCF_054558415.1. Classification (NCBI taxonomy): domain Bacteria; kingdom Pseudomonadati; phylum Pseudomonadota; class Gammaproteobacteria; order Pseudomonadales; family Pseudomonadaceae; genus Pseudomonas; species Pseudomonas sp. No.21. Next base: position 168,491 of record NZ_BAAJNO010000004.1, read on the forward strand.
CGGGGTTGAACAGCTCGAACAGCTTGGGATCGATGAAGCTGTAGGTGATCGCTTCCTGGTAGCCACGGGCAACCAGCAGGCGACGCAGGGCCGGCAGTTCGACGGCGGATTCGGCACGGGCCTTGGGCGCCAGGCGCGCTTGCGGGTAGCGGACCGGCAGGCGGTTGTAGCCATAAAGGCGGCCGAGCTCTTCGATCAGGTCGACTTCCAGGCTGATGTCGAAGCGGTGGCTGGGGACTTCCACCTTCCATTGGCCCTGGCCGATAGAGGTGACGCCCAGGCCCAGCGCGGTGAGCAGGCGCTCGACTTCGGCGGCGTCCATCTCCATGCCCAGCATCTGGGCGATGCGCTCGGCGCGCAGGGTGACCGGAGCGACGCTCGGCAGGTTGGCTTCGCTGACGCTTTCGATGATGGGGCCGGCTTCGCCGCCGACGATGTCCAGCAGCAGTGCGGTAGCGCGCTCCATGGCTTCGCGGGCGAGTTGCCAGTCCACGCCACGCTCGAAGCGGTGCGAGGAGTCGGTGTGCAGGCCATAGGAGCGGGCCTTGCCGGCAACGGCGATGGTGTCGAAGAAGGCGGCTTCGAGGAACAGGTCGCGGGTCTTGTCGCTCACACCGCTGTGCTCGCCACCCATCACGCCAGCGATGGCCAGGGCACGGGTGTGGTCGGCGATGACGAGGGTGTCGGCACGCAGGCTGACTTCCTGGCCGTCGAGCAGGACGAGCTTCTCGCCCTCCTCCGCCATGCGCACGCGGATGCCGCCGTTGATTTCGGCGAGGTCGAAGGCGTGCATCGGCTGGCCGAGTTCGAGCATCACGTAGTTGGTGATGTCGACGGCAGCGTCGATGCTGCGCACGTCGGCACGACGCAGGCGCTCGACCATCCACAGCGGGGTGGGCTTGGAGAGGTCGACGTTACGCACGACGCGGCCGAGGTAGCGCGGGCAGGCCTTGGGCGCGAGGACTTCGACCGGGCGCACTTCGTCGTGGGCCGGAGCGACCGGGGCGATGGCCAGGCGGGTGACCGGGGCGTCGTACAGCGCGCCGACTTCACGGGCGAGGCCGGAGAGGTTGAGGCAATCACCACGGTTGGGGGTGAGGCCCAGTTCGATGACGACGTCGTCCAGCTCCAGGTAGCGGCGGAAGTCTTCACCCACCGGCGCATCGGCGGCGAGTTCCATGAGGCCGCCGTGGTCTTCGCTGATCTGCAGTTCGTTGGCCGAGCAGAGCATGCCGAAGGATTCGACGCCGCGCAGCTTGGCTTTCTTGATCTTGAAGTCGCCCGGCAGCTCGGCGCCGATCATGGCGAAGGGGATCTTCAGGCCGGGGCGCACGTTGGGGGCGCCGCACACGACCTGGAAGGTCTCGCTGCCGTTGCTCACCTGGCATACGCGCAGCTTGTCGGCGTCGGGGTGCTGTTCGGTGCTCAGCACCTCGCCCACCACCACGCCACTGAAGGCGCCGGCAACGGGGGTGACGCTGTCCACTTCCAGGCCGGCCATCGACAGACGGGCCACCAGCTCGTCGCGGGATACCTGCGGGCTTATCCAGCTCCGCAGCCACTGTTCACTGAATTTCATCCAGCTCTCCTAAGGATTCGTTTCGGCCTTGCGTGCATCGGTGGTCGGCGGTTCAGCGGGCCCGCATCGCGGGGGTGACGGAAAGCCCGATGGCGGGCCTGGTCAACGCCACCCCGCATGCGCGGGGGTCACTCAACTGAACTGCGCGACGCCGATGCGGGCAAGGGTCGCGTTTCTAACGGCGGGCCTAGCGGAATTGCGCGAGGAACCGCAGGTCGTTATCGAAGAACAGACGCAAGTCGTTGACGCCATAGCGGAGCATGGCCAGACGCTCGACACCCATTCCGAAGGCGAAGCCCTGGTATTTCTCCGGGTCGATGCCGGACATGCGCAGCACGTTGGGGTGCACCATGCCGCAGCCCATCACTTCCAGCCAGCCGGTCTGCTTGCACACGCGGCAGCCTTTGCCGGAGCACATGACGCATTGCATGTCGACTTCGGCCGAAGGCTCGGTGAAGGGGAAGAATGAGGGACGGAAGCGCACGCCCAGGTCCTTCTCGAAGAACACGCGGAGGAATTCCTCGATGGTGCCCTTGAGGTCGGCGAAGCTGATGCCCTCGTCGACCAGCAGGCCTTCGACCTGGTGGAACATCGGCGAGTGGGTGATATCCGAGTCGCAACGATAGACACGACCCGGGCAGACGATGCGAATCGGCGGTTGCTGGGATTCCATGGTGCGCACCTGGACCGGCGAAGTGTGGGTACGCAGCAGCATGTTGGCGTTGAAATAGAAGGTGTCGTGCATCGCGCGGGCCGGGTGATGGCCTGGGATGTTGAGCGCCTCGAAGTTGTGGTAGTCGTCTTCGACCTCGGGGCCTTCGGCGATGCCGTAGCCGATATGGGTGAAGAACTGCTCGACGCGCTCCAGGGTGCGGGTGACCGGGTGCAGGCCGCCGGAGACCTGGCCACGGCCAGGCAGGGTAACGTCGATACGCTCGGCCGCGAGCTTGGCGCCGAGGGCGGCCTGCTCAAGCGAGTCCTTGCGGGAATTCAGGGCGTCCTGAACGCGCTCTTTGGCGGTATTGATCAGCGCGCCGACTTTGGGGCGTTCCTCGGCCGGCAAGTCGCCCAGGGTCTTCATCACCTGAGTCAGTTCGCCTTTCTTGCCAAGGTAATGGACGCGAATCTGCTCGAGGGCATTCACGTCTTCGGTTTGTTGCACTGCCTCAAGCGCTTGAGAGACCAGCGCATCCAGATTTTCCATGTACAGACTCCAGATACGAAATAGGGGAAGAGCGCAAGGCTCTTCCCCTATTGGTGACGTTCAGCACCGGGATGGCCCGGTGATTGTCGGGGACTTAAGCCAGTACGGCTTTCGCTTTCTCGACAATCGCAGCAAACGCCGCTTTTTCGTTCACTGCCAGATCGGCCAGAACCTTACGATCGATCTCGATGGCCGCTTTTTTCAGGCCAGCGATCAGACGGCTGTAGGACAGACCGTTCAGACGAGCACCAGCGTTGATACGAGCGATCCACAGAGCGCGGAACTGACGTTTGCGCTGACGACGGTCACGGTAGGCGTATTGGCCAGCCTTGATCACCGCCTGCTTGGCAACGCGGAACACGCGGCTGCGTGCGCCGTAGTAGCCTTTGGCGAGTTTCAGAATCTTTTTGTGACGCTTGCGAGCGATGACGCCGCGCTTTACACGAGCCATGAGTAATTTCCTCTAGAATCTTGACCGATTAACGAACGCGCAGCATGCGCTCGACTTTTGCCTTGTCCGACGGATGCATCAGTTCGCTACCGCGAAGTTGACGCTTACGCTTGGTGGACATCTTGGTCAGGATGTGGCTCTTGAAAGCGTGTTTGTGCTTGTAGCCAGCAGCGGTCTTGAGGAAACGCTTGGCTGCACCGCTCTTGGTTTTCATCTTTGGCATGTTCGGATACTCCGCATTGAGTGATTACGCATAACCGCAAGGCCTGCCAGTGCCCTGGTGGTTACTTTTTCTTTTTGGGAGCGATGACCATCATCAGCTGGCGTCCTTCCAGCTTAGGATGCTGTTCAACGGTGCCGAGTTCGGCGAGGTCGGCTTCGACCCGCTTCAACAGCTCCATGCCCAGCTCCTGGTGAGCCATCTCACGACCACGGAATCGAAGCGATACCTTGGCCTTGTCTCCCTCATTAAGGAAACGTACCAGGTTGCGTAGTTTTACCTGGTAATCCCCTTCTTCCGTCCCTGGACGAAACTTGATTTCTTTGATCTGTTGCTGGTGCTGATTCTTCTTCGCCGCAGCAGCCTGCTTCTTCTTCTCGAACAGGTGCTTGCCGTAGTCCATGATTCGGCAGACGGGCGGCACTGCATCAGCGGAAATCTCCACCAGATCCAGCTTTGCTTCTTCAGCAGCGCGAAGCGCTTCATCAATCGAGACGACGCCAATTTGCTGGCCGTCTGCACCAATCAGTCGCACCTCTCGAGCCGAGATATTCTCGTTAATCGGGGCCTTGGGTGCAGCTCGTTTATCTTGTCTCATTTCACGCTTAATAGTGATTACTCCAATTCTTGGCGACCACGCCGGGAAACCGCCTGCGCAAGCGTAGTGACGAATTGGTCGAGGGGCATGGAGCCCAGATCGACACCTTCACGGGTTCGCACAGCAACGGATCGTGTCTCAACCTCCCGATCTCCAATAACCAGGAGATAGGGAACCTTGAGCAAAGTATGCTCGCGGATTTTAAAGCCGATTTTTTCGTTTCTCAAGTCGGACTTGGCACGGAACCCGCTTTGGTTGAGGGTTTTTTCGACTTCGAGGGCAAAATCGGCCTGCTTGTCGGTGATATTCATGATCACCGCCTGGGTCGGAGCGAGCCACGCCGGGAACAGGCCCGCGTAGTGCTCGATGAGCATGCCGATGAAGCGCTCGAAGGAGCCGAGGATGGCGCGGTGCAACATCACCGGGCGAGTACGGCTGTTATCTTCGGCGATATAGCTGGCATCCAGTCGCTCCGGGAGGTTCGGATCGTACTGCAGTGTGCCGCACTGCCAGTTACGACCGAGGCAATCCTTGAGGGTGAATTCGATCTTCGGACCGTAGAAAGCACCCTCCCCCGGCTGGTATTCCCAGGCCAGGCCGGACTCGTTCAGGGCGTCCGCGAGTGCACCTTCGGCGCGATCCCACAGCTCGTCGGATCCCACGCGCTTGGCCGGGCGAGTCGACAATTTCATCGAAATATCGCTGAAGCCGAAGTCCGCATACACCTGCAGGGTCAGCTTGATGAAGTCGGCCGCTTCCTTCTTCACCTGCTCTTCGGTGCAGAAGATGTGGGCGTCGTCCTGGGTGAAGCCGCGCACGCGCATGATGCCGTGCAGGGCACCGGAGGGCTCGTTGCGGTGGCAGGCACCGAACTCGGCCAGGCGCAGCGGCAGGTCGCGGTAGGACTTCAGGCCCTGGTTGAAGATCTGCACGTGGCACGGGCAGTTCATCGGCTTGACGGCGTAGTCGCGGCTTTCGGAGGCCGTGGTGAACATGTTCTCGGCGTAGTTGGACCAGTGGCCCGAGCGCTCCCAGAGGATGCGATCGACAACCTGGGGCGTACGCACCTCAACATAGCCGTGCTCGCGCTGGACCTGACGCATGTACTGCTCCAGCACCTGGTACAGGGTCCAGCCGTTGGGGTGCCAGAACACCATGCCCGGGGCTTCTTCCTGGAGGTGGAACAGGTCGAGCTGCTTGCCGATGCGGCGGTGATCACGCTTCTCGGCCTCTTCGATGCGCTGGACATAGGCGGCCAGTTGCTTCTTGTCGGCCCAGGCGGTGCCGTAGACGCGCTGCAGCTGCTCGTTCTTCGAGTCGCCACGCCAGTAGGCACCGGAAATCTTGGTGAGCTTGAACGCTTTCAGGAAGCGGGTGTTGGGCACATGCGGGCCCCGGCACATGTCCACGTACTCCTCATGGAAGTACAGGCCCATGGCCTTCTCATCCGGCATGTCCTCGACCAGGCGCAGCTTATAGTCCTCGCCACGGGCCTTGAACACTTCGATCACCTCGGCGCGCGGGGTGACCTTCTTGATGACGTCGTAATCCTTGTCGATCAGCTCGGCCATGCGTTTTTCGATGGCGGCCATGTCCTCGGGCGTGAAGGGACGCTCGAAGGCGATGTCGTAATAGAAGCCTTCATCGATGACCGGGCCGATCACCATGCGGGCGGTCGGATAGAGCTGCTTGACGGCATGACCGACCAGGTGGGCGCAGGAGTGACGAATGATCTCGACTCCAGCCTCGTCCTTGGGGGTGATGATCTGCAGGGTCGCGTCGTTTTCGATCAGGTCGCAGGCATCGACGAGCTTGCCGTCGACCTTGCCGGCGACGGTGGCCTTGGCCAGGCCGGCACCAATGGATTGCGCCACCTCGAGTACGGATACCGGGTGATCGAACGAACGCTGACTGCCGTCGGGAAGAGTAATGATGGGCATGGCGCCTCCTCTCCTAGTGGTGACCTCTACCAAAGGCCACATGGGTTGGGATGAGCCAGTAATTGATCCGGTGGTATGCCTGCCACACGATGACAGAGCCCGAAGGCCAACCGAGCCGAACCAGGGTCACTGGAGGTGTCGAGAACCGCGGATGCTTCCAGAAACACGTGACAGTGACAAGCACCGACGCGAGCGGCACACCTATATATAGGCAGGACGACTGACGCTGGCGATGCGAAGAACACGGAAGAAACAGGAAGAATCGCGGAGCGCGGCACTCTAGCACAAAAGAATCAGTGACTTAGAAGCAAGCGACACGACTTCGGCGCGATACTCATCGAACGCCGCCCCATGACTCACAGCCGGGACGCGCCCCAGCCCGGAACTGACATTCATTCGCCACCATCGAAATGTGACAACAATCACACAAGAATTCAGATCAGTTCACAGTTGCACTGATATGCTCCGCCAAATAAACCGACCAAGGAGTCATACGATGAAGGAACAACGTACTTTCCTTGCTCTTCGCGCTCACATCGATGAGCTGCTCAGGGATGGAGCCCGTATCATCAGCCGCGACCCTTTGACCCTGAAGGTCAGCGGCCATCTGTATCGCGTTAACTGCGGCATGCTGATCAGCCACTCCGCAGCTGCCTGATCCAGTCCGGGCGTTACGCCCGGCACTCCTTTCGCCCTAACTGGCGCCCATCTCCACACCATGCTTCCACGCGACAGCTGAAACCTTCGAAGCGCAACGGAATTTCAGAATACGAGCCCTGTCACAGCTACTGCTATTCTGCTTGCATCTTCTCCAGGGGAGACCACTCCGTGAAGGAACAACGGAACTTCCATGCATTGCGTGCGCACATCGATGAACTGCTCAAGGAAGGGGCACGGATCATCGGCCGGGAGCCACTGACAATCAGGATCAACGACGGCCTCTACCGTGTAATGCACGGCATGCTCATCGCCGATATCTGAACCCAGCGACCGCATCGCACCACACCCTCGACAGCGCGGTGATGCCGCACTGCTTCCGTCCTTTTATTCATCGAAATCTTCGCCGGAACCCTCACTGCCACGCCGGCACCCCAGGACCGAACGAGGCATCACGGAATCAAGACTGGCTCCTCCGCAGCGAATAGGGCATGGGCATCATCCTTATCCGACCAACCCGCCCCCGCAGCAAAATCGACCATTTCAGTGCTGAAGTTGTAGCCAACATCACCGCCACTGAAATAACCCTCGCCCTGGTAGGTCATCCCTATGTTTGGCCGAAAGGCAGACGAGGCGAATAGATAGTCGAGCCCGACCGAGCCAACCGCGACAGCGTCCTCGTCATCGCCGAAGGCCTTTATCCCTGCCGCAACGCCGCCGCCAAAGACATAGCTGACACCGATTCCGAAACCAATATCACCCGCCTGGGCGACCCCACCCAACGAGAACAGCAACGCCCCGGCAGCCGCCATTGCCGCCCGGCGCACGAACCCGACTCGACTCCCCATGACACCCGCCTCCTCGCCGGTGAATGCCCATGAAGATTAGATAGCGCACGACCATAACCAAGCGAAGCGGCAGCATGTTTCCGATATATGGACATCGGGCAAGGGAAGGAGGAGCAGCGGAAGGATATTGGAGGCAGGGCTTGCACCCTGCCGTATGCTTGATTTTTTGCAAGCAACAAAAAAGGCGACCCTTTCGGATCGCCTTCTTTGCACCGCCAGAGCGGCTTCGATTTGGTAGGCACAATTGGACTCGAACCAACGACCCCCACCATGTCAAGGTGGTGCTCTAACCAACTGAGCTATGTGCCTTCGATGGGTGCGCATTCTACAGCGATGCATTTCGGCGTCAACAACTTTTTTCGCTAACTGACTGAAAAAGTGAAGTTTTTGTTGTTCGGCGTTGCGTTAAATATCTTGCACAGCCCCTAGCCGGCTATTTTCAACTCGGGTAGCATCACGCCATCCGTAAAAAATAAAAAACAGAGATTCAAGATGACGCACACTCCCTACCCCCAATCCTATTACGCAGCATCGGCCAATCCGGTACCGCAGCGCCCGGAGCTGGTCGGCGAGACCGAGACCGACATCTGCATCATCGGCGCCGGCTACACCGGCCTGTCCACTGCACTCTTCCTGCTGGAGAACGGCTTCAAGGTCACCATCGTCGAGGCGGCCAAGGTCGGCTTCGGCGCGTCCGGTCGCAACGGCGGCCAGATCGTCAACAGCTATAGCCGCGACATCGACGTGATCGAGCGCACCACCAATCCGAAGGATGCCCAACTGCTCGGCCAGATGGCGTTCGAGGGTGGCCGCATCATCCGCGAGCGCATCGCGAAGTACGACATCCAGTGCGACCTCAAGGACGGCGGCGTGTTCGCGGCCATCACGCCCAAGCAGATGGGCCATCTGGAAGCCCAGAAGAAGCTGTGGGAACGCTACGGCCATACCCAGTTGGAACTGCTGGACGCCAAGCGCATCCGTGAAGTCGCATCGACCGAGAACTACATCGGCGGCATGCTCGACATGAGCGGCGGCCACATCCACCCGCTGAACCTGGCCCTCGGCGAGGCAGCGGCGGTGGAATCCCTCGGCGGCATCATCCACGAGCAATCCCCCGCCATCCGTGTCGAGCGTGGCGCCAACCCGGTCGTGCACACCCCGAAAGGCCGGGTGAAGGCCAAGTTCGTGGTGGTGGCCGGCAACGCCTACCTGGGCAACCTGCTGCCCGAACTGGCGTCCAAGTCCATGCCCTGCGGCACCCAGGTCATCACCACCGAACCGCTGTCGGAAGAAATGGCCAGAAGCCTGCTGCCGCAGGACTACTGCGTCGAGGACTGCAACTACCTGCTGGACTACTACCGCCTCTCCGGCGACCGCCGCCTGATCTATGGCGGTGGCGTGGTCTACGGCGCGCGTGACCCGGCGAACATCGAGGCGATCATCCGCCCGAAGATGCTCAAGACCTTCCCGCAGCTCAAGGACGTGAAGATCGACTACGCCTGGACCGGCAACTTCCTGCTGACCCTCTCGCGCCTGCCCCAGGTCGGCCGCATCGGCGACAACATCTATTACTCCCAGGGCTGCAGCGGCCACGGCGTCACCTACACCCACCTGGCAGGCAAGGTACTGGCCGAAGCCCTGCGCGGCCAGGCGGAACGCTTCGATGCCTTCGCCAGCCTGCCGCACTACCCCTTCCCGGGCGGTCGCCTGTTCCAGGTCCCGTTCAGCGCCATCGGTGCCTGGTACTACAGCCTGCGTGACAAGCTGGGGATCTGATCCTCGCGACATGAAAACGGCGCCCGAGGGCGCCGTTTTTCATTTGATCGTGGGAAACCACGTCTTCAGGGCGTGGTCATCAGCCACGGTTCCGCCTGCAACGATTTGAGTTGAGTGAACGCATGCCACAGGCTGTGCCCAGTGCTTCCGGCAGGCTCCGAGGTACGCGTGGTGCACCTACGTCCAAACTCCGAGCTCCGTACGGGCATTCAGCGCAGCTGCTTCCTCGCGATATTCGCTGCATCCGCCTGGCCGGCACCCGCCAGGGCGTCGGCCGCCTGCTTCCAGCGCTCGGCATCGACCTGCGCCGGGAGCTGGTTCGGCGCCTGCAGCAGCACCGCCCAGTGGCCCGCCCCCGCCCAGTCCGACTCGAACTCCGAGAAGCCCATCGGCAGGCGCCGCTCACCGCCGGCCCGCAGCAGCAACACCTGCTTGTGGCGGTCATAGCCCACCACCAGCGCATAACGCCACGACGGCAGCCAGCCATAGCCCTGACGCAGGTGCACCAGCACCGGATTGCCTGCCGCTACCTGCACCAGCAGGTCCTCCACCTGGTCGCCCAGCGGGTAGACCAGCACCCCGTGACGGTGCACCACATCGGCCAGGTTCCCTTGCAGCCCCTCCTCGCGCTCCGGCAGGCGCAATTCCTTCTCCACCATGCCCGGCGTCACCGTCTCCCCCTGCAGGGTGAAAAGCGCAGCCAACGCCGCCGGCGCGCTCTGGTAGGCATGCTGGGCGAAGAACGGCACGTTGCTCAGCTCAACCGCCTCGGGCAGGCCACGCAGCGCCGGCGAGGTGGGCTGGGCGGAACAGGCGGCCAGCAGGACGGAAAAGGCGAGCACGGCACAGCCGGCAAGGGATCGGTTACGGCGAATAGGCACTGCATCTACCCCAGGGGTTCACAGGATCATGATGGATATGGAAGGGATCATACCGGCGCGGATGGCCCGGTACACGGCGCATCTGTATACCCGAGGCGGGTCGTCGAGCGCACGGAAATGACGGTTTTTCGAGAGCGTTATTGCCAATCCATTCATTGCCGCGACAAATAATTATTTATTCACGACCCGCTGTGACTTCCTGGTCAGGTTTCGCCATCCATATCCACGACGGCAGGCAACGGTCGATACGACCCGCCCCGTCGACCTCATTGGGCACAATACGGAGAGACCCACCCCATGAACGCAACACTTCGCGTCAACGAAGCCCTGATCATCGCTGGCCGCGCCTTCCAACCCTTCCAGTGCGTGGCCTGGGCCCCTCAGGATGGCAACGGCGAGCTCAGCCTGAGCGTCATCGACCGCACCAGCACGCGCCTGCTGGGCCGCTCGAAAATCGCCAGCAGCACCTACTGCGATCCCCAACAGCTGGCCAGCATCCTCAAGCAGTCCCGTGAGGAGCTGAGCCGCAAGGGCTACAGCCTCGACCCCTGGAAAATGCCCGAGTAACACCTTCCAGCGCTGTGCCCACTGCGCGGCGGGCAGCTTCCCGGCTGCCCGCCCTGGCGTCATCGCGACGCCGCCTCGTCTGTCACTGACGAAATTTCCCCGCCTCCGCTGTCCATAACCTTGCAGCCCCGAGCACACGCGGCAACCGCCCGCGACGGCTCGTTTCGACCCGCGCAAGGAGCACACAGGCCATGAGCCCATTCGATTGGCAGCGAATCCTCATCGATCAGTTCCCCCTCGCCTTCCTCGCCGAAGTCGCGTTGCGCGCCCTCTTCGCCTTTGTCGTGGTATTCGCGTTCCTGAAGATTTCCGGACGGCGCGGTGTCCGCCAGATATCCCTGTTCGAGGTCCTGGTGATCCTCACCCTCGGCTCCGCAGCCGGCGACGTCTCCTTCTACGAAGACGTGCCCCTGCTGCCGATCCTCGTGGTCTTCGTCACCCTGCTGGTGCTGTACCGCGTCACCACCTACGCCATGGAGCACAGCCGCCGCTTCGGCGCCTGGCTGGAGGGCGAGCCGGTCGTAATCATCCGCGACGGCCTCTACGACATCGACGCCCTGGCCCGCAACAACATCTCCAGCGACGAGTTCTTCATGGAGCTGCGCCGCCAGAGCGTCGAGCACCTGGGCCAGGTACGCCTGGCCATACTCGAAGTGAATGGCGACGTCAGCCTCTACTTCTTCGATGACAGCGAGGCGCGCGAAGGCCTCTCCGTGCTCCCCCGCCAATTGCGCCAGACCGTGGAGCGCCCCAGCGAGGACGGCCTCTACGCCTGCAACCGGTGCGGGTTCACCCAGCGCCTCGCTCAGGGGCAGGACGCCCATTGCCCCCGCTGCGACGGCCACGCCTGGTCACGCGCCCTGGGCCGCAAGCACCAGGCTTCCCCCGTGGAGGCGCACGCATGACAGCCGCAACGCCGCCCGCCCTGCCGCCGCAGCTGCGCTACGTCGAAGACAGCATGCCCGGCTTCGCCCGCCGCCTGAGCCGCGGCAAGTTCGTCTACATCGACCTGGCCGGCAAGCCCATCCGCGACGAGCTGGAGATCCAGCGCATCAACAAACTGGCCATCCCGCCCGCCTATCAGGAGGTGTGGATCTGTGCCGACCCCCAAGGCCACATCCAGGCCACCGCCCGGGATGCCCGCAGGCGCAAGCAATACCGCTACCACCCGCTGTGGATCGAGATACGCGACGCCGCCAAGTACGAGCGCCTGCTGCGTTTCGGCCAGGCCCTGCCGGCCCTGCGCCGGCGGATCGACCTGCACCTGGAAGAGCCCGGCCTGGGCCGCGACAAGGTCATGGCCGCCGTGGTCGCCCTGCTCGACCGCACCCTGATCCGCATTGGCAACAGCCGCTACGCGCGGGACAACAAATCCTTCGGCCTCACCACCCTGCGCACCCGCCACGTCGATGTGAAGGGCAGCAGCATCCGCTTCGAGTTCAAGGGCAAGAGTGGCGTCGAGCACAGCGTGAAGCTCAGCAATCCGCGGCTGGCGCGCATCCTCCGGCGCTGCCTGGAGCTCCCCGGCCAGCACCTGTTCCAGTACCTCGACGATGGAGCCGAACGCCGCACCGTCAGCTCCCACGACATCAACGACTACCTGCGCGGCCATGCCGGCGAGGACTTCACCGCCAAGGACTACCGCACCTGGGCCGGCAGCGCCCTGGCCCTGGAGCACTTGCGCAAGCACCGCTGGCAGAACGAGGCGAGCGCCAGGAAGCACCTGGTGGAGGTGATCCGCCAGGTCTCCCGCGAGCTGGGCAATACACCCGCCGTCTGCCGCAAGTGCTACGTCCACCCGGCCATCATCGACGCCTTCCTCGCCGGCGAGCTGCAGGGCCTGAAGAAAGCCCGCAAACGCAAGGGCCTCAGCGCCGAGGAAGCGTCGCTGATGAACTTCCTCCAGGCGCTGCACGCCGACCCGGAGGGCTGAACGGCCCGGCCAACGCCTTGGCAATATCTGTGGGGTTATTGTCATTGTCGCCAAACCCGACAGGACGCAGACTGGCGCCATCAACCTGATGGACTACGCCATGGACACCCTGCGCACCATTGCCTGCCTGGCCTTCGACGATGTGATGAGCCTGGACGTGACCGGCCCGTTGCAGGTCTTCGCCTCGGCCAACGTCGAACGCCAGCGCCAGGGCCTCCCCGATACCTACCGGATCCGCCTGATCGGCACCGAGGCCGGCGCGGTGAAAACCTCCGCCGGCTTCGCCCTGGTCGCCGAGGCCGCCTATCACGAAGTCGACCCGGCCAGCCTCGACACCTTGCTGGTGGCCGGCGGCCTGGGCGTCGAGCGCCTGTGCCGCAACCCACCCCTGCTGGCCTGGCTGCGTGAGGCCGAGCCCCGGGTGCGGCGGCTCGGCTCCATCTGCTCCGGCGCGCTGATCCTCGCCGCCGCCGGCCTCCTGGCCGGACGCAGCGCCACCACCCACTGGTCCGACGTGCCCGCCCTCGGCGGCTATTGCGACATCGACGTGCAGGGCGATCGCCTGCATACCTATGCCCCCGACGGCCGCGACGGCGACCCGCACGTATTCACGTCCGCCGGGGTCACTGCCGGTATCGACCTCGCGCTGGCACTGGTGGAAGCCGACCTCGGCCGCACCATGGCGCTGGCGGTCGCACGCCGGCTGGTGCTGTTCCTGCGCCGCCCCGGCGGCCAGGCGCAGTTCAGCGCGCTGCTCAACTGCGAGCCCAGCCGCACACCGCGCCTGGCCGCGTTGCTGGAGTGGATTCCCGGCAACCTCGGTGGCGACCTGTCGCTGGAGGCACTGGCCACCCAGGCGCGCATGGCACCGCGCAGCCTGTCCCGGGCCTTCGTCCAGGAGCTGGGCATGGGGCCCGGCAAGTACGTCGAGCGGGTGCGTCTGGAGGCCGCCCGCGCATTGCTCCAGGACGCCCAGGCCTCCATCGCCACCGTGGCCCGCCTCACCGGCTTCGGCCATCCCGAGAACCTGCGTCGCACCTTTCACAAGCACCTGTCCATCAGCCCGCAGGAATATGCGGAGCGCTTCGGACGCCCCACCACGCCCTGAGGAAACCGCCATGCTGGAACTGCGCCCCAACTGTGAATGCTGCGACAAGGACCTGCCGCCCGACTCCGCCGAGGCGATGATCTGCTCCTTCGAGTGCACCTTCTGCCGCGATTGCGTCGAAACCCACCTCGCCGGCCATTGCCCCAACTGCGCCGGCAAGCTGGTCGAGCGCCCCATCCGTCCCGCCGCCAAGCTCGCCGCCAATCCGCCGTCGAGCCAGCGCATCCACAACCCCACTGGCTGCGCCAAGCGCGCCTGAACCCGGAAGACGACCATGCTCGAACTGGTGAAGAAACTCCGTGGCGACGCCGTCGCCCTGCCCCCTCGCCCCGCCACGCGCCAGGTGTTCATCGCCTGGCTCGGCGGCGTCCTCGCCATCGCCAGCATCGCCGGCCTGGGCGACGCGCTGACCCTGAGCCTGCTGCTCGGCTCCTTCGGCGCCTCCTGCGTGCTGGTCTTCGGCTTCCCCGACGTGCCCTTCTCGCAGCCGCGCAACGTCGTCTTCGGCCACCTGCTGAGCACCTTCACGGGCCTTGCCTTCCTGCACGTCTGCGGCCCGCACTGGTGGGCGGTGGCATTGGCGGTGGGCAGCGCGATCGCCCTGATGATGCTGACCCGCACCGTGCACCCGCCGGCCGGCTCCAATCCGGTGATCGTCTTCCTCCTGCAGCCGGGCTGGGACTTCCTGCTCTACCCCACCCTCAGCGGGGCCCTGCTGCTGGTGCTGGTGGCACTGGTCTACAACAACGCGAGCCGCGAGGCCCGCTACCCCAAGTACTGGTAAGCCGCCGAGGCCCCCATGCTGCTGCGCAACCCGAGCATCCGCCTGCTGTTCGCCGGGCAGGCCCTGTACTGGAGCTGCTCGATGATCGGCATCACCCTCACCTCGCTGGTGGGGCTGCAACTGGCGCCGCTCAACGCCCTGGCCACCCTGCCCCTGGCCTTGCTGGTGCTGGGCAACCTGTTGGCGGTGCAGCCGCTGTCGCTGTTCATGCAGCGCAACGGTCGCCGCCCGGGGCTGATGCTCGGCGCCGCCGCCGGCGTGCTCGGCGGCCTGGTCAGTGCCCTGGGCGTCTGGCTAGGCGACTTCACCCTGCTGTGCCTGGGCGCCCTGCCCATCGGCGCCTACCAGGCCTCGGCCATGTACTACCGCTTCGCCGCCCAGGAAGCCGTGGACGACAGGCACAAGGGCCGCGCCACTGCCTATGTGGTCGGCGGCGGAATCTGCGCCGCGCTGCTGGCGCCGAGCCTGGCGCTCTGGTCGCGCAATGCCCTGGAGACGCCCTTCGTCGGCGCCTACCTGGCCATCGCCGCCCTGGCGCTGGTCGCCCTCGCACTGCTGCGCCTGCTGCGTGAAGGCCAGGCGCCCCGGCCGCCCAAGGCCGGCTGGGCGGCCACCCAGGCCCTGCTCAAGCGTCCGCTGGTCCGCGCCGCCATCGCCACCACCGCCATCGGCCATGGGCTGATGATCCTGGTGATGAACGCAACGCCCCTGGCCATGAGCTTCTGCGGCCTGCCGCTGGAAGCCGGCTCCGAGGTGATCCGCTGGCACATGCTCGGCATGTTCCTCCCCGCCTTCGCCGCCGGCCCGCTGGTGGACCGCTTCGGCAGCCGCCGCGTGGCCCTGTCGGGCGCCGTGCTGCTGCTTTTGAGCGCCGGCATCGCCCTGGCCGGGCTGGGCATGGCGTATTTCCTGGTGAGTTCGTTCCTGCTCGGGTTGGGCTGGAACCTGATGCTGGTGGCCGGCACCACGCTGCTGGCGGAAGGGCATGCCACCGAGGAGCGCGGCCAGGCCCAGGCGCTGATGGAGCTGTGCAACAGCCTGGTGGCCGCCTGCGCCTCCTTCGCCTCCGGCGCCCTGATTACCGGGCTCGGCTGGGGTGCAGTGAACCTCGGCATGCTGCCGCTGGTGGCGGTCGTCCTGCTGGCGCTGTTCATGGTGCGTCGCGGCAGGGCCGCCCAGGCCCAAACCGCATCATGACCGTAGGATGGGAAGAGCTTCGCGAATCCCATCGATCCGGTGTATCCGACAAACCTCGGCCAGCATGGGTTTCGCTGCGCTCTACGCCATCCTACGGGGGAATTGCGGACATGAAAAAGGCAGCCCGGGGGCTGCCTTTTTCCTTACCGCTTCAACGCCTCAGTAGTAGGCGTTCTCGCGGTTGCTGTGGTCGGTCACGTCACGCACGCCCTTCAGCTCCGGGATGCGCTCGAGCAGGGTGCGCTCGACACCGTCCTTGAGGGTCAGGTCGACCTGGCCGCACCCCTGGCAACCGCCGCCGAACTGCAGCACGGCGATGCCTTCATCGACCACGTCCACCAGGCTCACCTGGCCGCCGTGGCTGGCGAGGCCGGGGTTGATCTCGGTCTGCAGGTAGTAGTTGATGCGCTCGTTCAACGGGCTGTCCTCGTTGACCATCGGCACCTTGGCGTTCGGGGCCTTGATGGTCAGCTGGCCGCCCATGCGGTCGGTGGCGTAGTCGACCACGGCGTCCTCGAGGAAGGGTTCGCTCAGGCCGTCGATCCACGCGGTGAAGGACGCGAGAGCCAGCGGGGTGTCCTCGGGCTTCTGTTCGCCCGGCTTGCAATAGGCGATGCAGGTTTCGGCGTACTGGGTGCCCGGCTGGGTGATGAAGACACGGATACCGATACCGCTGGTGTTCTGCTTCGACAGCAGGTCAGCCAGATAGTCTTCGGCCGCCTGGGTAATGGTGATGGCGCTCATGGCAACTCCTCGCAAACATGGGGCGCAGTGTACGCCAATCAGGTCCTACGGATAAAGTCCTAGTGTTTTAGTAGGAATAATTCGCGACAAATCCTCAGAAGTTCTGATAGCGGTTCATGTCCAGTACTGCGGCCTCAACCGGGTCGGTCTCGTGGATGTAGGCCGAGAGATCGTGGAAATAACGCCAGAACTGCGGATGGCTACGCCGGATACCCCAGCGCTCCACCACCTTGTCGAAGGCCGGCGTGTCCTTCACCTGGCCGAGCGCGGCGACGAACGCCGGCACCTCCTCGGCGCGCAGGTTGAACATGAAATTGGGGTAGCTGGTCAGCACGCCGGGGTAGATGGTCAGGGTGTCCAGGCCGGGCTGGTAGCGCAGTTCCTCGCCCATCATGAAGGCCACGTTGCTGTGCGCGCGGTTGCGCAGCACGCTGTAGACCTCGCGGCGCCCGTCCGCCAGCTCGACGCGCAACAGCGTCGCCTCCGGCATCTGGTCGATCACCTTGAGCCCCGCCGCCGGCCGGCTGACCAGCTGGCTCAGCGCCTGCTCGGCCTGCTGCAGCGCCGGGTCGATGTCCGGGCGGTAGCAATTGCCGGTGGTGCAGCGGTTGATCGGGTCAGGCCTGGCGTTGAGGTCGGCGTAGCGCTTGAGCAGCTGCGCCGCGAAGGAGCCCTTGGCGCGCTCGACCGGCAGGAACAGCCCGGTGGGCGTGTCGTCGTCGATGTCCTCGTAGTCCAGCCACATCTTCAATTTGCCGCTGTTCTGGTACCAGTCGTCGAGGATCGCGGTGCGCGACTCGGCCGGCATCAGGCGCAGGAAGTTGACCTCGGCACCATTGCGGATCAGGTCGAAATACAACCGCGTCTGCGCCTGGTGCGAGACGTTGCCGTACACGTCGAAGTTCACCACCAACTGGTAATAGGTGCGTTCGAACAGCGGGTAGTCCAGCAGCCACATCGTCTGCGGCACCTCGCCGATCAGCCCCTTGCGCACGAAGGCGCTGTCGAACTGGCGATAGATGGACAGCAGGGCATTGTCGTTGCCGCTCCAGATATCCGCCCAGGTGGGCACCGGGGCATCGGCGTAGGCGTCGCGCCGCAGCTCCTCGTAGGCGTTGCGCTTGTCCCGGTAGCTGTGCCACAGGCTCAGCAACCCGCCGATCTCGTCGAACTGCCCGGGCATCGCCAGCAAGGGCGTCGCCTCGCCCCGGTAGGCGGCATCGGTGACGTAGAGGTCGTGCTGCGGGTCCTGGAACAGCGCCCAGAAGTTGTCGCGGATCACGTCGGTGGCGATCTGCCCGCGGCACACCGGCCCACGGATGAAGGTGCGCACGAAGTACTCGGCGTTATCCAGCATGAACTGGTAGCGCGCCTGGGCCGGGATGGCCTCGAAGGTCTCGAACGGGTTGGCCCGGCGTTGCGCGCCGTACCCCGGCACCTTGTCGGTGGTCCAGTCGCTGCCGAAGAACAGCGCGTTGACCCGGGCCAGCCTGGCATCGCTCAGTGGGTAGGTGATGTGCGTCTTGTGCACGATCACGCCCTGGATGGGCCACAGGCGGTAGTAGAAATCGGTGCCCGGATCATCGTTGGGCCGGCGCGTGGCGATCGGATCGATGGGCTTGCCGCTGGGCGTGCGCGAACGCACCAGCTGGAAGAAGTGCCCGCTCTTGCCCTCGTCGAAGTACAGGTGTGCAAGGAACAGGTGCTCGAACAGCCAGCGCCCCACAAGCACCTCGCGGGCACCCCGGGCGTTGAGCAGCTCCTCCCACTCGGCGATCTGCCGTGCCTCGTCCGGTGTCGGCGTCACCGCGCTCGCCTCCACCGGCGCACCGGCGGCGAGCCAGCGCTGCAGCGTCTGGTATTGCTGGTCGTCCAGGCCGGTCACCGCGAAGGGCATGCCGGCGTGGGCGAATTTCTTCGCGTAGTCGTCGAACTCGTCCGGGGTCGGGCACTGGTTCTGGCGATTGATGCCGATGTCCAGGTCTTCCGGCAGCTTGGCATTGGGCGTGAGCGGCGTGCGGTGCCCGAGCTCCAGCATGCGCGCCATCAGCGCCGCCTGCGGGGCCTGGCCCTGGAGCACGGAGTAGAACCCCTTGTCGCGCCACGCCGCCTCACCCTGGGCGTCGAAATACAGCCGCGTGGTGGCCTGCGCGCGGGTGCGCGTACCGTCGTACACCGGCAGCTTGGTCGCCCCGCGCACCGCTCCCTCGCCGCTGCCCAGGTTGAGCTGGCAGGGCGAGTCGTAGCACGCATGGCAGGCCACGCACTTCTCGGTGAAGATCGGCTGGATGTCGCGGGTGTAGGAAATTCCCTCGGCATGCGCCGCAGCGCTCATGAAAAGAAGGGCTGCGGCGAACAATGCGCGATACGGCATGGACCTTTTCCTTGGCGAACGAAATCGGCCGATTCTACCGGCATCCGCGCTGCGCTGCAGCGAAGCGGCAGCCAGGGTGGTGATGGGCGGCCCCTCGCGGCACAGCCCATCGCCCCGCCGCCTCTCAGGCGTAGGTCAGGCCCAGGCAGGCGGCGATGCGCTCCAGGGTGGCCTTCTCTTCCTTGCTGATCTTGCTGCCGAAGCCGAGGAAGCCGCCGGAGGCCGAAGCCACCGCCTTGCCCAGGCCCAGCAACGCCTGCTTGAAGGCCTGCGCCTCGTCCGGCGCCACCTTGGTCTCCACGATCAGGCGGATGCGCAGCAGCTCCTGGGCATGGTTGAGGGGGGTGGTCAGCAGTTCGGTCAGCAGCGACGGCACGTCGGTGATGACGTTGGTGATGATGCGCGAATACAGCTGGCCGCCGTTCTTGGCCGAATCCCCCAGCTGTTTGACGAAGGCCTGCGCCTCCTTGTTGTCGAGCTTGCCGTCGGCGGCCGCCACCAGCAGGAACACCATGAAGGGCGCCCGGCGCAGGGCCTGGAACTCCTCGGCGGTGAACTGGGTGTTCTCCTGGCCCTGGAACCCGGAGCTTTCGCCCGCCTGCTCGACGAAGTTGCTATTCCACACCTCCAGGGCTTCCTCGTTGTTCTCCAGGCCATCGAAGAAGGCTGCGGCCAGCTCCTGCAACTGGTCGTTGGAGAAACCCGCGCCAGCCGAGGCCTTGGGTTTGTGCACGGCGAAGCCGGCCTCATGGCCGGCGTTGCGGTAGGGCAACAGCCACTGGAAATGACGCTGCTTGTCCGAGGCGAAGCGGATGTCGACGATCAGGCAGTCGGTCTTGCCGGTGGGCAGGGTGACCAGGCCGTCACGGATGAACACCGCGCCCAGCTTGTCCTCTTCCAGGCTGGTGATGCGCGCCTCGCCCTGCTGCATGGCCTCCACGGAACTGTCCGATAGCAGCCGCACCATGCTGGTCTGCTGGTCGGTGCCCAGGTAGCCGACGATGGGGATCAGCATCTCCCCGCTGGCGACGCCTTGTACCGCATGTCCAGCAAAGTAGCCGGCCATTTCCATCACTTTCTTCGCGTGTTCCATCGAACTGCTTCCTTGTATGCGTTCAGTCTGTCGTGCGGGAGGACGTCAACCGTGACGTCGAAGGCCTCGCCGGCTGCACTAGCCAGGTGCCAGCATCAATCTGCAACAGCCGCACCTGCATTGGGAAGGGCAGGAGCCCGCTTTCGTGACCCACATCGACAATCCACACAGCCGGCCTCACCCCGCTGGCCCGCAGCGGCCCGATGCAGTCCACCAGCGCCGCCGTCCGTCCGCCGGGGCCCGCAAAGCCGCGCAGACGTGAACGCCGTCATCCCCCGTGGCGGGCCACCGGCGTATCCTGCCGCCACGCCAGGCCACCAGGGACGATGTCGGCGCAGCTACAGGGAACGTGCTCCAGGGCCGCCGTCCGGCACGCCCACCCCTCCTGACTGCAACCGATCGCCCCCTCGGGCCGGCCCCAGCCATGCCACAGGAGATCCTGACCATGAAACCCCTCGCCGGCGCCCTCGCCGCCCTGACCCTCAGCGCCTGCGCCCAGGCCTCCGATTGCGGCTTCGCGCCGCTCAAGCTGGTGGCCAGCCCCGAAGCGCCCAGCACATTCGTCGGCGACGGCCAGCGCCTGCAGGTGCGCTTCGTCAACGAGAACCCGGACATCGCCGAGCCCGACGCCTTCCCCGAGCCGCCAGTGGTGCTGCTGGACAAGGCCAGCGGCAAGCGCTGCAACATCGAGGACGGAGGCATCTGGGCCCGCGACCCGCTGTTCCTCAGCCGCGACGAAACGCGCCTGGTGACCTACGAGTTCAGCGGCTCGAACGGCGAACTGGTGGCCTACGACACCGCCACCTGCAAGGTGCTGCACCGCCAGGACATCACCGGCAAGCGCGCCAGCGTCGAGGGCGAGGAGCTGGTGCTCGGTGCCGACTGCGACGACAGCGGCAGCTGCAAGACCCAAGCAAAGCAACCCGTACAGCCTTTCTGCAAACCCTGATAGGGATAGTCAATGAGCCTCGACACCTGCATCGTCAACGCCTGCACCGCGGCCTGGGACCAGAGCTTCATCGCCGGTACCCAGAACAAGAACAACTGCTCCGGCTTCCTGCAATCGGTGGCCGCCACCCTCGGCGTACCGATTCCCGGCGGCAACGCCGACGCCATCATGGGCGGCCTGCCCCAGGCCACCGGCTGGAAGGAACTGGCCAGCGGTGACGAAGCCGCGCAGAAGGCCTCCCAGGGCTACTTCGTGATCGCCGGCATCAAGGGCAGCGACCACAACCCGGCGCGCAACAACGGCCACGTCGCCGTGGTCATCGGCGGCACCCTGTACCGCGGCAAGTACCCGCGCGTCTGGTGCGGGAGCATCGCCGGCGCGGTCGGCCAGAGCCAGGGCCTGCGCTCGGTGGGCGAGGTCTGGAACCGCACCGACCGCGACCTGGTGAAGTACTTCGTCTACGCCACGGCCAGCTGCCGCGGCTGATCCACCCGCGCCGTGGATGACCCCGCCTCATCCACGGCCGCGCTCCCCGCACACCCCCGCCCCGCCCGCCTCCCCGCACTCCATGCCCGCCAGGGCGCCGGCCGGCTTCGGCCCACAGCAACATGAGCCATATTCATGCAACAGCCGGTGGGCGGTCGATCCCCTTCATCTTTGCTATGCTTTGCGACCTTTTCCGCCCAGCTAGTCAGGTCCTCCATGTCCAGCCCGCTCACCGATCGCAGCGCCCGCCTGCACGCCCTTCACCAAGCCCTCAAGGAACGCATCCTGATCCTCGACGGCGGCATGGGCACCATGATCCAGAGCTACAAGCTCCAGGAGGAGGACTACCGGGGCACGCGCTTCGCCGACTGGCCGAGCGACGTCAAGGGCAACAACGACCTGCTGCTGCTCTCGCGCCCGGACGTGATCCAGGCCATCGAGAAGGCCTACCTGGACGCTGGCGCGGACATCCTCGAGACCAACACCTTCAACGCCACCCAGGTGTCCCAGGCCGACTACGGCATGGAATCCCTGGTGTACGAGCTGAACGTCGAGGGCGCGCGCCTGGCCCGTGAAGTGGCCGACGCCAAGACCCTGGAAACCCCGGACAAGCCGCGCTTCGTCGCCGGCGTCCTCGGCCCGACCAGCCGCACCTGCTCCATCTCCCCCGACGTCAACGACCCGGGCTACCGCAACGTCACCTTCGACGAACTGGTGGAGAACTACACCGAGGCCACCCGTGGCCTGATGGAAGGCGGCGCCGACCTGATCCTGATCGAAACCATCTTCGACACCCTCAACGCCAAGGCGGCGATCTTCGCCGTGCAGGGCGTGTTCGAGGAGCTGGGCGTCGAGCTGCCGATCATGATCTCCGGCACCATCACCGACGCCTCCGGCCGCACCCTATCCGGCCAGACCACCGAGGCCTTCTGGAACTCGGTGAGCCACGCCAAGCCGATCTCCGTGGGCCTGAACTGCGCCCTCGGCGCCAAGGAACTGCGCCCCTACCTCGCCGAGCTGGCGAGCAAGGCCGGCACCCACGTCTCCGCCCACCCCAACGCCGGCCTGCCCAACGCCTTCGGCGAGTACGACGAAACCCCGGCGGAGATGGCCGTGGTGGTCGAGGAGTTCGCCGCCAGCGGCTTCCTCAACATCATCGGCGGC
Organism: Pseudomonas sp. No.21; assembly: GCF_054558415.1. Classification (NCBI taxonomy): domain Bacteria; kingdom Pseudomonadati; phylum Pseudomonadota; class Gammaproteobacteria; order Pseudomonadales; family Pseudomonadaceae; genus Pseudomonas; species Pseudomonas sp. No.21. The sequence continues at coordinate 191,044 of NZ_BAAJNO010000004.1, forward strand.
TGCTGCGGCACCACCCCGGGGCACATCGAGGCCATCGCCAAGGCCGTGGCCAAGCACCCGCCACGCGTGATCCCGGAGATTCCCAAGGCCTGCCGCCTGTCGGGCCTGGAGCCCTTCACCATCGACCGCAGCTCGCTGTTCGTGAACGTCGGCGAGCGCACCAACATCACCGGCTCCGCCAAGTTCGCCCGGCTGATCCGCGAGGAGAACTACACCGAGGCGCTGGAAGTCGCCCTGCAGCAGGTCGAGGCCGGCGCCCAGGTCATCGACATCAACATGGACGAGGGCATGCTCGACTCCAAGGCGGCGATGGTGCGCTTCCTCAACCTCATCGCCGGCGAGCCGGACATCTCCCGCGTGCCGATCATGATCGACTCCTCCAAGTGGGAAGTGATCGAGGCGGGCCTCAAATGCATCCAGGGCAAGGGCATCGTCAACTCCATCTCGATGAAGGAAGGCGTCGAGCAGTTCAAGCACCACGCCAAGCTGTGCAAGCGCTACGGTGCCGCCGTGGTGGTGATGGCCTTCGACGAGGTCGGCCAGGCCGACACCCAGGCGCGCAAGGAAGAAATCTGCAAGCGCAGCTACGACATCCTGGTCAATGAAGTGGGCTTCCCGCCGGAAGACATCATCTTCGACCCGAACATCTTCGCCGTCGCCACCGGCATCGAGGAACACAACAACTACGCGGTCGACTTCATCAACGCCTGCGCCTACATCCGCGACAACCTGCCCCACGCCCTGAGCTCGGGCGGCGTGTCCAACGTGTCGTTCTCCTTCCGCGGCAACAACCCGGTACGCGAGGCGATCCACTCGGTCTTCCTCTACTACGCCATCCGGAACGGCCTCTCCATGGGTATCGTCAACGCCGGCCAGCTGGAGATCTACGACGAGATCCCGAAAGAGCTGCGCGACGCCGTCGAGGACGTGGTGCTCAACCGCAACCCCAACGCCACCGAGGCCCTGCTGGCCATCGCCGACAAGTACCGGGGCGACGGCGCGGCCAAGGAAGTGGAGAACGAGGAGTGGCGTTCGCTGCCGGTCGACAAGCGCCTGGAACACGCGCTGGTCAAGGGCATCACCGCCTTCATCGTCGAAGACACCGAGGAATGCCGCCAGCAGTGCGCGCGCCCCATCGAAGTGATCGAAGGCCCGCTGATGTCCGGCATGAACGTGGTCGGCGACCTGTTCGGCTCGGGCAAGATGTTCCTCCCGCAGGTGGTCAAGTCCGCCCGCGTGATGAAGCAGGCGGTGGCCCACCTGATTCCCTTCATCGAAGCGGAGAAAGGCGACAAGCCCGAGGCCAAGGGCAAGATCCTCATGGCCACCGTCAAGGGCGACGTCCACGACATCGGCAAGAACATCGTCGGCGTGGTGCTCGGCTGCAACGGCTACGACATCGTCGACCTCGGCGTGATGGTGCCGGCGGAGAAGATCCTGCAGACCGCCCGCGACGAGAAATGCGACATCATCGGCCTCTCCGGCCTGATCACCCCGTCGCTGGACGAAATGGTCCACGTCGCCCGCGAGATGCAGCGCCAGGGCTTCCAGCTGCCGCTGATGATCGGCGGTGCCACCACCTCCAAGGCCCACACCGCGGTGAAGATCGACCCGCAGTACAGCAATGACGCCGTGGTCTACGTCACCGACGCCTCGCGCGCCGTGGGCGTGGCCACCCAGCTGCTGTCCAAGGAGCTCAAGGCCGGCTTCGTCGAGCGCACCCGCGCCGACTACGTCGAAACCCGCGAACGCACCGCCAACCGCGCCGCCCGCACCGAGCGCCTGGCCTACGCCGACGCCATCGCCAACAAGCCGGACTTCGACTGGGCCGGCTACCGTGCGCCCAAGCCCAGCTTCACCGGCGTGCGCGTGCTGGAAGACATCGACCTGGCCGTGCTGGCCGAGTACATCGACTGGACGCCCTTCTTCATCTCCTGGGACCTGGCCGGCAAATACCCGCGCATCCTCACCGACGAGGTGGTGGGCGAAGCCGCTACCGCGCTGTTCGCCGACGCCCAGGCGATGCTGAAGAAACTGATCGACGAGAAACTGATCAAGGCCCGCGCCGTGTTCGGCTTCTGGCCGGCCAACCAGGTCAACCACGACGACATCGAAGTGCGTGACGAGCAGGGCAAGCCGCTGGCCACCCTGCACCACCTGCGCCAGCAGACCATCAAGCCCGACGGCAAGCCGAACCTGTGCCTGGCCGACTTCGTCGCGCCCAAGGAGAGCGGCGTGGTCGACTATGTCGGCGGCTTCATCACCACCGCCGGCATCGGTGCCGAGGAAGTGGCCAAGGCCTATGAGGCCAAGGGCGACGACTACAACTCGATCATGGTCAAGGCCCTCGCCGACCGCCTGGCCGAAGCCTGCGCCGAATGGCTGCACGAGCGCGTGCGCAAGGACTACTGGGGCTACGCCGCCGACGAGCACCTGGACAACGAGGCGTTGATCAAGGAGCAGTACAACGGCATCCGCCCCGCCCCCGGCTACCCGGCCTGCCCGGACCACACCGAGAAAGGCACCCTGTTCGACCTGCTGGACCCGAGCGCCAGCTTCGACAAGGCCGGCGTCAGCGGCGTGTTCCTCACCGAGCACTACGCCATGTTCCCGGCGGCGGCCGTCAGCGGCTGGTACTTCGCCCACCCCGAGGCGCAGTACTTCGCCGTCGGCAAGATCGAACGCGACCAGGTGGAGAGCTACAGCAGGCGCAAGGGCCAGGACCAGGCCGTGAGCGAACGCTGGCTGGCGCCGAACCTCGGCTACGACTACTGACCCCGAACGGGCCCGCGCAATGCGGGCCTGGTTCTTTCTGGCTCCCAGCGGCGCAACGATGGGTTTCGCGGGGCTTGGTGCTCTTCGTAGGATGGGTCGGGCGGCGTTCCGCGAGCGAAGCGAAACCCATCACCGCGATGCTACACTCAGCCTTTCCGAAAGGCCCCTCCTCTCCCTTACGAACGACCACTCCTCCGAAACCACTGCAGGAACCCCGACATCTGCCGACATGCCTTTCAGAGGCGCAACGGCCCGGGCACTGCTATTGCATATCAAGTGCCTGCCGCGCCTCTGCCGTGCGCCGCCTTCCAGATCGGGAATCGAGGAGTACCGAATGTCTCTGCTGCCTGACCGCATATCCAGCCGCCTGACCCTGGGCGCGATCTTCCTCCTGCTGCTCACCGCCCTCGCCGTCTTCGCCATCATGGTGTTCCGCGGCCAGCCCCGGGTGGTGGCGGAAAGCAACGCCCTGATCGAACAGACCGGCAGCGCCATCGTCCGCCAGCTCGGCCTCAAGCTGGCCGGCATCGAAGGCCTGGCCGTCAGCATGGCGCACCTGGCCGAGGTCCTGCCCCGTGAAGAGGCGCTGTACCGCGACAACTTCCCCAACCTGATCGACAACGGCGGCGATGCGGCCATCGCCGGTGGCGGCATCTGGCCGGAGCCGAACGCCTTCGCCGACGGCACCGACCGCCGCAGCTTCTTCTGGGCCCGTGGCGCCGGAGGCGCGCTGGAATACTCCGACGACTACAACAAGCCCGACGGCCCCGGCTACCACAACGACGCCTGGTACACCGGCGCGCGCAGCGCAGCGGGCAACGCCTGCGTCTGGTCCGAGGCCTACCAGGACCCGGTGAGCAAGGTGCCCATGGTCACCTGCAGCGTGCCGTACAAGCTGCAGGGCCGCTTCGCCGGGGTCAGCACCATCGACCTGCGCCTCGACGACCTGGCCGCCTTCCTCCGCGACCAGGGCAAGGTCACCGGGGGCTACGCCTTCGCCCTCGACCCTGCCGGCAACATCCTGTTCTTCCCCCTGCCCGGCAGCGGCGCCGAAGCCAGCATGCAGAAGTTCGACGAACTCGCCGGTCGCCAAGACTGGCTGGCGCCGTTGGCCGAAGCACGCCGCAAGCTCGGCTCCGGCGGCACCGCCAGCGTGCCCCTGGATGACGACGCGGTGCTCGGCGAAGCCAGCCAGGCCAATCTCTTCGTCATGCCGCAAACCCACTGGACCGTCGGCCTGGTCACGCCCAGGGCACGGGTCACCGGGCTCGCCCAGGCGCTCACCTATGAACTGCTGGCCTTCCTCCTGCCGCTGCTCGGCCTGCTGCTGTTCTTCGTCTGGCTGGCCGGGCGCAAGATCCTCGAGCAACTGGGCGAGACCACCGCACAGATCGACGCACTGGGCAGCGGCCAGGGCGATGGCGGTGCGCTGACCATCCTGCGCGACGACGAGATCGGCGGCCTGCGCCGTTCGGTCAACCAGTACGCCGGCCGGCTGCAGGGCATGCTCCAGGTGATCGCCGACGAATCCCGGCGCATGCAGGAGGAAGCCACCAGCCTGGGCCGCCTCAGCGGCGCCCTGCTCCAGCGCGCCGAACAGCAGCGCCAGGAGAACACCCAGCTGGCGGCGGCCATCACCGAGATGTCCTCCAGCGCCAACGAAGTGGCGCAGAACACCAACGACTGCGCCGACACCGCGCAACGCTCCCAGGCCGTGGTCAACGAAGGCCAGCAGAAGGTCGCCTCCAACAGCCGCGCCATCCAGTCGCTGTCCAGCGAAATGGCGGCGGCCGCCACGGTGATCGCCCGCCTGGAGCAGGACAGCCAGCAGGTCGGCGCCGTGCTGGACGTGATCAAGGCCATCTCCGAGCAGACCAACCTGCTGGCCCTCAACGCCGCCATCGAGGCCGCGCGGGCCGGCGAGCAGGGGCGCGGCTTCGCCGTGGTGGCCGACGAGGTGCGCTCCCTGGCAGCCAAGACCCAGAGTTCGGCCAACGAGATCAGCGGCATGATCGCCAACCTGCAGCAGGCTTCGCGCCAGGCGGTCCAGGCGATGCAGGCCGGTGAGGCACGCACCCGCCACGCGGTGGAGGAAGCCGAAGGCGCCGCCGCGGCGCTGTCGACCACGGTGCAGAGCTTCGATGACATTTCCCAGCGCGCCCAGCAGATCGCCGTCGCCGCCCAGGAACAGAGCCACGTGACCCAGGAGATCAACGAACTGGCGGTGCGCATCCACTCGGCCAGCGAGGAGAACGCCCGCGATGCCGTCGACCTCGACGCCCTCGGCCAGGCGATGCGCCAGTCGGCGACGCGCCTGGCGGAGCTGAGCCGGGGCCGCTGAAGGCCGCCATACACAGAGGGGCGCCCCTACTTAAGCGCCGATGCCGGTGGTAGGATTCGCGCCCCATGCGCATCCAAGACCTGCACGACCGCCTCGCCGCCCTCGGCGCCAAGCCCATCCACCAGGGCCGGGTGATACGCGCCTGGCTGCAGGGCAAGCCCCTCGACGCCTGCACCCTGCGCCAGCAGGCCCAGGACTTCTTGCCCATCAGCGTGCGCGAAGGCCTGCCGGCCCTGGCCGAGGAGTTGGACAACCTAGCGCGGCTGCGCTCGGAACACCCCGCCGCCGACGGTTCGGCGCGCCTCCTGGTAGGCCTGGCCGATGGCCAGATGGTCGAAAGCGTGCTGTTGCCGCGCGACGGCCTGTGCGTTTCCAGCCAGGTCGGCTGCGCCGTGGGCTGCGTGTTCTGCATGACCGGCAAGAGCGGCCTGCTGCGCCAGGTCGGCAGCCTGGAGATCGTCGCCCAGGTAGCCCTGGCGCGACGCTATCGCAAGGTGAAGAAGGTGGTGTTCATGGGCATGGGCGAGCCGGCCCATAACCTCGACAACGTGCTGGAGGCCATCGACCTGCTGGGCACCGACGGCGGCATCGGCCACAAGAACCTGGTGTTCTCCACCGTGGGCGACCCGCGGGTGTTCGAACGCCTGCCGCAGCAACGGGTGAAGCCGGCCCTGGCGCTGTCGCTGCACAGCAGCCGCGCCGAACTGCGCGAACGCCTGCTGCCCAAGGCGCCGCGCATCAGCCCCGAGGAACTGGTCGAGCTGGGCGAGGCCTATGCCCGCACCACCGACTACCCCATCCAGTACCAATGGACGCTGCTCGCCGGCATCAACGACAGCCTGGAGGAAGCGGACGGCATCCTGCGCCTGCTCAAGGGCAAGTTCGCGGTGATGAACCTCATTCCCTACAACAGCCTGGAAGCCGACGACTACCAGCGCCCGGGCGGCGAACGCATCGTCGAACTGGTGCGCTACCTGCACAGCCGTGGCGTGCTGACCAAGGTGCGCAACTCCGCCGGCCAGGACATCGACGGAGGCTGCGGCCAACTGCGCGCCCGCGCCGGGACGCTCGATACCCGCCAGTTGCTGCATCGCGCACGTTGATCCGGGCAGCCTGCCGGGGGCGAGCTAAGCTTGTGCCCCACGGAGGTGCACCATGGACGACAGCAACGACGAAAACCAACGCCCCCTGACGTTCCGCGAGATGCTGCACAGCGTCGCGGCCGCCGCCTTCGGGGTACAGAGCGGCAAGAATCGCTCGCGGGACTTCAGCCGCGGCAAGCCCAGCCACTTCATCATCCTCGGGGTGCTCTTCACCCTGGTCTTCGCGCTGACGCTGTTCGGCGTGGTCAAGCTGGTGCTGCACCTCGCCGGGCTCTGATGCCCCGACCGACTGCGTCGGAAGCCCCCACGCCTGACCAGAGTCGTCATCGATGTGCGCGCGCAGCGCATCCGTAGGGTGGCGTAGGGCGAAGCGAAACCCACGCGGGGGGCGTGGCAGAGGCGCCATGCATAGCCGAAAGGCACCGTGCCCGAGCCTGTTGAGTCCGCAACAGCCAACGCAGACAGAGCCCATGGACTCGGCCCGCAGCCCGCACAGGACGGCATCGCCCTGGGGGCCCCGTGGCTGGCCGCCAGAGGGTTCGGCGGCGGGTTCGTTACTGGTGGCTGACCCAGAACACCGCAGTGGCCACCGCGATCAGGATCAGGCAGAAGATGGCGACGGCGTCGATGCCGCTGTCAGTACTGGATTGCTCGGTGTGATCGCTCATGGCATCCCCTTGCTGTGGTTATGGGCGCTACGTCCACGAGTTAAGACCAGGACCGGCAACCTCTCAAGGCACCCATCGACCTCGCACATCCCCAAGGTGGCCCCGCGCCGGAAAAACATGAGCTGAGCAACAGAAATGCACATTGGACCGCCCGTGGCAGAGGCCTTGAACCGCCCCGATGAATTACCATCGGGCACCGCATCGCCAAGGACAGGTTCACCATGTTTCAGAAGCTGCTGGAAAAAATCGGCCTTTCCACCGCCGCCGCCCCGGCCACGCCCTTTGCCAAGCACGTCGTCGAAAGCCTCGAGGTGCTCGACATCCTGGCTCCCGGCCTGGCCGAGCGCGCCGCCACCTACGTGCTCGGCGGCCAGGACGAAGGCGTCCTGCTCGACCTGCGCAAGGTGCCGGCCGAAGAGGCCGTCGTGCTCCTCGACATGCCCGCCACGCTGGGCTGGTGGCACCCCTCCGGCAACCTGCGCAACGACGCGCAGAAGCACAAGAAGCGCATCAACGCCGCCGCCAATGCCCGTGCCCGGCTCTATGTCGTAACCCCCGGGACCGACGTGCTCGCCCTCGCCCGCTTCGGCAAGGTGCTCGAAGCCGCCTGCCAGGGCGCCAACCTGGTGCGCATCGCCAAGGTGCCCGACTGGCTCATCTACCTGGTGGTCGACGCCCTGCACACGACGATGAAGAACCTCGGCAACAAGCACGGCGAGGAGTTGCGCAAGCACTGGACCCTCGACCTGCTGGTGCGCCTGCTGGCGGTGGACGACCTGCCGGCCGACGACGCCCTGCTGCTGCTCCTCGACCGCCGCGACCTCAACGAATACCACTGGCGCGACCTCGCCGCGCTGCTCGACCTGCCCGGCACCGGCGACTACCTGCTGCAGCACCCCTCCAGCACCCGCGCCCTGCCCTCGCGGCTGTCGGCGAGCGGTTGCCTGACCCTGGTGAAGCTGCTGGGCAGCCAGCGCACCCTCGCAGACGCCTACGCCGACGTACTGGTGCGCCTGGCGGTGAGCAACGCCAAGAGCGTTCGCGCCGAAGCCGCGCCCCAGGTGGAGACACTGCCGCTGCAGGTCAAGCTCACCCACTTGCAGCAGCTGCTGGAAGCAGGCAACAACGCCGAACGCGCCCAGGCCGCCGACATGCTCGCCCGTGCCGGCGAGCAAGCGCGCCCCCTGCTGCAGGCCCGCCTGGAGGTGGAGGGCTCCAAGCCCGTGCAACAGGCGCTGGCCAATGCCCTGGCGCGCCTGGACAGCCAGACCCGCGCCCAGCAGGAGGAACTGCCCGAGGCCGGCGACTTCGAGCGCTGCGCCGAGGTCCAGCTCGGCGATGCGGTGCTGCAGCTGCTGCGCCAGAACCTCGTGGAGCTGCTGGAGGAAAGCCGCATCGCCGCCGAGGAGGAGGTGCGCCAGAACCTCGAACACAAGCGCAAGTGGGACTGGCAGCAGAAGACCTACAAGTCGCTGCAGGCACTGGGCGAGTCGGACCTGCGCAACGCCCTGGAGCGCCTCAACGGCGCGGCGCGCGGCAAAGTCCCGAACGGCATCGACGCGGTGCTGCACTACAAGGGGCGCCTGGCGGCCAATGCCGACGTCAACCTGCTGCACATCCTCCGCTCCCCGGCCAACCGCCATTTCAACTGGTACCAGGTCGCCCAGTGGCTCAAGGGCGACGCCCTGCAGCGCCTGGACCTGCGCACCCTGGAAGACGCCCTGCAACGCAGCGGCCATGAAGACCCGGCGCGGGCCACGGCGGATATCTGCTTCGGCTGGAACTCGCCCATCGGGCAGATCGCCCCGGAGCGCGTCTGGCCCTTCTTCGCCGCGCACCCCGAGTTCATCGAAGAGGCCTTCGGCCTGCGCCCCGCTCCGGGCCGCTACAGCTACAGCGTGGCCACCACGCTGACCCTGCTCGAGCAGTTCCCCGTCCTGCCGGCGCGCTTCATCCCCGTGCTGCTGGAGCTGGCCCTGGGCAGCAGCAAGACCAACCGCGCCGAAGCCCAGCAACTGCTGGAGACCCTGCCGGACATTGGCGACCGCGCCGTGGAGGCCCTGGCTTCGAGCAAGCAGGAGATCCGCACCCTGGCCGCCGAATGGCTGCAGCGCCTGGGCTACCGCGAGGCGATTCCCGCGCTGAAGGCGACCCTGGCCAAGGAAAAGCGCGAAACCGTACGCGCCGCCCTGCTCACCACCCTGGAAAGCCTCGGCGAAGACATCTCCGGCCACCTGGCCCCGGACGTGCTGCTGGCCGAGGCGCAGAAAGGCCTGCAAACCAAGCCGCCGGCCAGCCTCGCGTGGCTCGACCTGGACCACCTGCCCGCCTGCCGGTGGCTCGACGGCACCCCGGTGGAACCGGCCATCCTGCGCTGGTGGGTGATCCTCGCCTGCAAGCTCAAGGAGCCCGCCGGCAACGGCCTGCTCAACCGCTACCTGGAGCGCCTCGCCCCTGCCAGCCGCAACGCCCTGGGCAAGAGCCTGCTGCTGGCCTTCATCGCCCAGGACACCCGCAACCCGACCCTGGAAGAGGCCATCGCCTACGCCCAGGCCAATGTCGCGCGGCAGATGCAGAACTACCAGGCCTGGGCGAAGTACTCGCCCGAGTACGCCGACATCACCCAGGAACAGGCCTTCGAATCGCTAAAGCGCGAGCACCTGGGCACCTACCTGGGCAGCGCCATCGCCGACAAGGGCATCCTCGCCCTCACCTGGCACACCACCGGCCACGAGCAGGTGAGCCTGATCCAGGCCTACATGCGCGACCACTACCCGCGTCGCTCGCAGATCGAAGCCATGCTCAGCGCCGCCGCCAACAGCAACGAGCCGCTGGTGATCCAGCTGCTGCTGTCCATCGCCCGCCGCCACCGCACCGCCTCGGTCCAGACCCGCGCCCGCGAGTTGGTGGAGCAGATCGCCCAGCGCAACGGCTGGAGCGCCGACGAACTGGCCGACCGCACCATCCCCAGCGCCGGCTTCGACGAAAACGGCGTGCTCGCCCTGCAGTACGGCGAGCGCCTGTTCACCGCGCGCCTCGATGCCGCGCTCAAGCTGGAGCTGTGCAACCCCGACGGCAAGGTGGTCAAGGCCCTGCCGGAGCCGCGCAAGAGCGACGACCCGGCGCTGATCAAGGAGGCCAAGACGCAGCTCTCCACCAGCAAGAAGGAGCTCAAGCAGGTGATCGACCTGCAGAGCCAGCGCCTCTACGAAGCCATGTGCGCAGCGCGCCTGTGGCCCGTGGCCGAGTGGCGCGAGTACCTGCAGCAGCACCCGATCATGCGCCACCTGCTGCAGCGCCTGGTCTGGGCCGAGGTGGGCGCCGAGGGGGCGACGCGCCTGTTCCGCCCCACCGAGGACGGCAGCCTGATCGACCTCGACGATGACGAGGTGGAGCTGGCCGACGGCAGCCTCGTGCGCCTCGCCCACGCCGCCCTGGTGGATGGCGAAACGGCCAAGGGCTGGGTCCGCCATTTCAAGGACTACAAGGTCAAGCCGCTGTTCGCGCAGATGTCGCGCCAGCTGCCGGAGATCAGCGCCGAAGCCGTCGCCGACCAGGAGAGCGGCAACGCCATCGGCGACCGCCTGGGCTGGCTGAGCGACACCTTCACCCTGCGCGGCGTGCTGACCAAGCTCGGCTACCAGCGCGCGGCCGCCGAGGATGGAGGCTTCTTCGACCACTACTTCAAGGAATTCACCAGCCTGGGCCTGCGCGTGAACATCGGCTTCACCGGCAACTGCCTGCCGGAGGAGAACGTCCCCGCCGCGCTGACCCGGCTTACCTTCGAGAAGATGGGCCGTCGCTGGTCCGGTGGCGACAGCCTGCCGCTGGCCGACATCCCGCCGGTCCTGCTCGCCGAAACCTACGCCGACTACCGAGCCGCCGCCGATGCCTGCGTCGGCTTCGATCCCCAGTGGGAGAAGAAGACCCCATGGTAAGCACCGTTCTCCGCCAGGCTGCGGAACAGCATTTCGCCGAGGAACTGCAACGCCTGGCCCAGGCCGACCAGCAGGCCGGCGCCGACCTGCCGCCCGGCTGGCTGCGCTCGCCGCGCTCGGTGCGACGCTTCATCCTCGGTGACGAGGCGCTCGGCGTCAGCCGCAAGTTCTACGGCGACGATGCCCTGGTGGACCGCGCCATCGTCACCCTGCTCGGCCGCCAGGGCCTGATGCTGGTGGGCGAGCCGGGCACGGCCAAGTCGATGCTCTCCGAGCTGCTCGCCGCCGCCATCAGCGGTGATTCGATGCTCACCATCCAGGGCACCGCCGGCACCACCGAAGACCACATCAAGTACTCCTGGAACTACGCCCTGCTGCTGGCCGAGGGCCCGACCCCGCGCGCCCTGGTGGGTTCGCCGCTGCACCAGGGGATGAGCCAGGGCAAGCTGGTGCGCTTCGAGGAGATCACCCGCTGCCCGCCGGAGATCCAGGACGTGCTGATCTCCCTGCTCTCGGAAAAGCAGATGATGATCCCCGAGCTGGGCGAGACCGGGCGGTTGCACGCCCGCCCCGGCTTCAACCTGATCGCCACCGCCAACCTGCGCGACCGGGGCGTGCACGAGATGTCCGCCGCCCTCAAGCGCCGCTTCAACTTCGAGACGGTGCGCCCCATCGCCGACGGCGAGTTCGAGGTGGAACTGGTGATGCGCCAGCTGCTGCGGGAACTGGGCGAGGAGGCCGGCAAGGTGGTGGTCGAGCGCGACGTCATCGGCCTGCTGGTCACCGTGTTCCAGGAGCTGCGCGGCGGCACCACCCGCGAGGGCACCGCGATCAAGGCGCCGGACGCGGTCATGTCCACCGCCGAGGCGGTCAGCGTGGCCTACGCCGCCGCGCTGGAGGCCCGCTACCTCGGCGACGGCCGCCTGGGCCCGGCCGAGCTGGCGCGGCAACTGCTCGGCGTGGTGTTCAAGGACAACCGCGACGACGCCAAGCGCCTGCGCCATTACCTGGACAGCGTGGTGCGTGAGCGCGCCCGCCGCGACGGCCAGTGGAAGCACTTCTTCGACGCCAGCAAGGGCCTGTTGGACTGACCCATGCCGCCCGAATCGAGCCCCGCCGCCGATCCGCGCCTGCCCGCGCGGCTGCAGGCCGCCGAGCGCAACCGCCGGGCGCTGGCAGCAGCCGGCGTGCACTTCGCGCCGCTGCGCCACCACAGCCCGGCCTGCGCCCTCGCCCTGCGCGCGCAGCTGGACGAACTGCGCCCGGCAGCGGTGCTGATCGAGGGGCCGGCCGACTTCGACGCCCTGATTCCCGACCTGCTCGACCCGCGCAGCCGCCCGCCCCTGGCCATCCTCTCCCAGCACCGCAGCGGCTCTACGGCAGACGCACCACCGCGCTCGGCGTTCTTCCCCTTCTGCGACTACTCGCCGGAATGGCAGGCCCTGCGCGAAGGTCATCGCCTCGGCGCACGGCTGGCCTTCATCGACCTGCCCTGGGCCCGCCAGGTGGCCGTCGAGGACGACCCGCAGCAGAGCCGCAGCCTGATGGCCGAGCGCTACCTGGCCCACAGCGCCTACCTCGCGGCGCTGGCCCGCGAAGCCCATTGCCGTGACCATGACGAACTCTGGGAGCACCTGTTCGAACTGCGCGGCGCGGACGCCCTGCAGGATTGGCGCACGCTGTTCGGCGACGCCTTCGCCTGGTGCTCCATGGCACGCCTCGACTACGAGGACGACGTGCTCGCCGCCGAGGGCTCCCTGCCCCGCGAGGCGCACATGCTCGCCTGCATCCGCGACTGGCGGGCGCGTTGCGACGGCCCCCTGCTGGTGGTCACCGGCGGTTTCCACACCCTCGCCCTGGTGGAGGCGCTGGCCAGCGACAGTCCGCCCGCCGCCACACCCGCCGCCACCGGCGACAGCCAGGCCTGGCTGATCCGCTACAGCTTCGACCGCCTCGACGCACTCAACGGCTACGCCTCGGGCATGCCCTCGCCGGCCTACCACCAGCGGGTCTGGGAGGCACTGCTGGAACACCCGGCCGATGCCCTGGCGCGCCAGCGCATCGCCGCGCGCATCCTCAGCGCCATCGCCGCCGAAACCCGCGAGCGGAAGCTGGCCGACGCCCTGTCCTTCGCCAGCGTCAGCCAGGCCGCGCAGCAGGCCGCTGGCCTCGCCGCCCTGCGCCAGCACCCCGGGCCGGGGCGCTACGACCTGCTCGACGCCATCCACTCCTGCTTCGTCAAGGGCAGCCTGGACGACGGCCAGGCAGCCTTCCTCGACGCCGTGAAGAACCAGCTGGGCGGCAACCGCCTGGGCGACATCCCCCCGTCGAGCCTGGCGCCACCGTTGGTGGAAGAAGCCCGGCGCCTGGCCCTGGGCCACCGCCTCGACCTCAGCGACAGCCTCCAGCGCCGCGCCCGACTGGACCTCTACCGCAAGCCCCGGCACCGCGCGCGGAGCCGCTTCCTGCACCTGATGGCCTACCTGGACAGCGGCTTCGCCCGCCACCAGGGCGGCCCGGACTTCGTCAACGGCACCGGGCTGGACCTGCTCTTCGAGGAGTGGGACTACGCCTGGTCACCGGTGGTCGAAGCCCGCCTGATCGAACGCTCCGAGCTGGGCTGCAGCCTGCGTGAGGTCGCCATCCGCCGCCTGCTGGACGAAGAGCAGGCGCTGCAGGCCAGCGGCCAGGGCCGCAGTGCCAGCCGCGCTGCGCAACTGCTCGCCCGAGCCGGGTCGATCGGCCTCGGCGAGCAACTGCCACGGCTGTTCGACCGCCTGGCCGAGCACCTGGACGAAGACCCGGAGCTGGCCTCCGTGGTGACCTGCGGCCAGCGCCTGCTGCACCTCTGGCGCGGCCGCGAACTGCTCGGCCTGGACGAGTACCCGCAGCTCCCGGCGCTGCTGCAACGCATCCTCCCCGCCGCCCTGTTCCTGCTACCCGGCCTCGCCACCTGTGAAGCCGAACGCGAAAGCGCCGCCACCGACGCCCTGCTCGGCCTGCGCGAGTTCCTCCACCTGGGCGGCAGCCAGGCCGGCCTGGCCCTGCAGGCGGCATCGCTCCACGAGACGCTCGACCGCCTGCAGGCAGTGGCCCCCGCCGGCATCGCCGGGGCGCTCGACGCGCTGCGTTTCATCGACGGGCGCAGCAGCGAGGAGCAACTGGCCGACGCCCTGCAACGGCGCTTCGGCACCGGCGCCGACAGCGAAGGCGCGGTGCGCTACCTGAACGGGCTGCTGCAGGCCGCACCGGAGCTGATCCTGCGGGTGGGTGACCTGGCCCACCGGCTCAACGCCCTGGTGGCGGACTGGGACGAGGCCACCTTCGTCCGTCACCTGCCGGACCTGCGCCTCGCCTTCACCCGCCTCAAGCCCCGCGAAACCGGGCGCCTGGCCGACCACCTGGCGCAGCTGAACGGCATCACCGGGGCCGCCCTCGACAGCGCCCACCACGAACTCGACAGCCACGACCTGCTCGCCGGCGCCGCCCTGCAGCTGGCGCTCAAGCGCTCGCTGGAGCGCGACGGGCTGCTGGCCTGGGCCCAGGAGACCCACCATGAGTGACCTGGAAGCCGCCCGCCGCTGGCGCCTGATCCTCGGCCGCTACGCCGACCGTGCGCTGCACGAAGCGAAGTTCGACGCCGCCGACGCGCGCCTGGAGAAGACCCTCGACTACCTCTACAACCGTGAATACCAGCGTCGCGGCCACGTCCAGGGCGGGCGTGGCGGCTCGCTGGACGACAGCCAGCTGACCGCGCTGAACTGGCTGGAGCAGGCGCGCACGCTGTTCCCCCGCTCCACCTTCGAGCGCCTGCAGGTGCAGGCCATCGAGCGCTACGAGATCAGCGCCCTGCTCACCGACCCGAACAGCCTGGCCACCCTCGAACCCAGCCCGGCGCTGGCCAAGGCCCTGCTCGGCGTGCGCGGGCGCCTGGGCGCGGAAACCCGCGATGCCGTGCGCCAGCTGATCACCCGCGTGGTGGAGGAAATCCTCCAGCGCCTGCGCAACCGCTTCACCAACGCCCTGCACGGACGGCGCAACCGCTTCCGCCGCTCGCTGGTGAAGAACGCGCAGAACTTCGACTGGCGCGCCACCATCGCCGCCAACCTCAAGCACTACGACCCGCAGCGCAAACGCCTGCTGATCGAATCGCCGCGCTTCAACGCCCGCGTCCGCCGGCAACTGCCCTGGGACATCATCCTCTGCGTCGACCAGAGCGCCTCGATGCTCGACTCGGTGATGTACAGCGCCATCTGCGCCAGCATTCTCGCCAGCCTGCCCAGCGTGCGCGTGCGCCTGGTGCTGTTCGACACCCAGGTCGTGGACCTCAGCCACCTGGCCCACGACCCGGTGGAAGTGCTGCTGACCGTGCAACTGGGCGGTGGTACCGACATCGGCAAGGCCATGCGCTACTGCGAGCAGCTGGTGGAGAACCCGCAGCGCACCGTGCTCGCCCTGATCAGCGACTTCGAGGAAGGCGCCGCCGTGGGTCCGCTGCTGGCCTGCGTGGCACGCCTCAACGAAGCGCGGGTCAGGCTGCTGGGCCTCGCCGCCCTGGATGACGGCGCACAGCCGGTCTACGACCCGGCCATGGGGCAACGCCTCGCCGACCGCGGCATGCAGATCGCCGCGCTGACCCCGGAGCACTTCGCCCAGTGGCTGGCCGAGGTGATGCAATGAGCGCCTGGCAGGACCGCTACCGCAGCTACGACGATGCCGCGCTGGAGGTGCTGGCCAACGCCGGCCTGCTGCGCCGCGCCACCAAGGACGTGGAGGCCGGCAAGCTGCGCTGGCTGGAGAACGACGAGCGGGGCGGCCTGGTGGAAGCCGATGGCCAACAGGTGCGCCTGGATGCGACCGGCATCGACGCGGCGCGCTGCACCTGCCCCGCCAACGGCTGCTGCAAGCACATCCTCGCGGCCGTGATCTGGCTGCGTGAACACCCCACGGCGCCCGCCGGCGAAGAAGCGCCGGCAGGCGATGCCGACATCGCGCTGCGCGAGGCCCTGGCGCTGGAACCGCAACGGCTGCAGAAGCAGGCCGGCAAGGCGGCCACGCGCAAGGCCCGGCAATGGCTGGGGGAGCTGGGCGAGGCCCGCCACCAGAGCCACGGCCGGCGCCTGGTGATCCACCTGCCGGCGCTGGCCTGCGAGGTCATCTACCTGGCCGGAGGCGGCTTCGACGGCATGCTTTCGGAGGGCCGGGAAAACGAACGCAAGGCCCTGCACCTGGCCGCGCTGGCGTTGCTGTTCCAGGGGCTGGGCCAGCCCTGGGAGTGGCCGGCCGACAGCGACGCACCAGCGCTCGACCCCGTGCAACTGAGCCCGGCGGAGCGCGAGCTGCTCGCCAGCATCCAGGCGCTGCTGCAGGAGCTGCTGCGCCAGGGGCTGTCCCACGCCAGCCAGGCCAGCGCCGTGCAGTTGCGCATGCTCAACCTATCCGCCCGTACCGAGGGGTTGCCGCGTCTCGCCGCCCAGCTGCGCACCCTGGGTGGGCAGATCGGCCGCCTTGCCGACCGCGATGACCACATCGGCGAACGGGAGGTCCTGGTGCAGATGGCCCAGGTGCACGCCCTGGCAACCGCGCTGCAACAGGCCGACGCCGCACGCCTGCCCGCGCTGCGTGGCCGCCTGCGTCGCGACTACCAGGCCGGTGCCACGCTCGACCTGCTGCCCCTGGGCGGGCATTGGTGGACCACGCCCGGCGGCGCTCGCGGCCTGACCCTGGCGTTCTGGGACCTGCAGGAAGGTGAAGTGCGCGAAGCCAGCCTGGCACGCCCTGACAACAACGACCCGGGCTTTCGCCGCGAATCGGCCTGGAGCCAGCAGGCACTGTGGAAATCCACGCCGCAGCTGCTGTGCCAGTCGCCGCTGCGCCTCCTCTCGCCCCGCCAGGCCGACGACGGACGCCTGGCCAGCCATGGCGACAGCCGCAGCCAAGCCCAGCCGCACTGGGCCGGACAGGACCCGCGCCTCGGCACCCTGGGCATCGGGCGCTGGAGCACGCTTCGCGAACGGCTGGAGGACAGCGCCGCGCTCAGCGCCGAGGCCCCGACCAGCCTGCTGCTGCGCCCAACCCGATGCCACGAGGCGGTGCTCGACGAGGTGCACCAGGCGCTGTGCTGGACGCTGGAGGACGACCAGGGCGAGGCCATCACCCTGGAGCTGCCCTGCACGGCGGAGCGTCGCGATCGCCTGGACAACCTGGAGCGCGCCCAGAAGGCCCGCGACGACATCCGCGCGGTGCTGGTCCGGCCGCGCCTGGATGGCCGGCGCCGCACCCTGGAGCCGTTGGCGCTGCTGATCGCCGACAGCGGCGAGCTGCGCTGCCTGTCGCTGGATTTCGAGTCGGTGATCCGTGGCGGCCTGAGCCTCAACCGACGGCTGTTCGAGCGCATCCAGCGCCTGCTCGACCGCCAGCGCCCGCTGGCCGTCGCTGCAGAAACGCCCAGCCTGGCCACACGTCTGGTGGAGCCGGCCCTGGACGTGCTGGAGTCCTTCGCCAGTTGCGGCCGCCAGCGGCTGTCCCGGCACCAGCGCGAGGTGCTCCAGCAGCAGGAAACACTGGCCAGCGCCGCCGGCGTCGAACTGCTCGCCCAGCACCTGCGGCAGCTGCGCGAGCCCGCCGACGTGTCCCCGCAAGCGCTGCTGGCCAGCAGCCATCTGATGGTCCGGCTGCTGGCCCTGGGGTAAGGCCAGAGGCGTCTGGAACTGCCCGTCGGGAACCATTCCGGCGCTGATCCCGGTGGCAGCGCGCCGTGGTTATGCTCGGCGCCGCCCTTATGCATTCCAGTTCTTTACATATACTCAAACATCACTTTTGCGCATAACCCTGAGCTGGTATCTTCCCCCGGCTCCGACAGGAGTGCGCGGCCGTGCGCGCAGAAAAGCTGCAAGCAGCCTGACAACAGGACATTTCATGTACGTATACGACGAGTACGATCAACGGATCGTCGAGGACCGCGTCAAGCAGTTCCGCGATCAGACCCGCCGCTACCTGGCCGGGGAACTCTCAGGCGAGGAGTTCCGCCCCCTGCGCCTGCAGAACGGCCTGTATATCCAGCGCTACGCGCCGATGCTGCGCGTGGCGGTGCCTTATGGCCTGCTCTCCTCCACCCAGGTACGCAAGCTGGCGCAGATCGCTCGCGACTACGACAAGGGCTACGCCCACATCAGCACCCGCCAGAACGTCCAGTTCAACTGGCCGGAGCTGGAAGACGTGCCGGAAATCCTCGCCGAGCTGGCCACCGTGCAGATGCACGCGATCCAGACCAGCGGCAACTGCATCCGCAACACCACCACCGACCAGTTCGCCGGCGTCGCCCATGACGAGCTGGTGGACCCACGCCCCTGGTGCGAGATCATCCGCCAGTGGTCCACCTTCCACCCCGAGTTCTCGCACCTGCCGCGCAAGTTCAAGATCGCCGTCAACGGCGCCGTGACCGACCGCGCCGCCATCGAAGTGCATGACATCGGCCTGGAAGCGGTGAAGAACGAAGCCGGCGAGCTGGGCTTCCGTGTCTCCGTCGGCGGCGGCCTGGGCCGTACCCCGATCGTCGGCAGCTTCATCAACGAATTCCTGCCCTGGCAGCACCTGCTGAGCTACCTGGACGCAATCCTGCGCGTGTACAACCGCTACGGCCGCCGGGACAACAAGTACAAGGCGCGCATCAAGATCCTGGTCAAGGCGCTGACCCCCGAGGTGTTCGCCGAGCGCGTCAACGCCGAGTGGGCGCACCTGAAGGACGGCCCGACCACCCTGACCGAGGCGGAAGTCGAGCGCGTGTCCAGGCACTTCGTCGACCCCGCCTACAAGGCCCTGGACGACCAGAGCGCCGCCCTCGCCCGGCTCGATGCCGAGCACCCGGGCTTCGCCCGCTGGCGCCAGCGCAACGTGATCGCCCACAAGCGCCCCGGCTACGCCGCCGTGACCCTGTCGCTCAAGCCCACCGGCGTCGCCCCCGGCGACATCACCGACAAGCAGCTGGATGCCGTCGCCGACCTGGCCGACCGCTACGCCTTCGGTGAAGTGCGCAACAGCCACAACCAGAACATCATCCTCGCCGACGTCGAGCAGGCTCAGCTGTTCACCCTCTGGAACGAGCTGCGCGAGCTGGGCTTCGCCACGCCGAACGTCGGCCTGCTGACCGACATCATCTGCTGCCCGGGCGGCGACTTCTGCTCCCTGGCCAACGCCAAGTCGATCCCGGTGGCCGAAGCCATCCAGCGTCGCTTCGATGACCTGGACTACCTGTTCGACATCGGCAACCTGGACCTGAACATCTCCGGCTGCATGAACGCCTGCGGCCACCACCACGTGGGCCACATCGGCATCCTCGGCGTGGACAAGAAGGGCCAGGAGTTCTACCAGGTGTCCCTCGGCGGCAGCGCCGGCCGCGACGCCAGCCTGGCGCAGATCCTCGGCCCGTCCTTCGCCCAGGAAGCCATGCCCGATGTGATCGAGAAGATCATCGACGTCTACGTGGAGAAGCGCACCGAGGAAGAACAGTTCCTCGACACCTATCGCCGCATCGGCATCGACCCCTTCAAGGAGCGCGTTTATGCAGCGAATCATTAAGAACAACCAGGTCATCGACGAGACCTGGCACCTGCTGGACAAGGACGCGACCCTCGACGGCCTGTCCAACTGCGACGACCTGATCGTGCCGCTGTCCCTGTGGCGCGATCACGCCCATGCGCTGAAGGCCCGCGACGGTGGCCTCGGCGTCTGGCTCGACGCGGACGAGGAGATCGAGGAGATCGCCGACCAGCTGGACAACTTCAAGGTCATCGCCCTGAACTTCCCGGCCTTCACCGACGGCCGCCACTCCTCCACCGCCTACCTGCTGCGCGAGCGCTATGGCTACAAGGGTGAAGTGCGCGCCATCGGCGACGTGCTGCGCGACCAGTTGTTCGCCCTCAAGCGTTGCGGCTTCGATGCCTTCGCCCTGCGCGCGGACAAGGACCCCTACGACGCGCTCAAGGCGTTCGAGGACTACTCCGAGGTCTACCAGGCGTCCAGCGACCAGCCCCTGCCGCTGTTCCGCCGCCGCTCGGCCTGAGCCGCGCAGCCGAAGAAGAAGAAGAAGCCCCGCACCTGCGGGGCTTTTTATTGGGCGTGAACCCGCCAACGTGGACCGGGCTTCAGCCCGGGGCGCACGCCGTTTCATGGGGCGGACCCTGTGCCAGGCCAGGCATCGCCTGGTGGATCAAAGAGCGCCATCCACCCTGCGCATCGGTCGGCACCGTGGGTTGGCTCGGCGCCGCAGGATGGGTAGAGCGTAGCGAAACCCATCACAGCAAACGCCGGCTCGCACCCGACCTACAGGCCAAACACAGCCTCTAGGGGCGACTTCAGTCGCCAAGCAGGCCGCAGGGCTGCCTTGACTCCGCGCCTCCCTGCAGCACCGCCTGGTGGATGAAAGGAGCGTCATCCACCCTACACACCGGTCGGCACCGTGGGTTGGCTCGGCGCCGCAGGATGGGTAGAGCGTAGCGAAACCCATCACAGCAAACGCCGGCTCGCACCCGACCTACAGGCCAAACACAGCCTGTAGGGGCGACTTCAGTCGCCAAGCAGGCCGCAGGGCTGCCTTGACTCCGCGCCTCCCTGCAGCACCGCCTGGTGGATGAAAGGAGCGTCATCCACCCTACGCACCGGCCAGCTCCTTAGGTGGGTGTGGCACCGTAGGTTGGCGCCGAGCGCAGCGAGGCCCAACGGTGCGTGGATCGTGTCTGCGTCCTCAACCTGGCCTGCCGATCACCGCTTCACGCCCGCACGCTTTCCCAGGCCACCTGGGCCAACAGGTCGCGACAGTCGGCGAGGCTCGTGCGGGTGCGACCGGCCAGCCAGTTGCGGGCGAAGTCGTGGGTCGGGCCGATCACCACCGAGGCGAAGCAGTCCTCGGGCAGGGCCCGCAATGCACCCGCCTCACGGTGCCCCTGCAACGCCGCGAGGATGCGCGCGTGGTGTTCGCGGTTGGCTTCGCGCAACTGGTCGCCCACCTCCCCCGCCTCCACCCGCGAGCGGCTGTGCAGGACGAAGCGCGCCCAATCGGGGTTGGCCACCACCCAGTCGATATAGGCGGTGACCAGCAGCTTCACGCAGGCCTCGGCATCGGCGGCCCTGGCCAGCCCCTCCTGCAGCAGCGCGGCGTACTGGCCGACCCCGGCGAGGTAAAGCGCGCCGATGATGCGCTCCTTGTTGCCGAAGTGGTGGTAGAGGCTGCCGATGCTGGCGCCGGAACGGTCGCGGATCATCTCGATGGTGGTGGCGTCCACGCCTTCCTCGGTGAAGCACCGGAGGGCGGCCTGGAGGATGTCGTCTTTGCGCGAGGAACGAGCCATGGAACTCCCGGTGAAATGACTAGAATATAATTCTAGAATTCTTTTCTAATACTCGTATACTGCTGCGGCGCGCGCTCATCTTCAATCCACTCACGAGAGAATCGGAACCCATGAGCCAGATGTTGCAGATGTTCCAGCAGGCCGGTGCAGCGCAGTTCAGCGCGATGATCGGCCAGGTCGCCCCCTACTTCGCCAGCATCGCCCCGCAGTTTGTCGAACTGCGCGCGGGCTACGCCGAGATCACCTTTCCCAAGCGTCGCGAGGTGCTCAATCACATCGGCACCGTGCACGCCATCGCCCTGTGCAACGCCGCCGAGCTGGTGGCCGGCACCATGACCGACGCCTCCATCCCCGCCGGCACCCGCTGGATTCCCCGCGGCATGACCGTGGAATACCTGGCCAAGGCCAATGGCGACGTGCGCGCGGTGGCCGATGGCAGCGCGGTGGACTGGTCGGTGCTGGGCGATATCAAGGTCCCGGTCATGGCCTATGTCGGCGACACCGCCGTGCTGCGCGCCGAGATCACCATGTACCTGAGCAAGGCGTGAAAGCGCAGAGGCCCGGATCACTCCGGGCCTCTTTCATTCACTGCCAGAAGCGCTGCTGGCTGAGGCGACCCCAGCCGTTCAGCAACACCCGGTCGACGGCCGCGCTGGCGGCCAGGCCGAAGCGCTCCTGCAAGCTCTTCTTCTCGATGAAGTTGAGCAGGAACAGGTCGGCCTCGCGGGCGCGCTCGGCCAGGTACTCGTCGCTGGTCTTGAGCTCATCCACCAGCTGCTTGTCCAGCGCGGCCATGCCCAGCCAGACCTCGCCGGTGGCCACCTCGTCGATGGCCAGTTGCGGGCGGTAGCGGGCGACGAAGTTCTTGAACAGTTCGTGGGTGGTCTCCAGGTCTTCCTGGAACTTCTCCCGGCCCTTCTCGGTGTTCTCGCCGAACACGGTGAGGGTGCGCTTGTATTCGCCGGCGGTGAGCACCTCGAAGTCGACGTCGTGCTTCTTCAGCAGGCGGTGCACGTTGGGCAGCTGCGCCACCACGCCGATGGAACCGAGGATGGCGAAGGGCGCGGAGAGCACCTTGTCGCCGATGCAGGCCATCATGTAGCCGCCGCTGGCAGCGACCTTGTCGACGCACACGGTCAGCGGGATGCCCGCCTGGCGGATGCGCGCCAGCTGCGAGGAGGCCAGGCCGTAGCTGTGCACCATGCCGCCGCCGCTTTCCAGGCGCAGCACCACTTCGTCAGCGGGGGTGGCCAGGGTCAGCAGCGCAGTGATCTCGTGGCGCATCTGCTCGGCGGCCGAGGCCTTGATATCGCCGTCGAAGTCGAGGACGAAGACCCGCGGCTTCTGCTCGCCGGCCTTCTTCGCCGCCTTGGCGGCCTTGGCCTCTTCCTTGCGCAGGGCCTTGATGCGGTCCTTGTCCAGCAGCGAGTGCTCCAGGCGCTCGCGCAGCCCTTTGTAGAAATCGTTGAGCTTGGTCACCACCAGCTGGCCACCGCCCGCGCGACGCCCTCGCCCGCGCACGGCAGCTATCGCCACCAGGACCACCAGGATGGCCACCACCAGCGTTATCGTCTTGGCGAGAAAGCTCGCGTAATCGGCTAGGAACTCCACAACACCCCCTTTGGGATCGACTGACGCCCGCTGTGGCAGGCGCGAAACCGGCCAAGCATACCCGCCCCCATCGGTCATCCACCAGAGACGGAAAAACCGCTTAATAAATAGCGGGAATGCATTCAAACAAGCGTATGTTTTTTCGTTGACAGCCCCAGAGCTTCCCCATAACCTCGCGAAACTTTCAACGTCCCGGGACGGCAGCGTACGTGGGCAGCATCTACCTGATCCGACATGGCCAGGCTTCATTCGGCGCCGATAACTACGACGTGCTTTCCGCCGTCGGAGTTCGCCAGGCCGAAGTCCTCGGCGACCATCTCGCCGGCCTCGGACTGCGCCTCGACCGTTGCGTCGCCGGCAGCCTGCAGCGCCAGCAACACACCGCCGAAGCCGCGCTTTCGCGCTTCCGTGCCGCCGGCCTGGACGCACCCGCCGTGGACACCGACCCGGCCTTCAACGAATTCGACGCAGACGCCGTGATACGCGCACTGCTGCCCAGCCTGCTGGAGCAGGAGCCCGAAGCCCTGCACATCATGCGCAACGCCCCGCAGAACCGCGCCGAGTTCCAGCGCCTGTTCTCCAAGCTGGTGCTGCGCTGGGTGGCGGGCGACTACGACAGCACCGAGCTGCAGAGCTGGCAGGCCTTCCACGACCAGGTCGCGGGCGGGCTGGAACGTGTGCTGCAACACGCCGAAAGCAAACAGAACATCGCGGTCTTCACCTCCGGCGGTACCATCACCGCCCTGCTCCACCATGTGGCCGGCGTGCCGGCGGACCGCGCATTCGAACTCAACTGGCAGATCGTCAATACTTCGCTCTCGCGCCTGAAGTTCCGTGGCAGCGAAGTGGCGCTAGCTTCCTTCAACAGTCATGTGCATCTGGAACTGTTGAGGGCGCCGGAGCTCATCACCTATCGATGAGCACGGCCCACTGCGGCTCCCGGGCCGCTAGAAAAACCTGAAAAATAAAGGATAGAACCATGACCACAGTTGCTGACATCGTCAAAAACATGCAGTCCAAGTTCAACGCCGGTGCCGCCGCTGGCCTGGACCTGGTATTCCAGTTCAACATCGAAGATGGCGACAACCACTACCTGGTCGTCAAGGACGGCACCTGCGACGTACAGCAAGGCGATGCCCCGAACCCGAACGTCACCCTGATCATGAGCACCGAGACCCTGGTCGGCATCATGACCGGTGAAACCGACGGCATGCAGGCCTTCATGGGCGGCAAACTGCGCGCCGAAGGCGACATGATGCTCGCCATGAAGCTCGGCGAGCTCTTCCCGGTCTAAGCTTTCGAGCTGACCAGGAACAAAGGAAACCGGAGTCCCAGGGCTCCGGTTTTTTTTTCGCCCGGCGCAGGTGAATCCGGGCTAATCAGGCAGTTTGATTGTGCTGCAACACGCCTGCCTATAACGGCCCTTCGCCCTTGTGACGCCCTCGGGGCGGCATTAGATTAGCGAATAATCTCGGGCCCTCATCATAAGTAGAAGGGATAAGCATGACGCTTACTGATCAGTCCACCCGCATCCGCGAAGGCGAAGAGCTCGACGCCGCAGCCATCGATCCTTACCTCAAGGCCAATATCCCCGGCCTGACCGGCACGCCGCGCATCAGCCAGTTCCCCGGTGGCGCCTCGAACCTGACCTACCTGCTGGAATACCCGGAGCGCGAGTTCGTCCTGCGCAGGCCGCCCTTCGGCCACAAGGCCAAGTCCGCGCACGACATGGGCCGCGAATTCCGTATTCTCAACCAGCTCAACGACGGCTTCCCCTACTGCCCGAAAGCCTACGTGCACTGCACCGACGAGTCGGTGATCGGCGCCGAGTTCTATGTGATGGACCGGGTCAAGGGCGTGATCCTGCGGGCGGACGTGCCGGCCGAGCTGAACCTCGACGAAGCCAAGACCCGCGAGCTGTGCAAGAACTTCATCGACAAGTTCGTCGAGCTGCACAACGTCGACTACAACGCCTGCGGCCTGGGTGACCTGGGCAAGCCGGAAGGCTACGTGCAGCGCCAGATCGGGGGCTGGAGCGACCGCTACGAGAAGGCCCTGACCCCCGACGCCCCCACCTGGGAGCCGGTCAAGGCCTGGCTGCGCGAGAAGATGCCCGCCGACCACCACAAGCCGGCGATCGTGCACAACGACTACCGCTTCGACAACGTGATCCTCGACCCGGCCAACCCGATGAACATCATCGGCGTGCTCGACTGGGAGCTGACCACCATCGGCGACCCGCTGATGGACCTGGGCAACACCCTCGCCTACTGGATCGAAGCCGCCGACCCGGCGCCGGTGCAACTGATGCGCCGCCAGCCCAGCCACCTGCCGGGCATGCTCAGCCGCCAGGCGTTCGCCGACTACTACGCCGAGCGCGCCGGCCTGCCGCCGATCACCAACCTCGACTTCTACTACACCTACGGCCTGTTCCGCCTGGCCGGCATCGTGCAGCAGATCTACTACCGCTTCTTCCACGGCCAGACCCAGGACAAGCGCTTCGCACAGTTCATCCACATGAACAAGCTGCTGGAGCAGATGAGCCTGCAGGTCATCGGCAAATCACGGCTGTAACACGGCTCACAACAAGGGGAACCCCATGTCCAAGACCCACCTGTTCGACCTCGACGGCAAGATCGCCTTCGTATCCGGCGCCAGCCGCGGCATCGGCGAGGCCATCGCCAAGCTGCTGGCCCAGCAGGGCGCCCACGTGATCGTCTCCAGCCGCAAGATCGACGGCTGCCAGGCCGTCGCCGACGCCATCATCGCGGAGGGTGGCAAGGCCACCGCCATCGCCTGCCACATCGGCGAGATGGAACAGATCCAGAGCGTCTTCGCGCAGATCCGCGAGCAGTTCGGCCGCCTCGACATCCTGGTCAACAACGCCGCCACCAACCCGCAGTTCTGCAACGTGCTGGACACCGACCTGTCGGCCTTCCAGAAGACCGTCGACGTCAACATCCGCGGCTACTACTTCATGTCCATCGAAGGCGGCAAGCTGATGAAGCAGAACGGGGGTGGCAGCATCATCAACGTCGCGTCCATCAACGGCGTCTCCCCGGGCGAGTTCCAGGGCATCTACTCGGTGACCAAGGCCGCCGTCATCAGCATGACCAAGGTCTTCGCCAAGGAATGCGCGCAGTTCGGCATCCGCTGCAACGCCCTGCTGCCGGGCCTGACCGACACCAAGTTCGCCTCGGCCCTGACCAAGAACGACGCCATCCTCAACGTCGCCCTGCAGCGCATCCCGCTCAAACGCGTGGCCGATCCGAGCGAGATGGCCGGCACCGTGCTCTACCTCGCCAGCGACGCCTCCAGCTACACCACCGGCGTGGCACTGAACGTGGACGGCGGCTTCCTCTCCTGAGGCCACCCCGCCCATGAAAAAGGGAGCCTCCGGGCTCCCTTTTTGTTTGCGCATCGACACGGGTGATGCAGGGCCGATCAGCGCCAGTCCTTGAGCGCCTGGGTGGCGACCGGGTTGAGCGGCTGGGCCAGCAGGCCGGTGGGCGAAAGAGCGACGGAGTAGACCGCGCCATCGGCCATCGGCAGGTAGGTCACCCGCTGCGCCTGCGGATCGAAGAGGAACAGGTCGCGCTGGTTCAGCCGCAGCCAGCGCCACAGGTCGATGCCATAGGGGCTGGCAGCCAGCTCCGCCTCGGGGTGCTGCGCCAGTTGCTGCTCCTCGATGGCGAGGAAGCGGCCGGAGAGTTTCTCCAGGCGGTAGCCCGGCTGCAGCCCGATCAGCTCGGCCAGGCCCTTCAGGCGCAGCAGGCGCGCGTCCAGCTGCCACAGGTCGCCGTCCAGCAGCACGCTGCGCTCGTTGCCCCCCTCGAGCAGGGTCACCTCGTAGCGTTGCGGGCCGAGGGCCTTGAAATTGAGGGTGACGATGGGCTTGTCGGCATGCAACGGCTCGTAGCGCGTCAGGTCCCAGGCCACGGTGCCCACCAGCAGCGCCAGGGCGAGGAATGCCAGCCCGACGGTGCCGCGCAGCCAGCCGAGGAACCAGCTGCGATCGAAGAGGATGCGAGCGGCGACCACCGCCGCGAGTAGAGCCAGCAGGGCAATGCCCCAGGCCAGGCCGTCGTACTGCATGGAACCCTTTCCTTCTGTGCAAAATAGCCGGCATTATGCGGACCTCCCGGCGCAGCGACCAGTTGCCGCGCTGCGCAATCGGACACAGATCGAGCATTTATGCCCTTCCCTCTCGACTTCGCCGTCGACCCCGTCACCCTTCTGGTGCTGGCGGCGGTCGCATTCATCGCTGGTTTCATCGATGCCATCGCCGGCGGCGGCGGCCTGCTGACCATTCCCGCCCTGCTCACCGCCGGCCTGCCGCCCCACCTGGTGCTGGGCACCAACAAGCTGTGCGCCACCTTCGGCTCGGCCACCGCCAGCTACACCTTCTACCGGCGCAAGCTGTTCGAGCCGGCCAAATGGCGCGGCGCGCTGATCGCCACGGCCCTGGGCGCGGCCATCGGCGCCGTCATCGCCCATTGGCTGCCGGCCCACTGGCTGAACCAGATGCTCCCCGCCGTGGTGTTCGGTTGTGGCCTGTACCTGCTGTTCGGCAAGGTGCCGGACGCCCAGCACGCCGTGGACGCTCCCATTCCCCGCCGTCGCCAGTGGCCCCAGGGCCTGGGCCTGGGCTTCTACGATGGCGTCGCCGGCCCTGGCACGGGCGCCTTCTGGACCGTCAGCAGCCTGCTGCTCTACCCCCTCGACCTGGTGCGCGCCAGCGGCGTGGCCCGCACCATGAACTTCGTCAGCAATGGCGTGGCACTCGCGGTGTTCGTGGTCGGTGGCCAGGTGGCCTGGCTGCTGGGCATCAGCATGGGCATCGCCCTGATGGCGGGCGCCTTCCTCGGCGCACGCACGGCCATCAGCGGCGGGGCGAAGTTCATCCGCCCGGTATTCATCTGCGTGGTGTTGGCGCTGACTGCGCGGCTAGCCTGGCAGCACTGGTTCTGAGTGGCCCAGGCGACGCGCCAGGTAGAGGTCGATCAGGTAGCGCGCGATGGACTTGCTCGCCGGCAACGGCGGCAGGTCATGGATGGAGAACCACTGGGCGTCCTCGATCTCGCCGGGCTGCGGGACGATATCGCCACTGACGTACTCGGCGTGGAAGCCGAGCATCAGCGAATGCGGGAACGGCCAGTTCTGGCTGCCGATGTACTGCGGCGTGGCGATCTCCACGCCGACTTCCTCGCGCACCTCGCGCGCCACGCACTGCTCCACCGATTCGCCCGGCTCGACGAAACCGGCCAGGGTGCTGTAGACGCCACTGACGAAGCGCGGCGAACGCGCCAGCAGCAGCTCATCACCACGGGTCACCAGCACGATCATGCTCGGCGACAGGCGCGGGTAATGGTGCACGCCACAGCTCTGGCAATGCATGGCACGCTCGCCGCTCACCTGGCTCATGCGCGCGCCGCAGCTGCCGCAGAAGCGGTGATGGTCGGCCCAGGTGCCGATCTGGGTGGCGAAGCCGAGCATGCGGAAGGTGTCCGGATCGCCCTGCATCATCAGCTGGCGCAGGCCGACCCAGGCGCTGCCGGGCACATCGGCGGTGCTCGCCAGCTCAAGCAGGTAGATCTCGTCGCCATCGAAATGGCCGATACCGTGTTCGGAGAGGATCGGCAGGTCCTGGCGCTTCAGCCATTCCCGGGGGAACAGCACGCCGTTGCCATCGGCGAGGAACTGCTGGCGGCAATGGGCCAGGGCCCAGCCACCGGTGCGACCGGCATCGAGCAGGCCGGGCTGCCAGCGTTCGCCAGCCATCAGGCAGCCACCGACAGGCCCAGGGCGCGAACGCTCTCGGCGGCCAGGTCGAGCACGCTCGGCTGGGCGTCGGGGCGCAGCACGCCGCCCCCCTCGAGGTAGTACTCGAGGCTGGTCAGCGCATCGGCCAGGGTTTCCAGCAGTTGTTCGGACGGCATCTGCGGCGCTTCGATCATGTCTTTCTGGATGAAGTCGCCACAGGCGCCCACCAGCAGGGCCGCACGTTCCTGGCCGAGGAACCAGAGGCCGCCACGCACCGCCTGCAGGGTCAGGGGCACGTTGGCCAGGTGCAGCTTGTCGCCGTTGGACTCGAGGTACGCGGTGATGGCGCGCTTGGCCATGGCCAGGCCCGCCTGGGCCTCATCGATGACCACAATGCGCGCCTCGGTCAGCTGGTGCTGGGCGAAGGATTCGGACTCGGTCATCGCCTGGGCGGCGGCCTGGCGGCTTTCGCGGCGCTCGCCACGCTCCAGGTCGGCGACCATGCTTTCCACGTAGAGCACCGCGTCCGCCAGCTTGTGCAGGGACTCGGGCGCGGCCGGCGTCGCCTCGCTCCAGCCCGCCACCACCGGCAACTGGGCGTGCAGCGCATTGGCGGCGGAGGTCTGGCCGACCATGCCGAGGGTCTTGGCCAGCTTGCCCAGCAGCGCGTGAAGGCTGCCGAAGCTGTCCGCCTGGGCGGTACCGCGCTCGATCAGGTCGAGCACATCCTTGACGCTGGCCAGTTCCTCGCGGATGGCCGAGGACAGGGAACGCATCACTGCCTGCCCCGGGCCGGCCAGGCGCTGGTATTCCTCTTCCAGCAGGTGGTCGGTGAAGGGCAGCGCGGTCATGCCGAAGACGGTGCGCAGCTCGCTCGCACGGGGTCCCTGGGTATCGGCCAGGGCGACGAGGTAGAGCAGCTCTTTCTGCAGGCTGCGGGGCGCCTCGTAGAGCTCGTTCGCCAGCAGCTGCTTCAGCTCGCGGTCGATGCGCGAGAACAGCTGCTTGCGAGCCTTGCGCGGCAGCAGCTGGCCGTCCAGGACGGCCTCGACGGCGGCGGCGCCGATCCAGCACAGGCGTGCGCGCGGATCGATGGCGTAGAGGCTGTCGAGGCGACCGAGGGCGCGGCCCATCAGCTTCAGGCTGGCCTGGGTGTTCTGCTCGCGGATGAAGCCCAGCAGGCCCACCTGGTACATCTGCCGCAGGCGGCGGGCCAGGAGGTCCTGGGCGCCGGTCTCGGGCAGGTTGGCGGCGGCGGGAACGCGCGCCTGGTCCAGGCGCACGCTGAAGAAGAAGCTTTCCGGCAGCGCCGGCTGGCCGGCGGCCTGGCGCAGTTCGTTGATCGCCGGCAGGAGCAGCTCGGGCATTTCCTGGCGATGGGCGTCGACGTTCTCCAGGTAACGGCGCAGGACGTAGAGCGCATTGCTCAGGGCCGCCAGCTGGGTGTCACGCTCCTCGCCGACACCGGCGGGGATGTCGGTCGCCTGGTCCAGGACTTCCTGGGCCAGCAGTTCGGCGCCGGTGAGTTCGATGAGGTTCAGGGTGCCGCGCACCTGCTGCAGGCTTTCCACGGCCTGTTGCAGCAGGCTGCCGTTCTGCCGCTCGACGATGAACTGCTCGAGGCTCTGTTCGGCCTGTTCAATGGTGGCGAACAGCTCGTCGCGCACCAGGCTCAGGGAAGTGGCTCCAGTGACCATGGGTCTAGCGCGCCTCCCGCGCGGAGTTCTCGTACAGCATCAGTCGGCGAATTCCGGCTTCTGTTTGTTCATATGGGCGGCCATGGCCACACGCAGGTCGGCGGATTGCAGCATCGCCGCATTCCAGGTGGCGATGTATTCGAGGCCGTCGTCGACACGGTGGTCACGCATGTAGCGGATCATTTCCTTGGTGCCACGCACGGCGACCGGCGACTTGGCGGCGATCTCGCGGGCCAGGGCGAAGACCCCTTCCAGCAGCGCGTCGCGGTCGGCGTAGGTACGGTTGACCAGGCCGATGGAGCGGGCCTCCTCGCCGTCGATGGTGCGCCCGGTGTAGGCCAGCTCGCGCATCATGCCGTCGCCGATGAGGCGCGGCAGGCGCTGCAGGGTGCCGACGTCGGCGGCCATGCCGATGTCGATCTCCTTGATGGAGAACTGGGCATCGGTGGTGGAGTAGCGCATGTCGCAGGCGGAAATCAGGTCGATGGCGCCGCCCAGGCAGTAGCCCTGGATGGCAGCGAGCACCGGTTTGCTGCAGGTGTCCACCGCATTGAAGGAGGCCTGCAGTTCGAGGATCTTGCGCCGCAGCGCCAGGGCGTTGCGCCCCACATCCTTGCCCAGCTGGGCGCCGACCGACGCCAGCAGCATCAGGTCGATGCCCGAGGAGAAGTGCTTGCCGGCGCCGGAGAGGACCACCACGCGGACCTCGTCGTTCTCGCTCGCCCAACGGAAGATGTCGATGATCTCGACCCAGAAATCCGCGTTCATGGCGTTGATTTTCTCGGGGCGGTTTATTTCGACGTGGGCAATCTTGTCTGCCAGTTCTACGCGAAAGGCTTTGTAGTCGGACACGGCAGTCATCCTCGCCAGTTCTGGTGCTGGCCTGTCAGAAATTTCAGGTTTTTTGAATCCGGCAACTATATCAAGCGTTCGATGAAAGTCGAAGGCGACCTCTGTGATGCAGGACACGCCATGGCAGTGACAAGCCGCTTGCAACGCCGCTCAACGACGCGAGCCAAGGGCCTCCCCGTGCACCCGGTTGCGCCACTGGCGCCAGGTGTAGAGCGGGATGCCGGCCATGAGCACGAGGAATCCCCAGAAGATCGCCTGCTCGCCCGTGCCGTAGAGCGCCCAGATCGAGTAGGCGAAACCGAGCACACCGATGGCCACCAGGCGGCCCCGCTCGCTGGCGGAGAAGTCCCCCGGCTGCACCGCCAGTTGCTGCAGCAGCGCGGCGGTGCAGAAGGCGTAGGGCACGACGCCGGTCATGGTGCCGAGCAGGATGATCACGTTGAACACGTCCACCAGGTCGCCCTGCCCGTCCACCAGCACCAGGGCGGTGACCAGCACGCCGGAGATCAGCAGGCCGTTGGCCGGCACGTCGTGCTTGTTGGTCCTGGCCAGGGACTCGGGCAACAGGCCGTCGCGCGCGGTGGCCATGGGGATCTGCCCCTGCAGCAGCACCCAGCCGTTGAGCGCGCCGAGGCAGGCGATGACCGCGCCGGCCGCCACCAGGTGGTAGCCCCAGTCGCCGATCAGCACCCGCGCCGCATCGGCGAAGGGCGCCGTGGAGCGCACCAGGACCTCGGGCGGCAGCACGCCCTGCACGGCGGTGATGGAGAGGATGTAGACCGCCGCCGCCACCAGCGTGCCGAACACGGTGGCACGGGGGATGGTGCGCTTGGGGTCGCGCACGTGATCGGCCGGCACGGTGGCGGACTCCAGGCCGATGAAGGACCAGAGCGTCAGCGCCGCCGTGGTGGCGATGGCCTTGGCGTAGCCGCCGGAACCGGGCGGCAGCTCGCTGACAGCGGGGATGCGCAGGTACTCGGGGTGGAAGGAGAACCAGCCGAGCACGCCCACCAGCAGCAAGGGGATCAGCTTGAGGGCGGTGAGGATGTTCTGCGCCAGGCCGAAGGCGCCGATGCCGCGCAGGTTGATCAGGGTGCAGAGCCAGATGGCACCGATGGCGGTGGCGACTGTCAGCAGCGGGTCGCGCAGGGCCGGGAAGAACACCTGCAGGTAGCCCACCAGGGTCACCGAGATGGCCGCGTTGCCGATCCAGGCGGCCTTCCAGTAGGTCCAGGCGCAAAGGTAGCCGGCGAAGGAGCCGAAGCCGTCGCGGGTATAGGCGTAGGGCCCGCCGGCACCGGGGTTGAGCCGGGCCAGGCGGGCGAAGGTCAGGGCCAGGATCACCGCCCCGGTGCTGGAGATGAGCCAGCCGAACAGGCTCAGGCCGCCATAGGCCGCGAGACTGGAGGGCAGCAGGAAGACCCCGGAGCCGATCATGTTGCCCACCACCAGCGCGGTGCAGGTCCAGAACCCCATGGTGCCTGCCCGGCTCGCCGGTCTTTCCTCGCTCATCGCGCCCCCAGGCTCGTCATTCCCTGATGCAGTCAACGGTATAGCAGCGCCCCGTGGGGCTGTCGTCGTGCTGCAGGC
Source organism: Pseudomonas sp. No.21 (assembly GCF_054558415.1). Lineage (NCBI taxonomy): Bacteria > Pseudomonadati > Pseudomonadota > Gammaproteobacteria > Pseudomonadales > Pseudomonadaceae > Pseudomonas > Pseudomonas sp. No.21. The sequence continues at coordinate 223,728 of NZ_BAAJNO010000004.1, forward strand.
CGTGGACATCGGAATCGAAGCCGGGGAAGCAGGTGTCGAAGGTCCGGGCGAAGGCCAGGTAGTCGATGATCGAGCGGGTCTCGGCGGTGAAGCGTTCGCCCGGCATGATCAGCGGGATGCCCGGCGGGTAAGGCACCAGCATGACGGCGGCGATGCGCCCCTGGAGCTGTTCGATGGGCACCGCCTCGACCTCGCCGCGCACCAGCTTGTCGTAGGCTTCCGAGGGCTTGATCGCCAGCTCCGGCAGCGCGGTGTACATGCGCCGCATGGCGCGGGCGGTGGCGTTGTCGCGGTAGCAGGCGTGCAGCTCGTCGCACAGCTCGCGCAGGCCCAGCCCCTGGTAGCGGGCACCACCGGCACGGGCCACCGAGGGCAACGCGCTGGTCAGCGGGGCATTGGCGTCGTAGGAGCGCTTGAACTCCAGCAGCTCGGTGAGCAGCGTGCTCCACTTGCCCTTGGTGATGCCCATGGAGAACAGCACGAGGAAGGAGTAGAGCCCGGTCTTCTCCACCACCAGCCCGCGCTCCCAGAGGAACTTGCCCACCACGGCGGCGGGAATCCCCTGCTCGGACAGCTTGCCATCGGCGCTGAGGCCGGGTGTGACCAGGGTGACCTTGATCGGGTCGAGCAGCACGTAGTCGTCGGCCACGTCACCGAAGCCGTGCCAGTCGGCGCCCGGCTGCAGCAACCAGTCGCGGGTCGCCACCGACTCGGCGCCCTCCACCTGCGGCGGTTCCCAGATATCGAACCACCAGTCCTGGGCATCGAGGGTCTGCCAAACGTTGGCCAGGGCGCGGCGGAAGCTCACCGCTTCGTCGAAGGTCTCCTGGATCAGCGAGCGCCCGGCGGGGCCTTCCATCATCGCCGAGGCCACGTCGAGCGAGGCGATGATGCCGTACTGGGGCGAGGTGGAGATGTGCATCATGAACGCCTCGTTGAAGCGGTCACGGTCCAGCTGGCGACTGCCGCCGTCCTGCACGTGGATCATCGAGGCCTGACTGAAGGCCGCCAGCAGCTTGTGGGTGGAATGGGTGGTGAACACCAGCGGGCCGTCGTCGGTGCGCCGGGTGCCCATGCCGTAGCGCCCGTCGTAGAACTCGTGGAAGGCGGCGTAGGCGTACCAGGCCTCGTCGAAATGCAGCACCTCCACCACATCGCCCAGCGCCTGCTTGATCAGCTCGGCGTTGTAGCAGAGGCCGTCGTAGGTGGAGTTGGTCACCACCGCCAGCTTCACCTTCGGCGCCCGGCCCCGGGCCAGGGGGCTGGCGTCGATCTTGGCCTGGATGGATTCGCGGCTGAACTCGCTGAGCGGGATGGGCCCGATGATGCCCAGCTCGTTGCGTTCCGGGCTGAGGTACAGCGGGATGGCGCCGGTCATGATGATCGAGTGGAGGATGGACTTGTGGCAGTTGCGGTCCACCAGCACCAGGTCGTCGCGGGCGACCATGGAGTGCCAGACGATCTTGTTCGCCGTCGAGGTGCCGTTGATCACGAAGAAGGTGTGGTCGGCACCGAAGTTGCGCGCGGCGCGGGCCTCGGCCTCGGCGAGCGGGCCGGTGTGGTCCAGCAGCGACCCCAGCTCGGGCACCGAGACGGAAAGGTCCGAACGCAGGGTGTTCTCGCCGAAGAACTGGTGGAACGCCTGCCCGACCGGGCTCTTGCGGTAGGCGACGCCACCGCCGTGGCCGGGCGTGTGCCAGGAATAGTTGGATTGCGCGGTGTGCTCCACCAGGGCGCGGAAGAACGGCGGCAGCAGGCCTTCGAGGTAGTTGCGCGCGGCGCGGGCGACCTGCCGGGCGAGGAAGGGCACGGTGTCTTCGAAGAGGTAGAGCAGGCCGCGCAGTTGATTGAGGTCGGCCATGGCTTCGGCCGGGGCGTTCTCGATGGTGACCTGCTCGCCCAGGGCGAAGATCGGCAGTTGTGGTGCGCGCACCCGGGCCACGCGGATCAGCTCGACCACGTCCTGCAGCAGCCGCTGGTTCTCGCCCGCGCCTTCGGCGGCGACGAGGATGCAGGCCAGGCCATGGTGGGTGGAGGCGACGATGCGCCCTTCGGCGGAACTGGCGGTGGAGAGGATGGCGAAGCCGTCCTGCTCCAGCTCGCGGGCGATGCCGCGCACGCGATCACCGGCGACCGTGTCGGCCTTGATGTCGCGGTGGACGATGAGGATGGGGAACTTCAGGTCTTTGTACATGCAGGCTTCCCGAGGGCGGCGGGGGTCGTCCCGCCTGTGCCCTCAGGGTAGAAGCTTGCCGGAGTCGACGGAACCCCGACTGCCTCAGCCTGTAAGAAAAGGTCGCGCCTCTGGAACTCGGCCGGCTCAGGCTTCCGGAGCCGCCGGTTGCTCCATCTGCACCCAGAGCGCGGGGGCGCCGGAGGACTTCTCGATCACCGCCATGCGGGCCATGTGGGCCTGGACTTCGGCCTCGCTGGCGAGGATCACGCGGCCCGGCGCGCGGCCGGTGATGCGACGGATGGGGCTGGCCTGCGGACCGTTGCCGCTGTCCTCGCCGCTCTCGCCCGCCAGGGACAGGTTGGTCTGGCCACCGGTCATCGCCAGGTAGACGTCGGCGAGGATCTCGGCGTCGAGCAGTGCGCCGTGCAGGTCGCGGCCGGAGTTGTCGACGTCGTAGCGCTTGCACAGGGCGTCCAGGCTGTTGCGCTGGCCCGGGTGGCGACCGCGAGCCATCAGCAGGGTGTCCAGCACGCCGCAGTGTTCGGCGATGTCCGAGCGGTCGCTCTGGCCCAAGAGGGCGAATTCGTTGTTGATGAAGCCGATGTCGAACGCCGCGTTGTGGATGATCAGCTCGGCGCCCTTGATGAACTCGAAGAACTCGTCGGCGATGTCCTTGAAGCGCGGCTTGCCCACCAGGAACTCGTTGGTGATGCCGTGGACCGCGATGGCGCCCTCGTCCACTTCGCGATCGGGCTGCAGGTAATAGTGGAAGTGACGCCCCGTCAGGCGGCGGCCCTCCAGCTCGACGCAGCCGATCTCGATGATGCGGTGACCATCGGTCACCGGCATGCCGGTGGTTTCGGTATCCAGTACTACATAACGCATGTTCGGGCCCGTGAATGAATGGCTCTGTATATAAGGAGGGGAAGCCGCAGGCGGCATTCTAGCGGGCGTTCAGCTCGCTGACACCCCGATTGGCCAACTGGTCGGCGCGCTCGTTGCCCGGGTGGCCGGTATGGCCGCGCACCCATTGCCACTCCACCTCGTGGCGGTTCACCTGCTCGTCGAGCAGTTGCCACAGGTCGGCGTTCTTCACCGGCTGCTTGGCGGCGGTCTTCCAGCCCCGCTTCTTCCAGTTCGGCATCCACTCGCGGATGCCACGCATCACGTATTCGGAGTCGGTCACCAGGCGCACCTTGCACGGCCGCTTGAGCTCGGCCAGGCCACTGATGGCGGCCATCAGCTCCATGCGGTTGTTGGTGGTGTCGCGCTCGCCCCCCCAGAGCTCGCGCTCGACGCCCTTGTAGACGAGCAATACGCCCCAGCCACCGGGACCGGGATTACCCTTGCAGGCGCCGTCGGTGTACATCTCGACTTGATCGGTCACTTATGCCTCGTGTTTCGAATCGCGCCGGCTGACCTTGGCCACCGGCATCGGCACCAGCTTGCCCATGGGCTCGCGGCGTGCCGGACGCAATGGGCGCAGGCCGACCACCAGCTTGCGCGCCACCAATAGATAGAAGCCGGCGCCGAACCATTGCCCGGCGCCTCCCCAGCGCTCCAGCCGGGCCAGGCGCGCTTGCCAGGCCGCCGAAGCGAGCGGCGGACGATAGCACCCGAAGCGGCGTTTCTCCAGCGCGAAGCCCAGCAGGTTGAGCCAGTCCGCGACCCGCGTCGGCGAGATGCAGCGGGCCTTGCCCAGGGCGTCCCCGGCGAAGTAGTGGCGCAGCCCCCAGGGGCTCCAGGGGTTGACCCCGACGATCAGCAGGTGCCCGCCGGGCCGCACGCTGCGCGCGGCTTCACGCAGCAGGCCATGGGGCGACAGGCAGAAATCCAGCCCGTGCTGCAGCACCACCACGTCGGCGGCGTGCTCGCTGAGCGGCCAGGCATTTTCCTCGCAGACGATCTCGACGCCGGACAGCGGCGCGCCCAGGTGCACGCTGCGCTGGATCTGCTTCGCCCCCGGCGGCAGTTCGGCGCGCGGGCCGTAGTGCACCAGGTAGCCACCGAAATAACGTGCCAGTTCGTCCTCCAGCAGGCGCTGCTCCTCGAACAGCATCAGGCCGCCGAGCGGGCCTTCGAACCAGGTGCGCGCATCGTCGATCAGCTCGATCCAGGCGGGGTCGGCCTGGGCGAAGGCTTTCTCGGTCATGGAAATCTCCTGCATGGGAGCCCTAAGATGCTCCTTTGCTCACTGATTGGCGACCGGATCATGATACAGATCGACCCCCTGCGTGCCTTCTCCGACAACTACATCTGGCTGTTGCAGGATGCGACGGAACGCCGTTGCGCGGTGGTCGACCCGGGTGACGCAACACCGGTGCTGGCCTGGCTCGAGGCCCACCCCGGCTGGACCCTGTCGGACATCCTCATCACCCACCACCACGCCGACCACGTCGGCGGCGTCGAGCGCATCAAGGCGGCCACCGGGGCCCGCGTGCTCGGCCCGGCCAGCGAGCGCATCCCCGGTCGCGACCAGGCCCTGGGCGAAGGTGACCTGGTGCAGGTGCTGGGTCTTTCGTTCCGCGTCATCCACGTGCCCGGCCACACCCTCGGCCACATCGCCTTCTTCCACGCGGATGCCACGCGGCCGCTGCTGTTCAGCGGCGACACCCTGTTCGCCGCGGGCTGCGGGCGCATGTTCGAGGGCGACCCGGAAGGCATGCAGGATGCCCTCGCCCGCCTCGCCGCGCTGCCGCCGGAAACCCTGGTGTACTGCGCCCACGAATACACCCTGAGCAACCTGCGTTTCGCCCGTGCGGTGGAGCCCGGCAATGCCGATGTGGCGCGACGTTTCGAGGAAATCACCCGACTGCGCGAGCAGGACGGCGTCAGCCTGCCCACGACCATCGGCCTGGAACGCCTTACCAATCCCTTCCTGCGGGTGAACGAAACATCCGTAAAAGAAATAGCCGACAAGCGGACCGGGACCCACAATCCCGCACCCGCACAGGTCTTCGCCGTCATCCGGGCCTGGAAAGACGGCTTCTGAAACCCCTCTCAGGTCACAGTTGAGCTGGTGAAAACTTGACCACCCCCGGGTCGGTTTCTAGAATCGCCCGATCTTTTTGCCCGGAAAAGCACCCTGACCAATGCCGTCCAAGTCGTACCAAACCCTTGATCTAGACGCATTGGTTCGAGCCTCCCGGGCGCTCGTGCTGGTGTGCGCCGCCGCGCTGGCTGGATGCCAGAGCGCCGCCCACAAGCCCGAGGACGAGGGCCAGGACACCGACCTCGCCGTCGGCATGCAGCAGCAGAACCAGTGGCTGGACGAGGTGCCCGTCGAGCGCGAACCCCAGGACATCTGGGTGCGCATGCGCAAGGGCTTCGCCCTGCAGGACGAGATCGGCGTCAACCCGCGCATCGAGCAACAGCGCCTGTGGTTCGTCAGCAATCCCTCCTTCGTCGAGAACGCCAGCCAGCGCGGCAGCCTGTACATCCATTACATCGTCGAGCGCCTCGAAGAGCGGAAGATGCCGCTGGAACTGGCGCTGCTGCCGGTGATCGAGAGCGCCTACAACCCCTTCGCCTATTCCCGCTCCGATGCGGTGGGGCTGTGGCAGTTCATCCCCTCCACCGGCCGTCACTTCAACCTGCGCCAGACCAGCTGGTACGACGGCCGCCGTGACATCACCGCCTCCACCAATGCGGCCATGGACTACCTCGGCCGCCTGCACGAAATGTTCAATGGCGACTGGCTGCTGGCCCTGGCCGCCTACAACGCCGGCGAAGGCACCGTGAGCCGTGCCATCGAACGCAACCAGAAGCTGGGGCTGCCCACCGACTACTGGAACCTGCCGCTGCCCCAGGAAACCCGTGACTACGTGCCCAAGCTGCTGGCCCTGTCCCAGGTGGTGCTGGCGCCCGAAGCCTACGGCGTGAACCTCAGCCCCATCGCCAACGAGCCCTACTTCGAAGTGGTCGAGCTCAAGCAGCGCATGGACCTGTCCCGCGTGGCCGCCATGGCAGAAGTGGACGAGGACGAGCTCTACCAGCTCAATCCCGCCTTCAAGAAACGCATCACCGTGGACGGCCCGCAACAGCTGCTGGTGCCGACCGAGAAGGCCGAGCTGCTGGCCGCCAACCTGTCGATGATGAAGCCGCAGGACCTGGTGGAGTGGCAGGAGTACAAGGTGCGCAACGGCGACAGCCTGCATGGCATCGCCAACCGCTACCACGTGACGGTTAACACTCTGAAGGAGATCAATGGTCTTTCCGGCAACCACCTGCGCGTGGGCCAGGCCCTGAGCATCCCGGTGGAGCCGGGCGCCAAGCCGAGCCAGCCGCTGTTCCAGAACCTGGCCCGTGCCGAGGAGCGCCCGAGCAGCGCACCGCGTACCTACAAGGTGAAGAATGGCGACAACCTCTGGCAGATCGCCAAGCAGACCAGGGTCGATGTGGCTGATCTCAAGCGCTGGAACCGTCTTTCCGGTAACGCCCTGAAGGTTGGCCAGAGCCTGGCGCTGCAAGCTCCCGGCCAGTCAACCGCAACGAAGGGCACCGCGCGCATGGTCGCCTCGATCGACAAGCCCGGCCGCGATGCGGTGACCTACTACAAGGTCAAGGAAGGCGATTCGCTCTACGTGATCGCCAAGCGCTTCAACGTCGAGATGAAGCACCTGCAGCGCTGGAACCCGCGCAGCGGCCACGCCCTCAAGCCCGGCCAGACCCTCACGCTCTACCTTCCCTGAGTCAGGGCCTCCAGGCATCGCCCGGCCAACTGGGCGAAGCGCTGGAAGGCGATGAACTGTTCATGCTTGAGCGCCCTTCCCGATAGCCGGCAGTCGGCGTAGATCACCCCGATCTCGCGGCTGCCCGCCCGCAGCGGTGCGACGAAGAACATGCCCTGGCCGAACCAGCGGCGCATGGGCTGGGTCACCAGGTCGCTGAGGCTGTAGCTCGCCGGAATTCCCATCCACAACGCCTCGCGACTGCGCAGCACATAGCTGAACAGATGCGGCTGCTCGGGCAGTTCCGCCGGCAGCTCGAACTCGCTGAGCCAGTGGGCACTGCCCTCGCCCACCGCGCGCTTGGCGCGGAAGCGTGTCTGCCGATCGGCAAGCACGGCGATCATCACCCGCTCCAGGCCGACGCCCTGGTGCAGGCCCTTGGTCAGGGTATCGAGGATCAGGCTGACATCCGCATTGCGCGAAACCATCATCCCCAGGTCCTGCAAGGCCTGCTGCATCAGCAGCAGGTCCGGCTGCAGCAGCCGCGCCTTGCGCTGGGCCTGCTGTTGCAGCAACTGCTCGGGATCGGTATTGGGGATCAGCGCGCAGAGCTTGCTGGCACCGAAGGTCGCCGCCACCTTCACCGCCTCGTCGGCGCTGGACAGTACCTGCTGCATCGCTTCCTCGGGGGTGACGCCGATGAAGCTCGCCAATTGCTCCACCAGCTTGCCCATGGACGCCGAATCCCAGCCTTCGAGAGCCGCCTCGCTGATGCGCACGCCGAGGCTGACGGCCTTTACCGAAGGGTCGTTCTGCGCGCCGCCGCCCTGGGCCAGGGCGACGATCTCGCCGAGGTTCCAGCTCTTCACCAGGCCACCGGTGAGCTGACGGAAGCTGGTGCCCAGCACCTGGCGCACCGCCTCGTCCTCGTCGACGCCCGCCTGGGCCAGGGCGCTGGCCAGCTCGTCGGCCTGCTCGCCGCCGCACCCCCAGAAAGCCAGCTCGCCCAGGTGGTAGAGCAAGGCGGCGATGAACACTTCCTCCTGATCGCGGGTGAGCACGTAGCCGGCGATGTTGCGGGCCTGCACGGCGGCATGGAAGGAGCGTGCGAGCAACTCCTGCAGCTGCTCGCGCGGGGCGCGGGTGAGCAGGCCGTCGATCAGCGACAGCGACAGGCCGATCAGCCTCACGTTGTCGAAGCCGATCAGCACGATCGCCCGCGAGATGGTGCGGATCGTTTCCTGGGAAGGGTTGTAGTAGACGCTATTGCCGACCCGCAGCACCTTCGAGGTGAGCGCGGCGTCGCGCAGGAGCACGTCGGCCAGTTGCTGGACCGACGCCTTGTCGTGTTGCGCCAGCTTGTGCAGGTCCTGCACCACCGCGGCGAGAGCGGGCAAATCCGCCTGATTGAGCCTGTCGATCCATGACTGCAAACCATGGCTACGTGAACCCAAGATAGGAACCCCTGCACGTTTTCCGGAAGTGTAGTCAAAATGCTGGCCATCCGGCCCTGAACCAGCTCTTTTTCCAGTGGATACAAGCTGTTACTGTACCGGACAAAATGCCCGCCCGACGGCTCCCGCCGAGGGCCCGAGATGCAGCCGGCGGCACGCCCGTCCGAGGTGTTCATGCCCAGCCAGGCTCACGATCCCACCCACGACCACCCTGCCATGGACCGGATACACGCCTGATGCGCCGCCTCTTGCTCCTGATGATCAGCCTGGCCAGCGGCCCGGTGGCCGCGACCATCAGCGAGAGCCATGGCTATGCCCAGTTCGGCACCCTCAAGTACCCGGAAAGCTTCTCCCACTTCGACTGGGTCAATCCCGATGCCCCCAAGGGCGGCACGCTGAGGGTGATGGCCTTTGGCACGTTCGACACGCTCAACCCCTACACCTTCAAGGGCAGCAGCCCGGTATCGACGCCAAACTTCCTACAGTACGGCGTCACCGAGCTGAACGAGCCATTGATGGCGGGCACCGGCGCCTACGACCCCTCCGGCGACGAGCCGGCCTCCAGCTACGGGCTGATCGCCAGGAGCGTCGAGTACAGCGAGGACCGCAGCTGGGTGGTGTTCAACCTGCGCCCGGAAGCGCGCTTCCACGACGGCCAGCCGATCACGGCCTATGACGTCGCCTTCTCCTACCGCACCCTGGTGAGCAGCGGTCACCCGCAGTACCGCACTAGCCTGCAGGAGGTGCAGCGGGTCGACATCCTCAACCGCCACCGCATCCGCTTCGTGCTCAAGCGCGCGGGCAACCCGCTGCTGATCCTGCGCCTGGGCGAGATGCCGGTGCTGCCGCAGCATTACTGGAAGAACCGCGACTTCAAGGCCACCAGCTTCGAGGCGCCACTGGGCAGCGGGCCTTACCGCATCACCCAGGTTCGCCCCGGGCGCGGGCTGGTGTTCGAACGGGTCAAGGACTGGTGGGGCGAGAAGCTGCCGGTGAACCGTGGCAAGTACAACTTCGACCGCGTCGAGGTGGAGTTCTACCGCGACAGCAACGTGGCCTTCGAGGCCTTCAAGGCCGGCGAGTTCGATTTCTACATCGAGCACCAGGCGAAGAACTGGGCCAATGGCTACCGCTTCCCGGCCATCGCACGCGGGGATGTGATCCGCGCCGAGATACCGCACCAGATCCCCACCCAGACCCAGGCGCTGTTCATGAACACCCGCCGCGCCACCTTCCAGGATCGCCGCGTGCGCGAGGCCTTGGGCCTGATGTTCGACTTCGAATGGACCAACCGCGCGCTGTTCAACAATGCCTATGCGCGAGCCCGCAGCTACTACCCCAACAGCGAGTTCGAGGCCAGCGGGAAACCCGAGGGCCAGGAATGGCTGCTGCTCTCCCCCTACCGCGAGCAGTTGCCGGCCAGGCTGTTCACCGAGCCCTTCAAGGTGCCGGAAACCGATGGCCGTGGCATCCCCAGGGAAACCCTGCGCCGCGCCCTGGGTCTATTGGCCGACGCCGGCTGGAAGCTCTCCGGCCAGCGTCTGGTGAACAGCCGTGGCGAACCGCTGCGTTTCGAAATCCTGCTGGTCAATCCGAACCTTGAACGCATCCTCCAGCCCTACAGCGAAAACCTCGCCAGCATCGGCATCGACGTCACCCTGCGTACCGTCGACCGCGCCCAGTACAAGCAGCGCCTGGACCATTTCGACTACGACATGATCCTCATGACCCTGGCCCAGACCCTCAGCCCCGGACTGGAGCAGTCGCTCTACTTCCACTCCAGCCAGGCCTCCGTGAAAGGCAGCAAGAACTACGCGGGCATCGCCGATCCGGTGGTGGACGCCATGGTCGAGAAGCTCCTCGGTGCCCAGAGCCGCGACGAGCAGGTCGCCGCCGGACGCGCACTGGACCGCACGCTGCTCTGGCAGCACTACAGCATTCCCAACTGGTACATCAACTACCACCGCCTGGCGTACCGCAACAGGTTCGCCTTCGTCACCACGCCGCCCTATACCCTGGGCCTGCGCGCCTGGTGGCTGAAGCCCACGGAGAAATCCCGATGAGCAAGACCCTGCGCTCCCTCTGCCTGAGCGGCTGCGGCGCATTGCTGCTGACCCTCGCCGGCCTCGCCCATGCCGAGCCCCGCCACGCGATCACCCTCTACGACGAGCCGCCCAAGTACCCGGCGGGCTTCAAGCACTTCGACTGGGTCAACCCGGACGCCCCCAAGGGCGGCACCCTGCGCCTCTCAGGCTTCGGCGGCTTCGACAGCCTGAACGAGTTCATCCCCAAGGGCACGGCGGCAGGCCAGTTGGGGCTGATCCACGACACCCTGACCTACCACTCCCCCGACGAGCCCTTTACCGAGTACGGGCTGCTCGCCGAGAAGATCGAGAAGGCCCCGGACAACAGCTACGTGCGCTTCTACCTGAACCCCAAGGCGCGCTTCAACGACGGCACCCCGGTGACCTCTGACGACGTGGTGTTCACCTTCAACACCCTGGTCGAGCATGGCGACCCGATGTACCGCCACTACTATTCCGACGTGGCCCAGGTGGTGGCCGAGGACAAGCAACGCGTGCGCTTCGACTTCAAGCACCCGGGCAACCGTGAACTGCCGCTGATCCTCGGGCAGATCCAGGTGCTGCCCAAGCACTGGTGGGCGACCCGCGACTTCTCCCGGAACACCCTGGAGCCGCCGCTGGGCAGCGGCCCCTATCGCATCACCAAGGTGGACGCCGGACGCTCGATCCGCTTCGAGCGGGTCAAGGACTGGTGGGGCAAGGACCTGCCGGTGAACCGCGGCTACTACAACTTCGACGTCATCACCGTCGACTACTACCGCGACATGTCGGTGGCGCTGGAGGCCTTCAAGGCCGGCCAGTTCGACTTCAACCTCGAGTACTCCGCCAAGGACTGGGCCACCGGCTACGACAGCCCCGCCCTGCGCGCCGGCAAGATCATCAAGCAGGCCATTCCCAATCACAACCCGGTAGGCATGCAGGGCTTCGCCTTCAACATCCGCCGGCCGGTGTTCCAGGATCGCCGGGTACGGGAGGCCATCGCCTCGCTGTTCGACTTCGAATGGACCAACAAGCAGCTGTTCTTCGGCTCCTACAAGCGCACCCGGAGCTTCTTCGAGAACTCGGAGATGGCCGCCACCGGGCTCCCCAGCGAGGCCGAACTGAAGATCCTGGAACCGCTGCGCGGGCAGATTCCCGACGAGGTCTTCACCCAGGAGTTCAAGCCACCGGTCAGCGATGGCAGCGGCATCATCCGCGAGCAGAAGCGCCGCGCCTACAAGCTGCTCACCGACGCCGGCTACCGCATCGAGAACGACAAGATGGTCGGCCCCGACGGCAAGCCCCTGGCCTTCGAGATCATGATCGCCCAGGCCAACCTGGAGCGCGTGATCCTGCCGTTCAAGCGCAACCTCTCCGAGCTGGGCATCGACCTGACCATCCGCCGCGTCGACGTCTCGCAGTACATGAACCGCCTGCGCTCGCGCGACTACGACATGATCCCCGGGACCTGGGGCCAATCCAACTCGCCGGGTAACGAGCAGATGGAGTTCTGGCACTCGCGCAGCGCAGACAGCCCTGGCAGCCGCAACTTCATCGGCCTGCGCGACCCGGCCATCGACAAGCTGGTCGAAGGGCTGATCCGCGCCGACTCGCGGCAGAGCCTGATCGACCATTCCCGCGCCCTGGACCGGGTGCTGCTGTGGGGCAACTACGTGGTGCCCAACTACTACGTGGACACCTGGCGCGTGGCCTACTGGAACCAGTTCGACCGCCCCGCCACCACGCCGCTGTATGACTTCGGCATGCTCACCTGGTGGCAGAAGCCCGGCGCCAAGCCCCCCGCTGCCGAGGAGGCCGATGCCGAAGACGCCCCGGCCGACGCCGCACAGAGCGAGGAAGCGCAGTAATGCTCGCCTACATCCTGCGGCGCCTGCTGCTGATCATCCCCACCCTGTTCGGCATCCTGCTGATCAACTTCATCATCATCCAGGCGGCCCCCGGCGGCCCCGTTGAGCAGATGATCGCCAAGCTCGAAGGCTTCGATGCCGCCGCCGGCGGCGCCACCGGTCGCATCTCCGGCGGCGGTGCCGAGGTTTCGGTGGCTGGCTCGAACTACCGTGGCGCCCAGGGCCTGGACCCGGAACTGATCAAGGAAATCGAGAAGATGTACGGCTTCGACAAGCCGGCCCATGAACGCTTCTGGCTGATGATCAAGAACTACCTGCACTTCGACTTCGGCAACAGCTTCTTCCGCGATGCCAAGGTCACCGACCTGATCATCGAGAAGATGCCGGTGTCGATCTCGCTGGGCCTGTGGAGCACGCTGATCATGTACCTGGTCTCGGTGCCCCTGGGCATCGCCAAGGCGGTGCGCCACGGCAATGCCTTCGACGTCTGGACCAGCACCGCGATCATCGTCGGCTACGCCATTCCCGCCTTCCTCTTCGCCATCCTGCTGATCGTGCTGTTCGCCGGCGGCAGCTACTACGACTGGTTCCCCCTGCGCGGGCTGACCTCCAACAACTTCGACGAGCTGAGCCTGGGCGGCAAGATCCTGGACTACCTCTGGCACCTGGCGCTGCCGGTACTGGCACTGGTGATCGGCAACTTCGCCACCCTCACCTTCCTGACCAAGAACAGCTTCCTCGACGAGATCAACAAGCAGTACGTGATCACCGCCCGCGCCAAGGGCCTGTCGGAGAGACGCGTGCTCTACGGCCACGTGTTCCGCAACGCGATGCTGCTGATCATCGCCGGCTTCCCCGCCGCCTTCATCGGCATGTTCTTCACCGGCTCGCTGCTGATCGAGGTTATCTTCTCCCTCGACGGCCTGGGTCTTCTGAGCTTCGAATCGGCGCTGAACCGCGACTATCCCGTGGTGTTCGGCACCCTGTTCATCTTCACCCTGCTGGGACTGATCGTGAAACTGATCGGCGACATCACCTACACCCTGGTCGATCCCCGCATCGACTTCGAAAGCCGGGAGGGCTGACATGCAACTCTCGCCAATCAATCGACGTCGCTTCGAGCGCTTCAAGTCCAACAAGCGGGGCTGGTGGTCGCTCTGGCTGTTCCTCGTGCTGTTCGTCGCCAGCCTGGGAGCCGAGCTGATCGCCAACGACAAGCCGCTGGCCGTGCGCTATGACGGCCAGTGGTATTTCCCGGTGTTCAAGCGCTACCCGGAAACCGCCTTCGGCGGCGAGTTCCCCCTGGAGGCCAACTACAAGACGCCCTACATCCGCGAGCTGATCGCGGCCAAGGACGGGCGGATGATCTGGCCGCCGGTACCCTTCAGCTACGAGACCATCAACTACGACCTCAAGGTGCCGGCCCCCGCGCCGCCCTCCGCCGACAACCTGCTGGGCACCGACGACCAGGGGCGCGACGTGCTCGCGCGGGTCATCTACGGTTTCCGCATCTCGGTGCTGTTCGCCCTGACGCTGACCATCCTCAGTTCCATCATCGGCGTCATCGCCGGCGCCCTGCAGGGCTTCTACGGGGGTTGGGTGGACCTGGCCGGGCAGCGCTTTCTGGAAATCTGGTCGGGCCTGCCGGTGCTCTACCTGCTGATCATCCTCGCCAGCTTCGTGCAGCCGAACTTCTGGTGGCTGCTGGGCATCATGCTGCTGTTCTCGTGGATGAGCCTGGTGGACGTGGTGCGCGCGGAGTTCCTCCGCGGTCGCAACCTGGAGTACGTGCGCGCTGCCCGGGCGCTGGGCATGCAGAACGGCGCGATCATGTTCCGCCACATCCTGCCCAACGCCATGGTCTCGACCATGACCTTCATGCCCTTCATCCTCACCGGCGCCATCGGCACCCTCACCGCCCTGGACTTCCTTGGCTTCGGCCTGCCACCCGGCGCGCCCTCCCTGGGCGAGCTGGTGTCCCAGGGCAAGGCCAACCTGCAGGCGCCCTGGCTGGGCATAAGCGCCTTCGCCGTACTCGGCGTCATGCTGACCCTGCTGGTGTTCATCGGCGAAGCCGCCCGCGATGCCTTCGACCCGAGGAAGTGAGATGAGCGAGAACCTGATTGAAATCCGCGACCTCGCGGTCGAATTCGTCACCGGGCAACACACCCAGCGGGTGATCGAGGGCGTGAGCTTCGACATCCGCAAGGGCGAGACACTGGCACTGGTCGGCGAGTCCGGCTCGGGCAAGTCGGTCACCGCGCACTCCATCCTGCGCCTGCTGCCCTACCCGCTCGCCCGCCACCCGGCCGGCAGCATCACCTACGCCGGCAAGGACCTGCTCAAGCTGCCCGAGGCCAAGCTGCGCGGCATCCGCGGCAACCGCATCGCCATGGTCTTCCAGGAGCCCATGACCTCCCTCAACCCGCTGCACAGCATCGAGAAGCAGATCAAGGAAGTGCTGGCCCTGCACAAGGGCATCAGCGGCAAGGCCGCCACCCAGCGCACCCTGGAACTGCTGGAGCTGGTGGGCATCCCCGAACCGGCCAAGCGGCTGAAGGCCTACCCGCACGAGCTTTCCGGCGGCCAGCGCCAGCGGGTGATGATCGCCATGGCCCTGGCCAACGAGCCGGAGCTGCTGATCGCGGACGAGCCGACCACTGCGCTGGACGTCACCGTGCAGCTGAAGATCCTCGAGTTGCTCAAGCAATTGCAGGCCCGCCTGGGCATGGGGCTGCTGCTGATCACCCACGATCTGAACCTGGTGCGACGTATCGCGCATCGCGTATGTGTCATGCAGCGCGGTTGCATCGTCGAACAGGCGTCGTGTGAAGAATTGTTCCGTGCACCGCAGCATCCCTACACCCGGGAACTGCTCGCCGCCGAGCCCTCGGGCAAGCCGGTGGACAGCCTGGAGGGGCCGCCGTTGCTGGAGGTGGACGACCTGCGTGTGTGGTTCCCGGTGAAGAAGGGATTGCTGCGCCGCACGGTCGATCATGTGAAGGCCGTGGACGGCATCGACTTCACCCTGCACCAGGGCCAGACCCTGGGCATCGTGGGTGAAAGCGGTTCCGGCAAGTCCACGCTGGGCCTGGCGATCCTCCGGCTGCTCGGCAGCCAGGGCGCCATCCGCTTCCAGGGCCAGGCCCTGGAGGGGCTCTCGCAGAAAGAGGTGCGTCCGTTCCGGCGCCAGATGCAGGTGGTGTTCCAGGACCCCTTCGGCAGTTTGAGTCCACGCATGTGCGTGGGCCAGATCGTCGGGGAAGGCCTGAAGATCCATGGCATGGGCACCGAGGCGGAGCAGGAACAGGCCATCATCGACGCGCTCCTGGAGGTGGGGCTGGATCCGGAAACCCGGAACCGCTACCCCCATGAGTTTTCCGGCGGGCAACGGCAACGGATCGCCATTGCCCGGGCATTGGTGCTGAAACCGGCGCTGATCCTGCTGGACGAGCCCACTTCGGCGCTCGACCGGACGGTGCAGCGCCAAGTGGTGGAGTTACTGCGCTCGCTGCAGGCCAAGTACAACCTGACCTACCTGTTCATCAGCCACGACCTGGCGGTGGTCAGGGCCCTGAGCCACCACCTGATGGTGGTCAAGCACGGCAAGGTGGTTGAGCAAGGCCCTGCCGAGACGGTTTTCGCCGCACCGCAGCACACTTATACGAAGCAGTTGCTGGAAGCCGCATTCCTGGCTCCGGAAACTGCCAATTAACCAGAAGAGGAAGAACGCACATGGGTTTTCTCGCCGGTAAGCGCGTACTGATCGTTGGCGTCGCCAGCAAACTGTCCATCGCATCGGGCATCGCTGCTGCCATGCACCGTGAGGGCGCCGAGCTCGCCTTCACCTACCAGAACGAAAAGCTGAAGGGCCGTGTGGAAGAGTTCGCCGCAGGCTGGGGCTCCAACGCCGACCTGTGCTTCCCCTGCGACGTCGCCAACGACGATGAGATCGCAGCCGTATTCGAGGCCCTGGGCAAGAAGTGGGACGGCCTGGACTGCATCGTCCATTCCGTCGGTTTCGCACCGGGCGACCAACTGGACGGTGATTTCACCGAGGTCACCACCCGCGAGGGCTTCCGCATCGCCCACGACATCAGCGCCTACAGCTTCGTGGCCCTGGCCAAGGCCGGCCGCGAGTTGATGAAGGGCCGCAATGGCAGCCTGCTGACCCTGTCCTACCTGGGCGCGGAACGCACCATGCCCAACTACAACGTGATGGGCATGGCCAAGGCCAGCCTGGAAGCCGGCGTCCGCTACCTGGCCGGCAGCCTCGGCCCGGAAGGCACCCGCGTCAACGCCATCTCTGCTGGCCCGATCCGCACCCTGGCCGCTTCCGGCATCAAGAGCTTCCGCAAGATGCTCGCCGCCAACGAGAAGCAGACTCCGCTGCGCCGCAACGTGACCATCGAGGAGGTCGGCAACGCCGGCGCCTTCATCTGCTCCGACCTGGCCTCGGGCATCAGCGGTGAGATCCTCTACGTCGACGGCGGCTTCAACACCACCGCCATGGGCGCGATCGAAGACTGATCGCCCCGGACGTGAAAAAGCCCGCCTGATGGCGGGCTTTTTCATGGACGCTCGAAACGTGTCGCTGCTCAATCTGTAGCCCGGACTTCAGTCCGGGGAACGCTCAGGAACCACAGCCCTCCCCTTTTCGCCAGGCATGAAAAAGGCCGCTTCGCAGCGGCCTTGGTCAATCACGCCAGGTCGATCAGAAACGCTCGACCTTGGCTTCGGCTTCCAGCTGGCGACGGTAGGCAGCGAAGTCCTGCTGACCACTGCGCGAAGCCAGGAAACGGCCATACATGGCCTTGTCCTGCTCGGACAGCGCGTCCTCGGGCTGGCTCACGCCATTCAGGCGGATCACCACGTAGTCGCCATTGCTCAGCTTCAGGGTGGAGAAGGTCGGCTTGTCGGCGGACTCGGGCTTGCCCATGCGGAACAGCGTCTGCAACAGGGCGGGGTCTACACCTTCCTGGCTGCGGGTGGCGGCCTCGACCACGTTCCAGGTCTGGCCTTGCGGCGCCTGGGTAGCCGGGGTCTTGCCTTCACGCAGGCTGGCCAACAGCTCGTCGGCCTTGGCCTTGGCCGCTTCGCTGGCCTTCTCCTGGGTCAGGTGCTGGCGGATGCTGTCACTGACGGAAGCCAGTTCGAGCTGCGTGGGCTTGCGGTGCTCCTTGGCACGCAGGACAACCACGGTATCCGGATCAAGTTCGATGGCGCCACTGTTGCCACCGTCTTCCAGGACCTCGGGGCTGAACGCAGCCTGCAGGACCTGGCGATTGGCAGTCAGGCCTTCGCCACCTTCACGACCGAAGGGCGCGCTGGTCTGGACCTTGAGGTTCAGCTCCTGGGCCGGCTGGGCCAGGTCGGATGCCTCGAATGCGGAGTCCTCCAGTTCCTTGGTGGCCTCGACGAAGCGCTGCTCGACCTGTTGGGTCTTCAGCTCGCGGACCATCTTCTCCTTCAGGCTGTCGAAGCTCGGCACTTCGGGGGCCTGGATGGCGAGGAGCTTGATCAGGTGCAGGCCGTAGGGCGTGCGTACCGGAGCGGAGACTTCGTCCTTCTTCAGGGCGTAGAGCGCGTCCTCGAACGCCGGTTCGTAGACACCACGACCGGCGAAGCCGAGGTCACCGCCGTTGGCAGCGGAACCAGGGTCCTGGGAGAACTCCTTGGCCAGGGCAGCAAAAGCCTCGCCCTTGTCCAGGCGCTGCTTGATCTCCTCGATCTTGGCCTTGGCCTGCTCTTCGGTCTGCTGGTCGTTGATCTCGACCAGGATGTGGGCCGCGTCGCGCTGCTCGGAGAGGTTGCCGATCTCCTTGTCGTACTGGGCCTTGAGGTCGTCCTCGCTGACTTCGACCTGACTGAAGAAAGCCTCCTTCTTCAGTTCGATGTATTCGAGCACGACCTGCTCGGGGCTCATGAACTGGCCCTTGTGCTCGTCGTAGTAGGCCTGGATCTCGTCGTCGCTGACAGTGACCGCCTTGGGATCAGCCTTGAAGGTCAGGGTCGCGAAGTCGCGGGTCTGTTTCTCAAGGCGGGCGAAGGCACGGATTTCCTCGTCAGTGACGAAGCCACTGCCGGCAAGGCCTGCGCGCAACTGGCCGACGAGCATTTCCTGCTCGAGCATCTGGCGGAACTGCAGGCGGGTATAGCTCATCTGGCGGATCACCTGATCGAAGCGATCAGGGTTGAACTTGCCATCGACCTGGAATTCGGGGGTCTGCAGGATCAGTTGATCCAGGGCAGGCTGCGAGAAGGCGAAACCGGAAGACTTGGCACCTTGCAACAGCAGCTTGCGCTCGATCAGCCCCTTGAGGGCGGCTTCGCGCAGCAGCTTGTCGTCGAGCTGGGAAGCATCGAAGTCCTTGCCCAATTGCTGCATCAGCTGGCGGCGCTGCATGTCTGCGGCCTGGCTCAACTGGTCGAGGGTGATCTCCTCACCGTTGACCTTGGCGGCATCCTGGCGATTGCTGGTGGCATTGAAGATGGCGTCGAAACCGGTCAGCGCGAGCAGCGCGATGATGACGCCGATAATGGTCTTGGCAATCCATCCCTGTGAATTGTCCCTGATGTTCTGCAGCATGCGTCCCCCAGAAACGGCTGTACCGAATAAAACAGCCGCGCAGCGCGGGTAGAGTCCGGATATAAGAAAGGCGCATCCGAGGATGCGCCTTCTCTCGTAACTGGCGGAGCGGTCGGAAGCTGGGCTTCCTGGACGCGGGGTATTCCCCGTGGTCTACCGCTCCGCTGCCAGCCAGGGCAAGGCCCCGGCTGGAAGGGCAAAGCCCGAAAGACGCTTAGTTGACGGCGTCTTTCAGAGCTTTACCAGCTTTGAAGCCAGGGATCTTGGCAGCAGCGATCTTGATCGGCTTGCCAGTCTGCGGGTTACGGCCAGTGCGAGCAGCGCGCTCTTTCACAGCGAAAGTACCGAAACCTACCAGCACCACGGAATCACCAGCCTTCAGAGCGCCAGTGACGGATTCGATAACTGCGTCCAGCGCACGGCCAGCGACAGCTTTCGGGATATCAGCAGATGCGGCGATGGCATCGATCAGTTCCGACTTGTTCACTCTTAAGTCCCCTTATTTCTGTTGAGTTTGTTTCTTAGTTGTTTGGTGTAAGCAAAGCGGGTGCTGGATGGCCTGCCGACACATAAGAGCCGCTTTATAACAAGGGCTAGAAAAATGTGTCAAGAAAGCCCCCCGGCTAATGCGTGCTGATTCGCTCCTTGGAATCAGACTCGCGCTTGTCATCCTTTGCAACCATCTCGGGAGCCGCATCGGGCAAGGGCTCCGGGGCGTATTGCAGCGCAATTTGCAGGACCTCGTCAATCCATTTAACAGGTTTAATGGCCAGGTCCTGCTTGATATTTTCGGGAATCTCTTTCAGATCACGCACATTCTCTTCGGGGATGATCACGGTCTTGATCCCGCCCCTGTGAGCAGCCAGCAATTTCTCTTTCAGCCCCCCGATGGCGAGTACCTGACCACGCAAGGTGATCTCCCCGGTCATGGCCACATCGGCCCGCACGGGGATCTGGGTCATGGCCGAAACCAATGCGGTGCACATCCCGATACCCGCGCTCGGGCCATCCTTGGGGGTCGCCCCTTCCGGCATGTGGATGTGGATGTCACGCTTCTCATGGAAGTCTGCAGGAATACCGAGGCTCTTCGCGCGACTGCGCACGACGGTCAATGCAGCCGTGATGGATTCCACCATCACATCACCCAGCGAACCGGTCTTGGTCAGTTGGCCTTTGCCAGGGACCACGGCGGCTTCGATGGTCAGCAGTTCGCCGCCGACCTGGGTCCAGGCCAGGCCGGTGACCTGCCCGATCTGGTCCTGCAGCTCGGCAAGTCCATAGCGGAACTTGCGCACACCGAGGAAGTGTTCGAGCGACTCGGCCGTTACCAGCACCTTGAAACGCTTCTCGCGGGCATGTTCCTTGACCGCCTTGCGGCACACCTTGGCCAGTTGCCGCTCGAGACTGCGCACCCCGGCCTCGCGGGTGTAGTAGCGGATGATGTCGCGAATCGCGGCCTCGTCGAACTCCAGCTCGCCCTTCTTGAGGCCGTTGGCCTGGGTCTGCTTGGGCGCGAGGTACTTGGTGGCGATATTGACCTTCTCGTCCTCGGTGTAGCCCGGAAGACGGATCACCTCCATGCGATCCAGCAGCGGCGCCGGAATGTTCATGGAGTTGGCTGTGCAAAGGAACATCACGTCGGAAAGGTCGTAGTCGACTTCCAGGTAATGGTCGTTGAAGTTGTGGTTCTGCTCGGGATCGAGCACCTCCAGCAGCGCCGAAGCGGGGTCGCCACGCATGTCGCTGCCCATCTTGTCGATCTCGTCCAGCAGGAACAGCGGGTTACGTACGCCGACCTTGGTCATCTTCTGGATCAGGCGACCCGGCATGGAGCCGATGTAAGTCCGACGGTGGCCGCGAATTTCCGCCTCGTCACGCACGCCACCGAGGGCCATGCGTACGAACTTGCGGTTGGTGGCACGAGCGATGGACTCGGCCAGCGAGGTCTTGCCGACGCCGGGCGGGCCGACCAGGCAAAGCACCGGGCCCTTGACCTTCTTCACGCGCTTCTGCACGGCGAGGTACTCGAGGATACGATCCTTGACCTCCTCCAGGCCGTAGTGATCGGCATCGAGGATATCCTCGGCCTTGGCGAGGTCGAGACGCACCTTGCTCTCAGCCTTCCACGGCACATTGACCAGCCAGTCGATATAGGAACGCACCACGGTGGCTTCCGCAGACATCGGCGACATCTGCTTCAGCTTGTTCAGTTCGGCATTGGCCTTGGCCAATGCTTCCTTGGTCAGGCCGGCGTTATCGATGCGCTTCTTCAGCTCCTCGATCTCGTTGTGGCCCTCATCGATGTCACCCAGTTCTTTCTGAATGGCCTTCATCTGCTCATTCAGGTAGTACTCGCGCTGGCTGCGTTCCATCTGCTTCTTCACGCGGCCACGGATACGCTTCTCGACCTGCAGCAGGTCGATCTCGGCATCCAGCAACGCCAGCACGTGTTCGACGCGCTCGGGAAGCTCGGTGATTTCGAGGATTTCCTGCTTCTGCTCGATCTTCAGCGCCATGTGAGCAGCCATGGTGTCCACCAGGCGACCGGGCTCGTCGATGCTGTTCAACGAGGAAAGAACCTCGGCAGGCACCTTCTTGCCCAGTTGCACGTACTGCTCGAACTGGCTGAGCAGGCTGCGGGTGAAGACCTCGGACTCGCGCTCGCCAGCGTCCACCTCATCGATGAGGGAGACCTCGGCGCGGCAGTGGCCATC
The DNA here is from genome assembly GCF_054558415.1 of Pseudomonas sp. No.21. NCBI lineage: Bacteria > Pseudomonadati > Pseudomonadota > Gammaproteobacteria > Pseudomonadales > Pseudomonadaceae > Pseudomonas > Pseudomonas sp. No.21. The sequence continues at coordinate 245,262 of NZ_BAAJNO010000004.1, forward strand.
GACCTCGGTGAAACGCTCGATCGAACCACGTTGCTCGCCTTCGACCAACACCTTCACGGTGCCGTCGGGCAATTTCAGCAACTGCAGGACGGTCGCTACGGTGCCGACCCGGTAAAGGGCGTCTTCGCCCGGATCGTCATCGGCCGGATTCCTCTGCGCCAACAGAAGAATTTGCTTGTCCCCGGTCATCGCGGCTTCGAGGGCCTCGATGGATTTTTCACGGCCCACGAAGAGTGGGATGACCATGTGCGGATAGACCACGACATCACGCAATGGCAGGAGAGGCAATTCAACGGTTGTCTTCATGATTTCAGCTCTACAGCGGCCAATGGCCGGTAACAGATGGGATAACCCTGGGACCTAAGATGGGGGCAGGTCCGGGAAAAAACAAGCGCTGTAGTAGGAAATGCAAAGGGGCCCGGAGGCCCCTTTGTTTCATCAAGCGTCAGGCGCGGCCTTGGCCGGCTGCTCGCTGTTCTCGTAGATCAGCAAGGGCTTGGAAGTACCTTCGATGACACTCTCGTCGATTACCACTTTGCTCACCTCGGTCTGCGAGGGGATTTCGTACATGGTATCGAGCAGGATGCCTTCGAGGATGGAGCGGAGGCCACGGGCGCCGGTCTTACGCTCCAGAGCGCGGTGGGCAACTGCCTTCAGCGCATCGGGACGGAATTCGAGATCGACCCCCTCCATCTCGAAGAGCTTGGCGTACTGCTTGGTCAGAGCATTCTTAGGCTCGGTGAGGATCTGCATCAGCGCGGCCTCGTCGAGCTCGTCCAGCGTGGCGATGACCGGCAGACGACCCACGAACTCCGGAATAAGCCCGAACTTCACCAGATCTTCCGGCTCTGCGTCACGGAGGGCTTCGCCGACCTTCTTGCCCAGCTCGACACTGCGGACCTCGGCATTGAAGCCGATACCGCCGCGAGCGGAACGGTTCTGGATGACTTTTTCCAGACCAGCGAACGCACCACCGCAGATGAACAGGATATTGCGCGTGTCGACCTGCAGGAACTCCTGCTGTGGATGCTTGCGACCACCCTGGGGCGGAACCGAAGCGACAGTACCTTCGATGAGTTTCAGGAGCGCCTGCTGCACGCCCTCGCCCGAAACGTCACGGGTGATGGACGGGTTGTCGGACTTGCGCGAAATCTTGTCGATCTCGTCGATATAGACGATGCCCATCTGGGCCTTCTCGACATCGTAATCGCACTTCTGCAGCAGCTTCTGGATGATGTTCTCGACGTCCTCACCCACGTAGCCCGCCTCGGTGAGGGTGGTGGCATCGGCGATGGTGAAGGGGACATTGAGCAGACGAGCCAGCGTCTCGGCCAGCAGCGTCTTGCCCGAGCCGGTCGGGCCGATCAGCAGGATGTTGCTCTTGCCGAGTTCGATATCGTCTTTCTTGTCACGCTGATTGAGGCGCTTGTAGTGGTTGTAGACCGCTACGGCCAGCACCTTCTTGGCACGTTCCTGACCAATGACGTACTGATCGAGGATGGTGCGGATTTCCTTGGGCGCGGGCAGCTTGTGCGCGCTGTTCTCGGCCTGGGCTTCCTGCACCTCCTCGCGGATGATGTCGTTGCACAGGTCCACGCACTCGTCGCAGATAAAGACCGAGGGGCCGGCAATCAATTTGCGCACTTCGTGCTGGCTTTTGCCGCAGAAGGAGCAATAGAGCAGCTTGCCGTTGTCCTCGCCATTGCGGGTGTCAGTCATTCGATCAATCCAATCGGGATAGGCATGAAACACAAGATGAAGGCAAATGCGGGCATTTTCAAGCCCGCGAAGCGGCCGGAGATGTTCCGGCCGCGGTATTGCGGAACCGCTTAGCTCGCCAGTTGGCGCTTGCTGTGGACCTGATCGATGAGGCCGTACTTGACCGCCTCTTCACCGCTCATGAAGTTGTCGCGGTCGGTATCGCGGGCGATGACGTCGATCGGCTGACCGGTGTGGTCGGCGAGGATCTTGTTCAGGCGCTCACGAATGGTCAGGATCTCGCGGGCGTGGATCTCGATGTCCGAAGCCTGGCCCTGGAAACCGCCCAACGGCTGGTGGATCATCATCCGCGAATGCGGCAGGCAGTAGCGCTTGCCGGCAGCGCCACCGGCGAGCAGGAGCGCGCCCATGCTGCAGGCCTGGCCGATGCAGGTGGTGGAAACGTTGGGCTTGATGAACTGCATGGTGTCGTAGATCGACATGCCAGCCGTCACCGAACCGCCCGGGGAGTTGATGTAGAGGTGGATGTCCTTGTCGGGGTTCTCCGCCTCGAGGAAGAGGAGCTGCGCCACGACCAGGTTGGCCATGTAGTCCTCTACCGGGCCAACCAGGAAGATCACCCGCTCCTTCAGGAGGCGTGAGTAGATGTCATAGGCACGTTCGCCACGGGCGGACTGCTCGATCACCATGGGCACGAGGCCACCGGCGGCCTGGATATCAGGGACCTGTTGCTGCATATAAGAATTGCGGGACATGTCCAGCGATCACTCCCTAACTAATGTCATGTCTCAAAGACGCATAAGCCAGCGCGGAGGCTGGCTTATGGTGTGCTCGAACGAGGCGAAACGATCAGGCGGCTTGCGGAGCTTCTACCGGCTTGACTGCATCTTCGTAGGAGACCGCTTTGTCGGTCACGTTGGCCTTCTGCAGGACAGTATCTACAACTTGTTCTTCCAGCACAACAGAACGCACTTCGTTCAGTTGCTGGTCGTTCTTGTAGTACCAGGCCACGACTTGCTCGGGCTCCTGATAAGCGGAAGCCATTTCCTCGATCAGCTCGCGAACACGGGCGTCATCGGGCTTGAGCTCGAACTGCTTGACCACTTCGGCGACGATCAGGCCCAGCACGACGCGGCGCTTGGCTTGCTCTTCGAACAGTTCGGCCGGCAGCTGGTCGGGCTTGATGTTGCCACCGAACTGCTGGACGGCCTGCACGCGCAGACGGTTCACTTCGTTGCCGATCAGGGCCTTCGGCACTTCGATCGGGTTGGCAGCCAGCAGGCCGTCCATCACCTGGTTCTTGACCTTGGACTTGATGGCCTGACGCAGCTCACGCTCCATGTTCTTGCGGACTTCGGCGCGGAAACCTTCCAGACCGCCTTCCTTGATGCCGAACAGGGTGAAGAACTCGTCGTTCAGCTCCGGGAGCTGGGGAGCGGAAACGCTGTTCACGGTGACGGTGAACTCAGCGGTCTTGCCGGCCAGGTCGAGGTTCTGATAATCCTCGGGGAAGGTCGGATTGATGACGCGCTCTTCGCCGGCCTTGACGCCGACCAGTGCCTCTTCGAAGCCCGGAATCATGCGGCCGGAACCCAGAACCAGGGCAGTGCCCTTGGCCGAACCTCCGGCGAAGGCTTCGCCGTCGATCTTGCCGACGAAGTCGATGTTCAGCTGGTCGCCGTTCTCGGCGGCACGCTCGACGGCTTCGAAGCGGGTGTTCTGCTTGCGCAGGATTTCCAGCATGTTGTCGACATCGGCGTCAGACACGTCGGCCTGCAGGCGCTCGATGGCGATGGAATCGAAACCGGCAACCTGGAACTCGGGGAACACTTCGAAGGTGGCGATGAACTCGAGGTCCTTGCCCTTCTCGAACACTTTCGGCTCTACGGAAGGCTGGCCCGCCGGGTTGAGCTTCTGCTCGACGACGGCTTCATAGAAGGAGGACTGGATCAGATCGCCCAGAACTTCCTGACGAGCGGAATCTTCGTAACGCTGACGGATCACGCTCATGGGCACCTTGCCCGGACGGAAGCCAGCGACTTTCGCGCGACGAGCAGTCTGCTGAAGACGCTTGGTGACCTCAGTCTCGATCCGCTCAGCCGGAACGCCAACAGTCATACGGCGCTCGAGAGCGGAGGTGCTTTCAACAGAAACTTGCATGGATATTCCTCGTTGCAGACGTTAGCCGGCCGGACCGGCCCCATAATCAAGGGCATGCATTCTAGAGGAGCGAAATGCAGAAGTCACCCCAGCGGCGACGGCAGATGCAACAGCGCTTTTCCCGTGCTCCGCCTGGACCCGGCAGGCCTCCCCGAGAAGGCCTCAAGGCCAGGGACTACGCCGCCTGGCGCACCACTGGAGCGACGACCGCGGAGGGTGCTTATAATGCGCGACGCCTCCCGCCGACCGACGAAACAACCATGGAAAGCCACGCCCTCAGCAAGGTAATGCTGGTCGAGGACGATCAGAAGCTCGCCCGCCTGATGTCCCAGTACCTCTCCGAACACGGTTTCGAGGTTCGCCAGGTGCACCGTGGCGACACCGCGCTCGACAACTTCGTCGAATTCCGCCCCCAGGCGGTGATGCTCGACCTGATGCTCCCCGGCCAGAGCGGCCTGCACGTCTGCCGCGAGATCCGCCGCATCGCCGACACGCCGATCCTGATGCTCACCGCCAAGGAGAGCGACCTCGACCACATCCTCGGCCTCGAATCCGGTGCCGACGACTACGTGATCAAGCCCATCGAGCCCCCTGTCCTCCTCGCCCGCCTGCGCGCGCTGCTAAGGCGCCATGCCCCAGCCGGCGGCGAGCGCGACAGCCTGGAATTCGGCCGCCTGAACATCGATCGCCGCCGCCGAGGTGCCGAACTGGGCGGCCAGGACATCGAACTCACCACCATGGAGTTCGAACTGCTCTGGCTGCTGGCCGGCCAGGCTGGCGAGATCCTTTCCCGCGACGAGATTCTCAACCGCACCCGCGGCATCGGCTTCGACGGCCTCAACCGCAGCGTCGACGTCTGCATCAGCAAGCTGCGCGCCAAGCTGCAGGACAACCCACGCGAGCCGGTGCGGATCAAGACCGTCTGGGGCAAGGGCTACCTGTTCAACCCCCTGGGCTGGGAGAGCTGAACCATGCTGCGCCTGTTCCTGCGCCTCTATCTGTTGCTCGCGGTGGGCTTCGGCGGCGCCATCTTCGTGGTCGACCACGTCATCTCAACCCTCTTCGCCCCGAGCCTCGAGGAATACAACCGCGAAGCGGTGCGCGGCCAGGCCTACGCCCTCACCGAGCGCCTGCGCCAACTGGACGCCACCGGCCGCGCGCGCCAGATGGATGACTGGCGCCCCCACTACGGCCTGCGCCTGGAGCTGAAGGACGCCAGCGACCTCGCCCTGGACGAGCGCGAGCGCAAGCTGATCCTCAACGACCTGCTGGTCACCCGCGAGAACTACACCCGCTATATAAGCCGCATCGATGACGGCCCGCAGCTGCTGGTGATCGACCTGCCCGCGGAGCCGGCCGGCACCCTGCTCTACACCATCGGCGCCTACCTGCTGCTGGGCTTCCTGGTGGGCCTGGTGCTGTTCCTCTGGGTCCGCCCACACTGGCGCAACCTGGAGACCCTGCGCCTGGCCGCCCAGCGCTTCGGCGACGGCGACCTCGGCACCCGCACGCCGGTATTCCGTGGCTCCGACTGCCGCAAGCTGGCGGAGCACTTCAACCAGATGGCCGATCGCATCGAAAGCCTTATCAGCAACCAGCGCGAGCTGACCAACGCCGTCTCCCACGAACTGCGCACCCCCATTTCCCGCCTCAGCTTCGAACTGGAACAGATGGCCCGCCGCTCCGACCACCCCGACCACCAGGCCCTGGTGGACGACATGCGTGCCGACCTGGGCGAGCTGGAAGGGATGGTCTCCGAACTGCTCACCTATGCGCGCCTGGAGCACAGCGCCATAGGCTCGCACCGCGAGAACATCGACGCCGCCAGCTGGCTGGAAAGCGTGGTCGCCGACGTGGCCCTGGAAGCCGAAGCGGCCGGCGTGCGCTGCGAGATCAGCACCTGCACGGTAGAAAGCCTGCGCATCGAGCCACGCTTCATGGCCCGCGCAGTGATCAACCTGCTGCGCAATGCCATCCGCCATGCCGACCGCCGGGTGGATGTCGCCCTCCTCCAGGACGGTGACAGCTACCAGATCCAGGTCAACGACGACGGCCCGGGCATCCCCGAGGAGTCCCGCCAGCGGGTCTTCGAACCCTTCTCCCGCCTCGACGAGAGCCGCGACCGTCGCACCGGCGGCTTCGGCCTGGGACTGGCCATCGTCCACCGTGTCGCGCAATGGCACGGTGGCCGAGCCGAAGTGCTGGACGCACCACAGGGCGGCGCCTCCTTCCGCCTCAGCTGGGCCCGCCAGGGCTGAGGCGCCGCTTCACAATCTTTCACAGACTGCAGACAAAGCCAGGCGGACTGCCCCACCCCACCGCCCCTAGCATCGGCTCCCTGATCACCCAGGGAGACCCCCATGTTCCACGCGTTGCGCCTGCCATTGCTCGGTTGCCTGCTGGGCAGCGCTGGCTGCCAGGGCCTGCCGAGCACACCGTCGCCGGATATCCGCCAGGGCGACTACAGCGAACTGATCGTCTTCCTGCAGGAGCACATCCGTCAGCAGATGCAGATCCACGAAATACCCGGCCTGGCCCTGGCGCTGGTGGACGACCAGCAGGTGATCTGGGCCCGGGGCTTCGGTTACTCGAACCGCGAGCGACGCCTCTCCGCCGACGAGCACACCGCCTTCCGCGTCGGCTCGCTGTCCAAGCCGATCACCGCCAGCCTCGCCATGCAATTGCGCGAACGGGGAGCCCTGGACCTGGACGCCCCATTGCAATCCAGCCTGCGCGAGTTCTACGTGCGCTCGCGCTTCCACACGGATCAGGCGGCAGCCGACCGGGCGATCACCCTGCGCCGCCTGCTCAGCCACCAATCGGGCCTGCCGACCGACCGCCTCGAAGGCCAGGTCGCCGAGCACCCGCGGCCCCTGGGCGAACTGCCCGCCCTCGCCAGCGGCACCTGGCTGAGCCATAAGCCCGGTACCCAGACCGTCTATTCCAACCTCGGCTACGCCCTGGTCGGCGCGGCTATCGAACGCAGCAGTGACTGCGACTTCGAGCAGTGTGCCCAGGCAGCCCTGCTGCAACCGCTGGGCATGCGCCATGCGAGCTTCCTCGGCAACAGCGCCCAGCAGCCCTACCGCGCACACGGCTATAAAGGAGGCAAGCCCTCGGCGGATCTCAACATAAGGGACCTCTCCGCGGGCAGCCTCTGGGCCAGCCCGGTCGACCTCAGCCACTTCATGCAGATGATCTTCGCCGAGGGCCGTTACCAGGGCCGACAGGTACTACAGCCAACCTCCATCCGCGAGATGCTGCGCCCGCAGAACGTCGGCAACGCGCTGGACCTGGACTGCTCGGTGGGCCTCGGCTGGTTCCTCGATGATTGCGGCGGCGAATTGGCCATCCCGGGCTTGAGCATCGTCGAACACAGCGGCTCGACCGGCGACTTCAATGCCCAGATGATCCTGCTGCCTGAACAGCGCCTCGGCGTCGTCGTCCTCGCCAACTCGGACAGTGCCGCAGCCTTCACAGCTCAGCTCACCAGCCTGTCGATGCGACTGATGCTGCAGGCGCGCGATGGCATGGCAGCCCACCCCGAAAACAACCCGGCGAAGCCTTCCGGCATTGCCGGCCTGCAACGCCCGCACCCACAGGATCGCCGACGCCTGAGCGGGCGCTACGCCACAGGCGCCGGCCTGATCCATATCCATCCCAGGGGCGAACGCCTGTACGCGGAGCTCCCCGGCCTTCGCGTCGAACTGCTGCGGGACGAAGCCGGCTGGCTGAGGGCCCGCAAGAAACTCCTCGGCCTCTGGCCCCAGGATCTGGGCGAGCTGGGCCAATTGCAGCTGGATGTGGTGGAACTGCAAGAGCGCCAGGTGCTGGTCGGCCGCCGACACGGGCAGACGCTATTCATCGGTGAACGCGTAGATGCCGCCCCCATCACTCCCGAATGGGCAGAGCTGGCTGGCGACTATCGCATTGCCGGTGACGCGAGCGACGACAGCACCCTGAGCCTCAGGCTGCGCCTGGAAGACGGCCTGCTCCTGGCCAGCGGTCGCTCCGACGGCGAACCCATCGGCGACTACATCCTGCAGCCACAGGACAATGCCCACGCCATCCTCGCCGGGAGCGGCCGCAGCCTCGGCGACACCCTCACCCTGCGCCCGGACGGCTTCGAAGCCCTGGGCTACCGCTTCGTACGCAATGACGCCAATCCCTGACCACCCAGCCGGCCTGCAAACTACGCGCACGAGAAAACCAACCGGGCGGATGCACCCAGGAAAGGCTCTACAAGAACGTGGAATGAACAGACCGCCCCACCCGACCAGCATCCCTGCCCGATGCCTTGCGGCCGGGCGGGCGGCGAGACTCGAGTAGAACACAGCCCCCAGGGAACGGCACTGCGGCCGGTTGGCGCACGAACCGCGCCCTAAAACGAAAAAAGGCAGCCCCGAGGGAGCTGCCTTTCTCTAACTGCGTATCCGTGATCTTTGGAGGCTCACCTCGCGCAACCCGGACTACGACTGCTTACATGGTGCGGACGGAGAGACTCGAACTCTCACACCTTGCGGCGCCAGAACCTAAATCTGGTGTGTCTACCAATTTCACCACGTCCGCTTGCAACGCTTGAAACGAAAACGCCAGGCACTAGGCCTGGCGCTTTCTCGAATATGGGGTGGACGATGGGAATCGAACCCACGACACCAGGAGCCACAATCCTGTGCTCTACCAACTGAGCTACGCCCACCATATTACGTCTTGCTTGAGCCAAACTTGCCAAATTGGCACGCCCGGCAGGACTCGAACCTGCGACCATCCGCTTAGAAGGCGGATGCTCTATCCAGCTGAGCTACGGGCGCTTATTCATCTGTGGAACAGATTACTAAAAGCTTCGGCTTCAGCAGAAGCCTGTAGACTTCTACGTTTGCCGTCTTACCCAGCTAGGTGCTGTGCTCGACAAGCGGGGCGCATGTTATAGAGGGGCCCCTACCTCGTCAACAGGATTTTAAAAAATATTTATAAAGATAAAGGGGTTACGGGAAAATGCTGACCAGCCGCCTTTGCCCGAAAGCCACGCCATGCGAGAATATGCGCCCTTTTTAGCCCCTTCCGATGGTTAATCACGCGACATGACCGCACAACTGATCGACGGCAAAACGATCGCCGCCCGCCTCCGCCAACAGATAGCCCAGCGCGTCGACGAGCGCCGCCAGCAAGGCCTGCGCATTCCCGGCCTGGCCGTCATCCTGGTTGGCAGCGATCCGGCCTCTCAGGTCTATGTCGCGCACAAGCGCAAGGATTGCGAGGAAGTCGGCTTCATCTCCGAGGCCCACGACCTCCCGGCCAGCACCAGCCAGGAAGACCTGCTGGCGCTGATCGACCGCCTCAACGTCGACCCGACCATCGACGGCATCCTCGTGCAACTGCCGCTGCCTGCGCACCTGGACGCGTCCCTGCTGCTCGAACGCATCAGCCCGGACAAGGACGTGGACGGCTTCCACCCCTACAACATCGGCCGCCTGGCCCAGCGCATGCCGCTGCTGCGCCCCTGCACGCCGAAGGGGATCATGACCCTGCTGGAAAGCACCGGGGCCGATCTCTACGGCATGGACGCGGTCGTCGTCGGCGCCTCCAACATCGTCGGCCGCCCCATGGCCCTGGAGCTGCTGCTGGCCGGCTGCACCGTCACCGTCACCCACCGCTTCACCAAGGACCTGGCCGGCCACGTGGGCCGCGCCGACCTGGTGGTGGTCGCCGCCGGCAAGCCGGGCCTGGTCAAGGGCGAGTGGATCAAGGAAGGCGCCATCGTCATCGACGTCGGCATCAACCGCCAGGAAGACGGCAAGCTGGTGGGCGACGTGGAATACGAGCCGGCCCTGCAACGCGCCAGCTGGATCACCCCGGTCCCGGGCGGCGTCGGCCCCATGACCCGCGCCTGCCTGCTGGAAAACACCCTCCACGCGGCGGAAACCCTGCACGACTGAGCAGCGGCAGCACCATGAAAAACGGCACCCTCGGGTGCCGTTTCTCGTTTCAGCGAACAGGCCCCGGGCGTCCGGGACCTGCCTTCCCGCCTTATTTCTTCTGCCAGGATTTGACCAGCTCGTCGTAGCTCACGGTCTCGCCCTTCGGCTTCTCGTTGGCCAGCTTCGGCTTCGGCGCACCCGGCTGGTCGAACCAGTACTGGGCGTCACGCTCCTCGTTGAGCTTCGGCCCGCACTCGCCCTGCACGCCGGAGCGCTCGATGCGCGCCATCATGGTGTCCTGCGCGGCGGCCAGGCCATCCAGGGCTTCCTGCGGGGTCTTGTCGCCGCTGGCGGCTTCGGCGATGAACTGCCACCACAGCTGCGCCAGGCGCGGGTAGTCCGGGACGTTGGTGCCGGTGGGCGACCACTGCAGGCGCGCCGGGCTGCGGTAGAACTCCACCAGCCCGCCGAGCTTCGGTGCCGCGTCGGTCATCGCCTGGGAGTTGATGTCCGATTCGCGGATCGGCGTCAGCCCCACCAGGGTCTTCTTCAGCGAAACGGTCTTGGCGGTGACGAACTGCGCGTAGAGCCAGGCCGCCAGGCGCTGCTTCTCGGGGGTGGACTTGAGGAAGGTCCAGGAACCGGTGTCCTGGTAGCCCAGCTTCATGCCCTCCTCCCAGTACGGGCCCTTGGGCGACGGCGCCATGCGCCACTTCGGCGTGCCGTCGGCGTTGACCACCGGCAGCCCGGGCTTGGTCATGTCGGCGGTGAAGGCGGTGTACCAGAAGATCTGCTGGGCGATGTTGCCCTGCGCGGGCACCGGGCCAGCCTCGGAGAAGGTCATGCCCTGGGCTTCCGGCGGCGCGTACTGGTGCAGCCAGTCGACGTACTTCTGGGTCGCATAGACCGCCGCCGGGCCGTTGGTATCGCCACCACGGGTGACGCTGGAGCCCACCGGGCGGCAACCCTCGACGCGGATGCCCCACTCGTCCACCGGCAGGCCGTTGGGCAGGCCCTTGTCGCCGCCGCCGGCCATGGAGAACCAGGCGTCGGTGAAGCGCCAGCCGAGGGACGGGTCCTTCTTGCCGTAGTCCATGTGGCCATACACGCGCTTGCCGTCGATCTCCTTCACGTGCTTGCTGAAGAACTCGGCGATGTCCTCGTAGGCGGACCAGTTCACCGGTACGCCCAGCTCGTAGCCGTAGATTTCCTTGAACTTGGCCTTCAGCTCCGGCTTCTCGAACCAGTCGGCGCGGAACCAGTAGAGGTTGGCGAACTGCTGGTCGGGCAGTTGGTAGATCTTCTTGTCCGGCCCGGTGGTGAAGGAGATGCCGATGAAGTCGTTGAGGTCCAGGGTCGGCGAGGTCACGTCCTTGCCTTCGTTGGCCATCATGTCGGTGATCGAGACCGCCTTGCCGTAGCGGAAGTGGGTGCCGATCAGGTCCGAGTCGTTGACCCAGCCGTCATAGATGTTCTTGCCCGACTGCATCTGCGTCTGCAGCTTCTCCACCACGTCGCCTTCCTGCATCAGGTCGTGCTTGAGCTTGATGCCGGTGATCTCGCTGAAGGCCTTGGCCAGCACCTTGGACTCGTACTCATGGGTGGCGATGGTCTCCGAGGCGACGTTGATCTCCATGCCGCGGAACGGCTCGGCGGCCTTGATGAACCACTTCAGCTCCGCCAGCTGCTGCTCCTTGCTCAGGGTCGAGGGCTGGAACTCCGCGTCGATCCACTTCTTCGCCGCATCCTCATAGGCATCGGCCCAGGCCGCGCCACTCAATCCAGACAACGCCAGCAGGGCCGCCATCGCCATGCTATGTCGGGTCTTGTAATTGTTTTCGAACATAGACACCTCCTTGGGGATTTTGAACGGTCGCAACTAGCCGAAGCGCATCACGACCAACAACCACACGACGGATAGCGCAGACGCTACCCACAGGTTCCAGCTGGTCGCGCCTATCACCAGCAGGTGCAGGTAGGCGCTCCCGAGCAGCCCGATGAACAGCCGGTCGCCACGGGTGGTGACGATCGGCAGGAAGCCCTTGCGCTCGACGCAGGGCGAACGCAGCTCCCAGATACCCATCAGCAACAGCACCAGCGCGATGCTGCCGAAGAAGGTCGCGGTGGGCAGGGTCCAGGCCATCCATTCCATAAGTCACCTCATACCCGGCCGAGGGCGAAGCCCTTGGCCACGTGGTTGCGTACGAACCAGATCACCAGCACGCCCGGCAGGATGGTCAGCACCCCCGCCGCCGCCAGCACGCCCCAGTCGATCCCCGAGGCGGACACGGTGCGGGTCATCACCGCCACGATCGGCTTGGCATTCACCGACGTCAGGGTGCGTGCCAGCAGCAGCTCGACCCAGGAGAACATGAAGCAGAAGAACGCCGTCACGCCGATGCCCGAGCCGATCAGCGGGATGAAGATCTTGGCGAAGAAGCGCGGGAAGCTGTAGCCGTCGATATAGGCCGTCTCGTCGATCTCCTTCGGCACCCCCGACATGAAGCCCTCGAGGATCCACACCGCCAGCGGCACGTTGAACAGGCAATGGGCCAGGGCCACGGCGATATGGGTGTCGAACAGGCCGATGGACGAATACAGCTGGAAGAACGGCAGCAGGAACACCGCCGGCGGCGCCATGCGGTTGGTCAGCAGCCAGAAGAACAGGTGCTTGTCCCCCAGGAAGCGGTAGCGCGAGAAGGCGTAGGCCGCCGGCAGCGCCACCGCCAGGGAGATCACCGTATTCAGGCACACGTAGTAGAGCGAGTTGAGGTAGCCCTCGTACCAGCTCGGGTCGGTGAAGATCACCTGGTAGTTGCGCAGGGTGAACTCGTGGGGCCAGAGCGTCAGGCCGCCGAGTATCTCGGTGTTGCTCTTGAACGACATGTTCAGCAGCCAGTAGATCGGCACCAGCAGGAACAGGATGTAGGCGAGCAGCACCAGGGTTTTGCGTGGCGTCATGGGCGGCCTCAGCTCTTCGAGTCGTCGTGGGTCATGGCCGTGTAGAACAGCCAGGACACCAGCAGGATGATGAGGAAGTACACCAGCGAGAATGCCGCCGCCGGTCCCAGGTCGAACTGCCCCACCGCCATCTTGGTCAGCGTCTGGCTGAGGAAGGTGGTGGCGTTGCCCGGCCCGCCGCCGGTGAGCACGAAGGGCTCGGTGTAGATCATGAAGCTGTCCATGAAGCGCAGCATCACGGCGATCAGCAGCACGCTCTTCATCTTCGGCAGCTGGATGTGGCGGAACACCGCCCAGCCCGAGGCACGGTCGATGCGCGCCGCCTGGTAGTAGGCATTGGGGATGGCGCGCAGGCCGGAATAGCACAGCAGCGCCACCAGCGAGGTCCAGTGCCACACGTCCATCACCAGCACCGTCACCCAGGCATCCATGGTGTTGGAGGCGTAGTTGTAGCTGATGCCCAGCTTGCTCAGGGCCCAGCCCAGCAGGCCGATGTCGGCGCGGCCGAATATCTGCCAGATGGTGCCGATCACGTTCCACGGGATCAGCAGCGGGATGGCCATCACGATCAGGCTGGCCGAAGCCCAGCGCCCCCGGGTCGGCATGCAAAGGGCGATACCGATGCCCAGCGGGATCTCGATCAGCAGCACGCAGGCGGAGAAGATGAACTGGCGCAACAGCGAGTCGTGCAGGCGCGGGTCCTGCAGCACCTGCTTGTACCACTCGGTGCCGACGAAGGTGCGGGTGGAGGCATCGAAGATGTCCTGCACCGAATAGTTCACCACAGTCATCATCGGCAGGATGGCGCTGAAGGCCACCAGCAGGAACACCGGCAGCACCAGCCACCAGGCCTTGTTGTTGATCACCTTGTCGGTCATGGCGCCACCTCCACCAGCAAGTCATCGGCGTAGAGCATCAGCCACTGCGAGGGGAAGCCGATCCACGCCGTGCCGCGCGGTACCGCCTGGTCTTCCTGCATACGCGCCTTGAGGCGTTGCCCATCCAGGTTCAGGGTGAGGATCTTGTAGGTGCCCAGGTCCTCCACGTGGGTCACCTCGCCGGCCAGGGCGTCGACGAAAGGCTCGTCGCTGACGTGCACGAACTCCGGGCGGATGCCCAGCTTCAGGCTGCTCCAGCCACCCCTGGCCAGGTGCGCCGCCATGGCAGGGGCCAGGGGCACCCGGGTGGCGCCGAAGACCAGCGCCTCACCCTCCGGGCGCACCTCGATCAGGTTCATCCCAGGGCTGCCGATGAAGAAGCCGACGAAGGTGTGCAGCGGCCGCTCGAACAGCTCGCGCGGGGTGCCGAACTGGACGATGCGGCCCTCGTACATGACCGCGATCTTGTCGGCGAAGGTCGAGGCCTCCAACTGGTCGTGGGTCACGTAGATCATGGTGATGTTGAACTGCTCGTGGATCTGCTTGAGCTTGCGCCGCAGCTTCCACTTCAGGTGCGGGTCGATCACCGTCAGCGGCTCGTCGAAGAGGATCGCCGACACGTCGTCGCGCACCAGCCCGCGCCCCATCGACACCTTCTGCTTCTCGTCCGCCGTCAGGTTGCGCGCCTTGCGCTTGAGCAGGTGGTGCAGGTCGAGCACCTCGGCGATCTCGCTGACCTTGCTCAGCACCCGCGACTCGGGCAGGCCCTGGTTGCGCAGCGGGAAGGCCAGGTTGTCGAACACCGTCATGGTGTCGTAGACCACCGGGAACTGGAAAACCTGGGCGATGTTGCGTGCCTCCGGCGGCAGCAGGTTGACCTCGCGGGTGTCGAACAGCACCTGCCCTTCGGACGGGCTGAGCAGCCCGGAGATGATGTTCAGCAGGGTCGACTTGCCGCAGCCCGAAGGCCCCAGCAGCGCATAGGCGCCGCCCTGCTCCCAGACGTGGTCCATCGCCAGGATGGCGTAGTCCTCCGGCCCCTTCGGCTGGCTGGCGTAGCTGTGAGCGAGGCTCTGCAGGCGTATCTCGGCCATGGGCGGCTCCTCAGGTACGACGGCTCGGCGCCAGGACCAGGCGGTCCTGGGCGTCGAAGACGAAGAGTTTGTGGGTGGGGATGTAGATGCGGATCGGCGCATCCACGTCGTACTCGTGCACGCCCTGCAGGTGCAGGACCAGGGCGAAGTGCTCGCTGCGCACATGGAGGAAGGTCTCGGAGCCACTGATCTCGGCCAGCTCCACCTTCACCGCCAGTTCCAGGTCGTCGTCGTTGGACGGCACCAGGCCGATGTGGCCGGGGCGCACGCCGAAGCGGTAGGCGCCCTCGCCCAGCTCGCGCAGCTCGGTGGTCAGGGGGAAGTGCACGAAGTCGCGGAAGCTCACCTCGCCCTCGCTGATGCGCCCGTCCACCAGGTTGATCGGCGGCTCGGAGAACAGCTCGGCGGCCAGCACCTGCTGCGGCCGCTGGTAGACCTCGGTGGTCGGCCCGCTCTGGATCACCCGCCCCTCGTGGAGGATGGTCGCGGTGCCGCCCAGGGCCAGCGCCTCGTTGGGCTCGGTGGTGGCGTACACGGCGATGCTGCGACGGGTACGGAACAGCTCGCGCATCTCCTGGCGCAGCTCCTCGCGCAACTTGTAGTCGAGGTTGACCAGGGGCTCGTCGAACAGCACCAGGTCGGCATCCTTGACCAGCGCGCGGGCCATGGCCGTGCGCTGCTGCTGGCCGCCGGAAAGCTCCAGCGGGTGGCGTTGCAGGAACTTCTCGATGCGCAGCATCTGCGCCGTCTCGCGCACCTTGCGCTCGATCTCCTCGCGGCCCACGCCGTTCTGCCGCAACGGCGAGGCGATGTTCTCGAACACCGTGAGGTTGGGGTAGTTGATGAACTGCTGGTAGACCATCGACACGTTGCGGCGGCGCACCGGCACACCGGTCACGTCGACGCCGTTGAGCAGGATGCGCCCGCTGCTGGGCTTGTCCAGCCCGGCCATCAGGCGCATCAGCGACGTCTTGCCGGCCAGGGTCCGGCCGACCAGCACGTTGAAGGAGCCCGGCTCGAAGCTCAGGCAGGCGTCGTCGATGTAGACCTGGTGGTCGACGACGCGGCAGACATGCTCCAGCGTTAACGACATGGCGTGTCCTTGTGGTTGTTCTCAGCCATTGGCGGCTCTGGGCCGCACTACCACAAGGCGACTTCCGTGCCAGGACACGAAAATCCACTTCATCCCGTTGATTTATAAGAACTTAGAGCGCAATCAGCGCCCCGCAGGGATGTTCACTTGAACAGAATTGAACATTCGAATGTGAACAACTGAACATCTCGGGCGTTGACTTTGAACAGTCATGAACAACACTGCTCGGATCGCCGCAGAGCGAATGCCCCATAACAACAAGAACGCTGCGAGGCTCACATGGCCACTCCTGCCCAGGCGCCCGCCCCGGCGCCGAACCACGATGCGATCGTCCGCGACTCGTGGAACCGCTGCCGCGACTTCGGCCTTACCCACCAGAGCCGGCCGAGCTTCGGCGACGCGGCTGCGGGCGATGTCTCGGCGTTGCTGGAAAGCCGGCACTTCCTGGTGCAGACCACCCATCAGGAGGTCCTGCCCTATTACGAAAACATCCTCGCCAACTCCAACTGCCTGATCATGCTCGCCGACAGCCGGGGCCAGCTGCTGCAGTCCTGGGGCGACCGCCGCTTCGTCGAACCCTCACAGGCCGCCGGCTTCGTCGCCGGTGCCCTGTGGCAGGAGCGCACCACCGGCACCAACGCCATCGGCACCGCGCTGGCCTGCGGCCAGGCCGTGCACATCCAGCGCGACGAGCATTTCCTCAAGGCCAACCGCTTCATGACCGGCTCCGCCTCGCCGATCTTCGACGCCACGCGGCAGATGATCGGCGTGCTCGACGTCTCCAGCGACAGCTACCTGCCGCCCTCGCACACCCTGGGCATGGTCAAGATGATGAGCCAGTCGGTGGAGAACCGGCTGATCCTCGGGCGCTTCAAGGACGACTACTTCCAGCTCAGCTTCAATACCAGCCTGGACAACCTCGACAGCCAGTGGGCCGGGCTGCTGGTGTTCGACGAGGCCGGCCAGGTGGTCTCGGCCAACCGCCGCGCCGACTCGCTGCTGGGCATTGGCCTGTCGTGGATGAACATCGAGAGCCTGTTCGACCTCAGCTTGCCGCAGTTGCTGGCGCAACCGGACAACCTGCCCTTCCCGCTTCGCGCCGCCGGCCGCTACCGCTTCCACGGCCGCCTGCTGCGCCCGCGCAAGCCGCGCATCGAGGCCCGCGACTTCCGCCCGGCCCCGGCCGCATCGGGCGAAGCGCCGACCGGCGAGCTGGCCCTGGGCGCCATCAGCCTCGGCGATGCCCGCGTCGACCGCGTGGTGCAACAGGCACAACGGCTGCTGGAAAAGGACATCCCCATCCTCATCCAGGGCGAAACCGGCGTCGGCAAGGAGGTGTTCGTCAAGGCCCTGCACCAGGCCAGCTCCCGCGCCGGCAAGGCGCTGGTGGCGGTGAACTGCGCGGCCATCCCGGCCGAACTGGTGGAGTCGGAGCTGTTCGGTTACGAAAAGGGCGCCTTCACCGGCGCCAACCAGAAGGGCAGCGTCGGCCTGATCCGCAAGGCGCACCAGGGCACCCTGTTCCTCGACGAGATCGGCGACATGCCCCTCAACGTCCAGGCCCGCCTGCTGCGGGTGCTGCAGGAACGCAGCGTGCAGCCGCTCGGCGGCGGCGAGCCCTACCCGGTGGACATCCGCCTGGTGTCGGCCACCAACCGCCCGCTGCGCCAGGATGTGGACGCCGGGCTGTTCCGCCAGGACCTCTACTACCGTGTCAGCGGCCTCAACCTCGAACTGCCGCCCCTGCGCGAACGCAGCGACCGTGGCGAACTGTTCCTCCGCCTCTGGGAACAGCACCGCGAGCCGCGCCAATGGGCCGGCTTCAGCCGCGACGTGCTGGAGCTGTTCATGGCCCACCCCTGGCCCGGCAACCTGCGCCAGGCCGGCAGCGTGATCCAGGTCGCCCTGGCCATGGCCGAGGAACACCCCATCCGCCGCGAGCACCTGCCGGATGACTTCTTCGCCGATCTGCCAGACGCCCCGCAGCCCAACCCCGGCGCCACGCCAGCGCAGCCAACGGACGAAAGCCTCGCCGCCCAGCTCCAGGCCTGCGGCGGCAACATCTCCGACCTCGCCCGGCGCCTCAACCTCAGCCGCAACACCCTGTACAAGCGCCTGCGGGAACAGGGCCTGTATCCGGGCGGCTGATGCCGGTGCACCGCGCGGATACGGTTTGGACAATCCCAGGGGCAGCGACCTCGTGGGAACGGATTCAAGCGCGATTGCCCACCACAGCGATGCCGGGCTCCACACGACGGCAGGGCCTTGCACCCGGCGCGCCATGACGCTCATCCCCGCGCAATCACCTCCACTGCACGGCCCTTGCGCTTGTCCAGCAGGTACTCGCGATCCACCAGGGAGGCGCCGAAAAACTCCCTGAGCGTCGGCCCCATCTTCATCAGCCGGGTGGCGAAGAGGAACTCCGCCACCTCGTGGAACCAGACCCGCCGGCCGATGCGGGTGTACCAGCGCATGGCGTGACGGAAGTCGGCATCGGGATGGAACACCAGCCGGGCAAGCGCCCGTGGGCGGGCCTGCATGCAGACCTCGATGGCCTTGAACCAGAGGAACACCCGCCAGGCCGGCACACGCTGCACCGCCAGCACCTGGTGCTTGTAGTCCCAGCGGCGGGTGTCGGTCTGGATCACCCGGCGCTGCGCCGCCGTCTCGTAGAAGGGCGTCCAGCGGTGCGGGGTGACGTAGAGCAGCTGGATCTGGTCCGGGTCGTAGCGCAGCAGGTGGCGCAGGGAGCGCCAGTAGTCCAGGTCGGTCTCCTCCTGGAAGCCGATCACGTAGGTGGCCATGGAGACGATGCCGTGCTGGCGCAACAGGCGGATCGCCTCCTGGTCCTCGCGGGTGGTGCCGCCCTTGCGAATCGCCTCCAGGGTGCCCTCGTCGTAGCTCTCGATGCCCAGCAGGAAGCGGATCACCCCGGCCTTGCGGTACAGGTGGAGGATGTCGGCGTCGCGGACGATGTCCCCGGCACGGGTGGAACCCACCAGCAGCAGCGGCACGTCCTCGGCGATCAGGGCCTCGAGGAAGGCCTTCCACATCCTGCGCGAACCGGTGGGCAGCTCGTCGGCGAAGTTGATCAGCTCCACGCCCTGCTCCCGGTGCAGGCGTGCCAGCTCCCGGGCCAGGCGCACCGGGTCGCGGTGCCGCCAGCGGGTCCAGAACCCGCGCTGCCCGCAGTAGTTGCACAGGTAGGGACACCCCCGGGAGAACTGCACCACCACCGCCCGCTTGCCACCCCAATAGGCGTAGTCGGCGTGGTCGATCAGCTCCCAGCCCACACGGTAGTCGTCGAGGTTGCGCAACATGGCGGCAGCGGGCGTGGCGTAGGGTTCGCCCAGGTAGCGCAAGGCGATGCCGTGGACCTCCAGCGGCGAGCCCCCCTGCGCCAGCGCCTGTATCAGCGAGAGGGCGGTCTGCTCGCCCTCCCCGCGTACGATGAAATCAACTTCCGCCACCTGCTGGAGGATCTCGTCCCAGTGATAGCTGGGGTGCACCCCGCCGTAGACGATGACCAGCCCGGGCAGCACGGCCTTGAGGGCGCGGCAGATGTCCACCACCGTCGGGTGCGCCGAACTGGAACCGGAGTGCCCGAGCATCACCACATCCGGCGCCGTCGCCTGGATGCGCGCCACGATCTGCGCGACGCTCAGTCCCTCGCGGTCCGCATCCAGCAGCGAGACGTGGAAGCCCGCGTCCAGCAGCGGCCCGCCGATGGCGAGCAGCCCCAGGGGCGGCAGGTGCTCGCGGGGCATGCGACTGCCGATGGCGGTGTGGGGCGGGTTGATCAGGGTGATGTCCACGGCGACGTCCTTTTGCTCGGGGCGGGACGCCTTTATGCACGCGCGCCGTGCTGGCTGCGTGGACCGCAGATGGAGTTGCCGTGGAGTTTCGATGAAGGTTCCGGCGCCCAAGAAAAAGGCCGCTCGGAAGCGGCCTCGTTCATGACGCATGCGACTACTCGGCGAGGCGCCAGGTGGTGCCACCCTTGCCGTCTTCCAGCACCACGCCCAGGGCGGTGAGCTGGTCGCGGATGCGGTCGGACTCGGCCCAGTTCTTCTCCGCGCGCGCCTGCAGGCGGGCCTGGATCAGGGCTTCGACCTCGGCGGCATCGACCTTGCCGGTGGCGCCGGCCTGGAGGAAGGCGTCCGGATCCAGCTGGAGCAGGCCGAGCAGGCCGCCCAGCGCCTTGAGACGGGCCGCCAGGGCCGCTGCGGCGGCCGTGTCGGTGTCGCGCAGGCGGTTGACCTCGCGGGCCATGTCGAACAGCACGGCGACGGCTTCGGGGGTGTTGAAGTCGTCATCCATGGAGGCATTGAAGCGCTCGACGAAGGCTTCGCCCTCGGCGGCGGGCGCCTCGGGCAGGCCGCGCAGGGCGGTGTAGAAGCGTTCCAGCGCGCCCTTGGCTTCCTTGAGGTTGTCTTCGGAATAGTTGATCGGGCTGCGGTAGTGGCTGGAAACCAGCAGGTAGCGCACCACTTCCGGGTGGTACTTCTCCAGCACCTCGCGGATGGTGAAGAAGTTGCCCAGGGACTTGGACATCTTCTCGCCGTCCACGCGCACCGCGCCGGCATGCATCCAGGCCTTGGCGTAGAGCTTGCCGGTGGCCGCCTCGCTCTGGGCGATCTCGTTCTCGTGGTGGGGGAACACCAGGTCCGGGCCGCCGCCGTGGATGTCGAAGGTCTCGCCCAGGCAGCAGGTGGACATCACCGAGCACTCGATGTGCCAGCCGGGACGGCCGGGGCCCCAGGGGGATTCCCAGCTCGGCTCACCGGGCTTGGCGCCCTTCCACAGCACGAAGTCCAGCGGGTCTTCCTTGGATTCGTCGACCTCGATGCGCGCGCCGATCTTCAGCTCGTCGATGCGACGACGGGACAGCTTGCCGTAGCCTTCGAACCTGCCCACGCGGTAGTAGACGTCGCCGTTGCCGGGGGCGTAGGCGAAGCCCTTGTCGATCAGGGTCTGGATCATCGTGTGCATGCCGCCGATGTGGCCGGTGGCGCGGGGCTCGATGTCCGGACGCAGCACGGCGAGGCGCGCCTCGTCCTCGTGCATGGCGGCGATCATGCGGTCGACCAGGGCTTCGAACGGTTCGCCGTTCTCCTGGGCACGACGGATGATCTTGTCGTCGATGTCGGTGATGTTGCGCACGTAGGTCACGTCATAGCCGCGCTCGCGCAGCCAGCGGGTGACCACGTCGAAGGCGACCATCACGCGGGCGTGGCCGATGTGGCAGAAGTCGTACACGGTCATGCCGCACACGTACATGCGCACGCTGTTGCCTTCCAGCGGCTGGAAGGCTTCCTTGACCTTGGTGAGGGTGTTGTAGATCGACAGCGCCATCATTGCCCCCAGGAATCACGCAGGGTGACGGTGCGGTTGAACACCGGCTTGCCGGGCTGCGAATCCTTGATGTCGGCGACGAAGTAACCTTCGCGCTCGAACTGGAAGCGCTCCTCGGGCTGCGCATTGGCCAGGGACGGCTCGGCGCGGCAGCCGGTGAGCACCACCAGCGACTCGGGGTTGATGTTGTCGAGGAAGCTGCCGCCCTCCTCCGACTTCTCCGGGTTCGGCGAACGGAACAGGCGGTCGTAGAGGCGCACTTCGCACTCGACGCTGGCCTCGGCCGGCACCCAGTGGATCACGCCCTTGACCTTGCGGCCTTCGGGGTTCTTGCCGAGGGTGTTCTCGTCGTAGGAGCAGCGCAGCTCGACGATGTTGCCGGCGGCGTCCTTGATGGCTTCGTCGGCGCGGATCACGTAGCTGCCGCGCAGGCGCACTTCGCCACCTGGGATCAGGCGCTTGAAGCCGGCCGGCGGGACTTCTTCGAAGTCGCTGGCGTCGATGTAGATCTCGCGGGCGAAGGGCAGCGCACGTACACCGAGGTCTTCCTTCGGGTGGCGCGGCAGTTCGAGGTTCTCGACCTGGCCTTCCGGGTAGTTGGTGATGACCACCTTGAGCGGCTTGAGCACGCACATGGCACGGGATGCGGTGGCGTCCAGGTGGTCACGGATGCTGAACTCCAGCATGCCGATGTCGACCACGCCGCTGGCGCGGTTGACGCCGACCATCTCGCAGAAGTTGCGGATCGATTCCGGGGTGTAGCCGCGACGACGGTAGCCGGAGAGCGTCGACATGCGCGGGTCGTCCCAGCCGCTGACGTGCCCTTCGTCCACCAGTTGCTTGAGCTTGCGCTTGCTGGTGATGGTGTAGTTCAGGTTCAGGCGCGAGAACTCGTACTGGCGCGGCTGCGCCGGCACCGGCAGGTTGGCCAGGAACCACTCGTAGAGCGGGCGATGGTCCTCGAACTCCAGGGTGCAGATGGAGTGGGTGATGCCCTCGATGGCGTCCGACTGACCGTGGGTGAAGTCGTAGCTGGGGTAGATGCACCACTTGTCGCCGGTCTGGTGGTGATGGGCGTGGCGGATGCGGTAGAGGATCGGGTCGCGCAGGTTGATGTTCGGCGAGGCCATGTCGATCTTGGCGCGCAGGGAGCGGGCGCCGTCCGGGAATTCACCGGCCTTCATGCGGGCGAACAGGTCCAGGTTCTCCTCGACGGAGCGGTCGCGGAACGGGCTGTTCCTGCCCGGCTCGTGCAGGCTGCCGCGGTACTCGCGCATCTCCTCGGCGTTGAGGTCGCAGACGAAGGCCTTGCCGGCCTTGATCAGCTCGATGGCCCAGGCGTGCAGCTGGTCGAAATAGTTGGAGGCGTAGCGCACCTCGCCGGACCACTGGAAGCCCAGCCACTTCACGTCGCTCTCGATGGCGTCGATGTACTCCTGGTCTTCCTTGGCCGGGTTGGTGTCGTCGAAGCGCAGGTGGCAGTCGCCGCCGAATTCCTGGGCCAGGCCGAAGTTCAGGCAGATCGACTTGGCGTGGCCGATGTGCAGGTAGCCATTGGGCTCCGGCGGGAAGCGGGTGACGATCTTGGCGTGCTTGCCGGCATCCAGGTCACCCTGGACGATCGGGCGGAGGAAGTTCGCGGCGGCGGGGGTCTCAGGCTTGCTCATGGGATCCTTAGGTCTACGGGTGCGCGGCACAGGGTAGGCCGGTCAAATCAAAGCGCTTATCATAGCCGAAGCTGTCAACCCCCTGACAGGCCTTCGAATTCTCGACCGAGCGGATACCGAAATGATCAAGCTGCACACCAACCATGGCGTCATCACCCTGGAACTCTTCGAAGACAAAGCCCCGGAAACCGTGGCCAACTTCAAGGAATACGTGAAGGCCGGCCACTACGACGGCACCGTCTTCCACCGCGTGATCTCCAACTTCATGATCCAGGGCGGCGGCTTCGAACCGGGCATGAAGCAGAAGACCACCCGCGCCCCCATCAAGAACGAGGCCAACAACGGCCTGTCGAACAAGGTCGGCACCGTCGCCATGGCCCGCACCATGGAGCCGCACTCCGCCTCCGCGCAGTTCTTCATCAACGTCGCCGACAACAGCTTCCTCAACCACAGCGCACCGACCGTGCAGGGCTGGGGCTATGCCGTATTCGGCGAAGTGACCGAAGGCATGGACGTGGTCAACAAGATCAAGGGCGTGGCCACCACCATGAAGTCCGGCCACCAGGACGTACCGGTCGAGGACGTGATCATCGAGAAGGCCGAGATCGTCGAGTGATCCTGCTGATCTCCGATCTGCATCTTGAAGAGGAGCGCCCGGACATCACCCGGGCGTTTCTTCGTTTCCTGCAGACCCGCGCCAGCCAGGCCGAAGCGCTCTACATACTGGGTGACTTCTTCGAGGCCTGGATCGGCGACGACGCCATGACCCCCTTCCAGCGCTCCATCGCCCAGGCCCTGCGCCAGGTGGCCGATGGCGGCACGCGCATCTTCCTGATGCACGGCAACCGAGACTTCATGATCGGCACGCGCTTCTGCCGCGAGGCCGGCTGCACCCTGCTGGCGGACCCGAGCCGCGTCGAGCTGGCCGGCCACCCGGTGCTGCTGATGCACGGCGACAGCCTGTGCACCCGCGACGAGGCCTACATGCGCATGCGGCGCTTCCTGCGCAACCCCGTCGTGCTGTGGATACTGCGCCACCTGCCGCTGGCCACCCGCCACAAGCTGGCGCGCAAGCTGCGCAGCGAGAGCCGCATGCAGACCCGGCAGAAGGCGGCGGAGATCACCGACGTCACCCCGCAAGAGATCCCGCGCCTGCTGGCCGAACAGGGCGTGCCGACCCTGATCCACGGCCATACCCACCGCCCCGCCGTGCACGAACTGCAGGCCGGCGGCCTGCCCGCCCAGCGCATCGTCCTCGGGGATTGGGATCGCCAGGGCTGGGCCCTGGAAGTCGACGAGAATGGCTTCCGCCAGGCACCGTTCGCCCTCGACTGAGCCGCGCAACGCGAACTCCTCCGCAGGCCGCACCAGCTGTCCTTGACGGGATGGCACGCGGCCAGCAGCATCGCCGCTCACCTGTACCCGTCAAGGAGCGACCATGCCGTTCAGCGATTCCCCCTATATCAAGTACCTGGTCGGCGCCGTCGCCGGCACGGCCGCCGCCTTCGTGCTGTTCAACGGCATCTTCTTCTACAACGAAGCCGGTTTCGCCACCCATGTGCGCACCATCTTCGGCGAAGAGAAAGTGGTGGACGACGTCGGCTACGCCACCAAGTGGTTCGGCCGCGCCACCCCCTGGAAGAAGGCCCTGAGCGTACAGTCGGTGCTCACCGAAGCGCTCAACCAGATCGACGACACCAGCGACAACGACTCCCTCGGCGCTACCATCGAGGCCTTCCCCATCGTCTTCCTCGGCAACGTCGACGCCAAGGTCGAGTCCTCCGCACGCTTCCGCCTGCCCAGCGGCGAGCAGTTCCTCAAGATCGCCCAGGAATACCGCAACCCGGAGAACTTCATCCGCACCGCGCTGGTGCCGGCGATCAAGGAAACCCTGCAGGCCACCGCATCCCTGATGACCGCCGACGACTTCTACGCCGGCGCCCGCAGCGAATTCGCCGCCGAGTTCGAGAACCAGCTCAACGACGGCCTCTACCTGATCAAGCGCAAGGAAGTCCGCGGCCCGCGTGGCCACGTGCCGCAGCAGACCGCCATCCTCCAGGCCGGCACCGAGCAGGGCACCTTCGGCGACAACAACGCCAGCCAGTTCGTCACCGAGAAGGTGATCGACGCCAAGGGCATGCCGGTGCGCAAGCAGCAGCAGTTCCGCAAGTACGGCGTCGAAGTGGTCGAGGCCCGCATCACCAACGTCGACCCCAACCCGCAGTACAAGCAGCGCATGGTCAAGGTTCAGCAAGCCCTGGCCGAGCTGGCCGTGGCCCGGCAGAACCGCCTGAAGGAAGAGGAAGAGAAGCTGCTGGTCACCGCCCGCGGCGAGAAGGAAGTGGAAGCCCGCCGCCAGGAAACCCTGCGCGACCAGATCGAGCGCACCACCCAGGCCGAGACCGAGAAGCAGCTGGCGCGCATCAACGCCGAACGCGAGAAGGGTCGCGCCGAGATCGAGAAGCAGACCGCCGAGCTGCTGCGTGACAAGGCCAGCATCACCGCCCAGGCCACCAAGATCACCGCCGACGCCGAGGCCTATGCCCGTGAAGCGGTGATCAAGGCGGACGGCGCGCTGCAGCCCAAGCTCGACGCGCTGATCGCCATCAACAAGGTCTGGGCCGAGGCCGCCGCCCAGGCGCCGGTCCCCAGCGTGATGATGGGTGCCGGGCAGAATGGCGCCAGCAGTCGCCAGGACGAGATCGGCCAGTTGATGGGCGTGCTCGCCACCAAGGCCGCCCGCGACCTGGCACTGGACCTGAAAGTGAAGGACTGAGCCCTCCCCGGCCACAAAAAAAGCGCCCCTCGGGGCGCTTTTCAGTTAAGGCCGGACTCAGGCCGGCACACCGCTGTGGAAGCGGAACGCCTCGTCCGGGCTCTCGATCAGCTCACGCTCCACGGCCCTCACCTTCTCGATCCCCGCATCCACGTCCGCCGCCTCGCCGTACTGGTAGGCCAGCTTCAGGTAGCCCTGGTAGTGACGCGCCTCGCTCTTGAGCAGGCCGAAGTAGAACTTGCCCAGTTCCTCATCCAGGTGCGGCACCAGCGCCTCGAAGCGCTCGCAGGAGCGCGCCTCGATGAAGGCCCCCACCACCAGGGTGTCCACCAGCTTGGCCGGCTCGTGGTTGCGCACCACCTTGCGCAGGCCGGAGGCGTAGCGCGCGGCGGATACGGCGCGCAGCGGCACGCGACGCTTCTTCATGATGCGCAGGACCTGTTCGTGGTGGACCAGTTCCTCACGGGCCAGGCGCGACATGAAGTTGATCAGGTCCAGGTGCAGGCTGTACTTGGCCATCAACGCCATGGCCGTCGAGGCGGCCTTGAACTCGTTGTTCTTGTGATCGATCAGCAGGGTTTCCTGGTCCGCCAGCGCGGCCTCCACCCAGGCCGAGGGCGTGCGGCAGCCGAGGAAGTCGTGGATTTCCGGGAGGTTCATGGACGTGGTGCTCCCTGGCGGGCGATGACGGGGGGAAACGGAACGGCGGACAGGGCGGATGCAGGCATGGCGATCTGGTCGGGCGGGCAATGGCGGAGCATTATACGGGGGCTGCAGGGCGCAGCCAGCGTGATGCACTGATATATGTCAAGAACACCGGGCGCCCAGGGCAGCTACAGTGGATCCAGCTATATGTCTTCCAGGGAGAGCACGACCATGCAAGCCATCCGCAGCATCCTCGTGGTAGTTGATCCGAACCACCCCGGCGGCCTGGCGCTCAAGCGCGCCAAGCTCATCGCCGGGGTGACTCAATCGCACCTGCACCTGCTGGTCTGCGACCGCAAGGCGGACCACGCCGCCTACCTTGCCGACCTGTCCGGCTCGCTCGCCAGCGAAGGCTACAGCGTCACCACCCAGCAGGCTTGGAACGAGAACCTGCACCAGACCGTGATCGCCGTGCAGCAGGCCGAGGGTTGCGGCCTGGTGATCAAGCAGCATGTGCCGGACAACCCGCTCAAGCGCTTCCTGCTCACCCCGGACGACTGGAAACTGCTGCGCTACTGCCCCGGTCCGGTGCTGATGGTCAAGACCGACTCGCCCTGGACCAATGGCGTCATCCTGGCGGCGGTGGACGTCGGCAACAGCGATGGCGAGCACCGCACCCTGCACGCCAGCATCATCAGCCACGGCTACGACATCGCCGGGCTGGCCAAGGGCACCCTGCACGTGATCAGCGCCCACCCCTCGCCGATGCTGTCGGCGGCAGACCCGACCTTCCAGCTCAAGGAGAGCATCGAGGCGCGCTACCGCGCCGAATGCCGGGCCTTCCAGGAAGAGTTCGACATCAGCGACGAGCGCCTGCATGTGGAGGAAGGGCCGGCCGACGTACTCATCCCCCATGTCGCCCACAAGCTCAAGGCGGCGGTTACGGTGATCGGCACGGTCGCCCGCACCGGCATCTCCGGTGCCCTGATCGGCAACACCGCCGAGGTGGTGCTGGACTCCCTGGAAAGCGATGTGCTGGTGCTCAAGCCGGACGAGATCATCGCCCACCTGGAGGAACTGGTCGCCCAACGCTGAACCCCCGAACGAAAAAGCCGCCCCGATGGGCGGCTTTTTCATGCCTGGCGTTCACCGAGGGTGGGGATGCGCTCAGACGCGGATCTCCATCCCTTCCAGCAGGAAACGCGGGGCGATGTAGCGCTCGTAGTGGGCTTCCGACAGAAGGAAGAACTCCCGATCGATGGCCTCGCGCAGCTCCGGCAAGGCCCAGCCGCGGAACTCCGGCAGCAGCGCCACGCCATAGGCATCCAGGCGATTGATCATGCGCGAGCCGCGGGCGATCAACTGGTAGGCCCAGCAATAGGGCGACTGCTCGGGAACGAAGCGGACCTGGCGTTGCTCGAGCTGCATTCTCAGGCGATCTTCGTCGAAAACCTCGAGCTTGGCGGTCATCACCTGCACCAGGAGGATTTCCAGGCGCCGCCAGACGGCGCGCTTTTCCTCCTCGTTGTAGAGGTTCCAGTTCACCACTTCATGGTGGAAGCGCTTGCAGCCACGGCATACGAGATCCCCGTAAACGGTGGAGCAGAGGCCGACGCAAGGCGTCTTGATGCGCTGATTGGACATGGCGGGAAGGTCTGGAAAAGCACGAACAGGGCGGCATCTTAGCCCTTTGTCTAAGCAGGGTCACCCCAAGAAACCCGGGGCTTTTGTCTTAACTTCGGCTCAGCTTTCCTTTAGAATCGGCCCGCCATTTTAGGCGCCAATGTCCGTTGGAAGCTGTTTTCAAAGCGTCACGAGCACAGTCCACCCGGCAGGAAATCTTGGCGCTGGGCACTCCCCGGCGAGTGTCCAACGCCAGCCCTCATCAGGCCTTCCTTCCGGCGTAAAACTTTGAAAACAGCTTCTGGATGGAACCATCGAAACCCTGGCCAGGCAGCTCACAAAGCTGCGCGGCGCACGGGTTCGCTGGATTCCTGGATGAGCGTCCCGGACAACTCCTTGGGACCACTGATGAGGGTAAAACTGTGCTTGAAGCCTATCGCAAACACGTACAAGAGCGTGCCGCCCAGGGTATCGTGCCCCAGCCGCTGAACGCCGAACAGACCGCAGGCCTGGTAGAGCTGCTGAAGAACCCGCCGGCCGGCGAAGAAGAATTCCTCGTAGACCTGATCACCAACCGCGTTCCGCCGGGCGTGGACGAAGCCGCCTACGTCAAGGCCGGCTTCCTTTCCGCCCTCGCCAAGGGTGAAGCCAAGTCCCCACTGATCTCCAAGCAACGCGCCACCGAACTCCTCGGCACCATGCAGGGCGGCTACAACATCGCCACCCTGGTCGAGCTGCTGGATGACGCCGAGCTGGCAGCCACCGCTGCCGAACAGCTCAAGCACACCCTGCTGATGTTCGACGCCTTCCACGACGTCGCCGAGAAAGCCAAGGCTGGCAACGCCCACGCCAAGGCCGTCCTGGAATCCTGGGCCGCCGGCGAGTGGTTCACCGCCAAGCCCGCCATCGCCGACAAATACAGCCTGGCCGTGTTCAAGGTCACCGGCGAAACCAACACCGACGACCTGTCCCCGGCTCCGGACGCCTGGTCCCGCCCGGACATCCCGCTGCACGCCCTGGCCATGCTGAAGATGGCCCGTGACGGCATCGTCCCCGAGCAGCAAGGCGCCATCGGCCCGCTGAAGCAGATCGAAGAGATCAAGGCCAAGGGCTTCCCGGTCGCCTACGTCGGTGACGTGGTCGGCACCGGCTCCTCGCGCAAATCCGCCACCAACTCGGTGCTGTGGTTCTTCGGCGACGACATCCCCTATGTGCCGAACAAGCGCGCAGGCGGCTTCTGCTTCGGCTCCAAGATCGCCCCGATCTTCTACAACACCATGGAAGACGCCGGCGCCCTGCCGATCGAGTTCGACGTGTCGAACATCAACATGGGCGACGTGATCGACGTCTACCCGCACGCCGGCAAGGTGTGCAAGCACGGCACCGACGAAGTCATCACCACCTTCGAACTGAAGACCCCGGTGCTGCTCGACGAAGTCCGCGCTGGCGGCCGTATCCCGCTGATCGTCGGCCGTGGCCTGACCGAGAAGGCCCGTGCCGAACTGGGCCTGGGCTCCTCCGACCTGTTCAAGAAGCCGGAACAGCCCGCCGACAGCGGCAAGGGCTACACCCTGGCGCAGAAGATGGTCGGCAAGGCGTGCGGCGTAGCCGGCGTCCGTCCGGGCACCTACTGCGAGCCGAAGATGACCACCGTCGGTTCCCAGGACACCACGGGCCCGATGACCCGCGACGAGCTGAAGGACCTGGCCTGCCTGGGCTTCTCCGCCGACCTGGTCATGCAGTCCTTCTGCCACACCGCGGCCTATCCGAAGCCCATCGACGTCACCACCCACCACACCCTGCCGGATTTCATCCGCACCCGTGGCGGCGTGTCCCTGCGTCCTGGCGACGGCATCATCCACAGCTGGCTGAACCGCATGCTGCTGCCGGACACCGTCGGCACCGGTGGCGACTCCCACACCCGCTTCCCGATCGGCATCTCCTTCCCGGCCGGCTCCGGCCTGGTGGCCTTCGCCGCCGCCACCGGCGTCATGCCGCTGGACATGCCCGAGTCCGTCCTGGTGCGTTTCAAAGGCAAGATGCAGCCCGGTATCACCCTGCGTGACCTGGTCCATGCCATCCCCTACTACGCCATCCAGAAGGGCCTGCTGACCGTCGAGAAGAAGGGCAAGAAGAACATCTTCTCCGGCCGCATCCTCGAGATCGAAGGCCTGGACGACCTGACCGTCGAGCAGGCGTTCGAGCTGTCCGACGCCTCCGCCGAGCGTTCCGCTGCGGGCTGCACCATCAAGCTGCCGGAAAAGGCCATCGCCGAGTACCTGCAGTCCAACATCACCCTGCTGCGCTGGATGATCGGCGAAGGCTACGGCGATGCCCGCACCATGGAGCGTCGCGCCCAGGCGATGGAAGCCTGGCTGGCCAACCCGCAACTGATGGAAGCCGACAAGGACGCCGAGTACGCCGAGATCATCGAGATCGACCTGGCCGACGTGAAGGAGCCGGTTCTCTGCGCTCCGAACGACCCGGACGATGCCCGCCTGCTCTCCACCGTCGCCGGCGACAAGATCGACGAAGTGTTCATCGGTTCCTGCATGACCAACATCGGCCACTTCCGCGCTGCCGGTAAGCTGCTGGACAAGGTCAAGGGCTCGATTCCGACCCGCCTGTGGCTGTCGCCGCCGACCAAGATGGACCAGCACCAGCTGACCGAGGAAGGCTACTACGGCATCTACGGCAAGGCCGGCGCGCGCATGGAAATGCCGGGCTGCTCGCTGTGCATGGGTAACCAGGCACGCGTGGCGTCGAACTCCACCGTGGTTTCGACCTCCACCCGCAACTTCCCGAACCGTCTGGGCGATGGCGCCAACGTCTACCTGGCCTCCGCCGAACTGGCGGCAGTCGCGTCCATCCTGGGCAAGCTGCCGACCGTCGAGGAGTACATGGAGTACGCGAAGAACATCGACAGCATGGCGGCCGACGTCTACCGCTACCTGTCCTTCGACCAGATCGCCGAGTACCGCGAAGCCGCTGCGAACGCCAAGATCCCGGTCGTTCAAGCCTAAGCCTCACCGGCCATGAAGAAGCCCCGCCCCGTGCGGGGCTTTTTCATGGGCGCGATTTGCGCCGAGCACCACACTCACAAACCCCGTGGGAGCGAATTCATTGGCTCTGTCTGCGCTAGCTGGTGTGGTTTTAATGCAAGCGCTCAAGCACGGCCCTTTCCGGGCGCCCAAGGGTTCGTGCCACCTCCGCCGCATGGGTTTCGCTTCGCTCTACACCATCCTACGAAAGCCACCAGCCGCGGTGTACACCCGCTGGTGATGCGCACATCGATGTGAGGATTCGAGTGAAGAAAGTTGGAGCAGCCGCCAACGCCCCTTCCCAGGAGGCCGAGCGAATCGTCGTGAAACGAAGCGAAGCGTAGTAACAGCCGAAGGCTGGCCCGAAGGGCGAGCGTAGCGAGTAACGATGATGGAGCGAGGGGAGTCTGGCGAAGCCAGACCCGTATGGAGGGGCAAGTTTTTTGGTTCCTTTTCACCGGGCTGGCGTTCCAGCGATTGGAAAAGGGACTCGCCCGGGGGGGCGAAACCAGAAGCACCAGCAAAGCTCGGCAATCAGCTGGACTCAAATCTTCTAGCAACACTTAACGCAGACATAGCCAATTCATTCGCGAAACGCTTCGCTGCCCCAGGTCCGTCGAACCGAGAACCGAACCGAAGAAACGCCACCTCGCCGAACCGTGCCGCACACCACGAATTCGCCCTCCCCCGCCTTGCCAGCCCACCGCCAGCGGCTATGTTCCAAGGAGAAGCGCCCAACCGCTCATTCCAAGGAGTAACACCATGAAGCACTGGATCCTCATCGCCCTCTGCCTGGTCGGCCTCTCCGGCTGCTCCAGCGAATACCTGATCAACACCACCGACGGCCAGATGCTCACCAGCGATGGCAAGCCGCAGCTGGACGAAGACACCGGCATGCTCGAATTCGAGGACAGCGAAGGCCGCAAGCAGCAGATCCCGCAGACCCAGGTGAAGCAGATCATCGAACGCTGATCCGCCCCGCTCCACTCAGCCCCCGCTCCGGCGGGGGCTTTGCTTTCTGCCCCTGGCACATCGCTTGCTTCGTCACTCGCATCAGGCCCGCTCCAACGGCGGGGCGGGCCGCCGGACAATGGCGTCGTCATCGGTCATCGCACCCCGCGATAGACCGGGGCGGCGCCTTTTCGTTGATGGGATGGCGACAGCATGAGCGACGACCGACTGCACACACGCAATGACAACCTGGCCTGGGTCACCGGCAGCGATGCACCGGAAAAGAGCACGCTGGATCTCGGCTTCATGGCCCTCACCGACTCGGCCTCGCTGGTCGTCGCCGCCACCCAGGGCTTCGCCCAACCCTATGGCCTGACCCTCAACCTCAAGCGCCAGGCCTCCTGGGCCACCCTGCGCGACAAGCTGCTGGCCGGCGAGCTGGACGCCGCCCAGGCACTCTATGGCCAGGTCTACGGCATCCACCTGGGCATCGGCGGCAGCGCCACCGCCATGGCCATCCTCATGGGCCTGTGCCAGAACGGCCAGGCCATCAACCTCTCCGAACCCCTGCGGCGCGCTGGCGTGACCACTGCCGAGGCACTGGCCGCCCACGTGCGCCAGGGTGGTGCACGGCTGACCTTCGCCCAGACCTTCCCCACCGGCACCCACGCCATGTGGCTCGCCTACTGGCTGGCCGCCCATGGCATCCACCCGCTGCACGACGTCAACAGCGTGGTGGTGCCACCCTCGCAGATGGTCGCCCACCTCCAGGCCGCGCGCATCGACGGCTTCTGCGCCGGCGGCCCCTGGGGCGCCCTGGCGGTGGACCAGAGTCAGGGCTTCA
The DNA here is from genome assembly GCF_054558415.1 of Pseudomonas sp. No.21. Lineage (NCBI taxonomy): Bacteria > Pseudomonadati > Pseudomonadota > Gammaproteobacteria > Pseudomonadales > Pseudomonadaceae > Pseudomonas > Pseudomonas sp. No.21. The sequence goes on from NZ_BAAJNO010000004.1 coordinate 277,987, forward strand.
CCCTCGCCACCAGCCAGATGATCTGGCCCGACCACCCGGAGAAGGTCCTCGGCGTCACCGCCGCCTTCGCCGAGGCCTACCCGAACACCGCCCGCGCCCTGACCATGGCCGTGCTCGAAGCCAGCCGCTTCATCGAACAGAGCGAGGAAAACCGCCGCAGCGCGGCACAACTCATCAGCGGCGCCGAGTACGTCGACGCACCGCTCTCGGCCATCGAGCCGCGCTTCCTCGGCCACTACCGCGACGGCCTGGGCAACGCCTGGGAAGACGCCCACCCGCTGCGCTTCTTCGACGGTGGCCGGGTCAACATGCCCTACCTCTCCGACGGCATCTGGTTCATGACCCAGTTCCGCCGCTGGGGCCTCTTGCGCGATGACCCGGACTACCTCGGCGTCGCCCGCCAGGTGCAGCGCCTCGACCTCTATCGCCAGGCCGCCGAGGCCCTTGGCATCGAAGTCCCCGGGCCGATGCGCAGCGCCACGCTGATGGACGGCATCACCTGGGATGGCAGCGACCCGGCCGGCTACGCGCGCGGTTTCCGCCTGCACGCCCTCGCCGGCACACCCTCCGCCCTCGCCCTGTAACCGGACGGCCACCCTATGCTGCGCATCCTGCTGATCAACGACACCGCGAAGAAAGTCGGTCGTCTTCGCACCGCCCTGGTCGAAGCCGGCTTCGAGGTCATCGACGAATCCGGGCTGACCATCGACCTGCCCGCACGGGTCGAGGCCGTGCGCCCCGATGTCGTGCTCATCGACACCGAATCCCCGGGGCGCGATGTCATGGAACAGGTGGTGCTGGTCAGCCGCGACCAGCCCCGCCCCATCGTCATGTTCACCGACGAGCACGACCTCGGCGTCATGCGCCAGGCCATCCAGGCCGGCGTCAGCGCCTACATAGTCGAAGGCATCCACGCCCAGCGCCTGCAACCGATCCTCGACGTCGCCATCGCCCGCTTCGAGAGCGACCAGGCCCTGCGCGCGCAGCTCAACGCCCGCGAGCAGCAGCTCGCCGAGCGCAAGCGCGTGGAGCTGGCCAAGGGACTGCTGATGAAGATGAAGAGCTGCAACGAGGAAGAGGCCTATACCCTGATGCGCCGCCAGGCCATGAGCCGCCAGCAGAAGCTCATCCAGGTGGCCGAACAGATCATCGCCATGCACGACATGTTGGGGCACTGAGGGGCAACTGTACGGGTGGGAGTTGTAACTGTTCTGCTGTCCGGGGTCCGTCGACCGCGACTGTACGGCCATCGCGGGCGTGGCGTGTATCTGCTGGCACGCCGTGGCGACGGCTAAGGTAGGCCCATCGCAGCCACCGCCCGGACACGCCCATGGACACCGAACGCCAGCTCCTCGAAGACGCCGACCGCCGCGCCCTCGCCTACTTCGACGGCATCCCCGGGCGCCGCGTATTTCCCGATGCCGACGCCATCGCCGCCCTGGCCGGCTTCGACGGCCCCCTGCCCACCCAGGGCCTGCCCGCCCACCAGGCCCTGCAATTGCTGGATGAGCTGGGCTCCCCCGCCACCACCGCCTCCAACGGTGGGCGCTACTTCGGCTTCGTCATCGGCGCCACCCTGCCGGCCGCCGCCGCTGCCGAACGCCTGGTGCTGGCCTGGGACCAGTGCGCCTCCTCCTTCGACAACTCCCCCGCCGCCGACCGCATCGAGAAGGCCGCCGCGCGCTGGGTGCTGGAGAGCCTCGGCCTGCCCGCAGAGAGCGCCGTGGGCTTCGGCACCAGCGCCACCGCCTGTACCCTGGCCTGCCTCAGCGCAGCCCGGCGCGCCCTGCTCGCACGCAAGGGCTGGGACTTCGACGGCGACGGCCTGATGGGCGCGCCCGAGGTGCGTGTGGTGGTCTCCGCCAGCGTGCACATCACCGTGAAGAAAGCCCTGCGCATCCTCGGCTTCGGCATCAATCGCCTGCGGGTGGCGCCCGTCGACGAACTGGGCCGGATCGACCCGGCGCAGCTCCCGCCGCTGGACGACATGACCGTCCTCTGCCTGCAGGCCGGCGAGGTCAACACCGGCGAATTCGACCCCTTCGCCGAGCTCATCCCCCGCGCCCGCGCCGCTGGCGCCTGGGTGCATGTGGACGGCGCCTTCGGCCTCTGGGCCCGGGCCAGCTCCGCCGCCGCGCTGGCCGAAGGCGTCGAGCAGGCCGACAGCTGGACCACCGACGGCCACAAGTGGCTGAACACCCCCTACGACGGCGCCATGGCCATCTGCCGCGACGCCGAGGCCCTGGCCACGGCGATGAACAGCGACGCCGCCTATGCCAGCGCCTCCCGCGATGCGCAGAAGAACCTCAACCTGGAATTCTCCCGCCGCGCCCGTGGCGTGCCCATCTGGGCAGCCCTGGCCAGCCTCGGCCGCGACGGCCTGCGCGAGCTGATCGACCGCCACCTGCGCCAGGCCGCGTACCTCGCCGAACGCCTGCGCGGCGCCGGCTACCAGGTGCTCAACCGCGTGGTGCTGAACCAGGTGCTGGTGCGCGCCGACAGCGACGAACAGACCCTGGCCATCCGCCTCGCCGCCCAGGCCTCGGGCGATGTCTGGTTCGGCCCCACCCTGTGGCAGGGGCGCCCGGCCTTCCGCCTCAGCGTTTCCTCCTGGCGCACCACGGACGCCGATATCCAGCGCCTCGCCGAGCTGCTCATCGCCCTCAAGGCCCGGCACACGGCCTGACAGGCCCGCCCGATGCACCGCTGCCAGTGCGCCACCGGTCGCCGCTGCAACGCAGCGGCAGAACCTTCCCTGAAGACGACGAGTCTGTGAAAGGCCTGCCACGCGGCAGGCCCTGAACAAGCACAGGGAAGGCACGTACGCGTCGAAGGAAGGCGGTCTCGAGCGGAGTGCGGCCCGACAACGAGGATGCAAGGCATGCACAGGCTTCAATCGCTCCACCCCGTCCCCCACCGCCACCGCAACACCCACTGGCTCGGCCTGCTGGGCTGCCTGCTGCTCGGCGAAGCCCAGGCCGAGCTCTACAAGGGCGTCGCCCCGGGCGGCAACTTCGCCCTGGAGAACTGGAACATCACCGTGCCCCAGGACGCCGAGGGCGGCACCGAGGGCAAGGCCATCACCGTGCGCCCCGACCAGCTCAGCGGGCCCGACGGCTACCAGTCGCGCTGGTTCCGCACCGACGCGGCCGACGGCTCCATGAGTTTCTGGACCCCGCTCAACGGCGCCACCGCCGGGGGCTCCAGCAGCCCGCGCTCGGAACTGCGCGAGATGCTCGACCCGAGCAACCTCGGGCTGACCTGGAGCGGCGCCGGCGAATCGGTGCAGGACGCCCTGCTCAAGGTCATGCAGGTGCCCAGCGACGGCCTCGTCATCGTCGGCCAGGTGCACGGCTACGGCAGCGCGCCGCTGATCCTCCTCTACTACCGCTACGACTTCGCCAAAAAGACCGGCCGCGTCATCGCCAAGCTGCAGGGCCTGCCGGAACAGGGCCCGCCCTTCACCAACCACGTGCTGGCCACGGACATCGCCCTGGGCGAAACCTTCAGCTACCAGATGAAGGTCAGCCACAACGTCGCCATGGCCTCGGCCAACGGCGGCCCGGTGGCGACCATGGCGATGGACCCGGCGTGGAACAGCGAGACCTTCTACTTCAAGGCCGGCGCCTACCTGCACATGCACGGCGACAGCGCCACCGAAGGCGCGCGGGTGAAGTTCTACCGCCTGGCCGCCAGCCACCCCAACGACGGCCTCCTGGTCAACAGCCCCGCCGCCCTGCCCGAAGCCCGCGTCGGCCAGCCCTACCAGGCCCAGCTGTACGCCACCGGCGGCCTCGGTGGCGCCACCTGGAAGCTGGTCAGCGGCCACCCGCCGGCCGGCCTGACGCTGGCCGCCGACGGCCTGGTCAGCGGCACCCCGGAGGCCGGCACCGCCTCCACCACCGCCCACTGGTTCGTGGCCCAGGTGCGTGACGTCAACGGCAGCACCCACCACAAGAAGTTCTCCATCCTCATCTCGCAATAACGCCAGGCAATCGTTGCGGTGGAGCCTGTACCGGCCCACCGCAACGGCGCCCGGGTCGGCACCCGGTGCAGGCTGACGCCATGTGGGAGCGGATTCATCCGCGATACGCGCCGCCCTGTGGCACACCCATTCGCCCTGAAAGAAAACGCCCCGCAACGCCTCGGATTTTTCTCGACAACGCCCCGCCGCTGCGCTTATCTTCGCCGCCAGGCCACCCATGTGGCCAACGTCGCTCGGACGGTTCCGGGCGCTTACGTATCCGAGGAAAGCATGGCTGACACGCGTTCTCCGCGCCGTTTCGCGCGCATCGATCGTCTCCCCCCCTACGTCTTCAACATCACCGCCGAACTCAAGATGGCCGCGCGCCGTCGTGGCGAGGACATCATCGACCTGTCCATGGGCAACCCCGATGGGGCCACCCCGCCGCACATCGTCGAGAAGCTGGTGCAGGTCGCCCAGCGCGAAGACACCCACGGATACTCCACCTCCCGCGGTATTCCCCGCCTGCGCCGCGCCATCTCGCGCTGGTACAAGGACCGCTACGACGTGGAGATCGACCCCGAAAGCGAAGCCATCGTCACCATCGGCTCCAAGGAAGGCCTCGCGCACCTGATGCTGGCCACCCTGGACCACGGCGACACGGTGCTGGTGCCCAACCCCAGCTACCCGATCCACATCTACGGCGCGGTGATCGCCGGCGCCCAAGTGCGCTCGGTGCCGCTGGTGCCAGGCGTCGACTTCTTCGCCGAGATGGAGCGCGCCATCCGCGAATCCATCCCCAAGCCGAAGATGATGATCATCGGCTTCCCCTCCAACCCCACCGCACAGTGCGTGGAGCTGGACTTCTTCGAACGCGTGGTGGCCCTGGCCAAGCAGTACGACGTACTGGTGATCCACGACCTGGCCTACGCCGACATCGTCTACGACGGCTGGAAGGCCCCGTCGATCATGCAGGTGCCCGGCGCCAAGGACATCGCGGTGGAGTTCTTCACCCTGTCCAAGAGCTACAACATGGCCGGCTGGCGCATCGGCTTCATGGTCGGCAACCCCGAGCTGGTCAGCGCCCTGGCGCGGATCAAGAGCTACCACGACTACGGCACCTTCACCCCGCTGCAGGTGGCCGCCATCGCCGCGCTGGAAGGCGACCAGCAGTGCGTGCGCGACATCGCCGAGCAGTACCGCCAGCGCCGCAACATGCTGGTCAAGGGCCTGCACGAGGCGGGCTGGATGGTCGAGAACCCCAAGGCCTCGATGTACATCTGGGCGAAGATTCCCGAGCCCTATGCCCACCTCGGCTCCCTGGAGTTCGCCAAGAAGCTGCTGGCCGAGGCCAAGGTCTGCGTCTCCCCCGGCATCGGCTTCGGCGAATACGGCGACGACCACGTGCGCTTCGCCCTGATCGAGAACCAGGACCGCATTCGCCAGGCCATCCGCGGCATCAAGGCGATGTTCCGCGCCGACGGGCTGATCCAGCCGGGCAAGCCCCGCAAGGCCGAGTGACAGGCAGCGGCGCCCCACGGGGCGCCGTTTTCATTTCCCCGCAGGGGTTAGTGCCCCGGCGGCGTATCAAGGCTGTACCGGGCGCCGTCCCGGCCCATCAGCGAAGGACCCAACGATGAAGCCCAGCCGCCTGCTGTTCCTCTGCGCCGCCCTGCTCGGCGCCCTCACGCTGCAGACCGCCAGTGCCGGCCTGCTCCAGGAGCGCCGCGAAGCCCGCCAGCTCGACGACGCCGGCATCCGCGTGCAGCGCGATGTCGCCTATGGCAACGACGAGCGCCAGCGCTTCGACGTCTACCTGCCCAAGGTGGCGCCGCGCGTACCCGCCCCGGTGATCTTCATGGTCCACGGCGGTGGCTGGGCCAATGGCGACAAGGACAACGGCAGCGTCGCCCTGAACAAGGCCCTGCGCTGGGTGCCCCAGGGCGTGGTGCTGGTCTCCACCAACTACCGCATGCTCCCCGACACCCCGCCGCTGGCCCAGGCCGACGACGTAGCCCGCGCCCTCGCCCAGGCCCAGCAACTGGCCAGCGGCTGGCAGGCCGACCCGGCGCGCTTCGTGCTGATGGGCCACTCCGCCGGCGCCCACCTGGTGGCGCTGATCGACGCCGCGCCGGAGATCGCCGCCCAGCAGGGCGCGCGCCCGTGGATCGGCACCGTGGCGCTGGACAGCGCCGCCTTCAACGTCGAGACGGTGATGCGCGGCCCGCACCTGAAGCTCTATGACCGCGCCTTCGGCGACGACCCCGCCACCTGGCGCGCCGCTTCCCCCACCCTGCGCCTGGAACGGGCCGGCGCGCCGCTGCTGGCGGTGTGCTCCACCCGTCGCGACGACGCCTGCCCCCAGGCCCGTGGCTTCGCCGCCAAGGGCCGCGACCTGGGCAAGCGCGTGGAAGTGATGGGTGTGGACATGTCGCACCGGCAGATCAACCACGAACTCGGCCAGGACAATGGCTACACCGCCGACGTCGAACGCTTCCTGCGCAGCGTCGGCCTGCTGAGTCTCTGAGCCGGCTAGCACCATGTCCCGAAGCCAGCGCCTGCTCGACTTGCTGCAGATCCTCCGCCGTCACCGCTACCCCGTCGCCGGGCATGCCCTGGCCGCCGAGCTCGGCATCAGCCTGCGCACCCTCTACCGCGACATCGCCACGCTCCAGCAGCAGGGCGCCAACATCGAAGGGGGCGCCGGGCTGGGCTACGTGCTGCGGCCCGGCTTCGAGCTGCCGCCGCTGATGTTCTCCCTGGGCGAGATCGAGGCCCTGGTGCTCGGCATGCGCTGGGTCGCCCGCCGGGGCGACCGCCAACTGATGGGTGCCGCGCGTGATGTGCTGGCCAAGGTCGGCGCGGTGCTGCCCCCGGCCCTGCGTGAGGAGCTGGAGACCAGCACCCTGCTGATCGGCCCGGCACCGGCCAGCGAAATCCCCGATGCGCTGCTGCAGCAGGTACGCGAGGTCATCCGCCTCGAGCACCGCGTGCAGCTCGATTACCGCGATGCCGAGGGCCAGGCGTCGCAACGGGTGGTCTGGCCGTTCGCCCTGGGCTACTTCGAGCAGACCCGGGTGCTGGCCGCCTGGTGCGAGCTGCGCCAGGGCATGCGCCACTTCCGCCTGGACCGGGTGGCCGAGCTGCTCGACCTGGGCCGGCGCTACCCACGGCGGCGCCAGGTGCTGCTGCGAGAGTGGCGCGCGCTGCATGGCATCGCCGAGCAGTGAAGCTGCTGCCAGAAACTGACAGGGGGTGGGCCTAGCCTGCGCGTATCGAGTGACGACACCCGTCGCTCCGCAACGGAGACCCATCCGATGATCGCCCCCAACCTGCTCAACCTGTACGTCGACGACCCCGTGCGCAGCGCCGCTTTCTATCGGCGCCTGCTGGCGCGCGAGACCGTCGAGCACAGCCCGGGCTTCGCCCTGTTCGTCTTCGACAACGGCTTCAAGCTCGGCCTCTGGGCCCGCGACGGCGTGAAGCCGGCGACCACCGTGCCGGGCGGGGGCGGCGAGCTGTGCTTCCACGTCGACAGCGACGACGACGTGCATCGCCTGCATCGGCTCTGGCAGGAGCAGGGCGTGGAGATCGTCCAGGCGCCGGAGGCCATGGACTTCGGCTACACCTTCAGCGGCATCGACCCCGACGGCCACCGCCTGCGGGTCTACCGCCTGACGCTGTAAGGGGTTGCCGGCCGCCGGCCTGTGGCCGGGCGGTCCAGCACCGCCCGGCTGATGGCACCGTGCCGCCTCACTGGCCCGCGACGATGCAGTTCGTCGCCTAAGTGGAACCTCGCTGAACTTCCGGGATCGTGCCGGTCCCAACAGGGGCTTATTCCCCCGGCCTCAAGGACAGCCCGTGATCGATCTCAGCACCTGGAAACTCGACATCCCCGCCCACCAATCCGCCACGCTCATCACCACCCAGCGCCTCAACAACGGCTATGAAAGCCAGTACTTCCGCCACAACGACGACGGCAGCGTGACCTTCTGGGTGCCCGTCACCGGCAGCACCAGCGAAGACGCCCGCTACCCCCGCAGCGAGCTGCGCGAGACCCAGGCCGACGGCACCCTGAGCTACTGGAACTACCAGAGCGCCGACAATTACCTGAGCGCGGTGCTTTCGGTGCAGCAGGTGCCAAGCAAGAACAAGATCATCATCGGGCAGATCCACAGCAAGGACGAAGCCGGCAGCGAGAACGACCCGCTGCTGAAGCTGCAGTACCACTACAAGGACGGCACCGGCCGCCTCGAGGCCCTGCTGCGCAAGCGCCCCGGCGACAAGGAGGTGGAGAACATCCTGCTGGCCGAGAATGTCGACCTGGGCGAGCGCTTCGGCTACGACCTGCGCCTCACCCCCAGCGGGCGCCTGGGCATCACCGTCACCAGCAAGGGCGACGACGGTGGCCTGTTCCGCCAGCTGAGCGGCTACTGGGGCAACCAGCAGCTCTACTTCAAGGCCGGCGCCTATATCCAGGACAACCGCGGGCCGAGCAACGAAGGCGGCCGGGTGACCTTCTACTGGCTCAACGGCCTGCACCGCTAAGCCTCATTCAGTCGGCGAATGGCCACATAGCGGCGGCGGCGCGGGTAGAATCCGCCCGCCGTTGCCACGGCCCCTTCCCTACCGACGTACGAGGTTTGCACCCCGATGGCCCGCCTGACCCTGAACTTCCCCGAAGACCAGTTCTGCTACTCCACCCACCTGACCGTGCGGGTCACCGACATCAATGGCGCCAACCACCTGGGCAACGACTCGATGATCTCGATGATCTCCGAGGCCCGCGCGCGCTTCCTCTTCGACTTCGGCATCACCGAGACCGAGGGCGACGGCACCGGCATCATCGTCACCGACCTGGCCACCACCTACCGTGCCGAGGCCCACGCCCGCGACCAGTTGCTGTTCGAAGTCGGCGTGATGGACTTCAACCGCTACGGCGGCGACATCACCTTCCGCATCACCCGCCCCGCCGACGGCAAGCTGGTGGCCATGGCCAAGTCCGGCTTCGTGTTCTTCGACTACCGCCAGTCGAAGGTGGTGGAGATGCCGGAGAAATTCCGCAGCACCTTCCCCAAGGTCAACTGGCTGGACTGAGCGACGAGCTACCTGGCCCCGACCCGGTGCATGGCCACCGCATCGCGCCCCCTTTTGCATCGGCCCCCGGCGTCATCCACGGCCTGAACGGGGATGACGCGCACCACTCCACAACCGCGCCCACGCCGGCAAGGGCCTGTCGAATCAGGCACTTGCCCCTGCCCACCCCGTGGGGGACCCGCCCCGTGCCCTGCTTGGCCCATCTCTTGCTCCATCGCCTGCACAGGTAGCCAACGGCGGTTGCCCGACTGAACGACAAAGGCGTCGCGTCACTGCGCAGAAATGCAGCCAGTGCGCGGCGCTTTTTTCGTTCCGGCCCCAGCGATGGGGCGGCAGGCGTGCCGTGATCCGGGCGCCCGCATGCGACCCACCCTACCCAGCCACGGCCAAGGCCGTGGCACGAAGCGCCACGAGCGCGACGTGTTCCGGGAGGGTGCGACCGCCGGGGCTGTCCCGCGGCGCGCCCTTCCGGCCCCCTGACGCAGATGAGGTGTTCGATGACTACGAGTTTCTGGAAGGCCGGCCACGCCCCCACCCTGTTCGCCGCATTTCTCTATTTCGACCTGAGCTTCATGGTCTGGTACGTGCTCGGCCCGCTGGGCGTGCAGATCGCCGCCGACCTGCAGCTGACCACCCAGCAACGCGCCATGATGGTCGCCACGCCCATCCTCGCCGGGGCCGTGCTGCGCTTCCTGCTGGGCCTGCTGGCCGACCGCACCTCACCGAAATCCGCCGGGCTGTTCGGCCAGGTGGTGGTGATCGCCGCGCTGTTCACCGCCTGGCAACTGGGCATCCACAACTACGAGCAGGCGCTGCTGCTGGGCCTGTTCCTCGGCTTCGCCGGGGCCTCCTTCGCCGTGGCGCTGCCGCTGGCCTCGCAGTGGTACCCGCCGCAGCACCAGGGCAAGGCCCTGGGCATCGCCGGCGCGGGCAACTCCGGCACCGTGCTGGCGGCGCTGTTCGCCCCGGGCCTGGCCGCGCTGTTCGGCTGGAACAACGTGTTCGGCCTGGCGCTGATCCCGCTGGTGCTGACCCTGGCGATCTTCACCCTGGCCGCGCGCAACGCCCCCGACCGCCCCGCGCCGAAATCCCTCGCCGACTACATGAAGGCCCTGGGCGACCGTGACAGCTGGTGGTTCATGTTCTTCTACAGCGTCACCTTCGGCGGCTTCCTCGGCCTGGCCAGCACCCTGCCCGGCTACTTCCACGACCAGTACGGCCTGGAGCCGGTGACCGCCGGCTACTACACCGCCGCCTGCGTCTTCGCCGGCAGCCTGATGCGCCCCCTGGGCGGCGCCTTCGCCGACCGCATCGGCGGCATCCGCACCCTGCTGGTGGTCTACACCCTGGCCGCCCTCTGCATCGCGGCGGTGGGCTTCCACATCGCCAGCGCCACGGCGGCGCTGGCCCTGTTCGTGGTGGCCATGCTCAGCCTCGGCGCCGGCAACGGCGCGGTATTCCAACTGGTGCCGCAGCGCTTCCACAAGGAAATGGGCGTGATGACCGGGCTCATCGGCATGGCCGGCGGCATGGGCGGCTTCTGCCTCACCGCAGGCCTGGGTGCCATCAAGCAGCACACCGGCGACTACCAGCTGGGCCTGTGGCTGTTCGCCAGCCTCGGCGTGCTGGCCTGGTTCGGTCTCTACGGCGTGAAGCTGCGCTGGCGCACCACCTGGGGCTCGGCGGCCGTCACCGCGGCGCGCGTCTGAGCGCCATGGGGCTGCAACTGAGCTTCGGCGAGGCCAGCGCCATCGGCCCGCGCCGCGAAAACCAGGACGCCCTGCGGGTGGTGACGCCCGCACCGGCCCTGGCCGCCAGCAAGGGCTACCTGTTCGCCCTGGCCGATGGCGTCAGCCAGTGCGCCGACGGCGGCCTGGCCGCACGCGCCACCCTGCAGGCGCTGGCGCTGGACTACTACGCCACGCCGGAAACCTGGGCGGTGGCGCAATCCCTCGACCGCCTGCTGCTGGCCCACAACCGCTGGCTGCAGGCCAACGGCGGCGGCCAGCCGCTGCTGACCACCCTCACCGCGCTGGTGCTGCGCGGCCGCCGCTTCACCCTCGCCCATGTCGGCGACTGCCGTGCCTACCGCTGGCACGCCGGCCAGCTCGACCGCCTCAGCGAAGACCACGTCTGGGAGCAGCCCGGCATGCAGCACGTGCTCAAGCGCGCGCTGGGGCTGGACCAGCACCTGGTGGTGGATTACCTGGAGGGCGAGCTGCAGGAGGACGAGCACTTCCTCCTGGTCAGCGATGGCATCTGGGCGGTGCTGGGCGATGCCGGCATCCTGCGCATCCTCCAGGACGAACCCGAGCCCGGGGCGGCCAGCCGCGCCCTGGTGGCCGCCGCGCACCTGGCGGGCGGCCAGGACAATGCCAGCGCGCTGCTGGTACGGGTCGACGGGCTGCCGCCCAGTGGCCTGGCCGACGCCCTGGCGCAATTGGAGGCGTGGCCGCTGCCGCCGGAACTGCGCCCCGGCCAGCTGTTCGAGGGCTGGCGGGTACAGGGGCGGCTGGTCGAGTCGCGCCAGTCGCTGCTCTACCGCGTGCTCGACGAGGCCGGCCAACCCTGGCTGCTGAAGACCCTGCCGCCCGCCCGGCACGCCGACCCCGGCGCCGGGCCCGCACTGCTGCAGGAGGAATGGTTCCTGCGGCGCGTGGCGGGACGGCATTTCGCCGAGGTGCATCCGCTGCCGCAGCGCCAGCACCTGTACTACCTGCAGCGCGAATACCCGGGCCGCACCCTGGCCCAGCAGCTGCGCGAGGATGGGCCGCTGGCGCTGACCGACTGGCTGGACCTCGCCCCGCGCCTGCTCAAGGCCCTGGGCATGCTGCACCGGCGCAACATCCTGCACCGCGACATCAAGCCAGAGAACCTGCTGCGCGGCGAAGACGGCGAGCTGCGCCTGCTCGACTTCGGCCTGGCCTACTGCCCGGGCCTGTCCCAGGACGAGGCGCACAGCCTGCCGGGCACGCCCAGCTACATCGCCCCCGAGGCCTTCGATGGCGCGCCGCCCACCACGCGCCAGGACCTCTACGCCGCCGGCGTCACCCTCTACCGGTTGCTGACCGGGCATTACCCCTTCGGCGAGATCGAGGCCTTCCAGCGCCCGCGCTTCGGCACACCGACGCCCGCCAGCCGCTACCGCCCGGACCTGCCCGCCTGGCTCGACGAATGCCTCGCCCGCGCCCTGGCCAGCGAGCCCACGCAACGCTACGAGACGGCAGAAGAATGGCTGCTGGCCCTGGAACAGGGCGAGCGCAGGGCCCTGTCGGTAAACCCGCGCCCCTTGCTGGAGCGCGAGCCGCTGAAGGTCTGGCGCGGTATCGCCCTGCTTTCCCTGCTGGGCAACCTGGCGCTGCTGGTGCTCTGCCTGCACGGTTGACGCACCGTTGCCGGGCACGCCGCCCCGAAGCGGTGCGCCAGCGGCTCCCGCCCGCCCCGTGCAGGCTCGGCGGAACCCCGGAAAGCGGGGCCCGAAGGAGTTGGCACAGGCCCTGCAAAGACTCGATCACAATCTACAAAAGCGCCCACCTCAACGTAGAGATGGCACTTTCCCGATAGAACGGGACTTGGACAAAGGCGTCCTGCTGGCAACAGCGGGACGCCTTTTTTGTTTGCCCGGCATTCATGCAGGAGCGTGACCATGAACAAACCCAGGCTGGTGATGATCGGCAACGGCATGGCCGGGGTCCGTACCCTGGAGGAGCTGCTCAAGCTCGCCCCGGATCTCTACGACATCACGGTGTTCGGCGCCGAGCCCCACCCCAACTACAACCGCATCATGCTGTCGCCGGTGCTGGCCGGTGAGCAGGCCTTCGAGGACATCGTGCTCAACGACCTGGAGTGGTACGCCGGGCACGGCATCCGCCTGCTGCTCAACCGCACCGTGGTGAAGATCGATCGCCGCCGTCGCCTGGTCATCGCCGAGGATGGCACCGAGGCGGGCTACGATCGCCTGGTGATCGCCACCGGTTCCTCGCCCTTCATCCTGCCCGTGCCGGGCAACCGCCTGCCGGGGGTGATCGGCTACCGCGACATCGCCGATACCCGGCAGATGATCGACAGCGCCCGTACCCGCAGCCACGCGGTGGTGATCGGCGGCGGCCTGCTCGGCCTGGAGGCGGCCAACGGCCTTCGCCAGCGCGGCATGGAGGTGACCGTGGTGCATATCTCCGACTGGCTGCTGGAGCGCCAGCTGGACCGCACCGCCGGCCGCCTGCTGCAACAGGCGCTGGAGGCGCGCGGCATCCACTTCCGCCTGGGCACCCAGACCGAGGAGCTGCTGGACCACGGCACCGGCCACGTCTGCGCGGTGCAAGTGCGCGGCGGCGAGGTGATCCCCGCCGACCTGGTGGTGATGGCCGCCGGCATCCGCCCCAACATCGCCCTGGCCGAACGCGCCGGGCTGCCCTGCGAGCGCGGCATCCTGGTCAGCGACACCCTGCAGACCAACGACCCGCGCATCTATGCCATCGGCGAATGCGCCAGCCACCGCGGCATCGCCTACGGCCTGGTGGCGCCGCTGTTCGAACAGGCGCAGGTGTGCGCCAACCACCTGGCGCGGCTCGGCTTCGCCCGTTACCAGGGTTCGGTGGTCTCCACCAAGCTCAAGGTCACCGGTATCGACCTGTTTTCCGCCGGCGACTTCATGGGCGGCGAAGGCACCGAGAGCATCACCCTCTCCGACCCCATCGGCGGCATCTACAAGAAGCTGGTGATCAGGGGCGGCGTGCTGGTGGGCGCCTGCCTGTTCGGCGACACCGCCGACGGTGGCTGGTACTTCCGCCAGGTGCAGGAGCATGCCGATATCAGCGGCATCCGCGATCGCCTGATGTTCGGCGAGGCCGTGGCCGCACAGGCGGTCGAGCCGGCCGCCGGCCCCCATCGCGCCGAGCCTGCGCGCGTTCCGGTGCGCCTTCTGCAGAGCGCCTGACCTTCTCTCCAAGGGAGCCTTCGCCATGAGCCAGACCACCGCCTCCACCTGCTGCTACTGCGGCGTCGGCTGCGGCGTGCTGATCGAGCACGACGGCACGCACATCCTCGGCGTCGCCGGCGACCCGACGCACCCGGCCAACTTCGGCCGCCTGTGCAGCAAGGGTTCCACACTGCACCTGACGGGCGACCTCCAGGCCCGCGCGCTGTACCCGGAACTGCGCCTGGGCAAGGGCCTGGCACGTACCCGGATGGACTGGGACAGCGCGCTGGACCACGCCGCCGCCCGCTTCGCCGAGACCATCGCCGAGCACGGGCCGGACAGCGTGGCCTTCTATGTCTCCGGCCAGTTGCTGACCGAGGACTACTACGCCTTCAACAAGCTGGCCCGCGCCCTGGTGGGCACCCACAACATCGACAGCAATTCGCGGCTGTGCATGTCGTCCGCCGTGGTCGGCTACAAGCGCAGCCTGGGCGCCGACGCGCCACCCTGCTCCTACGAGGACATCGAGCAGAGCGACTGCGTGCTGATCGCCGGCAGCAACATGGCCTTCGCCCACCCGGTGCTGTTCCGCCGCCTGGAGGAAGCCAGGGCCAGGCGCCCCGACATGCGCGTGATCGTGGTCGACCCGCGCCGCACAGACACCTGCGAGCTGGCCGACCTGCACCTGGCCATCACCCCGGGCAGCGACGTGGCGCTGTTCCACGGCCTCCTCCACATCCTGCTGTGGGAGGGCTGGGTGGACCGGCGCTTCATCGAACGCCACACCGAAGGCTTCGATGCGCTCAAGGAACGCGTACGCGACTTCGGCCCGGCACGGGTGGCCGAGCTGTGCGGCATCGACAGCGCCGACCTGCTGCGCTGCGCCGAGTGGATCGGCCGCACGCCGAGCTTCCTCTCGCTCTGGTGCATGGGCCTGAACCAGTCCAGCGCCGGCAGCGCCAAGAACAGCGCGCTGATCAACCTGCACCTGGCCACCGGGCAGATCGGCCGAGCGGGTGCCGGGCCCTTCTCCCTCACCGGCCAACCCAACGCCATGGGCGGCCGCGAGACGGGCAGCCTGTCGAACCTGCTGCCCGGCCACCGTGAGGCGGGCAATGCCGAACACCGCGCCGAGGTGGCGGCCTACTGGGGGGTGGAGCGCTTGCCAGAGACGCCGGGGCTGTCGGCCATCGACCTGTTCGACGCCGTGGGCGAGGGGCGCATCAAGGCGCTGTGGATCGTCTGCACCAACCCGGCCCAGTCCCTTCCCGACCAGCAGCGGGTGCACGCGGCGCTGGCCGCCTGCCCCTTCGTGGTAGTCCAGGAGGCCTTCTTCACCACCGAGACCTGCCGCCACGCCGACCTGCTGCTGCCCGCCGCCAGCTGGGGCGAGAAGGAAGGCACCGTGACCAATTCCGAGCGCCGCATCAGCCATGTGCGCCGCGCCGTACCGGCACCGGGCGAGGCGCGCCCGGACTGGGCCATCGCCTGCGACTTCGCCCGGCGCCTGGAACACCACCTGCGCCCGGGCGAGCCCAGCCTGTTCGACTTCGCAGGCCCCGAAGCGCTGTTCGAAGAGTACAAGCCGCTCACCGCCGGCCGCGACCTGGACCTGACCGGCATCGGCTACGGCCTGATCGACACCCAGGGCCCGCAGCAGTGGCCCTACCCCGCCGGCGCCCGGCAAGGCACAGCGCGCCTCTATTGCGACGGCCGCTTTCCCACGCCGAGCGGTCGTGCACAGTTCGTCGCCGACCCTTACCTCGCCCCCCAGGAGCGCCGCGAACTGCGCTACCCATTGACCCTGAACACAGGCCGGCTGCGCGACCAGTGGCACGGCATGAGCCGCACCGGCACCGCCGCCCAGCTGTTCGGCCACGTGGAGCAGGCGCAACTGGGGCTGCACCCCGTGGAGATGCGCCGCCGCCGGCTCGAGGATGGTGATCTGGTGCGGGTGAGGAGCCGTCGCGGCGAGCTGGTGGTGCCGGTCATGGGCGACGAGGCCCTGCGCCCCGGCCAGGCCTTCCTGCCCATGCACTGGGGCGATCGCTTCCTCAAGGGGCTGGGCGTCAATGTGCTGACCACGCCGGCCTGCGATCCGCTCTCGAAGCAGCCGGAACTCAAGCACGCCGGTGTCGAGGTGGAGCGGGCAGACCTGCCCTGGCAGCTCTTCGTACTGGTGGAAGGTGATGTGCAAGCGCGCTTCGAAGCCCTCCGACCACTGTGCGAGGCCTTCACCTACGCCAACCTGGCCCTGGCCGGGCGTGAGCGCCCTGCCCTGGTGCTGCGCGCGGCCCACGGGCAGGCACCGGATACGGAGCTACTGGCGCATATCGACCGTCTGCTGCAACTGGATCAGGGGCCGGTGATGAGTTACGACGACCCGCAGCGCGCGGTGGGCAAGCGCGTGCTTATCGAGCAGGGGCGCATCACTGCGCTGCGCCTGGCTGGCGAAACCGCCGCCTGGGGCTGGCTAAAGAGCCTGTGGCAGGAAGGCCGCATGGACGCGGAACTGCGGCGCTGGCTGCTGGCCCCCCTGAGTGCACCGCCAGGTGCCAGTGCTGCGGCCGGCGCCAATCGCACCCTGTGCAACTGCATGAACGTCAGCCTGCAAGCCGTGCAGGCGGGCATCGCCCAGGGGCTGGACCTGGCGGGGCTGAAAGAAGCATTGGGGTGCGGCACGCGTTGCGGCTCCTGCGTACCGGAAATCAAGAGAATGCTGGCGGCGCCACCGGTGCCGACCGCAGTGAACGCCTGAGGAGACGCCCATGAATGGCAAGGTCTGGCTGGTGGGTGCGGGGCCCGGTGACCCGGAGCTGCTGACGCTGAAAGCGGTGCGGGTGCTCAACGGCGCCGAGGTGGTGATGATCGACGACCTGGTCAACCCGGCGGTGCTGGAGCACTGCCCGGGCGCCCGGGTGATCCGCGTCGGCAAGCGTGGGGGCTGTCGCTCGACGCCGCAGGCCTTCATCCATCGCCTGATGCTGCGCTACGCACGCCAGGGCAGGCACGTGGTGCGCCTCAAGGGCGGCGACCCCTGCATCTTCGGCCGGGGCGGCGAGGAGGCGCAGTGGCTGGCCGAACGTGAGGTAGAGAGCGAACTGGTCAACGGCATCACAGCCGGCCTGGCGGGGGCCACACAGTGCGGCATCCCCCTGACCCTGCGCGGCATCAGCCGGGGCGTAACCCTGGTCACCGCCCACACCCAGGACGACAGCGAACCCGAGTGGCAGGCCCTGGCCCGCAGCGGCACCACGCTGGTGGTGTACATGGGCGTGGCGCGCCTGGCGGCGGTCCGTGAAGGCCTGCTGGCCGGCGGCATGGCGGCGGATATGCCGGTGGCGATGATCGAGAACGCCTCCCTGCCCCATCAGCGCGAATGCCGCAGCACGCTGGCACGGATGCAGGCCGACGCCGGCACCTTCCAGCTCAAGAGCCCGGCGATCCTGGTGATCGGCGAGGTGGCCGGTGAGGCCGTGGCAGTGTCCGAGGCGCTGAGCGCCTGATCGGGCGGCATTCCACGGCTCGGCATCGCAACGTTGGGTTTCGTACCTCTACCCAACCTACGTGTTCCCTGTAGGTTGGTGCCGAGCGTGCGAGGCCCAACGAGCCAAACCAGGACTCTCGGCACTTTTCTCCAGGCAAAGAAAAACCCGGCCGAGGCCGGGTTTTTCCAAAGCTCAGACCAATTACTTGGCTTGGGCTTCTACTTCAGCTTCTACGCGACGGTTGACAGCGCGGCCAGCGTCGGTGGCGTTGTCGGCAACCGGGCGGGACTCACCGTAACCAACCGAGTTGACGCGCTCGGAACCTACACCGTACTGGTTGACCAGGACTTCACGAACGGCGTTGGCACGACGCTCGGACAGTTTCTGGTTGTAGGCGTCGGTGCCGACGGAGTCGGTGTGGCCTTCAACGGTGGTGGTGGTCGACGGGTACTGGTTCATGAAGTCAGCCAGGTTCTTGATGTCGCCGTAGCTTTCTTCTTTGACCTTGGACTTGTCGAAGTCGAACTTGACGTCCAGCTCGACGCGAACCACTTCGGCAACGGCCGGGCAGCCATCGGCGTCAACGGTGACGTTGGCCGGGGTGTCCGGGCACTTGTCGACGTTGTCGCAGACGCCGTCGTTGTCGCTGTCGGAGCAGACTTCGGCAACCGGAGCCGGGGCCGGCTCGGCAGCGGGCTTGGAGCCACCACCGAAGTTCACGCCAACACCTACGCCAGCGGCCCACTCGGACTCGCCCACATCGATGTTGTACATGCCGTCCAGGCCGGCTTTGGCGTAGAAGTTCTCGGTGAAGTAGTACTTCAGGCCGGTGCCGATGTTGGCGAAGGTGCTGTGGTCACGACCGGTACGGGCCGGCACGTTGCTGATGCTCTGGTGAGCGAAGCCAGCGGAAACGTACGGGCGCAGGCCGACACCCGGGGTGCCGAAGTGGTAGATGGCATCGAGGCCAGCCTGGCTGCCCTTGATGTTCTTGTTACCGGTGTCGTTTTCGGAACGAATGTCGTGAAACTCGCCATAGGACAGAGCCAGTTCGACGTCGTCAGTGAGGTAGTAACCAACCGAACCACCGAACAGGTTGCCGTTGGACAGATCACGCGAGCTGTCGGTGAAGTAGCGCTTGCCGAAAGCCTCCACCTCGACAGCGCCTTGGCCTTGCGCCAGCGCGTTCAGAGAAAATGCGGCAACGAGAGAGCCAACGGCTACGCCTAAGGTGTTTTTCAGTTTCATCCGTAAATCCCCATCTTGGTTGTCAGTAAGTTGTCGAACAATCTCGGAAGACAACTTGGTCGGCAAGTTTACCAGAACTCGCTGATCTAAGAGATTAATTTTGCCCAACTAAGTTTCGGTCAGACCTGAAAATTTTTCTCTCAAGCGATCCAGCGCGCGCTTGTAACGCATCTTCGTCGCGCTCAGACCCATATGCATAATGTCAGCAATTTCCTGAAATTCCAGTTCTGCGACAAAGCGCAGCACCAGGATTTCACGATCGATCGGGTTCACATGCACCAGCCATCTTTCAAGGCCCCCACGCTCTTCGAGCTTGGGTGCCTTCTCCTCCGAGGCCTCCTCGAGAGGATCGAGACTCAAGGCATCAAGTAAGCGACGTTTACGACGCTCTTTCCGATATTGGGTAATGCATTCGTTATACGTGATGCTATAGAGCCATGTCTTGAACTTGGACTTCCCTTCGAAGTTCTTCAATCCATACAGCACCTTCAGCATCACCTCCTGACAGACATCGTCGGCGTCTCGTTCGTTCCCCAAATATCGGGCACAGACGTTGAACAGGGTGCGCTGGTAGCGACGCATGAGTTCTTCATAGGCGCGCGTGACATGAAACAGCTCGACATGGGCGCGCTCCACCAGCTCTTCATCGGAGAGCTCGCGAGGGTCGTAGCGCAAGGAAAGCGATTGGGGCTTGTTCAAAACGGGTCGGGCCGACAGTCAGGTCAGGAGCCGCCGGAACGCGAGGCAGCGCTCCGCTATGGCGGCATACATTAGCAAGGGTTGAGGAGCCGCGTTAGCGGCTCGTTACCCGCTGGTCGAGCAATGTCCGGTTGGACACCGACACGAGGTCGCCCTCGTCGGTGAGGATGATGGTCTTCACCGTGCCTATTTCCTCGATCTGCCCCTCGACGTCACCCACCTTCACGTCCTGCCCCACCTGGTAGAGCTCGCGCACGTAGATGCCGGCGATGATCTGCCCGGCGATGTCGCGACTGCCAAGGCCCAGCGCCAGCGCGGCGGCCAGGCCGATGGAGATCAGCACGATGGCGATGACGTTGTTCAGCAGGTCGGTCTTGACCTCCAGTTGCCCGATGGCCACCGAGATGCTGATGATGATCACCAGGCCCTGGGCGATGCGCCCCAGACCGTGGGCGTAGTCCAGCCCCACCCCTTCGGCGGCGCCACGGACGATGCCGCTGACCAGCTGCGCCAGGAGCACGCCGGCCAGCAGCACCAGGGCTGCACCGAGCACCTTGGGCAGGTAGAGGGCGAGCATGTCGAGGGTGGCTGAGACGCGGTCGAGGCCGAGGGATTCGGCGGCGGAAACCAGGAAGATCAGCAGCACGAACCAGTAGACGATCTTGCCGATCAGCGTGGAGACCGGCACCTGGATGCCGACGCGGGCGAGAATCTTGGTCAGGCCGGTACCGCCCATCAGGCGATCGAGGCCGAGCTTGGCCAGCAGCTTGGACAGCAGGGTGTCGAGCAGCTTGGCCACGACGAAGCCCAGCAGGACCACGACCAGGGCACCGAACAGGCGCGGGATGAAGCCGGCCACCGGTGTCCACACCGTGGTCATGGCGTTAACGATACCTTGGGTCCAGGGGTCGAATTCCATGTTCAATCAGCCTTGTCAGCGGAGCGTTTCGATGAGGTACGACGAGAGACCGGCGCCACGTGGGCCGAGCCGTTGTTGAGGGCGATCATCAGTGCCTCGGCCCAATGGCCGAGCAGGCTGAACAGGTCGCCGACGCCAACCTGGCGGTTGGCGGTCTTGAGCACGCGGCCCAGCGCGGCGTTGTCATCGTGCTCGGATGACGAACGCTTGAGCAGGTCCCGCAGGGATTCTTCGAACGGATCGTGCATGCGCACCTCACGTGGATATGTCGGCTAGACGAGGCCAGCGATCAGCGGGTCACATCAGAGCCAGCGCAGGCGACGAAAGAGCCACCACTGGAACGCGGCGACGCCGAGAATCAGCAGGCAGGCGACGACGAAGCCATAGGGCGCGTCGGCACCAGGGATACCCCCGACGTTGATACCCAGCAGGCCGGTGATGAAGCTCATCGGCAGGAAGAAACCGGTGATGATGCCCAGCAGGTACATGGTGCGGGTCATGCGCTCGCTCATGCGCCGGTTCTCCGACTCCAGCACCAGGCCGACGCGCTCGCGGATCAGCTCGAGCTCTTCCAGGTAGCGGGTGAGGCGGTTGTTCAGCTCGTTCCAGTAATCGGTGTCGTCGGCGGCGAACCAGCTCATGCGGTTGCGCATCAGCTGGCCATAGATGTCCCGCTGCGGCGCCAGGAAACGCTTGAGGCCGGCGGCGCGACGACGGATGTGCAGCATCAGGTCGTGATCGGGGTTGTAGCGCTCGCTGGCATCCAGGCGCTCCTCCTGCTCGTCGACCTCCTCGGAAAGCGAGGCGACCAGGGCATCGACCTTGTCGGTCAGGTGCTCGGCCAGGTAGAGCAGCACCTCGGAGGCGGTCTTCGGCCCGGTGCCGCCATTCCACTGCTCGATCAGCTCGTCGGTGGCGTGCAGCGGTCGCAGGCGCAGGGAGATGACGCGCTGCGCATCGGCGAAGATGCGCACCGCGACCATGTCCTCGGGCTGGGCACCCGGGTTGAGGTTGACGCCTCGCAGGAACAGCAGCAGCTGGTTCTCCGGCAGGCTCACCAGGCGCGGGCGGGTGCTTTCCTCCAGCAGCAGGTCACAGGCGAACTCGCTCAGCCCGCTGGCCTCGCGCAGCCACTGGCGCGCCAGCGCGTGGCCGCGGTCCCAGTGCAGCCAGAGGCTTTCCGGTTCCTGCAGCTCGATGACATCCAGCTCGTCCTTGGTGATGGAGCGCGCCCCACCCCGGCCATCCAGGACATAGGCGTGCACCAGCCCCCAGCGTACGTTGCGTTCCTCGACCATCCTCAGCGAGTACCCCGTCCGGTCATTCCGGCATCTTCAGGGCTTGCGGAGAGACGATGATGCCGTTGTTGTCGGCATAGACGAATTCGCCCGGGCGGAAGGTGATGCCGCCGAAGGTGACGGCCACGTTGAGGTCGCCGATACCGCGCTTGTCGGTCTTCATCGGATGGCTGGCCAGGGCCTGTACACCCAGGTCGGTCTGGGCGATGACGTCGACGTCGCGGATGCAGCCGTATACGACGATGCCTTCCCAGCCGTTCTTCGCCGCCTTCTCGGCCAGCATGTCGCCCAGCAGGGCGCGACGCAGGGAGCCGCCGCCGTCCACCACCAGCACCTTGCCCTGGCCCGGCAGGTCGACCTGCTCCTTGACCAGGGAGTTGTCCTCGAAGCACTTGATGGTGACGATCTCGCCACCGAAGGAATCGCGGCCGCCGAAGTTGCTGAACATCGGCTCGACGACCTGCACCAGGTCCGGGTACGCGTCGCACAGATCAGGGGTGACGTATTGCATGGCAAGGCTCCTTGATGGGTTTACAGGTCGAGGCCGACACGATCACCGTCATGAGCCAGCGTCAGCCGAAGCGGCGGCGAACAGGCCGCATCGAGGGCGCGGCCACTGTCCGGATCGAAGGCGATCCCGTGGCGGGAACAGCGCAGCACCCTACCTTCGAGCGTGCCGTTGTGCAAGGGCGCGCCCCTGCGCCGGCGTGGGTTTTCCAGGATGATGCCCTGCTGATCACCGACGATCAGCAGCAATTGACGGCCACTCGGCTGGCAAGTCCCGCACTGGCCATCCTGCTGATCGATCCGGCGCTCCAGCGCGACGAGCCTGCACCCTCCGCCTCGATACGGCCCCTGCATCTTTAGCACAGCGCCATAGCGCCTGGAATGGGGCTTCAGACGGCGGGCACCGCCTGGCCGAACGAGCCGGGCAACTGCAACTGACCGAGCCAGTGCTCCACCAGCGGCCAGACCTCCTGCTGGGCATGCTTGCTGACCAGCATCTCGATATGACCGTAGTCGTCGGCGAAGCCATTCTCTCGGGACAGGCAGAGGAACTGCTTCGCCTCGCTGCCGAACTGCTCCAGCAGCTTGCGGCAGGCCCAGGCCGGGTCCTGCCGGTCGCCGGCAGCACCGACGGCCAATACCGGCACATTCACCTCGGCGAGCCCCTTCCACCAGTCGCGCTCGGCATCGCCGAAGCGACCGAACAGGCCGTGCCAGCGCAGGCTTTCCAGGCCGATGCCGATGGGCTCGTCCTCGGGCCCGCGCTTGAGGCCAGGCCCGGACAGCACGGCCAGGCGCTTGAGCAGGAAGCGTCCGCTCCACTCCACCGGCGGAACCTTCAGGGGCCAGTAGACGCGACTGATCTGGCTGCCGAACAATGCGACGGACGCAACGTGCTCCCCCGCCAGGTAATGACCGCCCAACGCCGCCGCAAGCGTGATCCCGCCCAGGGAATGACCGATCCAGTGGGGCGCCTGCGCCGCCTGTTCGCGGACGAAGGCCCCGATGGCCGGCAGGTCGTAGCGCGCGTAGTCGGCGACGCGGTTGCGCCGGTAGTCCTGGTTGCGCGGCGACAGGCCGTGGCCACGCATCTCGGCGATCCACACGTCGAAGCCGGCACGGGCCAGGTGCGGGCCGAGCCCGAGGCCTTTGGGCGAGTACCAGAAGCGACGATTGGAGAAGCTGCCGTGCAGGAGGACCACGGGTACGCCACGCTGCTCCTCGTGGCCGGGCAGCCCCAGCCGGGTGATGACCAGCTCGACACTGGAGTCGGGGCTGTTTCCGGGCTTGAGGCGATAGACGTCTTCCGTGATGTCGCCACGGAGTTCCGCGCTGATCAGCGCGACGGGGAATAGATCACTGCTGCTTTGCATGAATGCTACTTGCACGAAAAAGGGCGGGTTTGCAGCCCGCCCTTCTTCTGGTTGCGGTTAGAAGGTCACGCCTGGCCTTCGGCCAGGAAGAACCAGGTATCGAGGACCGAGTCGGGGTTCAGCGACACGCTCTCGATGCCCTGCTCCATGAGCCACTTGGCCAGGTCCGGATGGTCGGACGGGCCCTGGCCGCAGATGCCGATGTACTTGCCGGCCTTGTTGCAGGCGGCGATGGCATTGGCCAGCAGCTTCTTGACCGCCGGATTACGCTCGTCGAACAGGTGGGCGACGATGCCGGAGTCACGGTCCAGGCCCAGGGTCAGCTGGGTCAGGTCATTGGAACCGATGGAGAAGCCATCGAAGAACTCGAGGAACTCCTCGGCCAGCAGCGCGTTGGACGGCAGCTCGCACATCATGATGACCTTGAGGCCGTTGTCGCCGCGCTTCAGGCCGTTGCTGGCCAGCAGCTCGACCACCTGGCTGGCTTCGCCCAGGGTACGGACGAAGGGCACCATGATCTCGACGTTGGTCAGGCCCATGTCGTTGCGCACTTTCTTCAGCGCACGGCATTCCAGCTCGAAGCAGTCACGGAAGGATTCGCTGATGTAGCGCGAGGCGCCACGGAAGCCGAGCATCGGGTTCTCTTCTTCCGGCTCGTAGAGCTTGCCGCCGATCAGGTTGGCGTATTCGTTGGACTTGAAGTCCGAGAGACGCACGATGACCTTCTTCGGCCAGAAGGCCGCGGCCAGGGTGCTGATGCCCTCGACCAGCTTCTCGACGTAGAAGCCGACCGGATCGTCATAGCCGGCGATGCGCTTCTCGACGCTGTCCTTGATCTCGCTGGGCAGGCCGGCGAAGTTCAGCAGCGCCTTGGGGTGCACGCCGATCATGCGGTTGATGATGAATTCCAGGCGCGCCAGGCCGACACCCTCGTTGGGCAGCTGGGCGAAGTCGAAGGCGCGGTCGGGGTTGCCGACGTTCATCATGATCTTGAACGGCAGCTCGGGCATGGCGTCGACGGAGTTCTTGCGGATGTCGAAGCCCAGTTCGCCTTCGAAGATGAAGCCGGTGTCGCCTTCGGCGCAGGAGACGGTCACGCCCTGGCCATCCTTCAGCACCTGGGTCGCGTTGCCGCAGCCGACGACAGCCGGGATGCCCAGTTCACGGGCGATGATCGCGGCGTGGCAGGTACGGCCGCCACGGTTGGTGACGATGGCGCTGGCGCGCTTCATCACCGGTTCCCAGTCCGGGTCGGTCATGTCGGAGACCAGCACGTCGCCCGGCTGGACCTTGTCCATCTCGGAAACGTCGTGGATCACCTTCACCGGGCCGGCGCCGATGCGCTGGCCGATGGCGCGGCCTTCCACCAGGACGGTGCCCTTTTCCTTCAGCAGGTAGCGCTCCATCACGGTGGCGCTGGCGCGGCTCTTAACGGTCTCGGGACGGGCCTGCACGATGTACAGCTTGCCGTCGTCACCGTCCTTGGCCCATTCGATGTCCATCGGGCGACCGTAGTGCTTCTCGATGATCATGGCCTGCTTGGCCAGCTCGGTGACCTCGGCATCGGTGATGCAGAAGCGGGCGCGTTCGGCGCGGTCGACGTCGACGGTCTTCACCGACTTGCCGGCCTTGGCTTCGTCGCCGTAGATCATCTTGATCGCCTTGCTGCCCAGGTTGCGGCGCAGGATCGCGGGGCGGCCGGCTTCCAGGGTGTGCTTGTGCACGTAGAACTCGTCGGGGTTCACCGCGCCCTGCACCACGGTCTCGCCGAGGCCGTAGGCACCGGTGATGAACACCACGTCACGGAAGCCGGACTCGGTGTCCAGGGTGAACATCACGCCGGCGGTGCCGGTTTCCGAGCGCACCATGCGCTGCACGCCGGCGGACAGGGCGACCAGCTTGTGGTCGAAACCCTGGTGCACGCGGTAGGCGATGGCGCGGTCGTTGAAGAGGGAAGCGAAGACTTCCTTGGCGGCACGGATCACGTTGTCCACGCCACGGATGTTGAGGAAGGTTTCCTGCTGGCCGGCGAAGGACGCATCCGGCAGGTCCTCGGCGGTGGCGGAGGAGCGCACGGCCACGGCCATGTTGTCATTGCCACCGGCCATGGTGGCGAAGGCGGAACGGATCTCGGCATCCAGGCGCGGGGGGAACTCGGCGTCCATCACCCACTGGCGGATCTGCGCACCGGTCTTGGCCAGGGCAGCGACATCATCGACATCGAGGGCATCCAGCGCGGCGTGGATCTGATCATTGAGGCCGCTCTGCTCGAGGAAGTCGCGATAGGCCTGCGCAGTAGTGGCGAAACCACCGGGAACGGATACCCCGGCGCCAGCCAGATTGCTGATCATCTCGCCCAGGGATGCGTTCTTGCCCCCCACATGCTCAACATCGTGGACGCCGAGCTTATCGAGGGAAACTACGTACTCTACCAAGGTGATCTCTCCACTATCTGTTGGAAAAGCTCGTGCGGAGCGGTTCCGCCGTGTTCTGGCGCGAGGCCGGAAAAATGAGTCACAATGCGGGCCGGCAATGGGCCAGCAAAAACGGGCCTATGATAGCCAAGAATCGATCCCGACTTAAGGCCTTTGGCGCATGAAACGAACCGCTTTTTTCATCTCCGACGGTACCGGCATCACCGCTGAAACCCTCGGGCAGAGCCTGTTGGCGCAGTTCGAGACCATTACCTTCGCGAAGCTCACGCGGCCTTATATAGACAGCGTCGAAAAAGCGCGCGCCATGGTACAGCAAATCAATATAGCTGCCGAGGCGGACGGGGCCCGGCCCATCATCTTCGACACCATAGTGAACCAGGAAATCCGTGACATTCTCGCCACGTCCAACGGGTTCATGATCGACATCTTCTCGACCTTCCTCTCCCCGCTGGAACAGGAACTCACCTCGCACTCCTCGTACTCGGTGGGCAAGTCGCACTCGATCGCCCACAGCGCCAACTACATGGAGCGCATCGAGGCCGTGAACTTCGCCCTCGACAACGACGACGGCGCCCGCACCCATTACTACGACAAGGCCGACCTCATCCTCGTTGGCGTATCCCGCTGCGGAAAGACGCCGACCTGCCTGTATATGGCAATGCAATACGGAATTCGTGCGGCAAATTATCCGCTGACCGAAGAGGACATGGAGCGCCTGCAACTGCCGGCCGCCCTGAAGAAGTACAAGAGCAAGCTGTTCGGCCTGACCATCGACCCCGATCGCCTCACCGCGATCCGCAACGAGCGCAAGCCCAACAGCCGCTACGCCAGCTTCGCCCAGTGCGAGTTCGAGGTCCGCGAGGTGGAGAACCTGTTCCGCCGCGAGAACATCAACTTCATCAACTCCACGCATTTCTCGGTCGAGGAAATCTCGGCGAAGATCCTCGTCGAGAAAGGCGTCGAGCGGAGGCTCAAGTAAGTCTTTAGCTGGAAGCTGGAAGCTGGAAGCTGGAAGCTGGAAGCTGGAAGCTGGAAGCTGGAAGCTGGAAGCTGGAAGCTGGAAAGCATTCGACTTCAAGCTTCAGGCTTCCAGCTAATGCTCTAGAGCGCCTCCCCCGGAACTCTTACCACTCCCTCCATCAATATCCGCGCACTGCGGCTCATGATCGCCTTGGTCACCTGCCACTGGCCGTCCACCTGCCGGGCTTCGGCGCCCACGCGCAGGGTGCCCGAAGGGTGTCCGAAACGCACCGCCGTGCGCTCGCCGCCGCCGGCCGCCAGGTTCACCAGGGTGCCGGGGATGGCCGCCGCGGTGCCAATGGCGACCGCCGCCGTGCCCATCATCGCGTGGTGCAGCTTGCCCATGGACAGCGCCCGCACCAGCAGGTCGATCTCGTCGGCCTTCACCGTCTTGCCGCTGGAGGCCCGGTAGTCCCTGGGCGGCGCGACGAACGCCACCTTCGGCGTGTGCTGGCGGGTCAGCGCCTCTTCGGGGGCCTTGATCAGCCCCATGCGCAGCGCGCCGGCGACACGGATCTTCTCGAAGCGCGCCAGCGCCTCGGGGTCGCCGTTGATGGCCTCGCGCAGCTCGGTGCCGGTGTAGCCGATGTCTTCGGCGTTGACGAACACCGTGGGAATGCCGGCAGTGATCAGGGTCGCCTTGAAGGTGCCCACGCCCGGCACGTCCAGCTCATCCACCAGGTTGCCGGTGGGGAACATCGAACCGCCCTCCTCCCCGTCATCCGACGGATCGAGGAATTCCAGCACGATCTCCGCCGCCGGGAAGGTCACCCCGTCCAGCTCGAAATCGCCGGTTTCCTGCACCTGGCCATCGGTGACCGGCACGTGGGCGATGATGGTTTTCTGGATGTTGGCCTGCCAGATGCGCACCACGCAGGTGCCGTTGGCCGGAATGCGTGACGGGTCCACCAGCCCGGCATGGATGGCGAAGGCGCCCGCCGCGGTGGACAAATTGCCACAGTTGCCGCTCCAGTCGACGAAGGCCTTGTCGATGGAGACCTGCCCGTAGAGGTAGTCGACATCGTGCCCGGGCTGGCTGCTCTTCGACAGGATCACGCACTTGCTGGTACTTGAGGTCGCCCCGCCCATGCCGTCGATGTGCGCAGCGTAGGGATCGGGGCTGCCGATCACCCGCATGAACAGCCGGTCACGGGCCTCGCCCGGCACCTGGCAGGCCTCGGGCAGGTCCTGCAGGCGGAAGAACACGCCCTTGCTGGTGCCGCCACGGATGTAGGTGGCGGGGATTTTCACTTGCGGCAGATGAGCCATGAGTGCAGTCCTGAGAAAGGGCCCGGATGCCATCCGGGCATGACCATGTTCGGTACTCCCCGGATTGCATCCGGGCTAAGTCCTCGATGAGCCGCAGGGTGGATGGCGCTTTTCCGTCCACCAATGGCAAGCACCACGGTGGATCGATGAGGCGCCCTCCACCCCACGCAGTCAGGCGACCTCGCCCTTGAGGAAGTCCTTGGCAAAGCGCTGCAGCACGCCACCGGCCTTGTACACGCTGACGTCGGCGGCAGTGTCCAGGCGGCAGGTGACCGGCACCCGCACCACCTCGCCGTTGCGACGATTGACCACCAGGGTCAGGTCGCAGCGCGGCGAAATGTCGCCTTCGACGTCGTAGGTCTCGGTGCCGTCCAGGCCCAGGGTCAGGCGCGTGGTGCCCGGCTTGAACTCCACCGGCAGCACACCCATGCCCACCAGGTTGGTGCGGTGGATGCGCTCGAAGCCTTCGGCCACGATCACTTCCACACCCGCCAGGCGCACGCCCTTGGCCGCCCAGTCGCGGGACGAGCCCTGCCCGTAGTCGGCACCGGCCACGATGATCAGGTTCTGCTTGCGGTTCATGTAGGTCTCGATGGCTTCCCACATGCGCATCACCTGGCCTTCCGGCTCCACGCGGGCCAGCGAGCCCTTCTTCACCTGCCCGTCGACCACGGCCATCTCGTTGACCAGCTGCGGGTTGGCGAAGGTGGCGCGCTGGGCCGTCAGGTGGTCGCCACGGTGGGTGGCGTAGGAGTTGAAGTCCTCCTCCGGCAGGCCCATTTTCGCCAGGTACTCGCCGGCGGCCGAGTCCGCCAGGATGGCGTTGGACGGCGACAGGTGGTCGGTGGTGATGTTGTCCGGCAGGATCGCCAGCGGCCGCATGCCCTTGAGTGTGCGCTCGCCGGCCAGCGCGCCTTCCCAGTACGGGGGGCGGCGGATGTAGGTGGACATCGGACGCCAGTCGTACAGCGGGCTTTCCGCTTCCTGCACGCTGCCCAGGTCGAACATCGGGATGTAGATCTGCTTGAACTGCTCGGGCTTCACCGAGGCCGCGACGATGGCGTCGATCTCCTCGTCGCTTGGCCACAGGTCCTTCAGCGTGACGGGGTTGCCCTGGGCATCGGTGCCCAGCGGGTCCTGCTCGATGTCGAAACGCACGGTGCCGGCGATGGCATAGGCCACCACCAGCGGCGGCGAGGCGAGGAAGGCCTGCTTGGCGTAGGGGTGGATGCGCCCGTCGAAGTTGCGGTTGCCCGAGAGCACGGCGGTGGCGTACAGGTCGCGGTCGATGATCTCCTTCTGGATCACCGGGTCCAGCGCGCCGGACATGCCGTTACAGGTGGTGCAGGCGTAGGCGACGATGCCGAAGCCGAGTTTCTCCAGCTCCGGCAGCAGACCGGCTTCCTCCAGGTACAGCTTGGCGACCTTGGAGCCCGGCGCAAAGGAGGTCTTCACCCAGGGCTTGCGCACCAGGCCGAGGGCATTGGCCTTCTTCGCCACCAGGCCGGCAGCGATCACGTTGCGCGGGTTGGAGGTGTTGGTGCAGCTGGTGATGGCAGCGATGATCACCGCGCCATCGGGCATCAGGCCCTTCGCCTCTTCGTCACGACCGGCCTGCAGCTTGGCCTCGTCGGCGATGCCGCGCTCGGCCAGCGCCGAGGTGGGCAGGCGGCGGTGCGGGTTGGAGGGGCCGGCCATGTTGCGCACCACGCTGCCCAGGTCGAAGCTCAGCACGCGCTCGTACTCGGCGGTCTTCAGCGCGCTGCTCCACAGCCCCAGAGTCTTGGCGTAGTGCTCCACCAGCGCCACCTGCTCCGGCTCGCGGCCGGTGAGCTTGAGGTAGTCGATGGTCTGCTCGTCGATGTAGAACATCGAGGCGGTGGCGCCGTATTCCGGGCACATGTTGGAGATGGTCGCGCGGTCGCCGATGGACAGGCTGTCCGCCCCCTCGCCGAAGAACTCGACGTAGGCGCCCACCACACGCTCCTTGCGCAGGAACTCGGTGATCGCCAGGACGATGTCGGTGGCGGTGATGCCGGGCTGACGCTTGCCGGTCAGCTCGACGCCGACGATGTCGGGCAGGCGCATCATCGACGGGTGGCCGAGCATCACGGTCTCGGCTTCCAGGCCGCCGACACCGATGGCGATCACGCCCAGGGCGTCCACGTGCGGGGTGTGCGAGTCGGTGCCGACGCAGGTGTCGGGGAAGGCGATGCCGCCGCGCGCCTGGATCACCGGGCTCATCTTCTCCAGGTTGATCTGGTGCATGATCCCGTTCCCGGCGGGGATCACGTCGACGTTCTTGAACGCGGTCTTGGTCCACTCGATGAAGTGGAAGCGGTCCTCGTTGCGGCGGTCCTCGATGGCGCGGTTCTTCTCGAAGGCATCCGGGTCGAAGCCGGCAGCTTCCACTGCCAGGGAGTGGTCGACGATCAACTGGGTCGGCACCACCGGGTTGACCTTGGACGGGTCCCCGCCCTGCTCGGCGATGGCATCACGCAGGCCGGCCAGGTCCACCAGCGCGGTCTGCCCGAGGATGTCGTGGCAGACCACGCGCGCCGGGTACCAGGGGAAGTCCAGGTCGCGCTTGCGATAAACCAGCTGCTCCAGCGATGCGGTCAGGTCGGCGGGCTCGCAACGGCGCACCAGCTGCTCGGCCAGCACGCGGGAGGTGTAGGGGAGCTTGTCCCAGGCGCCGGCCTGGATCGCCTCGACCGCCTCGCGGGCGTCGAAGTAATCCAGCGCGGTGCCGGGCAAGCGCTTGCGGTATTGGCTGTTCACGGTCGTGGTCATTGTTATTTACGGTCCTTGAGCGGCACGAACTTCAGGTCTTCGGGGCCTGTGTAGTTGGCGCTCGGGCGGATGATCTTGCCGTCGATGCGCTGTTCGATGACGTGGCTGGACCAACCCGAGGTGCGGGCGATCACGAACAGCGGGGTGAACATGGCGGTGGGCACGCCCATCATGTGGTAGCTGACGGCGCTGAACCAATCGAGGTTGGGGAACATCTTCTTGATGTCCCACATGGTGCTTTCCAGGCGCTCGGCGATGTCGAACATCTTGGTGTTGCCCTGCTCCACGGAGAGCTCGCGAGCCACTTCCTTGATCACCTTGTTGCGCGGGTCGGAGACGGTGTAGACCGGGTGGCCGAAGCCGATGATCACTTCCTTCTTCTCGACACGGGCGCGGATGTCGGCCTCGGCCTCATCCGGGCTGTCGTAGCGCTTCTGCACTTCGAAGGCCACTTCGTTGGCGCCGCCATGCTTGGGCCCGCGCAGCGCGCCGATGGCGCCGGCGATGCAGGAATACATGTCCGAGCCGGTGCCGGCGATCACCCGCGAGGTGAAGGTGGAGGCGTTGAACTCGTGCTCGGCGTACAGGTTCAGCGAGGTGTGCATGGCGCGCACCCAGGATTCGCGGGGCTTCTCGCCATGCAGCAGGTGCAGGAAGTGGCCGCCGATGGAGTCGTCGTCGGTCTCCACCTCGATGCGCTTGCCGTTGTGGCTGTAGTGGTACCAGTACAGCAGCGCGGAACCGAGGGAGGCCATCAGCTTGTCGGCGATGTCGCGGGCGCCAGGGTGGTTGTGGTCGTCCTTCTCCGGCGACAGGCAGCCCAGCACGGAGACGGCAGTGCGCATCACGTCCATCGGGTGGGCGGAAGGCGGCAGCTGCTCCAGCGCAGCCTTGACGCCAGCGGGCAGGCCGCGCAGGGCCTTGAGCTTGGCCTTGTAGCCGGCCAGTTCGGCCACATTGGGCAGCTTGCCGTGGACCAGCAGGTGGGCGATCTCTTCGAATTCGCAGCGATTGGCGAAATCCAGCACGTCGTAGCCCCGGTAGTGCAGGTCGTTGCCGGTACGGCCCACGGTGCACAGGGCGGTGTTGCCGGCGGCGGTGCCGGAAAGGGCCACGGATTTCTTCGGCTTGAAGCCCGGAGTGGTGGTTTCGGTGGTGCTCATCGGTATCTCCTCGAGTCTTTTTGTTCTGTTGCGCTGTATGGCGGGCCGGAAGGTGATCCGATGAAGCCCTACCAGCGACGCTGATGGGGTGGGCTGAAGCGGATCGCCGCCCGGCCCACCCTGCCCTGATTACTTCTTGCCGGCGGCGAACAGCGCATCGAGCTTCTGCTCGAAGGCGTGGTAGCCGATGCGGTCGTACAGCTCCGCGCGGGTCTGCATCAGCTCGATCACGTCCTTCTGGTGGCCGCTCTGGCGAATGGCGGTGTACACGGTTTCCGCCGCCTTGTTGGCCGCGCGGAAGGCCGACAGCGGGTAGAGCTGGATGGCCACGCCAACCGAGGCCAGCTCGTCCCGGGTGAACAGCGGGGTGGCGCCGAACTCGGTGATGTTGGCCAGCACCGGCACGTTCAGCTCCTTGACGAAGCGCGCGTAGGTGGGCAGGTCGTAGGCGGCCTCGGCGAAGATGCCGTCGGCGCCGGCTTCGACGTAGCGCTTGCAGCGCTCGATGGCGGCGTCCACGCCCTCGGCCTGGATGGCGTCGGTGCGGGCGATGAGGAAGAAGTCCGGGTCGGTCCGGGCGTCAGCGGCGGCGCGCACGCGGTCGACCATCTCCTCGCAGGAGACGATCTCCTTGCCCGGGCGGTGGCCGCAACGCTTGGCACCGACCTGGTCCTCGATGTGGGCCGCGGCGGCGCCGGCCTTGATCAGGTTCTTCACCGTGCGTTCGATGTTGAAGGCGCTCGGGCCGAAGCCCGTGTCGATGTCCACCAGCAACGGCAGGTCGCAGACATCGGTGATGCGGCGCACGTCGGTGAGCACGTCGTCCAGGGTGTTGATGCCCAGGTCCGGCAGGCCCAGCGAACCCGCCGCCACGCCACCACCGGAAAGATAGATGGCCTTGTAGCCGGCACGCTTGGCCAGCAGCGCATGGTTGGCGTTGATCGCACCGATCACCTGCAGCGGGCTTTCTTCGGCAAGGGCCTGGCGGAAGCGCTGGCCGGCGGAGAGCTGGGTCATGAATCACCTCGGGTCTGGGAGGGGTTGGCGACGGCGCCCTGGTAGTGGCGCTCGATATTGCGCTTGGAGGCGCCGATGTGACGGCGCATCAGCAGCTCGGCCAGTTCACCGTCACGGTCGGCGATGGCATCGAGAATGCGGTGGTGCTCGGCAAAGGCCTGGCGCGGGCGATTGGGCACGCTGGAGAACTGCAGGCGGTACATGCGCACCAGCTGGTACAGCTCGCCGCAGAGCATGCGGGTCAGGGTCTGGTTGCCGCTGCCCTGGATGATCCGGTAGTGGAAGTCGAAGTCGCCTTCCTGCTGGTAGTAGCCACGTCCAGCCTGGAAGGCCTCGTCGCGCTCATGGGTCTCCAGCACCGCGCGCAGCTCGTCGATCTCCGCCTGGGTCATGCGCTCGGCCGCGAGGCGGCAGGCCATGCCCTCGAGGGATTCACGGATTTCATAGAGTTCGATCAGCTCGGCATGGCTCAGGGACACCACCCGCGCACCGACGTGGGGGACGCGCACCAGCAGCTTCTGCCCTTCCAGGCGATGGATCGCCTCGCGCAGCGGGCCGCGGCTGATGCCGTAGGCACGCGCCAGCTCGGGCTCGGAAATCTTGCTGCCGGGCGCGATCTCGCCCTTGACGATGGCCGCCTGGATGCGCCGGAAGACGTGCTCGGACAGGGTTTCCGAATCTTCGGTTTGGGCGACGGGTTCTTCAGCGGCATCCAGCATGATTGTCGACACATTGAAAATTAACATCGACAAACTACCGCCGCAGACCATTTCAGTCAAACCAAAACACAGCCATTGTCGACAATCGTCGTAGATCGCAAAAAATTCATTTGAACCCGTCACAGCCTTAACAAAGCGTCATAAGCGTCTGTCGCCCCGGAAAACCTGCGTGTTAGAATGCGCCGCTCATGCGCCTGGCGGGGCGCTGCTAGACTCGTACGCCAGGCGCCGAGGCCATCAGGCCAGGCATCGGGCATCAGGACCTCGAACGTTCTCCAAGGACCCATGACTCTCAAGCCCTTCGCATTGCTCATATGCCTGCTAGCACTGCCAGGCCTCAGCCTTGCCGCCGACAAGACCATCTATGGCCTGAACGAATACGCCCGTCTCTCCGGCCTCGACCTGGTGGTCGCCGCCAAGCTCGACACCGGCGCCAAGACAGCCTCCCTGAGTGCCCGCGACATCAAGCGCTTCAAGCGTGATGGCGAAACCTGGGTACGCTTCTACCTGGCCATCGACGATGCCCACGCGCATCCCATCGAGCGGCCCCTGGCGCGCATCAGCAAGATCAAGCGCCGTGCCGGCGACTACGATCCGGATGAAGACAAGACCTACACGGCACGCCCGGTGATCGAACTCGACGTCTGCATGGGCAGCGCCCTGCGCACGATCGAAGTGAACCTCACCGACCGTAGCGCTTTCCAATACCCGCTTCTGATCGGTTCCGAGGCGCTCAAGCGCTTCGATGCACTGGTCGACCCGAGCCTTAAATACGCTGCCGGCCAACCCGGCTGTGCCACTGACGCAAACTCTGCCGAGTAACTCACATGCGCTCTCTTACCCTGCATCTGAAAGTCCTGATCACCCTGCTGGTGAGCCTGGGCATTCTGATAACGGCCTACCAGATCTTCATTCAGGGCATCCCGATCACCGAGGATGAGACCGACGACCTCTGGAACATCGACGCCAAGGTCGAATTCCAGGCCAGCCCGCGCGACCCGATCAAGGTGCAGATGTTCGTGCCGCCGCTGAACCGGGACTACGTCAGCCTCAACGAGAGCTTCATCTCCAACAACTACGGCGTGAGCATCAATCGCGTGGACGGCAACCGCAAGGTGACCTGGTCCGCCCGCCGCGCCAGCGGCAACCAGACCCTCTACTACCGCCTGGTGCTGACCAAGCGCTACAGCGGCGAGAAGCCCAAGGACAAGGGGCCGATCTTCCGTGACAGCATCCCGGTCGAAGGGGCCGAGAAGATCGCCGCCGAAGCCCTGCTGGCGCCCATCCGCCAGCACTCGGCCGACGTCGAGACCTTCATCAGCGAAACCATCAAGCGCACCAACAACCTGAACGACGACAACGTCAAGTTGCTCCTCGCCGGCGACCAGAGCACGCAGAACAAGGCCAAGGCCATCGAGCTGCTGCTGTCCATCGCCCACGTACCGATGGAGCGCGTGCACACCATCCGCCTCGCCGCCGACCAGCCGCAGAGCCCCGAGCTCTGGCTGCGCAGCTTCAACGGCGAGAACTGGCTGTACTTCAACCCCGAGACCGGCGAGCAGGGCCTGCCGGCCGACCGCCTGGTGTGGTGGACCGGTGACGACAACCTGATCACCGTCGACGGCGGCAAGAAGGCCCAGGTGACCTTCAGCCTGAACAACAGCGAGATGAACGCCATCCGCCTGGCCAAGCTGACCGACGAGAACACCGACGCCGACTTCCTCGAATACTCGCTCTACGGCCTGCCGCTGCAGACCCAGCAGACCTACCAGATCATGATCATGATCCCGATCGGCGTGCTGGTGATCCTCATCCTGCGCAACCTCGGCGGCCTGCAGACCCTGGGTACCTTCACCCCGGTGCTGATCGCCCTCGCCTTCCGCGAGACGCAACTGGGCTTCGGCATCGCCCTGTTCACCATCATCACGGCGCTGGGCCTGTCGTTGCGGTCCTACCTCGAACACCTGAAGTTGCAGATGTTGCCCAGGCTGTCGGTGGTGCTGACGTTCGTGGTGATCCTGATCGCGGTGATCAGCCTGCTCAGCCACAAGCTGGGCCTGGAGCGCGGCCTGTCCGTGGCGCTGTTCCCGATGGTGATCCTGACCATGACCATCGAACGCCTGTCCATCACCTGGGAAGAGCGCGGCGGTGGCCATGCCTTCAAGGTCGCCATCGGCACGCTGTTCGCCGCCACCCTGGCGCACCTGCTGATGACCGTGCCGGAGCTGACCTACTTCATCTTCACCTTCCCGGCCGTGCTGCTGATCATGGTGGGCTTCATGCTGGCGATGGGTCGCTACCGCGGCTACCGCCTGACGGAGCTGTTCCGCTTCAAAGCCTTCCTGAAGGACTGAGCCATGTTCGGCCTGATCAAGACGTGGAAAGCCCTCGAAGCCAAAGGCATCATGGGCATCAACCGTCGCAACGCGGACTACGTGCTGAAGTACAACAAACGGCACCTGTACCCGATCGTCGACGACAAGATCATCACCAAGATGCGCGCCATCGAGGCGGGCATCCACGTGCCGGAAATGTACGGGATCATTTCCACCGAGAAGGAGATCGACAAGCTCGACGAGATCATCGGCGAGCGCAACGATTTCGTGATCAAGCCCGCCCAGGGCGCCGGCGGCGACGGCATCCTGGTGATCGCCGACCGCTTCGAAGGCCGTTACAAGACGGTCTCCGGGAAGATCATCAGCCACGAGGAGATCGAGCATCAGATCTCCTCGATCCTCACCGGCCTCTACTCCCTCGGCGGGCACCGCGACCGCGCGCTGATCGAGTACCGCGTGACCCCGGACCAGATCTTCAAGAGCATCAGCTACGAAGGCGTACCGGACATCCGCATCATCGTGCTCATGGGCTACCCCGTGATGGCGATGCTGCGCCTACCCACCCGCCAGTCCAACGGCAAGGCCAACCTGCACCAGGGCGCCATCGGCGTGGGCGTCGATCTCGCCACCGGCGTCACCCTGCGCGGCACCTGGCTGAACAACAAGATCGCCAAGCACCCGGACACCACCAACGCGGTGGACGGCGTGCAGCTGCCCAACTGGGACGGCTTCATGAAGCTGGCGGCCGGCTGCTACGAGCTGTGCGGCCTGGGCTACATCGGTGTCGACATGGTGCTGGACCAGGAAAAGGGCCCGCTGATCCTCGAACTCAACGCCCGCCCCGGCCTGAACATCCAGATCGCCAACGACTGCGGGCTGACCCATCGCGCCCACGCGGTGGAAGCCCGCATCGCCGAGCTGCAGGAAAAAGGCATCGTGGAAACCCCGGAGGAACGCGTGCGCTTCTCCCAGGAACTGTTCGGCCACGTGCACCCCGCCGAACTCTGATCCGCCCTGCGGCAACAAAAAAGCCCGGCCATGTGCCGGGCTTTTTCATGCCAGGGATTCGGGGTAGAGGTGCTCAATCCGTGGGATGGGTAGTCCGTAGGATGGGTCGGGCGGCGTTCCGCGAGCGGAGCGAAACCCATCGCTGCGAGCTCGTCGGGTTGCACCCGACCTACGCCATCCACCTCAGCCCCACTACCTGACGATCGCCAGCTCGAATGCGCCCTCGTCCACGTGCTCGTGCACCTGCATGCCGGCCTCGCTGACGGCCAGGTCCTGCATCGGGCGCTTGAAGGGTTTGTTGTCCAGGGTGTTGAGGCTGCGGTCCTCGTCGGTGGTCAGCAGCAGCGCGTAGCGCTCGCCCTGGTTGGCGCGGACCTGCACGGTGCCTTCGATGTAGGCGTAGCGGTACCAGGTCTCGCCATGCAGCTGGTAGACGGCGTCGCTCACCAGGCGCGTCGGGCGCTTGGCCTCGTCGAGGAAGAGGATCGAAGGATAGACCACCTGGCGGTTGGCGAAGCTGCGGATGCGCAGGCCGTAGGCACGTCCGGAGCGCGGCAGCTTGAGGGCCGCGTAGTAGCTGCGACCCATGGGGAAGGCGAAGCTGGGGGAGAAACGGTTGAGCTCCTCGTAGCGCGGCTCCTCGGCGGACAACTCGGTGAAATCCCCCTCCGGCAGCTGCCCGCAGCACTGGTCGACCAGCCCCTGGTACAGCGACTGGCTGCGCTCCTCGCTGCCTTCCAGCAGGGCCTTCATCG
Organism: Pseudomonas sp. No.21; assembly: GCF_054558415.1. Lineage (NCBI taxonomy): Bacteria > Pseudomonadati > Pseudomonadota > Gammaproteobacteria > Pseudomonadales > Pseudomonadaceae > Pseudomonas > Pseudomonas sp. No.21. The sequence goes on from NZ_BAAJNO010000004.1 coordinate 316,013, forward strand.
CCTCGCTGGGCTGGCCGTCCAGCGACGGCAGGATGGCGGCCTTGCGCTCGAATTCGACCTGGCGGCTCTCGGTGTAGGCCACGGGCTGGCCAATGCCCTCCTCCGCCTGCGGCTCACTGCCCTTGGCCGGGACCCTGGAGTTGTGGGTGCGGCCCTGTTCGTCCACCCAGGTGAAGTAGGCCGCACCGTTCTCGGGCCGCGAGTAGCCGCGCCCTTCCAGTACATCGGCGTCGATGTACTCGGTCGAGCGCTTGCCGCTGGGCAGCAGGTAGTCGCGCTCCCCGGCCGGCACCTGGCCCGCCGCGTAGAAGCTGTTCTGCAGGTTGCCGCTGGCATCCACCCAGGTGAAGTAACGGCGCTTCTGCTCACCACCGGTGTTGCCGCCCGTCCCGCCCGCTGCGCCCTGCTCCTGCAGGCGTGCCAGGTCGCTGCGGCTGATGCGCTGGGCCGCCTGGCGCTGCTGCTCGCCGTAGCGCTCGCCGACGAAGCTGTTGTGCACCCGGCCGTTGTCGTCGATCCAGGTCAGGTAGCGGCCGCTGGCGGCCTGGGCCTGGGTGTGGGCCGCCAGGGCGGTGATGAGGCAAAGCGCGGCGTGGGTCTTCATCAGAATGTCGTCGTGTAGGTCATGGCCACGATGTAGGCCTTTACCGAGGTCTTCACATCCTGGCCCGCGTAGGGGTTGTAGACCAGGTTGTCGATGCCGGTGCAGTTGAGGTTGCAGCTGGTATCTGCCTTGGTGCTCTGCGAGGTGACGAAGTAGTTGAAGCCGATATCGATGGTGGTGTCCTTGTCCCAGCGGTAACCCAGCCCGAGGCCGTAGAGCTGGGCGTCGCCGATGGGCGCCAGCACATCGGCCTTGTCGTCGGGAATGGCCGAAGGGCGCCATTCGTAGCCGGCGCGCAGGGCCAGGCGGTCGGTCACGTCGTACTGCGCCCCCAGCGCCCAGCTCCAGGTCGCACGGTAGCCGCGGTCCAGGGTCAGGGTGGTGGCGGTGGCCTTGCCACCGCCGAAGATCTTGGCGATGCGCAGCACGTCCAGCTCGCGGTCGAACTCGATCTCGAACTCGTTCCAGTCGCTGTAGTCGCTCCACTTCAGGTCGGCGTTGAACTGCCAGCGCTCGAAGGGCCTGATCTTGATCCCGGTGGAGAAGTTGTCCGGGTAGGTCATGGTCAGGCTGGCGTTGCCCACTTCCTCGTCGACATTGCCATAGGGGAAGAGCGGGCTGAGGATCTGCCCGAAGACCGCCCCCTGGAAGCCGGTCCAGAAGCCCTGCCAATCCTTGGAATAATCCACCCGGTACTTGCCCTGGAGGTGCATGCGCGCCTCGCTCTGGTAGGTGGCGCCCCAGGCGAACCAGTCGGTGGGCTCCCAGAGCACACCGATGTTCCAAGTGGGTGACAGTGACTGCTGCAGGTCCAGATCGATATTGGCCAGGCTATCGTAGGGGCCGATTCGACCGCCGCAGACGTTGAAGATCGGACCGATCATCTCGTCCATCCCTGGCCGGCAGAGCACCTCGTTGAGCATGCGAGCGAGGCCGGTGAGCATGCTCGGGTTACGGAAATCCTCGTTCAGTGCCAGGGCCTGGTGCGAGAACCCGACCGACAGGCCCACCGACAGCTCGTCGTTCACCTGGTAGCCCACCGACGGCGAGAAGTAGGTGATGCGCTGGATCGCCACCTCGCGCCCCTGGAAGCGCGCCGGGTCGCTGTCCGAGTCCCGCGAATAGCCCAGGGCCATGGGCGCGTAGACGTTGGTGGCGAAGGTGAACTTGGAGCCCGGCGGGTTGATCGACAGGCCCGCCAGGGGCGCCACCAGCAGTGGCATGTCGGTCATGCCGCCCATGCCCGGCAGGTACATGGCAGGCGTGAGGGTACGGCTGCTGGCGCCACTCACCGGGTCGTCACGGTAGCCCATGACGTTGTAGCCCTCGGGCGCATCGAACTCGGCGCGGATATCCATCACCCCGGCGATCATCTTCACCGTGGTCTGGCGGCCCTTGAGCTTGGTCAGCGCCGCCGGGTTGTAGTGCACCGCGTCGATCCCGGTGGAGTCGGCGGTCACGGCATTGGCCATGGCCATCGCCTTGGGGTTGCCAATGGTCAGGTCGTTGGCCAGTTGCGCCTGCACGCCGCCCGCCCAACCGGCCCCCAACCCCGCCAGCGCCAGGGCCAGCGGCGAAATTCGCATCGTCATGTCGTCGCCTCGCCGGTTACTGGGCCTTCAGGCCTTTTATGTCCAGAGGTACGGAGAACCCCAGCATCACGTCCGGGGAGTCCTCGGTCATGCCGAAACCGGCGTTGACGTTGACGATGTAATCGGGAGAGGTCCGCAGGCCGAGCGAGAAGTTCATGATCGCGCTGGTCTGCTCGGTGCCTTCGAACTCGGTGTCGCCGAAGGTGTAGGTCGGCTTGGTGGTGTAGGCCATTTGGTAGGAGGTGGCCAGGGACACGTCGTAGGACAGCGCATAGGCGAAGCCCATGCTCAGGGACAGGGTATTGCCCGGGTCGACATCTTCCAGCAGGCGGCCGCCACGGTTCTGGTGGATGCCGTGCACCGGCATGTTGTAGGTGTAGCCGACCGAGCCGAACAGCACGACCGGGTCGATGACATAGGAGGTGTTGGCCCCCACGCCCAGGCTGTAGTAGCCGTTGCCGGTGGAGAGGTCCGTCTCGTTGTTGATGTCGAAGGGGCTCTCGCCGGTGGGCAGGCCGAGGGTGGCGAACAGGGTGGTGACCGGCCGTCCACGGGTGGCGGACCAGGGCTGCCAGCGCAGGCTGCCGGAGATGTCGCCGAGGCTGTAGACGTTGACGTCGCGCTCGGTGTCGTACTTGGCCACGAAGGGCAGGCGCACGCTGAAGGTCAGGTTGTCCCAGATGCCGTAGTCGAAGGTGAAGGAGTTGGTGAAGGTGTGCTGGGCTTCGCTGCGGGGGATCACGCTGTAGACGTTGCTGCCCGTGCGCACCTGCTCGATCTGCACGTCGCGCACCAGCGAATAGTCGAAGCCGTAGGTGAGCGTGCGCTCGCCTTTCTTCAGCAGGGTGTAGCTCTTCTCCGATGCCTGGAATACCTGCTCCAGCGCCTTGGCGCTGTCGGCATCCCCTTCCTTCTTGGTCAGCGCCTCACGCGCATCGTCCACCGAGCTCTCCTCGGCCCACAGCGGCCCGCAGGCGCCCAGCGCCAGCACGGCCAGCCATGCGTATCCCCTCACTCCCATGGCACTTTTACCCCTGGTTTTATTCTTACTTATGCGGGTTTTTCTATTTGCGTCTGATGTACTGGATGTCGCCTCCCGAGCCCAGTTGGTCGATCTGGTTCTCGGTGAACTTGGTGATCTGCGGGAACTGCTGGAACGCCAGCAGGCTGACGGTGCGATCGTCCACCAGGCGCAGGTCACGCTCGGTCAGGGCCATGGCGTTGGGCGGCTCGTTTCCAGTCGGGTAGATCACGAACAGCACGTTCCCATCCCACACCTCCTCGAACCGGGTGCGGGTGAAGCTGATGTTTCCCAGGGCGGGATCAGCGATGAACACGTGATCGTTGTACACATCGCGCACCACCACGAAGTGCTTGAAGCCACCGTAGTGAATGGGCACCAGCGCAGGATGCTCCAGTTGGTCGAGGTCCTCGAACTCGGCCCGGAAGCCCCCGCTCTTGTAGCCCAGCGCGGCCACGAAGCGTTTCATGTCCAACAGCGAGAAACCGCGTCGCTCGACGATCTTGTCGGCCTCGCCATAACGCAACAGCCCCTCCATCACCTGGCGCTCCTCGAGGTTGCGACCCAGGTAGTAATCCAGCAGGCCGGTCAACGCGGCGGAACCGCAGCTGTAGTCGTAGGCCTGGCGGATGACGTTGCGGAACTGCAATTGGCTCATGGGCTCCGGATTGACGGTCTCCCGGTAGGGACCGTTGGGCACCATGGCCTGGGTGATGTTCACGGAGCCCTTGGGCTGTGGCTTGGTATCCACGGCCTGGGTGAACCCGAACAACCCCAGCAGACTGCCGACCAGGATCTCGATCATTGCCGTTCCGAATGCAGGGCTGACGAAAGAAAGGCCCGCCGGCCGAAGCCGACGGGACCTTCCACATCACGGGGTGGAGCGACCTGTCAGTGGCCCCAAACCTTGATGGTGGTACCGGCCAGGTTCAGATCGCTGACGGCCAGGGAACCGATGCTGGCGGCGGAGGCGTCGCCCATGCGGATGGCGCCCACGCTCAGCTCGCCGGTGATGGTCGGCAGGGTGATCTGCAGCTTGTCGCTGGCGCCGGCGCCAGAGCCGCCGTCGATCACGTCGACCAGGATCGGCGCGCTGTCGGAGATGTTGAAGCCGGAGAAGGCGATGGTCTCAAGGCGCAGGCTGCCGGTGGCGCTGCCTTCCTTGTCGTTGTAGACCACACTGCCGATGGTGCCGTTGAAGTTACCGGAGATGCTGATGCCATCCTGACCGGTAACGCTGGAGAGAGCGGAGTCATCCATGGCTTTCAGGTCGGCCTGGGCCATGAACGGAGCAGCGAGCACAGCAGCGGCGAGAGCCAGTTGTTTGAAGCTTTTCATTGTTGTTATCTCCAAGGTTCACAGGTGGGTTGCCCCGGGGGCCTGCCGCCTACCTCCTGTCAGCGACAGTTGAGCCGGCTTTCGCCGACCTCCAGAACGAACGCTGCTTCCCTATGCGCGCCGCCCTGGACTCGTGAAGCGCAAGGCTCCTCGACCTGGTTCTTACGTTACTGAGGCCCCGCCTCGCTGCCAGCCCATCCAAGGGATGGAGGATGGCAAGTCGCTAGTTATTTAATGGCATCAGGCCTCGCTGAGCAGGCCCAGGCTCTTGCCCTTGAGCACCGCCTGGGTACGGCTGCGCACGCCCAGCTTGGCGAACAGGTTGTGCAGGTGCCATTTGATGGTCGCTTCCGACAGGTGCACCGCCTGGGCGATGTCCCGATTGGACAGGCCCGCCGCGACGAAACGCAGGATTTCCCGCTCGCGGTGGCTCACGTCCTGGTTCTCGTCGAAGGTTTCCGGGTCCACCGCCAGGCGCCGGCATTGCTCGCGCAAGGTCTCGGCGATGCCCTGCCAGGCCCCGGCCTTCTTGGGCTCGGCGGCGCGCCAGGCTTCCCAGAGCGGCAGCAGCCAGAGGGCGTCGTCCTGGAACAGGCGCCGGTAGCCACGGTTCCAGGCTTCCTCGAGGGTGGGCAGGAACAGGGCGAAGGCCTTGTCGCTGTTACCTTTGCGCCAGTAGGCCACGGAAAGTAACAGGGACAGGCGCAGGCGCCGGTCGCGCTGGTGCTCGGCCCCCTGCCGGGCGAGGCAGGTCTCCAGCGCGCTCTGTGCCTTCTCCGGGCGCCGCTCGGCCAGGGCCAGGCGGGCGACGGACAGCGCCAGCGCCGTGTGGGCATCGGCATAGCGCGCCAGTGGCAGAGCCGACAAGTGGCGCTCCAGCTGCAGGCAGACGCGCTCGGCCTCATTAGGGCGACGCAGCCACAGCAGGAACTGCACCTTGCAGCCCATGCCATGGGCGAAGACCCGCTCGTAACCCGGGCCCTGGAGGCCGGCCAGCCAGTCGTCCAGCTGATTGAGGGCCTGCTCGGATTCGCCGGCGAAGAAACGCGCGCGGGCCATCACCAACTGGCCCCGGCTGATCAGTTCGACCGGCGTCGCCACGTCACGCCAGGTGGTGGCCAGGGGCAGCTCGGCGAGCACTGCGGCATGGCGGTCCTGTTCGTAGAGCAGGTCCGCGTAGGCCAGCACCAGCGGTCCGCCAACACGGCTGCGACGGCCGAACACCCGCTCGACCCGGCCCCGGGCGATCTCGGCGATGGAGCGCCCGCGCTCCAGTTCGCCGCTCTCCTTGCAGATCAGCGACTCGATCAGGCTGGTCATCACGTGCAGGTATTCACTGTCGACGATGCGCAGGCAATCGCGCGCGGTGGCGATGGATTTCGCCGCATCGCCGAACTCGCCGAGCAGCGCATAGGCCGCCGCCTGCACGCAGGACAGGCTGGCGCGGAAAACCGGCTGGTTGTCCGGCACCATGGCCAGCCACTGGCGGGCGACCTTGAGGCAGCTTTCCAGCTTGTCCTGGTACAGCAGCACCAGCGCCTTGAGTACCTGGGAGGCCGCCAGCAGTTCGCCGAGGCCGAAGTGGATGACCTTGCCGCGCCCCTGCAACAGGCGGGTGCTGACCTCTTCGATCAGCGCCTCGGACTCGGCGAACTTCTGCTCGAAGGCCAGTTGCCAGGCATAGAAGATCTGGAACACGGGATGCTCGCGGATCACCTCGGCGGGCACTTCCTTGAGCATGGACAGGATGCCGTAGACACGATTGCCGGCGATCAGCCGCGCGCCCTGGCGCTCCAGCAACTCGGCGGCGAAGCCGTAGTCGCGGCCGCGCAGGGCGTACTTGATGGCACGGTCCGGCAGGTCGTGGCTCTCGCACCAGCGGGCCGCGGCGTGCAGCAGCGTGGCGCTGTCGGTATGGCGCTGCAGGCGGCCCTGGAGGAACTCGGCGAACAGGTGGTGATAGCGGAACCATTCACCCTGCTCGTCCAGCGGGATGACGAACAACTGCTCGCGCTGCAGGCGCATCAGCATGTCCAGGCCATCGCGGCGGCCGGTCAGGGCGTTGCACAGGTCGGCGCAGAACTCGTCCAGCACCGAGGTCTGGTCGAGGAACTGCTGCAGGGCCAGGGGCAGGCTGTTGACCACGTCCTCGGCCAGGTAGTCGGCAATGTTGCGCTCGGTCCCCGAGAGGCTGGCGAGGAAGGCCGCGCGATCCGGGTGCCGCGCCAGCGCCAGGCTGGCCAGGTGCAGCGCGGTGATCCAGCCCTCGGTGCGCGCATGCAGTTGCTTGAGCTCGCTGCGGCTCAGTTCCAGCTCGCGCACTTCGCGGAAATAGGCCTCGGCCTCTTCCAGGGACAGGCGCAGGTCCTCGGCCTGGAGCATGAAGGCATCGCCCTCGACGAACAGGCTGCGCGGGGTGAAGCGGGTCGCGCTGATCAGGTGGACGTTGCTCGGCAGGCGCTCCACCAGGTGGCGGGCGCCCTGCTCCAGGCTGGCGTGACGGATGCGATGGAAGTCGTCGAGCATCACGTAGAGTTCGCCGTCGAGACGCTGCAGGTCGCTGACGAAGGCATCGATGATCGCCTCCACCGGCCAGTTCACCTCGCCGCGCAGGAGCCCGGCGGTGTTGCTGCCGAAGCCCGGGGTGACCGCCTCGACCGCGGCCACCAGGTACTGCAGCAGGCGCTGGGGCTCGCTGTCGGAATCATCGCAGGACAGCCAGGCGACCCGCGCCCCGGCGCGCTGCAGGGCTTCGCGGAACAGGCTGAGCACCGTGCTCTTGCCGAAGCCGGCGGGCGCACTGAGCACCAGCACGCGCTGGCCGCGCGCCTCGAACAGGCGGTCGATCAGGGCCTGTCGCGCCAGGCGCGGGCGGCCACCTGAGTCCGGCGGGAACAGCTTGGTGCGCAGTATCGGGAACGGCAGCGCATCGGTGGAGGGGGTGCTCATGACTCCAGCAACCCCAGTTCCCGGGCACGGCGTATCGCCTGGGTGCGATTGCGCACCTTGAGCTTCTCGTAGATGTTGTGCAGGTGCCATTTGACGGTCCCCAGGGCCAGCGAGAGCTGCTGGCCGATCTCCTCGTTGGAAAGCCCCTTGGCAGCCAGCAGGACCACCTCGCGCTCGCGATCGGTCAGCCCTTCCTCCAGCACATCCTGTGACTTGCGTATGTCCTGACCCGGCCAAATGGCCAGCAGGCTGCGAATGAAGCCCTGCAATGCCGGCTGGCGCTCGGCGGCTTCCAGTTGCTGCAGCAGCAGGCGGATGGCGTCACCCTCCTCGACGAAGAGGCTGCGCACATCCTCGCGCTCGGCGCTGAGCAGGCACTGCACCAGCAGGCTCTGGGCACGCTCCTGGTAACCCAGGCGCTGGTAGCTGAGGGCCGCCAGCAGGTCCAGGCGCAGGCGCTGCAGGCCATGCCAGCCGGGTTGCAGCTGGGCACGCAACTGGTTGATCTCGTGCAGCGCCTCGCTGTAATGCCCGCGCGCCTGCTGCAGGCGTACGCGGATCAGGCCCTGGGTCCACAGCACCGGGTTGAAGCCCCGCTTGGCATAGTCGGCGGCGAGCTTGGCCCAATCCACCGCCTTCAGCCGCAGTTCGGCACGCTTGATGCGGTCGGTCGCCGGCTCCTGGAGGATCAGCGTCACCTCGTCGGCCACCGCCTGGACGTAGAAGCGCCAGGACTGGTTGCGCGCCGCCAGGTTCTGCATCAGCACCAGGCTGGCGAGGGCTTCCTTGGGCTTGTCCTGCATGCGCTGGATGCGCGCGAGGAACAGCATGCCCTGGGCGTAGATATCGATGGGCTTGATCACGTCGACATGATTGAGCGCCCAGCGCAGGCGCTCCTCCAGGCCATCCAGGCGCCCCTGCTGGTAGGCGATCAGCGACTCGATGATCACCGGCAGGGCCAGCGCCCGGGACTTCTCACCGAACAACGGCATCAACTGGGCACGCATCTGCTCGTGGAGCAACTGGGCCTGCTTGACCTGGCCCTGCTCCAGAGACAGGAGGATCTCCACATTGCCCAGTTGCATGTCGAGGTAGCGGCCCTCGAGGAAGTGGTTGCGCTGCTGCGCCAGCGCCAGCAGGCGGCGCGCCTGTTCCGGCTGGGCGAGGATCACCAGCGCCAGGGCACCGATGACCAGCATGGCCACTTCGAGGAAGGCCTCGTGCTGGCCGAGCAGGCCCTCCACCTTGCGCGCCAGGTTGACGCACAGGTCGAGGTCATCCTTCTGCAGGGCGATCGCGGCCTTCACCGCGAGCGCCGCCAGGTACTTGTCGCTCAACGGCGCCTGGACACCGGCGCCGCCCCAGCGCGCCAGCAGCTCGTCGAGCATCTGGTTGGCTTCGGGCAGCGCCAGCTCGGTGGCGCGGTTCCATACGTCGGCGAGGATCAGCGTCGGGTAGCGCTCGGCGATGTCGTCGGGCACGAACTGGCGCCAGCGGTAGATCTGGTTCAACTGGCCACGGTTGATCAGTTCCAGGCCACAGCCGTCCACCAGCGCCGCGAGCATCTCCGGGTCTTCGGCCAGGCAGGCGTGCTCGATGGCGAGGTTCTGCATGTGGTGGTTGGTGAACCACAGGCTGGCGTTGAAGTGCAGTTGGCGAAAACGCTCCGGGTCCTGGGACTGGAGGCGCGCACGGAGGAAGTCGGCGAACAGGTGGTGGAAGCGGTACCACTGGCGCTCGCGGTCCAGGGGCAGGAGGAACAGCTGCATGGTCTCCAGCCGCTCCAGCAGGGCCTGGCCATCGTTGCGCCCGGTGAGCGCGTTGGCCAGGTCGCCGCTCAGCTGGCTGGCGATGCCGAGGGCCAGCAGGGCGTCCTGCAGGTCCGCCGGCAACTGCTCGAAGACGGTGGTCAGCAGGTAGTCGCCCACTGCGGCCTGGTCACCGCCCATCGCCAGGACCTGGTCGGAAGCCTGGGGCTGGTGGCGCAGCCAGAGGCTGGCGAGGTGCACGCCGATCAGCCAGCCTTCGGTCTGGCTGTGCAGCGCGGCCAGGGTCGCCTCGTCCAGCGCGAGGCCGCTGCGGTCCAGGTAGTGGCGGGTTTCTTCCTCGGTCAGGCGCAGCTCGTCCAGCCCGATTTCCAGCAACCAGCCCTTGGCACGCAGGGTCGCAAGGTTCATCGGCGGCAGGGAGCGGCTGCCGATGGCGAGGGTGAAATGGGCCGGGGCCATCTTCACCAGGCGGCCGAGGGCGCCGAAGATTTCCGCGTCACTGAGCAGGTGCAGATCATCCAGCACCAGCAGCAGGGGCCCTTCCAGGCCGGTCAGTTCCACCAGCAGGCTCTCCAGCACCGCTGCGACCGGCACCTGCATGGTGTTCTGCAGGAAGCCCGAAGCGTGCGTACCGAGGCCGGGCACGGCGGCGCCCAGGGTCTTGATCAGTTGCTGGAAGAAACGCGAGGGATTGTCGTCCTCCTTGCCAAGGGAGAACCAGGCAACGGCGGAGCCCGCCGCGCGGCGCTGTTCGGCCAGGAGCGCGAGGGCGGTGGTCTTGCCAAAGCCGGCGGGTGCCGAGAACAGCAGAAGCCTGGCATGGGGATGTGCTGCCAACACCGCCTGCACCTGCGGTCGTGGCAAATAGTCGGCAGACGCCTGGGGCGTCATCAGTTTTGAGCGCAGTAGGCTGCCGGCTGCGGGGTCGAGAACTGCATCCACGGCCTGTATCCCTGTATCTTTATCGTTGTGGGACGGGGATATGACCCCGCGGGATTTATCCATAATTATCAGAATGCATTTCCTGCGTAAACTTAAGAAACGGCTCTAGGATCGACAATTTAGGCGGTCTAGAATCCTCACTCGCGCCCTCTTTGCGTCCATCATGCCCAATAGCCTCGTACACCCCCTGCCCTACCACGAACACCCGGGACAGCGCTTCGCCCTCGTCCGCCATGCACCCGGAGCGGTGCTGCTCGACGCCGGCAGGCCCATTGCCAGTCGTGGACGCTATGACCTATTCAGCGCCTGGCCATTGGCAGAACTGGCGCCGGGACCCGACGAATCGGCCAACGACTTTATCCACCGCCTTCGCGAGGCCTTGCGGCAGTTGGGATTCGCCGAAACGCCCGATGCCGTGGAACTGCCATTCACGGGCGGATTGATGGGGTATTTTTCCTATGACTTCGGCCGCCGCCTGGAAGCGCTGCCCGCCCGGGCGCGCGATGACCGCCGGTTGCCCGACGCCCAGCTCGGCCTCTACGCCTGGGCCCTCGTCAGTGACCACCAGCAGCGCACCAGCCAACTGGTATTCCATCCGAGCCTCGCTCAGAGCGAGCGCCAACGCCTGGTAGACCTGTTCAGCTGTTCGGAAAATCCCTACAAAGTCGATGAATTTCGCCTTAAGAGCGCCTTTCAGGCGGATCTGACTCAGGCGGCTTACAAAAACGCGATTGAGCGGATCCAGTCCTACATTGCAGCCGGTGATTGCTACCAGGTGAATTTCGCCCAGCGCTTTCAGGCGCAGTGCCAGGGCGACCCCTGGAGCGCCTATCTCGCCTTGCGCGAGGCCTGTTCCACGCCCTTTTCCGCCTACCAGGCCCTGGCCGACGGCGGCGCCATCCTCAGCCTCTCGCCGGAGCGCTTCATCAGGCTCAGCAAGGGCCAGGTGGAGACTCGCCCGATCAAGGGCACCCGCCCACGCGGACGCACGCCCGAGGAAGACGCCGAGCAGGCGCAGGAACTGCTGGCGAGCCCGAAGGACCGGGCGGAGAACCTGATGATCGTCGACCTGCTGCGCAACGACCTGGGCCGCAGCTGCAGCACCGGCAGCGTGAAGGTGCCGGAGTTGTTCGCGCTGGAGAGCTACCCCAACGTGCACCACCTGGTCAGCGCCGTTCGCGGCGAGCTGGCCGAGGGCAAGGATGCGCTGGACCTGCTGATGGGCAGCTTCCCCGGCGGCTCCATCACGGGCGCACCGAAGATCCGCGCCATGGAGATCATCGACGAGCTGGAGCCGACCCGTCGCTCCATCTACTGCGGCTCGCTTCTCTACCTCGACGTGCGCGGGGAAATGGACAGTTCCATCGCCATCCGCACCCTGCTGGTGAAGGACGGCGTGGCCAGTTGCTGGGGCGGCGGCGGCATCGTCGCCGACTCGGACTGGGAAGCGGAGTACCGCGAATCCATCACCAAGGTGCAGGTGCTGTTGCGGACGCTGGAAGGTTTGTAAGGCTGAATCATCGCCTGGTGCCCTGCAGGCACGGAAATGAAAAAGCCCGCTGTCGCGGGCTTTTTCATGGCTGGGTTCAGAGGCTCAGCGAGCGGTTGGAGGCCTTGAGGAACTCACGCTTGAGGTCTTCGTAGGTATGCACGGCCGGGAACTGCGGAAACTCGCGGATCACGTTCTCCGGGGCATGGAAGAGGATGCCGGCATGGGCCTCGGAGAGCATGGTGGTGTCGTTGTACGAGTCGCCGGCGGCGATCACGCGGTAGTAGAGGCTCTTGAAGGCGATCACCGACTGGCGCTTCGGGTCCTTCTGGCGCAGTTGGTAGTCCACCACGCGGTCGGTCTCGTCGGTGATCAGCTTGTGGCACAGCAGGGTCGGGAAACCGAGCTGGCGCATCAGGGGCTGGGAGAATTCGTAGAAGGTGTCGGAGAGGATCACCACCTGGAAACGCTCGCGCAGCCAATCGACGAACTCGACGGCACCTTCCAGCGGCTTGAGGGTGGCGATCACTTCCTGGATGTCGGAGAGCTTCAGGCCATGCTCGTCGAGGATGCGCAGGCGCTGCTTCATCAGCACGTCGTAGTCGGGAATATCGCGGGTGGTGGCCTTGAGCGCGTCGATTCCAGTTTTTTCGGCGAAGGCGATCCAGATTTCCGGAACCAGCACACCTTCCAGGTCGAGACAGGCGATTTCCACGAGACATTCCTCGGTATTGGTTTGTTGGGGAGGCGGCACTCTAGCTTTTCACCCGCAGCCACGCAACGCGGCGCTTATATCCGAACATGGCAGTCCACCTTCCTTCTGGTTATTTAGGCGCATAAGTTGCTTTTGCTACCATCCGCGCCACAGAGCGCGTAGCGCCATTTCAACTAGGAAAACCGCCTGATGAGCCAACCTTTCGACGTCGCCGAGATTGCTGCGGCCTACGCCAGCAAGTCCCCCCAGGACATCCTCAAGCTCGCCTTCGAACACTTCGGCGATGAGCTGTGGCTGTCCTTCAGCGGCGCCGAGGATGTGGTGCTGGTGGACATGGCCTGGAAACTGAACAGGAACGTGAAGGTGTTCAGCCTCGACACCGGCCGCCTGCACCCGGAAACCTACCGCTTCATCGAGAAGGTGCGTGAGCACTACGGCATCGCCATCGAGGTGCTTTCCCCCGACGCAGCCCGGCTGGAACCCTTCGTCCGCGAGAAGGGCCTGTTCAGCTTCTACAAGGACGGCCACGAGGAGTGTTGCGGCATCCGCAAGATCGAGCCGCTGCGCCGCAAGCTGTCCACCGTGCGCGCCTGGGCCACCGGCCAGCGCCGCGACCAGAGCCCTGGCACCCGCAGCAATGTGGCGGTGGTGGAGCTGGACGGCGCCTTCTCCACGCCCGACAACCCGCTGTACAAGTTCAACCCGCTGGCGCAGATGCCAAGCGACGAAGTCTGGGCCTATATCCGCATGCTGGAGATCCCCTACAACCCGCTGCACGAGCGCGGCTTCATCAGCATCGGCTGCGAGCCCTGCACCCGCCCCGTGCTGCCCAACCAGCACGAGCGCGAAGGCCGTTGGTGGTGGGAAGAAGCGACCCAGAAGGAATGCGGGCTGCATGCCGGCAACCTGATCGCGAAGAACTGAGCCGATGAAGATCACCCTGGTGAAGAAGGTCCTGGCCGACGGCGAGGACTGCGACAAGTGCAAGGACGTGCAGCGCCTGCTGGAGCGCGGCGGCCATCTGCAACGCATCGACCGGGTGATGGTGGCCGACGAACGCAATCCGGCCAGTGCCGGCTGGATGGTCGCCCAGCACTATGGCGTCGACACCGCGCCCTTCTTCGTGGTGCGCCACGACGACGGCAGCGAGCAGGTCTACACCGTGTTCCACGAGTTCCTGCACCAGGTGCTCGAAGCGCAATGAAAAAGCCCGGCGGATGCCGGGCTTTTCGTTACCGCGACCGACTCAGTAGGTCGGCAGCTCGACGTCGTGGAACAGCTCGTCCAGCTCGGCCTTGTTGTGGCATTGCACCGCCTTGGCCAGCATGTCGCGGGTCAGGTGCGGGGCGAACTTCTCGATGAAGTCGCACATGAAGCCGCGCAGGAAGGTGCCGCGGCGGAAGCCGATCTTGGTCACGCTGGACTCGAACAGCTCGCTGGCGTCCAGCACCACGAGGTCGCTGTCCAGCTTGGGATCGACCGCCATCTTGGCGACGATGCCCACGCCCAGGCCCAGGCGTACATAGGTCTTGATCACGTCGGCGTCGGCCGCGGTGAACACCACCTTCGGCGTCAGGCCACGATGGCTGAAGGCTTCATCCAGCTTGGAGCGGCCGGTGAAACCGAATACGTAGGTGACGATGGGGTGCTCGGCGAGGGCTTCCAGGGTGAGCTTCGGCAGCTTGGCCAGCGGGTGCCCCTGGGGCACGATCACGCAGCGGTTCCAGCGGTAGCAGGGCATCATCACCAGGTCGCCGAACAGCTCCAGCGCCTCGGTGGCGATGGCGAAGTCGACGGTGCCGTCGGCGGCCATCTCGGCGATCTGCATCGGCGTGCCCTGGTGCATGTGCAGCGCTACGTCGGGGTACTGGCGGATGAAGCCGCTGATCACCGACGGCAGTGCGTAACGAGCCTGGGTGTGGGTGGTGGCGATCGACAGGGTGCCCTTCTTCTCGTTGGAGAACTCCTGGGCGATCTGCTTGATGCTCTCCACCTTGCGCAGGATCTCCCCGGCAGTGGTGATGATGCGTTCGCCTGCGGGAGTGACCCGGGTCAGGTGCTTGCCACTGCGGGCGAAGACTTCCACGCCCAGTTCATCCTCGAGCAGGCGGATCTGCTTGCTGATACCCGGTTGCGAGGTGTAAAGGCTTTGCGCGGTGGCCGACACGTTGAGGTCGTGGTGCGCCACTTCCCAGATGTAGCGCAATTGCTGAAGCTTCATAGATATCCCTCAAAGCAAATGACGACGCATTGGATGGTCAGCGACGTTTATAACCATATTAATGGTTTGATGGATAAAACTAGACGTTTTTTTCAGTTTTGCACGCCATTCGTAGTCGTCGTCACAGCTCGCCCCGCCCACGGTGTTGAAGCATGGGCACCAGGTACACGGGCACGTCGGACAGCTGCACCAGGCGTGCCGAGGTCCGCCCCAGGGGCGTATCGAGTGCAGCGCCATGGCTGTGACTGCCTACGACCAGCAAATCCACCCCGAGTTTCTGTGCCTCCTCGAGAATCACCTGCGGCGGGTCCCCCTGCACCACACGCACCGCGCGGATCATTTCCAGCTCGCTCTGCGCGTCCCCCATCTCATCGCGGAACCCCTCCAGCACACGCAGCTCGATGCTGGCCATGACGGTGCCCAGCCCCTTGGTCCGTAGTTCAGCAAGGCGCTCTTCATCGAGGTAGGTCTGCAGGACGGACTCGGCGAACAGCCCGAGCGGCTCGACGGCGTGCACCACGTAGAGCTCGGCCTGGTAGACCCGGGCAAGCG
Organism: Pseudomonas sp. No.21; assembly: GCF_054558415.1. Taxonomy (NCBI): domain Bacteria; kingdom Pseudomonadati; phylum Pseudomonadota; class Gammaproteobacteria; order Pseudomonadales; family Pseudomonadaceae; genus Pseudomonas; species Pseudomonas sp. No.21. The sequence goes on from NZ_BAAJNO010000004.1 coordinate 331,205, forward strand.
AAAGGGCGTGCTGCAGCACATAGGGGGCGTACAGACCGAGGTCGGTGGCGTAGAGAATCGAACGGATCATGAGGCCTCCTACTGCCTGGGTGGCGGGCCTCGTCTCAGCTTAGTCAGATATCAGCGGTTCGTTGCTCACGCCGTGGGGAACGTGGCCGGTGGCGACCACTTCGCGGGCTTTCTCGCAATGTCCCGCCTGGTCGTCGAAGAACACGTCGGCGCCGAAGGCGTCGAGGATGGAGGATTTCTCCAGCCCGCCGAGGAAGAAGGACTCGTCGAGGCGGATGTTCCATTCGCGCAGGGTGCGAATGACCCGCTCATGGGCCGGCGCCGAGCGTGCGGTGACCAGCGCCGTGCGGATCGGGCAGGCGTCGGCGGGGAACTCCTGCTGCAGGCTGTTGAGCGCTGAAAGGAATGGCTTGAAGGGGCCGCCGTCCAGCGGGGTCAACGCCGCCTGACGCTCGTAGGCCTGGAAGGCCTCGAGCCCGCCCTGCTGGTAGACCCGCTCGGAATCGTCCGAGAACAGCACCGCATCCCCATCGAAGGCGATACGCAGTTCGTTGCTGGCGGCTCGGCGCGGCCCGCCGGACAGGATGGTGGCCGCAGCGAAACCACTCTGCAGCGCCGCACGGACATCGTCCACATGGGTGGAAAGGAACAGGTGGCAACCGAAAGCCTTGAGATAGGGCCCGGGGCTGCGGCCACCGGAAAAGGCTGCGCGGGAGATGGCAAGGCCGTGCTGCTGGATGGAGTTGAAGGCACGCAGCCCGGTATCGGCACTGTTGCGCGACACCAGGATCACCTCGACGCGCGACTGGCCCAGTGCACTGTTGAGGCCGAGGAGCTTCTGCACCAGGGGAAAGGCATCGCCTGGGTCGAGCACCTCGTCCTCATGGTCGATCTGGTACTGGCGGTAGGCCTCGATGCCTTCGGACTCGTAGACCCGATGGCTTTCGTTGAGGTCGAACAGCGCCCGCGAGGAAATCGCCAGCACCAGTTTGTCCGCCAGTCCTCCCGCCATGCCTGTCTCCTTACTCCTGGTTGCGCGCGTCGATGAAGCGCAGGGCCTGGTACATCGCGCGGATGCGCGGCAGGTCCCGGCCCGCCGCAGCGGCCGCTGCCAGGGGTGCAGCATAGATGGCTTCGAGCTCCAGCGGGCGGCGCTGGGCGAAGTCGTGGTACATGCTCGGCAGGTAGTCGGGCATCCGGTCGGTGGCCGCCAGCAATTTACCGGCGAAGCCGTCCGGAAGGCTATGACCGCAGGCCAGTGCACCCTCCACCACCTCCTGCATGATCGCCTGGATCAGCTCGCGGCTGTCGGCGTTGCGCATCAGCGCGGTGGTGCCCGCGTCAAGGAGCACCGAGAGGCCGTTATAAGGCACGTTCCACACCAGCTTCTGCCAACGCGCCTGCTCTAGGTCGGGCATCCCGGTGGAGTCCAGTCCTGCCGCACGGAACAGTCCGGCGCCCTCCTCCACCAGCGCCTGGCGTGCAGCGTCATCACCAGCCGGACCGGAGTGGTAACCAAGGTTCACTGCGCCCAGGGACTGGTGTTCGATCACCCCCGGCGCATGGCGATGGACGCAGATGTAGCAGAGCCCCCCCAGCAGATGCAGCGAATCCGGCAGCAGCGGGCGCAGCGCGTCCTCGACCGCCAGCCCGTTCTGCAGCAACACCACCTTGGCGCCCGGCGCGGCGGCCCGTGCGATCAGCGGCGCCAGATCGGCGTTGCTGGTGGTCTTGGCGCCCACCAGCAGCCAGTCGCAGGGCGGCATCTCGGCCACCTCGCGATAGGCCTGCACGGGCTCGAGCGCCAGGGCGCCGTGCACCGCGCTGTTGAGTTGCAGGCCGTTGGCGCGCACCGCCTCGTACTCGCTGCGCAAGAGGAAATGCACGTCGAAGCCGGCGCGGGCCAACAAAAGGCCATAGAAGCCGCCGATGGCACCGGTGCCGATGATGCCGATGCGTGGCTGCGAGGGTTGGGTCATCAGGGAAGCTCCTCTGCCTGGCGGGCCAGGGCGTCGTCCAGGTTGTGGTTCAGGTCCTCGCCCTGCAGCGTGCTGCGCAGGGCGCCAAGAAATTGTCCGTCCCGCACCACGAAGAGCGCGGGCAGGTGGAATACCTCGTAGCGCTGCACCAGGCCACCATTATTGCCGGCGTCTATCCAGCACAATCTGTCGACGCCCAGGGGCATCTGCGACAAGTGGCGCCGCGCCCAGCGGCAACTGGCACAACCTATGCTCGTGAATACGATGAGCGAGATACCCGGCAGAGCCAGCAGTTGCTGGTCCGCATCGAAATCAGTCAGTTCGAGTTCGCGCACTATACTGCCCTTAGCGATGCCGGAAAAATGGCACCCGGAGTCCATGAAAAATGCGTCGATTCCTGCGTCACCCCAGCGATATGCCTGTAGAGCTGGTACTGCGCAAGCACAGCTTCCTGCCGCGACAGCGGCTGCACAATATCAGTCTCGGCGGCGTTGCCTGCAACTCGATCCGAGGCTTTCGCAAGGGCACCGCGATCGAGTTGCGCATCCCCCTGCTGGGTGACGAGGCACGCTACGCCGGCATCGTCGCCTGGTGCCGCAAGCAGCCCGACGACTACCTGGTGGGCATCTGCTTCACCGACGAGGAAACCCTGTTCCGCGCCCGCATGGTCGAGCAGGTCTGCCAGATCGAGGTCTACCGCAAGCAACGCGAACTCGAGGCCGGCGAGGAGCTGCCGATCGAGCGCATCGCCCAGGAATGGATCGCCCGTCACGCCGCCGAGTTCTCCGCAGCCAGCCTGAACTGAGCATTTTCCGCCTATTTGCCCCCTTGGTGCCATTGTCGAGCCAGCGTGTAACGCGTTAAGGTTCCGCGTCCCCGACGCGCACTCAAATGCCGTGCCCCGCAGCTCCGGGATGGCTGGCGGCCCGCACCTGTGACCTGACGACTGACCTGATGACTAGCACGATGGCTGATTTACCGATCGACGACCTGAACGTTGCCTCCAACGAGACCCTGATCACGCCGGAGCAACTGAAACGCGAGATTCCGCTCACCGACGCTGCCCTGCGTACCGTGGCCAATGGCCGTGAAGTGGTGCGCAACATCCTCGATGGCAAGGATCATCGCCTGTTCGTGGTGGTCGGCCCCTGCTCGATCCACGACATCAAGGCCGCCCACGAGTACGCCGATCGCCTCAAGGGCCTGGCTGCCGAAGTGTCCGATACCCTGTTCCTGGTCATGCGCGTGTACTTCGAGAAGCCGCGCACCACCGTCGGCTGGAAAGGCCTGATCAACGACCCGTACCTGGACGACTCCTTCAAGATCCAGGACGGCCTGCATATCGGTCGCCAACTGCTGCGCGACCTGGCCGAAAAAGGCCTGCCCACTGCCACCGAGGCGCTTGACCCGATTTCCCCGCAGTACCTGCAGGACCTGATCAGCTGGTCCGCCATCGGCGCCCGCACCACCGAATCCCAGACCCACCGCGAGATGGCCTCCGGCCTGTCCTCGGCAGTCGGCTTCAAGAACGGCACCGACGGCAGCCTGACCGTGGCGATCAACGCGCTGCAGTCCGTCTCCAGCCCGCACCGCTTCCTCGGCATCAACCAGGAAGGCGGCGTCTCCATCGTCACCACCAAGGGCAACGCCTACGGCCATGTCGTGCTGCGCGGCGGCAACGGCAAGCCCAACTACGATTCGGTGAGCGTTGCCATTTGTGAGCAGGAACTGACCAAGGCCGGCATCAAGCCGAACATCATGGTCGACTGCAGCCACGCCAATTCCAACAAGGACCCGGCCCTGCAACCGCTGGTGATGGACAACGTCGCCAACCAGATCCTCGAAGGCAACGGTTCCATCGTCGGCCTGATGGTCGAGAGCCACCTCGGCTGGGGCAGCCAGTCCATTCCCAAGGACCTGGACCAGCTCAAGTACGGCGTCTCCATCACCGACGCCTGCATCGACTGGGAAACCACCGAGAAGACCCTGCGCAGCATGCACGCCAAGCTCAAGGACGTGCTGCCCAAGCGCCAGCGCGGCTGATCGACCGCACAACGAAAAACGCCGGGCATCTGCCCGGCGTTTTCGTTTCGGCCCCAGCTCAGCCCTTGGGGGCGTGGCGCTGGCGGCGCTCGATGTAGCGCTCCACGTAGGAACAGGAGGGGATCACCGTATAGCCCTGGTCTTCGGCGAAGCCCAGTGCGCGCTCGGTCAGCGCTGCGGCGATGCCCCGGCCACGCAGCGCGTTCGGCACGAAGGTGCGATAGATGTCCAATGTCTGTTTGCCCAGGTCCATGTAGGCAAGGTATGCACGATGACCGTCCACGGTGGTCTCGAACTGATGACCTGCCTGGTCATGGTGGATGGACAGCGCCTCGCTCATCGCAACTCCTCAGGGGGTTTTTAGAACAACACCCGTACCTTATCTATCTTTTCCAGCCGAAGAAACATTTCGGCGGAGCCGGAGCCAAATTGGGCACTCAGGAAAGCCTTACCGTTCTCCACCTTATGTAATACACCCTGGTAATAGGCGCCATCGAAGGTGATGAACTGCAAGCGCTTGCCCGCGTAGTCCTGCAGGCTGGATACGTTGACGAACTCGTATTGCGGCGAGGCACCGGCATCGTCGGCTTTTTCCGCCGTCACCGAGACCTTCTCGTTCACGCCCATTTCGGCGCGTTTGTCCGGGTCGACCCAGGCGAAGGCGATCGGCTGCACCGGTTGCTGGTTGACCAGCAGCGCCGGGCGCAACATGCCGACCACATCCTTGGGCTCGAAGAACTGCAGGCCGTCCCAACTCATGCCCTCGGTCGGTGTCAGCTCGACGCGCAGCGACTGCGGGTCCTTCAGGTAGCGCGAATAGGCATCCAGCAGCGACTGGTCGAGGGCGATCTTCTGCGAACGCAGCACGCGGTCGAGTTGCTCCACTGCCGTTTTCAGGTAGACGTCCGTCGACTGCCCGAGTTTACCGGCGCAGTACTCCTGCACCTTGCGCTGATACTGGTTGTCGTTGAGCTCGAAGACGACGCTGGACAGGCGCGGCGGGTTGACGCGCAAGTCACCCGGCTTCTCGGACATGTTCGACAGCGCCATGCTGACGCGCGTCTCGCCCATGTCACGGGTATCGGAAGTGAGATTGAACGTGAGCTTCTGCGCGCCCGGCTCGAACAGGTAGGAGAATTCGGCATCCGTCTCGAAGGTGCGATAGCCCATGTCGAGCAGTTCGTTGGTGCCGATGTGGCTGACCTTGCCACACGCCACTTCGCTCATCGCGGTGAAGATGCTGCGTTCGGTCGGCGCGTCGTAGAGCTGCTGCATGAAGGGGCCATGTACTTCCAGCATCACGCCCTTCAGGCGCACGGCCATCTGCTTCGGGAACTTGCCCTCGTCCAGGCGCTCCTTGAAGCTGAGCAGCTCGCGCAGGCCATTGAACTTCAGCTCGGCATGGGCCACCTGCACGCTGTCGTTCAGCGCGGGGACGCGGAGCTTGAGGTTCTCGAGGCCGACACGGCCGTCGAAGGAGGAGGTGATCCCGCCGTAGCTGATGTCCATGATCGGCGAAAGCTGCTGGATCGCATCATTCATGATCGACCTGACCGAGAGGTACAGAGAGAGTTTGATGATTAACGCCAGCGCGAGCGCTGCGAGCACCACCCACTTAAGTAGTCTTGCCATAACGCCGTCCTTGATGTCCTGGAATGCGGGAGGAAATCGGCGCAGCTTATCAGTGCGCCTGAAGGCCTTCCACGGCATTTCCTACAATATGAAGAACCAGTTCACTGTAACGATTGGGAAGTTGTGGGCTTTACATCCCGCAAGCGAGCGAAGATGCAAAAGCGACCTTCACCAATCACATCCCGACTACTTCCACCCCACCAACCGGGCCGGGGTCGCCAGGGCACTTTCCCCACCGGCGGCTAAACTTTGAACTTCGCCTGCTCAAGGACTATCCAACTGGATGCTTTTTGCACAGATGCACCAGGACTTGCGCAAGGGAATAGCGGATCAGGTGAAAAAAAACTCGCCTCCTTGCACCGCGTCAGTTTACTTACTACAAGTTATGGGTAGTATGTACGCCGGCTAATTTCCCAAGCTCGGGGAATTGCTTTTATGGAAATGTCCACCTTAAGGGGAACACGATGAACAACGTTCTGAAATTCTCTGCTCTGGCTCTGGCAGCAGTTCTGGCCACCGGTTGCAGCAGCGTCTCCAAAGAAACCGAAGCCCGTCTGACTGCAACTGAAGATGCAGCCGCTCGCGCTCAAGCCCGTGCCGATGAAGCCTACCGCAAGGCTGACGAAGCTCTGGCCGCCGCTCAGAAAGCCCAGCAAACCGCTGACGAGGCTAACGAGCGCGCTCTGCGTATGCTGGAAAAAGCCAGCCGCAAGTAATAGCCCACAAGGCTTTTACTCGAAACCGACCCAGTTCACTGGGTCGGTTTTTTTGTGCCTGCGAATCAACGCCCTGCTCTCCCGGGATTTTCGCCAGGCATGAAAAAGCCCGCCGGGCCAAGGGCGCGCGGCGGGCTTCTCGATGGGGATCAGAAGCTGGGCGCGGGGGCGCTTGTGGCCACGGCGGCGGAAGGCTCGGCGATCTCCACCGGCAGGCCATCCTCGGCCGCCACGACTTCACGCACCACTTCCCAGTCCAGGCGGATGCTGTTGACCAGGTCCTCACGCTTGAGGAGCGCGTTGATCACCGCGGTGTGCTTGTCCACCACCGACGGATCGCCATGGTCGTTCAGCGGAGTGTGTGCCTCGATGTAGACCTTGCCGCCGCTCACACCGAACTTGTAGGGCTCGTTGATGATCCGCACCGGGGTACCGACCGGCGCCATCTTCGCCAGCTCCAGCACGTTGTTGTTGAGCATGCGGAAGCAGCCGTGGCTGACACGCATGCCGATACCGAACTTCTTGTTGGAGCCGTGGATCAGGTAACCGGGCAGGCCCAGGGTGAACTTGAACGGCCCCAGCGGGTTATCCGGGCCCGGCGGCACCACGGTGGGCAGCGGGTCGCCGTCGGCGGCGTGCTCTTCGCGGATCGACTTCGGCGGGTACCAGGCCGGGTTGGGCGTCTTGGCGGTGATCTTGGTGGTGTTGATCGGAGAGCCCCAGCCCTCGCGACCGATGCCCAGCGGGAAGGTGTGCACCACGTTCTCCCCTTTCGGGAAGTAGTACATGCGGTACTCGGCCAGGTTGATCACGATGCCCTCGCGCGGGCCCGGCGGCAGGATGAAACGAGTCGGCAGGAGGATCTCGGTACCAGTGCCCGGCAGCCAGGGATCGACGCCCGGGTTGGCGGCGACCATCTCCAGATAGCCCAGGTCATTGGCCACGCCGATGTCGGCGAAGGTGTCTTCGTACTTGGCCTTGATCACCTGGACCTGGCCGACGATATCCTCGCCCGGGGGCGGCAGGGGCAGCTCCAGTGCTGCGGCGTGACCGGCCAGCGCGAACGCGGCCAGAGACAGGGAACGGGCGACGGCGGGAACGCGCGACAACATCCGGTAATCCTTGGCAAAAAGTGGCTGATTAAAAGACTCGGGATTGTACACCGGCACACAATGCGCCGGGAGGGCTCAGCCGTCGGACCATTCGGGCCGCTGGCCGTCACGCTGGGCGTTCAACTCGGCCCGGCAGGCAGGGCACAACCTCCGATCCTGCAGTTGCGGCCTTTCCAGTTCGCACCAGCGCGGCTGGGCCGGCAGAAGGCCGCCGCACAGGGTCCTGTCCGCATGACCACCCAGTTCGAGCTGGCGCGCGACCAGGTGCAGGCGCACCTCGCGACAGGCGAACAGGTCGAGCTGCTCATCGGGCTCGATCAGCTTGTAGGCATGCAGGGACCAGGCGGGGCGCGGCATGAAGGACTCCAGGACGGGTGCGCAACATTAGCCGAAAGGCCAGGCCTGGAAAAGCCTTCCGACAGGGCTCAGAGCAGCGGTTTCAGGCTCGGCCAGACGTTATCCAGCAACTTGCCCTGGGCACCCGCCGCCGGATGGATGCCATCGGCCTGCATCATCCCCTCGACGCCCCCCACGCCTTCGAGGAAGAACGGCACCAGCGGCACCTGCCGGGAGGCCGCCAGATCCTGGTAGACCCGGGCGAAGGCGTCGGTATAGCGCTTGCCGTAATTGGGCGGCAGGCGCATGCCCAGCAGCAGCACCTTGGCCCCTGCCTGCTGCGACCGCTCCACCATACCGGCAAGATTCTGTTGCAATTGTGCGGGGGGTTGGCCACGCAGGCCATCGTTGCCACCGAGCTCGATTATCACCAGCGCAGGCTTGTGTTCGCCAAGCAGCGCAGGCAGCCGGGAAGCACCGCCGGCACTGGTGTCGCCACTGATGGACGCGTTCACCACACGGTGCTCGAACCCCTCGTCATCCAGGCGTTTCTGCAGCAGGGAGACCCAGCCCTGGCTGGTTTCCAGCCCCAAAGCGGCGCTGATACTATCGCCGACGACCAGCACGGTCCCCGCCGCCGCCTCCTGAGCCATCACCATCAACGCCAGGCAGCTGCCCAACAACCAAGCACGCATCGGATTCTCCATGAGCGCAAGCATTCTCAATGCGCGGAACCTTAGCAAAGTGGTTCCCAGCGCGGAAGGCGAGTTGACCATCCTCCACGACCTGGATCTGGACCTGGCCCAGGGCGACAGCCTGGCCATCGTCGGCAGTTCCGGCTCCGGCAAATCCACCCTCCTCGGCCTGCTCGCCGGGCTCGATTTGCCCAGTTCCGGCGACATCAGCCTGGCCGGCCACGCCCTCGCCCACCTCGACGAGGACCAGCGTGCCCGCGTGCGCGCCGAGCACGTCGGCTTCGTCTTCCAGTCGTTCCAGTTGCTCGACAGCCTCAATGCCCTGGAGAACGTCATGCTGCCGCTGGAGCTCGAAGGCCGCGCGGACGCCCGCGAACGCGCCCGCCACCTGCTCGATCGCGTCGGCCTCGGCCAGCGCCTGGGGCACTACCCGCGCCAGCTCTCCGGTGGCGAGCAGCAGCGCGTCGCCATCGCCCGCGCCTTCGCCGCCGAACCCGACGTGCTGTTCGCCGACGAGCCCACCGGCAACCTCGACAGCCACACCGGCGAGCGCATCAGCGACCTGCTGTTCCAGCTCAACCAGGAACGCGGCACCACCCTGGTGCTGGTCACCCACGACGAGCGCCTCGCCCATCGCTGCCGCCGACTGATCCGCCTCGAGTCCGGGCGCCTGGTCGACCAGGTGGAACCCTGATGCGCCTGCCGCTCACGCGCCTGCTGGGCATGGCGGCCCGGCAACTGCTCCGCGATGCCCGCGCGGGTGAGCTGCGCGTGCTGTTCTTCGCCCTGGTGGTCGCCGTGGCCGCCAGCAGCGCCATCGGCTACTTCGGTGCCCGGCTGAACGGCGCCATGCTCCTGCGCGCCACCGAATTCCTCGGCGCCGGCCTGCTGCTCGGCGGCTCCTCCCCCGCGACCCCTGAGCAGATCACGGCGGGCGAACAGCTCGGCCTGCGTCATGCCCGTGCCGTCGAATTCTCCAGCGTCATCGCCGGTGACGCCGGCATCCAGCTCGCCAGCGTCAAGGCGGTAGACGAGCCCTACCCGCTGCGCGGCGAATTGAAGAGCGCACCCGCCCCCTATGCGCCCGAAGAACCAGGCGCCGGCCCAGCCCCCGGCGAAGCCTGGGCCGAGGCGCGCCTGTTCACCGCCCTGGACATCAAGCCCGGTGACACGGTCGACGTCGGCCAGAAGACCCTGCGCCTGACCCGCGTGCTCACCTACGAGCCCGATCGCGCCGGGGACTTCTACAGCCTCACCCCGCGCCTCCTGATGAACCTCGCCGACCTCGACGCCACCGGCGTGGTACAGCCCGGCAGCCGGGTGCGCTACCGGGAGCTGTGGAGCGGCCCGGCTGAAGCGTTGAAGAGCTACCGCGAAACCCTGGAGCCCACCCTGGCTGCCAACCAGCGCATCGAGGACGCCCGCGACGGCAACCGCCAGGTCGGCGGCGCCCTCAGCCGCGCCGAGCGCTACCTCAACCTCGCCAGCCTCGCAGCCGTACTCCTGGCCGGGGTCGCCGTGGCCCTGTCGGCGGCCCGCTTCGCCGCACGCCGCTTCGACGCCAGCGCCCTGCTGCGCTGCCTGGGCCTGTCGCGTCGCGAAGCGCTGCTCCTCTATACCCTGCAATTGGGCCTGCTCGGCATCGCCGCCGCCTTCCTCGGCGCGCTGATCGGCTGGCTCGCCCAGCTCGGCCTGTTCCACCTGCTGCGCGAACTGTTGCCGGCGGAAGTGCCGTCCGGCGGCGTACTGCCCGCACTCGCCGGCATCGCCACCGGCCTGGTGGCCCTCGCCGGCTTCGCCCTGCCGCCGCTGGCCGCCCTCGGCCGCGTACCGCCGCTGCGCGTGCTGCGGCGCGACCTGCTGCCCGTACCGCCCAGCTCCTGGCTGGTGTACGGCGCAGCCCTGCTCGCCCTCGGGCTGATCATGTGGCGCCTGAGCCTGGACCTGAAGCTCACCCTCGCCCTGCTCGGCGGCGGCCTGCTCGCCACCCTGATCCTTGGCGGCCTGATGCTCCTGGGCCTCAATGCCCTGCGTCGCCTGCTGGCCCGTGCCGCCCTGCCCTGGCGTCTCGGCCTCGGGCAGTTGCTGCGCCACCCCCTGGCCGCCGCCGGGCAATCCCTGGCCTTCGGTCTGATCCTCCTGGCGATGGCGCTGATCGCCCTGCTACGTGGCGAACTGCTCGACACCTGGCAGGACCAGCTGCCCGCCGACGCACCGAACTACTTCGTGCTCAACGTCCTGCCCGGCGAGAAGGACGCCTTCGCCGAACGCCTCGCCCAGCTCTCGCCCCACCCGGCACCGCTGTTCCCCGTGGTGCCCGGCCGCCTCACCGCCATCAATGGCGAACCGGCGAAGGAACATGCGAGCAAGGAGTCCCAGGGCGAACGCGCGCTGCAGCGTGACCTCAGCCTCACCTGGGCTGCCGACCTGCCCAATGGCAACCGCCTGGTGGCCGGGCAATGGTGGGACCAGGCCCCGGCCAGCGACCTGCCCGGCGTCTCGGTGGAGGCCAAGCTCGCCGGCAACCTCGGCCTGCAACTGGGCGACCGTCTGAGCTTCAGCGTCGGCGGCATCAGCCGTGACGTGCGCATCACCAGCCTGCGCGAAGTCGACTGGGACAACTTCCAGCCGAACTTCTTCATGATCTTCGCCCCCGGCTCCCTCGCCGACCTGCCCGCCACCTACCTCACCAGCTTCTACCTGCCGCCGCAGCATGACCGTGAGCTGGTGGAGCTGGCCCGCGCTTTCCCGGCGGTGACCCTGCTGGAAGTGGAAGCCATCCTCGCGCAGCTGCGCAGCATCCTCGCCCAGGTCACGGTGGCGGTGGAATTCGTCCTGCTGTTCGTGCTCGCAGCGGGCCTCGCCGTGCTCTTCGCCGGCCTGCAATCGACCCTCGACGAGCGCATCCGCCAGGGCGCGCTGCTGCGGGCCCTGGGCGCCGAACGCAGCCTGCTGCAGCGGGCTCGCCGCGCCGAGTTCGCCCTGCTCGGCGCCGCTGCCGGCCTGCTCGCCGCCCTGGGCTGCGAGCTGGTCAGCGCCCTGCTCTACACCCTGGCCTTCGACCTGCAATGGCACCCTCATCCCTGGTTGCTGCTGTTGCCGCCCCTGGGCGCGCTGCTGGTGGGTGGCGCCGGTGTGATCGGCACCCGCCGCGCGCTCAACGCCAGCCCGCTGCAGGTACTGCGCGAAGCCTGATCGCCCGGCCCGCCTGTACAAGGCGGGCCGGCCTCTTGCTAGACTCCGGCCCCTCCCGTCGCGCACAGAGCCGCTGCCCCGAACATGAGTCGCTATCGCCCCCCACGTACCGCCGGCACCCCACTGATCACCCCCGAAGGCGAAGCCCGCCTGCGCGCCGAACTGCACGAGCTATGGCACGTGAAGCGGCCCAAGGTCACCCAGTCGGTGAGCGAGGCCGCCGCCCAGGGCGATCGTTCCGAGAACGCCGAATACACCTACGGCAAGAAGATGCTGCGGGAGATCGACAGCCGCGTGCGCTTCCTCACCAAGCGCCTGGAAAGCCTCAAGGTGGTCAGCGAACGCCCGTCCGACCCGAACAAGGTCTACTTCGGCGCCTGGGTGACCCTCGAGGACGACGACGGCGAGCAATCGCGCTACCGCATCGTCGGCCCGGACGAGCTCGACCTGAAGCAGAACCACATCAGCATCGACTCGCCGCTGGCCCGTGCCCTGGTGGGCAAGGCGCTGGACGCCGAGGTGCTGGTGCACACGCCGACCGGCGAGAAGAGCTGGTACGTGGTGGAGATCGAATACCCCTGATGCGCCTCAGCGCAGGGTGATCAGGCCCTGGCGCGAAACGCGCACCAGCTCGCGCACCATCAGCGCAACGTCCTCCCGGGCGGGCGCCTGCACCACGGCCATGTCGAAGCTGTCGGCGGCATAGCGCTGCAAGGACCCGGCATCGACGGCGAACTGGATGAGCAGGTTGCGCGGGCCGGCCCAGCGCTTCGGCCAGCCGTCGAGATAACGCAGCATGGTCGGCTGGTGGGGGCCGCTGAGAAGAACCCTGGGGTTGCGCAATACCGGGCCCGAAGTGATGGGCGCCAGGCGAATGAGCGGTTGGGGACAGGTCATGGTGTCATGTCTCCGCCTCGTTGATCCCGCTGGGCAGCGGTGAGAGGCGACACCGAACCAGCGCTTTAGCGGTATTTCGAGATGGACTCCATCTCCGCGCCCCGCAAGTAGCTGTCTTAAATCGGCGCATGGGGCGGCATCCTAGAGAAGCGCCCGCAATACTGTCAATACGACCAAGACGTCGTCCTGGAGCCTCCGCGACCATGTCCACACCTCCCTTGCGCCTGTTCTTCGCCCTGCCTTGCAGCGAGCCGCTGGCAACGAGCATAGCCCTGTGGCGCGAAGCCGCCTCCTGCGGTGGCAAAGCCGTGGCGAGGCGCAACCTGCACCTGGCCCTCGCCTTCCTCGGCGAACAGCCTCGGGGCTGCGTCGGCGAACTCGAAAACCTGGCCGCGAGCCTCGTCGGCGAAGCCTTCGAACTGCGCCTCGACCACCTCCGTTGCTGGCAGAACGGCCTGTTGCACCTCGCCCCCGCCCATCCACCGCTGGCCCTGATGAGCCTCGCCGCCAGCCTCCAGGACAGATTGCGGGGCGCAGGCTTCGCGCTGGAGCGAAGGCCCTTCCACCCACACCTGACGCTCGCGCGCCACTGCGCCCACCTGCCGGCCGCAGCCGCCCCAACCTTCGATTGGCCTGTGAACCAGTTCACCCTCTTCGCCTCGGAAAATACCGCGTCCGGCGCGCACTACCGCGCCCTCGCGCACTGGCCACTGCTGCCTCGGGCCTCAAACGAGCGTTTCACTCAGTAACAGGGAAACGCCCGCGAACATTCGGTGAACGGCTGTAAACAACGGTGAAACCTGCGGCGCAGACGCCATTTCGTGCCAATCGCGACGCTGGCATGGTTCCTGCCCCTGCCCATCCGCTGATGTACGCGCCCAGGATGGGCGCGGCGGCTTCGCAGGGAGGCACCCACTGCCTGTTCCACCATCACCGAGAGCAACCAATGAACAACAACAAGATCCTGCTCGCCCTCGCCCTTGGAGTCGGCCTCGCCGCCTCCGGCGAAGCCCTCGCCGCCACCGGCTACACCCAGACCAAGTACCCCGTGGTCCTCGCCCACGGCATGCTCGGCTTCGACAGCATCCTCGGCATCGACTACTGGTACGGCATCCCCTCGGCCCTGCGCCGCGACGGCGCCTCGGTCTACGTCACCGAGGTGAGCCAGTTGAATACCTCCGAAGCCCGCGGCGAAGAGCTGCTGGAGCAGGTCGAGGAAATCGTCGCCATCAGCGGCAAACCCAAGGTCAACCTGATCGGCCACAGCCACGGCGGCCCGACCATCCGCTACGTCGCCGGCGTGCGTCCGGACCTGGTCGCCTCCGCCACCAGCGTCGGCGGCCCGCACAAGGGTTCGGCCACCGCCGACTTCCTGCGGCAGATCCCGCCCGGCTCGGCAGGCGAGACGATCGTCGCCGGCATCGTCAACGGCCTCGGCTCGCTGATCAACTTCCTCTCCGGCAGCAGGAGCACCCTGCCGCAGAACGGCCTCGGCTCGCTGGAATCGCTCAACAGCCAGGGCGCGGCCCGGTTCAACGCCAAGTTCCCCCAGGGCATCCCCACGAGCGCCTGCGGCGAGGGCGCCTACCAGGTCAATGGCGTGCGCTACTACTCCTGGAGCGGCACCAGCCCGCTGACCAATGTGCTCGACGTCAGCGATGCACTGCTCGGCGCCACCTCCCTCACCTTCAAGGGCGAAGCAACCGACGGCCTGGTCGGCCGCTGCAGCTCCCACCTGGGCAAGGTGGTGCGTGACAACTACCGGATGAACCACCTCGACGAGGTCAACCAGACCTTCGGCCTCACCAGCCTGTTCGAGACCGACCCGGTGACCGTCTACCGCCAGCACGCCAACCGCCTGAAGAACGACGGCCTGTAAGCCGCCCCGGCGGGGCCTGCGGGCCCCGCCCCCTGACGAGAGGCCACCGTGAAGAAATTCCTGCTGTCCCTGCCCCTGGTGTTCGCCGGCTGCCTGGCCGCGATCCTCTACCTGCAATCCGCCACCGACAGCCCGGCGCCGCAGGCTCCCGACAGCCCCCGACAGCCGCTCCCCGATGCCGCCGCTGCCGACGACCCGATACAAGGCCCCGGCGTCGCACCCGCCCTGCCGGCGCAACTGCCCGCCCTGCCCGCCTCCTTCGCCGGCACCCAGGTCGACGGCCGCTTCCAGCTGGACGCAGCGGGCAACCTGCTGATCACCGAGGACATCCGCCGCATCTTCGACTACTTCCTCAGCGCCATCGGCGAGGAGCCCATCGGCATCTCCATCCAGCGCCTGCGCGGCTACATCACCGCCCAGCTGCAGGAGCCGGCCGAAGGCCAGGCCCTGGCGCTGCTGGAACAGTACCTGGACTACAAGCGACAGCTGGTGCAGCTGGAGAAGGACCTGCCACAGATGGCCGACCTGGACGCCATGCGCCAGCGCGAAGCCGCGGTGAGCGCCCTGCGCGCGCGCCTGTTCAGCGCCGAGGTGCACCAGGTGTTCTTCGCTGGCGAGGAAACCTACAACCGCTTCACCCTGGAGCGCCTGGCCATCGCCCATGACGCCTCCCTCGACGATGCCGCCAAGGCTGCCGCCGTCGACCGCCTGCGCCAGGGCCTGCCCGAGGCCCTGCAGGACAGCGTGCTGCCGCAGCTGCAGGCCGAACTCCGCACCCAGACCGCTCAATTGCAGGCACAGGGCGCCACGCCCGCCGAGATCCGCCGCCTGCGCCAGCAGTTGGTCGGTGCCCAAGCCACCGAGCGCCTGGAGGCCCTGGACCAGCGTCGCCAGGGCTGGAAGCAGCGGATCGGCGCCTTCCAGGCCGAGAAGGCGCGCATCGAGTCCAACCCCGGGCTCAGCGATGGCGATCGCCGTGCCGCGATCCAGCGCCTGGCCGAGGAGAAGTTCGACGAGCACGAGCGCCAACGCCTGGACGCCGCCCTGGAACTGGCCGCAGCGCGCGCGCAGCAGCCCTGAAACGCAGAAGGCCCGCTCATGGCGGGCCTTCTTCGGGTTCGCAGTGGTTACTGGCTGAAAGAGCGGTCCAGGGAGAAGCGGCCCGCGCCCTCGATCAGCAAGGTGCCGGAGATCAGGGCGAGGATCAGCGCGTACTCGTAGCCACCGTTGGTGATGAAGAACCCGCTGGCCCAGTGCACGCTGAAGATGGCGACCACCATGGCGACGATCAGCGACGCGGCGGCGGGACGTACCAGCAGGCCGATCACCAGGGCCAGGCCACCGAAGAACTCGGCGCTGCCCGCCATCAGGGCCAGCAGGTAGCCGGGCGCCAGGCCGATGCTTTCCATCCACTGGCCGGTGCCTTCCAGGCCATAGCCGCCGAAGAGACCGAAGAGCTTCTGCGAGCCGTGGGCGGCGAAGGTCAGGCCGGTCACCACGCGCAGCAGGGTGATGCCGATGCCGGCGTTGGTGGAGAGAAGGCGTTTGATCGGGTTGCTCATGTCGCGTTTCCTTTCGAGTGAGGAGGTGTTGGTTCAGACGAGAGCAATCTTAGTTGATTTTTTCGATATGAAAACCGCAAAAAATGCAGAATTGAAATCGATAAAATCGATTATTTACCCCTGCTTGCGACTTTTCTCTGCGGTTCCAGCAGATAACGCTCCCGGTCATAGGCCAGGTAGTACTTGTTCACTGCGCTGACATAGCTGACCACACCCATGCCCAGTTGCTCGGCGGCGATACGCTCGACCTGGAAGAACCACTGGTTGGGATTGAGCCCGCGGCGCCGCGCCTCCGCCCGCAGGCTTTGCACCCGCTGCGGCCCCACGTTGTAGGCGGCCAGGGTGAAGGCCATGCGCTCGCGCTCATTGAGCTGCGAACTGTTGAAGAAGCCCTTGCGCAGCATGGCCAGGTACTTGGCCGAGGCCTGCACGTTGTTCTCCAGCGCATGGATGTTGCCGACCCCGACGGTACGCGCTGCGCCGGGGGTGATCTGCATCAGCCCGGTGGCACCGCTGGCGCCGCGGGCGGCCGGGTTGAGGCTGGATTCCTTGAAGGCCACGGCGGCCAGGTTCAGCCAGTCGAAGGCATGCTGGTCGGCGAAGCGCTGCAGCACCGGGCGCACCTTCTCCAGGCGCTGCCGATCGGCCCGGGCCAGGGGGCTGTGCACCTTGTACAGGCGGCGGTACACGCGCTGGAAGGTGGCGTCCTGGTCGGAAGGCGCGTTGTAGCCGGCCAGGAAGCGGTCGATGCTGGCGCGCAGCATCGGCGCGTCGCGGCGGACGAACCAGGTCATGTCGCGCTGGTTGTCCAGCACCAGGTGCTTCTCGATACGCAGCTTGGGCATGACCTTGGCCCAACGCTCGGCGATGGGCTGCTCGACAGCGGTCAGCGGGAAGATGCCGGCCTGGACCATCTCCAGCACATCCTCCACCGCCAGGGTCGGGTCGACCCACTCGATGACGATCGGCGCCAGCTTGCGTTGCGCCAACTGCTGGTTGACCCGGCGCAGCGCCTCGGCCGCCGCGCTGCCGGCCGGCAACGCGATGCTGCGCCCGGCGAGCTGCTCCAGGCGCTGGTAGCGGCGGTCGCCACTGCGGCTGACCAGCAGCAGCGGCACATGACGGCGAATGGGGGCGCTGGCGCTGACCTCACCGCCGCTGCGCGGGTCCACCAGCTCGCCGGGGGCCACCAGGTCGCCCTCGCCGCGCTGCAGGGCGGCGAGCAACTGGTCCTTGGCCCTGGGGATGATCTTCACGTCCAGCTCGCGGCCGTCGCGGGCGTTGCGGTTGAGGTACTGCTCGAAGGCGCGGATGCGGTGGTATTCGATGCCGATGGCCTCGCCCTTGACCTCGCCGGAGCTGTTGCGGCTCTGGTTGACCAGCACCCGCAGCACGCCACTGCGGCGGATCTGCGCCAGGTCACGCGCCTCGCTCGGCTGCTGCCAGGCTTCCGGCGGGCCGGCCAGGCGCGCTGCAGCCGGGAACGGCGACAGGGCGAGCAGGCACAACAGAAGCAGCAGCGTTCGGGTCATCGAATCTCCGGGATCAGGCCGCAAGAAGCGAGCCGACCGTCTGAGAACGCAGCCCCCGGACGGAGTTCCGGGCGGTGCGAGGGGCGCGGAGAGTGTCACAGCTCGGCCGTCGACACCAGCCAAAACGCTGTAACAACTTCAACAAACAACCATAACTAACTGTATTTATTGAGTTTTCTTTAATGAATCGAGCTTTGCTATGCTGCTCCGCTCGCGTCCGAGGTAGCACCATGCAACTCATCGACATTGGCGTCAATCTGACCCATTCAAGCTTTGCGGCAGAGCGTGAAGCACTGCTCGAACGCGCCTTCGCCGCAGGCGTGGCGCAACTGGTACTCACCGGCACCAGCATCGCCGATGCCGAAGAAGCACTGGCCCTGGTCCGCCAGCTCGACCCCGAAGGCGGCCGCCTGTTCAGCACGGCCGGCCTGCACCCCCACGAAGCCAGCCAGTGGAATGCCGACAGCGCCCGCCACCTGCAGGCACTGCTGGCCGAGCCGGAGGTACGCGCCGTGGGCGAATGCGGCCTGGACTTCAATCGCGACTTCTCCCCGCGCCCGCAGCAGGAGAAGGCCCTGGAGGAACAACTGGCCCTGGCCGTCGAGCTGGGCCTGCCGGTGTTCCTCCACGAACGCGACGCCGACGAGCGCCTGCTGGCCATCCTGCGGCCATTCCGCGATCGCCTGCCGGCCGCCGTGGTGCACTGCTTCACCGGCGAGAAGCGCGCCCTCTTCGCCTACCTCGATCTGGACCTGCACATCGGCATCACCGGCTGGATCTGCGACGAACGCAGGGGCACCCACCTGCACCCGCTGGTGCGTGAAATCCCGGCGGGCCGGCTGATGCTGGAAAGCGACGCCCCCTACCTGCTGCCCCGCAGCCTGCGACCGAAGCCCAAGAGCGGTCGCAACGAGCCGGCCTTCCTGCCCGAGGTGCTCCATGAAGTCGCCCGCCACCGGGGCGAAACACCCGAGCACCTGGCCCAGCACACCACCGCCTGCGCACGCGCGTTTTTCGGGCTGCCGAACATCGCCTAACCTGTTCCAGTAAAGAGGCTGATTGATACGGATCAACGATCCGGTCACAGTGCTGCGAAACAATGCTGGCACCTTGCCAAGCCTCAGAGAAAAAAGAACAGAACATGGGTAACTGGATGCGCGATCTTTCCCTGAAGTACAAGTTCTGGGCGGTCAACGCCGTCGCCTTCGTCACCACGCTGCTGCTGGTGCTGCACGCCATCAGCCTCGAGCGCGATGCCCGCGTCGAGGCGGCCCGCGATGCGGCCGTGGCGCAGGCAGCATTGCTGCGTGCCTGGCCCGCCGGGCAGGCGCTGCCTGCCAGCAAGGAGATCGTGCGCTTCGCGGCCGGCAGCGCCCCGCAGCTGCAGGGGATCGACACCAGCGCGCTGAGCCGCGCCACCGGTTGGGTCGACCTGGACCACGACGCCCTGTTCGGCAGCGATCCGGTGGTGGGTGCCCAGGTGCAGGACACCGCCGACGGCCCGCGCATCGCCGTACTCGCCCATGCGCCGAGCTTCGCCGAGGTGTTCACCTCGCGCATGCTCAACTACGCGGTCACCGTTTTCCTGCTGATGATGGCGCTGCTGGCGTCCTCGCAGTTGTTGATCCGCTTCCTCCTCAGCCACCTCAACACCCTCAAGGACGTGATGCTGCACGTGGAGAAGAGCGGCGACCTGTCTGCCCGCGTGCCGCTGGACAGCCGCGACGAGGTGGGCCAGATGGCGAGCGCATTCAACGCCATGCAGGCGGGCTTCCAGCGCGTGGTGGGCACCGTCGCCCAGGTCACCGAGCGCCTCGACGAAGGCGCCGCGCGACTGGCCTCGAGCATGGGCGAGGTGCGCCAGGGCATGCTCGGCCAGCAGAGCGAGACCGACCAGGCCGCCACCGCCATCAACGAGATGTCCGCCACCGTGCATCACATCGCCCAGCACGCCGCCGACACCCGCGACCAGTCGCAGACCGCCGACCAGCTCGCCGGAGCCGGCCAGAGCGTGGTCAGCCGCGTGGGCGAGTCCATCGCCGGGCTCTCCAGCGGCGTGCAGCAGACCGCCGAGATGATCGAGAAGCTCGCCGAGGACAGCCAGAAGATCAGCAGCGTGGTCAGCGTCATCCATGGCATCGCCGAGCAGACCAACCTCCTCGCCCTCAATGCCGCCATCGAGGCCGCCCGCGCCGGCGAGATGGGCCGTGGCTTCGCCGTGGTGGCCGACGAGGTGCGCAACCTGGCCAAGCGCGTCCAGGATTCCACCGACGAGATCACCAGCATGATCCTCGCCCTGCAGTCCGGCACCCGCGACGCCGTGGAGTTCATGCAGGAAAGCTCGTTCAAGGCCGACAGCTGCGTGCAACAGGCCCACGAAGCCGGCGAAGCACTGGCCGCCATCACCGGCGCCGTGGCGCAGATGCGCCAGAGCAACACGCAGATCGCCGTGGCAGCGGAACAGCAGAGCCAGGTCGCCGAGGAGATGACCCGCGCCGTGGTCGGCATCCGCGACGTCACCGAACTCACCGTCAGCCAGACCCTCGGCTCCGCCTCCACCAGCGCCGAACTGGCCAGCCTCGCCAGCGAACTCTCCCGCGCCATTCGTCAGCTCAAGCTCTGAGCTGGCTATCCCGCCCATAGACACAACCCATTCGCCGGCCCCTCCAGGGCCGGCCTAGACTTGCCCGCAATCCTCAGAGGAATCCGCACCATGGGCAAACGTCATCCCAACCTCCGCGCCTGGCAGTGGAAGACCTACGCCAGGAACCACCGCCACCCCACCAACCTGGTGCTGCACCTGCTGGCCGTGCCGCTGTTCATCGTCGCCACCCTGGTCTTGCTCGACGGCCTGTTCACCCTGAGCGTCCTGAACATCGCCCTCGGCGTCATCGGCCTGGCCGCCTCCCTCGGCCTGCAATCCCACGGGCACCGACTCGAAGCCGAGGCACCGGAGCCGTTCGCCGATCGCAAGGACGCCGTGGGCCGCCTGCTCACCGAACAGTTCGTCACCTTCCCACGCTTTTTCCTCAGCGGCGCCTGGTGGCGCAACTGGCGGAACCGCCACTGACCTCCACCTGCCAGCAAAGAGCCATTACTTTCGTCGGAAAATATTCAAGCTCGCCAAAGGAATGACGATATGCTGGCACCACGCTGTATGAGGGTCGTCGCATGCCGTCAAAGCGACAGATATTTGGCACCATTTTCCTGGCAGTCACCCTGAGCGCCCTCGCCCGGGGGGAGCAGTCCGCCTACCCCCTGGATATACCCGCCCTGCGTCTTCACCTGCCCGGCACCGCTCCCCAGGTGTTCACCCTGCGCGATCTCCAGGCCATGCCCAGCGTCACCCTGCGCGCCCGCGGCCCCAGTGATGACCGGGTGTCCGACTGGCACGGCGTGCCCCTGGGCCAACTCCTCGAGCGGCTGCCGGTTGCGCGGCACACCGCCGAACTGCACCTGCGGGCCCTCAACGACTATTCGGTGGTGATCCCCGCCAGCGACATCGAGCGCTACCAGCCGGTGATCGCCTACTCCCGCGATGGCCAACCCATGGCCGTGGAAGCCTATGGGCCGCTCTTCCTCATGTACCCCTTCGATACCCACGCCGAACTGCGCGTGCAGAAGTACTACAACCGTGCCATCTGGCAACTGAGCGATATCTACATCGAGTAGCGACCATGCCCGACAGTTTTGCCGACAGTATTTCCCTGCCGCGCAAGCGGCTGGTGATGGCGGTCCTCCTGGTTCTCATGCTGGTCATGGCGATCACCGCCGGGGGCTCGCTGTGGCTGGTGGTGAACGAGGCACGGCAGCTCGGCCGCCCCGGCTCCCATGGCGAGCTGTGGCAGGTCTACCAGATCCGCAACGGCATGGACCGCCTGCTGGAGGAAGCGCAGCACATCGAACAGGGCCACAGCGGCGCCACGCAACTGGTGGTCCGCCTCGGTGTGCTGCGCAGCCTGTCGCGCCCCGTCGAAGGCCATCACCTGTTCGACTTCCTGCCCACGGCGCGCCCGGAAACAACCCGCACCCTGCAACGCGTCTCCGAACTCAGCCAGCGCTGGCTGGAGCGCGTCGACTGGAACGACCAGGCCTCGGCCCGCGCCACCAGCGCCGAAATCCTCAGCGAGCTGCCGCCGCTGCAACGCGCCATGCACGAGGTCATGGTGGCCGCCAACATCTCCCTGGCCAACGAACTGGACGAAGAACGCCAGCGTCTCTACGGCTACTTCAGCAAGCTCGCCTGGGCCTTGCTCGGCCTGCTGGTGGGCGGCGCCCTGCTGGTCACCCACCTGATCTACAGCTTCCGCGAGGCCCGGCGCCTGAGCGAGAGCCTTGGCGAACTCGCACACACCCTGGAAAGCCGCGTCGAGGCGCGCACCCTCGCCCTCAGCGAAGGCCGCGAACTGCTCAAGCACATCCTCGAGGCCAGCCCCAGCGACGTCGCCCTGATCGGCGCGGAATCCGGCCGGGTGCATTTCGTCAACCAGCGCCTGATCGTCCGCCAGGGCCTGCAGCGTGGCTCGCAGTTCTCCCTGGACCGGCTGTTCGCCGCCGAATCCGAAGCCCATCGCTTCCGCGCCGCCCTGGAGGCACGTCGCCAGATCGATGACTGGGAGGCGCTGCTGGGCAAGACCGCCCCTTACTGGGGCGTGGTGTTCGGCCGTATCGTCGAGCTCGAGGGCGAGCCTGCGCACCTGGTCTGGAGCTACGACATCAGCCTGCGCAAGCGCATGGAGCACGAGCTGCTGACCCTGGCCACCACCGACGGCCTCACCGGCCTCGACAACCGCCGCGCCTTCATGCAGCGCGCCGAAGACATGCTGCGCCAGGCCGAACGCTTCGGCCATCCGTGCTCGGTGCTGATGATGGACATCGACCACTTCAAGTCGGTCAACGACGGCCATGGCCACGCCATCGGCGACGAAGCGCTGCGCGCCGTCGCACGGGTGATGCGTGAATGCCTGCGCGGCGTCGATGTCCTCGGGCGCCTGGGTGGCGAGGAGTTCGCGGCCATCCTGCCGGAGACCGGGGACGGCAAGGCCGCGCTGGTGGCCGAGCGCCTTCGCGCCGGAGTCGAGGCCCTGCGCGTGGACCTCGCCGGGGGTGATGTACTGCGCCTGACGCTCAGCCTGGGGATCGCCGGGAAGCGCCCCGGAGAAACCCTGGAATCCCTGCTCGGCCGCGCCGATGCGGCGCTCTATGCCGCCAAGCAGGCCGGACGCAACCGGGTGGAGGTGGCGTCCCTCTGACGCCTCAACCGAAGACGGTGACCGTCTGCCGGCTCAGCGCCACCAGCTCGCCGGAAGGCGACCAGAGGCGCGCCGAGACATGGCCATAGCCGTCACGGGCGTGGTCGATCTCGGCGCGGTACAGGCACCAGTCCAGGGTGCCCACGGTCGGCAACGGCTGCACGAACTCGATGGTCCAGGTCAGCGAACTGCCCGGTGCCGGGCTGCGCAGGTGCGGCAGCACCGCCGGCGGCCAGGCGTCCACCAGCGCCAGCAGGTGGGCGATTCCGGCCGGCTCATCCTCGAGCTCGCCCCGGAAGCGCACCCAGCCGCCCATCTCGCGAGCCGGATTGTTGGTGAACGGCATGCTGCCGATGCCCCAGCGCATGGCCAGGAAACGGGTGAAATCGGGGGTCACGCCACGCAGGAAGGGCAGCTCCTGGCACTCCTCCGCCGGCTTGATCACCGGTGCCGGGTCGGCCTGTACATCGATGGCCGACTCACGCGAGGCGCCAAAACTGCCCTGCACCACCACCACCGTCTGGCCGTTCTGCACCGCGCGGCAGAACATCTGGCTCACCGCCCGCCCCTCGCGCAGCACCTCGGCCTCGAAGCTCGCCGGCACCTCGGCTTCCAGCGGGCCGACGAAGGTGATCGCCAGCGACCGCACCGGGCGTCCTTCACCCACCTTGGCGCTCATCGCCTCATAGGCCAGCGCGGCCACCAGGCCACCGAAACTGGCTCGGCCCTGGGCCCAGGCGCTGGGCACCAGGACCTCGCCAGGATTGTTGCGAACGGCCTGGATCAACTGGGAAAACTTCATGGTCCACTCACCCGCTGAATTCGAAAGTGGAGGGATGTTAGGGGATTGCCCAGGCGCTAGAAAGCCGACCTTCAAGCGGGTAGCGACAACGGGGAGGGGAAAAATGCCAGGGCATCAGGCGCGCTGATGGCGCCTTCGGGATCGCACCCGCGACGCAGGATGGGAAGAGCGAAGCGAATCCCATCGATGCGGGGCCTCCCGGAACACCCACCGCCGGGCGGGTGAACCCACGAAGCAACCCTGCAGGGAGCAGTCGGGTTGCACCCGACCTACAAAGGAATCAACGGCGAGGAAGGGATCAGCCCAGGCTCGCCTGCAGCTTGTCCAGCACCCGGTCCGAACGCACCTCGGCGGCGTGCATGGCGACGCGCCAGGCCTTCACCCGCGGGGCGAGGTCAGGCTCCTGCTCGGCGATGAGCAGCCATTGCAGGCGGTCATGCCATTTGCCGAGAGCGGCCTGCGCGCCCTTGAGCAGGCGCTGGGCCTTGGCGGAAGCCTCCACCCACTGCGGGTAGGCATCGCCACCGTAGCGCACGCGCTTGATCAGCAGGCGCAGGCGATGGCGGTCGTGGGCCGGGTCGGCCAGCGCCCGCTCCAGGCGCTTCCAGTCCCGGGCCAGGTGCTTGCGCACGGTCTTGCGCGGCTTCACCAGCAACCCTTCGCGATGGGAGATGCGCAGCAGTTGCGGCCAGGCATCCAGCACGCGGAACAACTGCACCAGGGCCGGGCTCGCCAGCAGCGCGGCATGGCCTTCGCGCAACCGCTGGCGGCGCGGCTCGGCCAGAGCGGCGAGCCCCTGGCTTTCCAGTTCGACGATCAGCACTTCCAGGTCACGCAGCGGCGTGCTCAGTGCCCCGACCTCGCGGGCCGCCTCGTTCAGCACCTGGGCAGCGGGCAGGTCCCGCAGGGGGCGCAGCAGGCTGCGCAGGCGCCGGGTGTTGATGCGCAGGTCGTGCAGGGCCTCGCCATCGGTGCCGGCTTCGAGGCGCGCACGGCACGACAGCAGCTTGATTTCGAGGGTCAGCACCTGGGCGATCAGGTCGTCGAGCATGGCAGGCATGGAAGGGTCATCCGGGCAGGCGGGCGCGCTTCCGATCAGCGCTCCACGCGGGTAAGGCGCCAGGGCAGCGCCCTGCGCAAGGCCTTCAGCGCCTGCGCGAGCTCTGCCGGTGGCAATGGCTCGCCAGCATAGCGCAGAGCCTCGTAGCGGCGCGCGAATTCCTCGATCAGCCCGGCCTGTGCCGGCAGCGCCCGCGCCGCACGTGCGGCGTAGTCACGCGGGCCCTCGCCCTTGCCCCGACGCACCCCCTGGCGGCCAAGCGCACGCTCGAATCCCTGGAACAGGCGCAGCTGCGGGTCGCGCTCGCGGCGCCAGGGCTTGAACATGAACAGCGCCACCAGGCCCACCAGCACGCCTCCACCGCCCACCAGCAAGAGCGCGAAGGTGCGGCCGTCGAGGGCACCGAACCAGCGCTGCAGCACCTGCATCTGCACCTCGCCCTGGTAGCCCAGGACCCAGCGCTGCCAACCGTAGTTGAGCTGGTCCCAGGTCAGGCGCAGCTGGTTCACCCAGCTCACCTGGCGATAGCGCAGCGGCGAGAAGGGCGAGTTCTCGAGGAAGCTCTGCTCCCCGGCCACCGCCTCCTCCAGCCCCTGCTCGATGCGGTTGGGCGCCACCTGGAAGGTCGGGTCGACGCTGCTCCAGCCCTTCTCCGGGGTCCAGTACTCGACCCAGGCGTGGGCATCGAACTGGCGCACCGCCACATAGTTGCCCGTCGGGTTGATCTCGCCGCCCTGGTAGCCGGCCACGATCCGCGCGGGCACACCGGCGGAACGCAGCACGAAGGTCATCGCGCCGGCGTAGTGGGCGCAGAAGCCGCGGCGGCTGTCGAAGAGGAATTCGTCCACGCTGTTCGCCCCGCCCGGCGGTGGCTTCAGCGTGTAGACGAAGGGCTCGCGATTGAAATGCTGCAGCAGCGCCTGCACCAGGTCCTCCGTCGCCGGGTGCCGGGCCTTGAGCTCGGCGGCCCAGGCGCGGCTGCGCGGGTCCCCCTGTTCCGGCAACTGCAGGGTGCGCCGGCGCACGCGCTCGTCGAGCTCCGGGTCACGCACCGCCTCGGGCCAGGAGGTCACCCGGTACAACAGCGAGCGGTCCACCGGGAGCCGCCGTTGCAGGTGGTAGTCGATCATCTGGCGGGTGTCTTCGAGGCGGGTCTCGCCCACGTCCAGGGTGAACAACCAGGGCCGTGCGCTGGGCTGCATCACCACGCTGTAGTCCAGCGGCTCGCCGCGTTTTACCCACTGCGCGGGGGAGTTGAACTGGCTGGCTTCGGACTGCGACCAGCGACGGCCGTCGAAACGCTCCAGGGTCAGCGCACGCCAGTACAGCTCGCGGCGCGGCGGCGGCGCGCCCTCGAAGCTGGCGCGGAAAGCCAGCTCGGCGGACTGGCTGAGCTCGGCGATATCGGCCGGCGCCATGCTGTCGGACAGCCCGGTGACGCCCTTGTCGCTGGGCAGCGGCAGGGACCACAGCGGCCCCATGCGCGGGAAGAACAGGAACAAGAGCAGCATCAGCGGCAGTGCCTGGGCCAGCAGCGTCGCCGCCAGGCGCAGGGTGGCCAGCGGGCGGGCGGCGAAGGCGCTCTGCTGCAGGCCGATCAACGCGGCCAGCAACGCAATCACCGGCAGCAGGCTGTAGAGGGCGGCGAGCATGCCGTCGTCGAAGAGGTAGGCCGTCACCACGGTGAAGAAGCCGAGGAAGATCAACACCAGCGCATCGCGCCGCGTACGCATCTCCACCAGCTTGAGAATGAAGGCCGCCACCAGCAGCACCACGCCGGCATCGAGGCCGATCAGGCTGCCCCGGGACAGCAGCACCCCCGCGCCGGCACCGAGCATCATCAGCACCTTGGCCAGGCCGCTGGGGTAGCGCGCGCGCATGCGGAACACCTGTATCCGCCAGCCGGCGCAGACCAGCCAAAGCCCGATGATCCACAACGGCAGGTGGAACAGGTGCGGCAGGATCACCAGCACCTGGGCCACCAGCAACCAGGTCAGGGCGATGCGCGGGATCGGCTGCACCGTGCTCATCGCGCCACCCCGTAGAGCGCCAGCGCGCGCAGGCAGGCATCGCGGTGCGGCTCGCCGGTGGCCGGGCGCAACTCCTCGCCGCCGAGGCGCAGGCCGAAGGGCTGGCCGCGTTCGGTGAAGGTCAGCACCCAGTGGCAGAGCAGCGAGAGGCGGCTTTCCAGCTCGCCCTCCAGGCCGTCCAGGTCGAGCCACAGATCGGCCCCGGCGAGGACGGCGAAATCCTTGATGAACAGGCCCTGGCCCCGGGAATAGGCCTTCCAGTGCAGGCGCCGCCGCGAGTCGCCGGGCTGATAGGGCTTGAGCCCCTGGTAGTCGTCTGCGCCGCGACCGAGCACCCGCACGCCGTCCTCTTCGTCATCCCGGCGGCCACCGGTGCCCATGGGCAGGTCGCCGGGCAACGGGCGCGGATAGACCAGCGCCGCCTGGTCGAGGTCCACCCAGCTCCAGGCCACCAGCAGGCCGAGGGGGAAACGGCTTTCCACTCGCAGGCGCCCGGGCCGCAGCCAGCCACGGCGCTCGGCCGGCAGGTCGACCTCGCAGTCGCAGGAACCGGCGGCGGGCACATCCTGCGCCTGCAGCTCGGCCGGGGGCCAGCCCAGGGCGATCGCCTGGTGCGGCTGGCGCTCGCTCTCCAGGCGCACCTGGAAGCGCGCACGCTCGCCCACGAACACCGCCGGGGCTCCTGCCGCGCGCAGGGTCATGCCGGCGAGGTTACGGAAGGTGTGGAGGATGGTCAGGATGAACACCGACAGCAGCAGGAAGGTCAGGCCGTAGGCCAGGCTGTTCTGGTAGTTGATCGCCGCCAGCAGCATCAGCACCAGGGCGATGCCGAAGGCCAGCCCGGTGCGCGTGGGGATGATGAAGATGCGCCGCTGGTTGAGGCGCACCTCGGCCGCAGGCGGGATCCGCTTCGCCAGCCAGCGGTTCCAGCGCGGCCGCACGCGCTGCTTGAGCATCAGAGCGCCGGGACTTCGCGCAGAAGCCACTGCACCAGGGCGCCGCCGCCGTGGCCGGCCGGGTCGGCCTGTTCACGCAGGCGGTGGCCGACCACCGAGGGCAGCACGGCCTGCACGTCCTCCGGGATCACGTAGTCGCGCCCCGCCAGCAGCGCCCAGGCCCGGGCAGCGGCCAGCAGTGCGAGGCTGGCCCGTGGCGACAGGCCCCAGGCGAACCGGGTGTGGGAACGGGTCGCCTCCACCAGGCGCAGCACATAGTCCACCAGGGCGTCGCTGACGCGGATCTTCGGCACCTCGGCCTGGAGGAGCGCCAGCTCGGCGTGATCCAGCACCGGGTCCAGGCGTGGCAGGATCTCGCGGCGCGCCTCGCCCAGCAGCAACGCCTTTTCCGCCGCGCGGG
This sequence comes from Pseudomonas sp. No.21, assembly GCF_054558415.1. Classification (NCBI taxonomy): domain Bacteria; kingdom Pseudomonadati; phylum Pseudomonadota; class Gammaproteobacteria; order Pseudomonadales; family Pseudomonadaceae; genus Pseudomonas; species Pseudomonas sp. No.21. The sequence goes on from NZ_BAAJNO010000004.1 coordinate 359,292, forward strand.
CCGGGTAGCCCAGCGACAGGCGCATGAGGAAACGGTCCAGCTGCGACTCCGGCAGGGCGAAGGTGCCGCCCTGGCTCACCGGGTTCTGCGTGGCGATGACGAAGAAGGGCTCGGGCAGCGGCCGGGTCGCCCCCTCGATGGTCACCTGGCCCTCCTCCATGGCTTCGAGCAGCGCACTCTGGCTCTTGGGGGTGGCGCGGTTGATCTCGTCGGCCAGCACCAGCTCGGCGAACACCGGGCCGGGGTGGAAGACGAACTGGCCGGTGTCCTTGTCGAACACCGAAGTACCGAGGATGTCGCCGGGCAAGAGGTCCGAGGTGAACTGGATACGCTGGAAGCTCAGCCCCAGCACCCGTGCCAAGGCATGGCTGAGGGTGGTCTTGCCCATGCCGGGCAGGTCTTCGATCAACAGGTGACCGCGGGCCAGCAGGCAGGTCAGCGCCAGGCGTACCTGGGGCTCCTTGCCCAGCACGACCTGGTTCACGGCGTTGAGGCAGGCATCCAGTCTGGTTCGCATCGCAGGCTCCCGAAACAATGGGCCGATGCTACCGGTGGGCACGGGGATGGCAAAGCGCCCTGCAATTTTTGCTGACGAAACCGTGCGCCAGGTCCGTCACGGATGCTCATGCTTTGCGTTGATATGCGCATCACCGCTTGCGTGCGCCGAGGCTGGCGGCTTCCTTGGGGTGGTGTAGAGCGAAGCAAACCCGGGCGGTAGAGGTGGCTGAGACTCCTGGATGCCCGGAAAACACCGCGCTTGAGCGCTTTCTTCACAGCCACAACAGCTGACGCAGAGAGCGCGAATGCATTCGCGAGGGTCCAGCCACCCTGCCATTCGCGGTTGAAACCGCTCCCACCAGGCAGCCCGTAGCCCGGGCTTCAGCCCGGGTATCAGAGGCGGAAGTGCCCCGCCATCGCCTGCAGGTCCCGACCCAGGGAGGCGAGCTGGGTGCTGGAATTGGCGGTTTCCTCCATGGCCAGCGCGGACTGGTCGGCGATGTCACGGATGCTGGTGACACTGCGGTTGATCTCTTCGGCCACGGCGCTCTGCTGCTCGGCGGCGGCGGCGATCTGCTGGTTCATCTGGTGGATCACCGACACCGCCTCGGCGATGCCGCTCAAGGCCAGTTCGGTGTGGTTGGCGTCCTGCACCGTCATCTCCACCAGCGTCCCGCTTTCCTGCATGCGCTCGACCGAGCGCCGCACGCCATCGCGCAGGGTGACGACCAGGCGCTCGATCTCGGCAGTGGACTGCTGGGTGCGCTTGGCCAGCGCGCGCACCTCGTCGGCCACCACGGCGAAGCCGCGCCCCTGCTCGCCGGCACGTGCCGCCTCGATGGCGGCGTTGAGGGCCAGCAGGTTGGTCTGCTCGGCCACGCTCTTGATCACGTCCAGCACCGAACCGATGCTCTGGGTTTCATGGCTCAGGTGCTCGATGCTCTGGGTCGCCGCCTGCATGGCCGCCGCCAGCTGGTTGATCCGCCCCAGGGTCTGGCGCACCACCTCGCTGCCGCTGCTGACCTTGCTGTCCGCGCTCTGCGTCGAGGCGGCGGCCGCTTCGGCATTGCGCGCCACCTCATGCACCGTGGCGGTCATCTGGCTCATGGCGGTGGCCACCTGGTCGGTCTCCAGCTTCTGGCCGTTGACGCCGACGCGGGTCTGCTCGGTGACCGAGGACAATGCCTGGGCCGAGGAGGAAATCTGCGCCACCCCGCCCTGCAAGCGCCCGACCATGTCGCGCAGATTGGCCGACATGCCGCGCATGGCCTCCAGCAACTGGCCCACCTCGTCGCTGCGATCGACCTCGATCTCGACGCTCAGATCGCCGGCGGAAATCTGCCGCGCCACCGCGATCACCCGCTGCAACGGCCGCACGATCAGCAGCGCGATCAGCACCGTGGCCGCCAGGCCGATGAGCAGGGCCAGGGCGCTAGCCGAGAGGATCAGCAGGGAACTCGCGCGCTGCTGGGCGAGCATCGCCTCCTTCTGCTGCCCATAGGCCTGGTCGACGGCGCCGACTATCAGCTCTGCGGCGCCGACCAGGGCCTGGTACTCCACCTTCTGCTGGCGCAGGTGGCCGGTGTATTCCTTGAGTCGGTCGTTGAACGAATCGATATTGCCGATCACCTCGGTGAGCACCGCGGCGTAGCCCGGGTCCTTCATGCTCTCGCGCAGCTCGCCTGCGAGCTTCTGTGCGTCCAGCGCCTCCTGGATGGCGCTCTCGTCGATATCGCCGCTGCTGCGGCTCTGCTCCAGGCGCACGCGGGCCTGGTTCAACGCCAGCAGCAGGGACTGGTAGACACGGCTGATCTCGCCGCCCTGGGCGACCATCTCGGCGCCTTCCGCGCCCTGGGAACTCTTCAGCAGGTCGACCCCATCCTCGTTGAGACCCGACTGCAGCACGTCGAGGCTGTTGGAGGCACTGACCACCAGCCAGTTGGCCGCCTCCAGGGACAGGCGCATGTTGTCGGTGAGCTCCACATAGCGGTCGAAGGCCGCGCGGTAGGTGGTCACCGCCTGCTCCACCTGCCCAAGCGTCTGCTGGCTGGCGCCACCGAGGTCAGCCCCCAAGGCCTGGCCGTGCTCCTGCAACGCCTGGGTCGCCTGGCGCAGCGCCTCGGCCTGCTTGGCATCGCCGGTCAGGGCGTAGTCCTTCTCGATCAGGCGGATGCGCAGCACCTCGCCACCCAGTGCGTTGGTGCGCTCCAGCAGGGCGGCGCCGTCGGCCACGCTGCGCAGCGCGGAGAAGCCCGTGGCAGCCACCACCGCCGTGAGCAGCAGCACCACGCCGAACCCCAGGGTCAGCTTCTTCGCCGTACCGAGGCTGGCGATACCACGTTGCAGAACCGATGCCATGGAGACTCCTCCTCGCCGGATGGCCGGCCTCGCCTCACAGGCTGCCGGGACAACAGCGTGAACTTAGGAGCGAGACCATGCTGGCGACAAGCCATAACCCTGCCAGGGGCCGGTCGATTGGAGGTTTTAGCTAAGTCGAGGTCGCTTTCAGAGCGAACGCCAGGGAATCGGCGCCAGAATCATCACCCCGGCGCCCGAAGACGGTGCCCGTTCAGCTCGGACGCACCAGGTTGAAGGTGTCCTGGGTGCGTACATAGGCGCTGCCGCCCAGACGGCCCACCAGGTCCAGCTTGTGTGGGTCGGCACGTCCCTGCTCGTTGAGCACCGACTCGTCGACATGGGCCAGGAGCACCTCGGCGAAGATCAGGTGGCAGTTGGGGTTCTCGCGCGGGTAGGGCTGCACGTCCACCAGCCGGCACTCGAAGGCCACCGGCGCGCCCTTGACCCGGGGCGGGGCCACGCGCACGGAAGGCTCGCTGGCGATGCCGCAGGCCTCGAACTCGCTGACCTCGCTCGGCAACTGCGCGGAGCTGGCGTTCATCGCATCGGCGAGCGCATGGGACACCAGCTGGATCACCAGCTCACCGGTCTCCTGCACGTTGCGCAGGGTGTCCTTGAGGCTGCCGTCGGCGCGGTTGTTGACGTTCACCATCAATGTCGGCGGCGCGTCGCTGATCACCTGGAAGAAACTGAAGGGGGCGAGGTTCAGGGTGCCATCGGCGGCCTGGCTGGAAACCCAGGCGATGGGGCGCGGAGTGACGGTGGACGCCAGCCAGCGATAGGCGTCCAGCGGGCTGAGGGTGGTGAAGTCGAGCTGCATCGGGGGCTCCGGGGAAGCGAGAGGGGGATGGGTGGATTATGCCCCGCGCCCTCCCCCGCGTGGAAAGTCGGCGATCGTCTAACAGGCCGCTGAAGCATGCCGACGACGCAGCCTGCTAGTGCGCCCGCCCGACCACGCGCCGGACCAGCACTGCGGCCAGCAGCGGTGCCAGGGCGAAGCCTGTGAACAGCCAGACCGCCGCCGACTGGGCGCCGGCCACGCCCCCCGGCACGCTGAGCCCGGAGGCGTTGGCCACCAGGCCGGCGAGCGCCGCGCCGATGGCCATGCCGTAGAGCTGCACCGTGGTGATCGCGGTGGATGCCGCACTCTCCTCGCCACGCGGCGCCAGCTCCAGCACCCGGGTCAGCAGGTGCGGCCAGCCGATACCCACGCCCGCACCCACCGCCGCCAGTGCAACGCCCACCAGCAGGGTACGCAGCGCATGGGCCAGCTCCCCCGCCAGCGGAATCAGCAAGGCCAGGGCCAGCAGCCCGGCCACGCAGAGCAGCGGCCCGCCGCGCAGCAGGCGCGCCGCCCCGGCGCCGTGGTGTCCGGACGACAGCAGCGACCCCAGGCTCCAGCCCCCGGCCATGGCCGCCGTCAGGTAGCCCGCCAGCAGCGGTGTCTGGCCGTGCAGCACCTGGAGGAAATAGGGCACGAAGATCTCGGTGGTGGTGCCCGCCAGCAGCAAGGCCACGCAGGCATAGACGGCGCCCAGCGCGCTGCCCAGCGAAGCGCCACCGGACGGCAGCAGGCGCACGGTCGCGCGACGATCCCAGCCCAGCGCCAGCGCCCCGAGGGCCAGCCCCACGGCCACGCCGAGGGCTTGCAGGGGCAGCTGCGGCGACAGGCTGCCCGCCGCCACCGCCAGGACAGAGGCGGCCAGCAGGCCGATCTGCAGCACCGGGATGCCCGGCAGCGCGTCCGCCTCGGCGTCATCGGCGCGCGGGCGCAACTGGGCCATTACCAGCAGGACCTGGAACAGGGCCACCGGCAGCAGCGACCAGAAGGCCCAGCGCCAGTGCCCGGCCTCGGCGAACAAGCCACCCACGGCCGGGCCACAGAGCGTCGCCACGCCCCACATGCCGGACACCAGCGCCACCGCGCGCGGCCACAGCGGCGGTGCGAACACCACGCGGATCAGCGCATAGCTCAGGGCCGCCAGCAGGCCACCGCCCAACCCCTGCACCGCCCGCGCAGCGAGCATCCAGGGCATCGTCTGCGCCGTCGCGCAGCCCACCGAGCCCAGGGCGAACACCACCAGCGCCGCCAGGCACGCGCCACGCGGCCCACCGACGGCGAGCAGGCGCGATGCCAGCGCGGCACCGACGATGGAGGCCACCACGAACAGGGTGGTATTCCACGCATACCAGTCCAGCCCCCCGATCTCGCGCACCACCGAGGGCAGCACCGTGGTGACGATGTGCACGTTGATCGCGTGCAGCGCGACACCGCCGGTGAGCGCCACCGCCATCAGGCCGTTGCGCCCGCTGAGCAGTTCGCCCCAACTGGCGGTGGGCTGGGAATCGAGGGAGGCAGTGGTGTCCATCAGGTGTCTCTCCAGGCATTTACACAAGTAATGACTTGGATATTAGGAGCAAGGTGACAAATTAAACAAGATATTTCTTTGATAATACGGATAGGAAAGGGCTATGCGCGATGCCGGCGGGCACTGAGGCGAGAGGTTCCACTGCGTCCCCGCGTTCTCAGGCCGGCAGGCGCCCACAAAAAAGCCGGGGCATGCCCCGGCTCTTGCCACCCCGGCGCCTCAGCGCCCGGCGCGGGACTCGCGGATGTAGAAGCGCGCCTTGTCGGCCTTGGCAGTGCAGCCCTCGAAGCGCTCGAACTGCTGTTCGGTCTTGGCTGCGGTGAGCAGGCCCAGCGCCTTGGAGTAGCTGACGGTGCCGGCGAAGCCTTCGGCCTTGGCCAGGTCGAGCTCTCTCCAGGCAGCGTCGAGCTGGGAACCGCAGCTGTCGCGGTAGGCCGTCTTGCCAGCGCAACCGGCGAGCACCAGCACGATCAAGGGCAGGCTGATCCAGGCTTTCATGGGGGTTCTCCTCGGGATGTGAAATGGCCATGAGTCTAATGGGGGTTAAGACGGTACGGAACAGGAAAAATTCCGCGCAGTGCCCTTCCTCCGACGCTTTCCAGGCCGTCGTCGCATGCGCGCGACACAGAGACGTCCATTCACTTGGCCTCGCCCTTTCCCACAGGTATCGTCTGCCCCTTGTGTAGGAAAAGGTGAAGTCATGAGCAAGCGTGTCGCACTGGTCCTCGGCTCCGGCGGGGCCCGGGGCTATGCCCATATCGGCGTGATCCAGGAAATCGAGGCGCGGGGCTACGAGATCGCCTGCATCGCCGGTTGCTCCATGGGCGCGGTGGTCGGGGGCATCTACGCCGCCGGCAAGCTGGATGAATACCGCGAATGGACCGAGAGCCTCGACTACCTCGATGTGCTGCGCCTGCTCGACGTCAGCTTCCGCCTTGGCGCCATCCGGGGCGAAAAGGTGTTCGGGCGCATCCGCGAGATCGTCGGCGAGATCGATATCGAAGACCTGGCCATCCCCTACACCGCCGTCGCCACCGACCTCACCAACCAGCAGGAAATCTGGTTCCAGGAAGGCTGCCTGCACCAGGCCATGCGCGCCTCGGCGGCCATTCCCAGCCTGTTCACCCCGGTGATGCAGGGCTCGCGCATGCTGGTGGACGGCGGCCTGCTCAACCCGCTGCCGATCGTGCCGGTGGTTTCCAGCCATTGCGACCTGATCATCGCCGTCAACCTCAACTCCACCAACCAGAAGCAGTACCAGCTGCCGGTGATCGAACGGCCACCGGCCTTCAAGGGCCGCATCGACCAGATGATGAGCTCCCTCGGCGAGCGCCTGCCCTTCCGCAAGCGCGGCATCGAAGAGGAATTGCTGCTCGAGGGCGCCACCGCGCCCATCGCCAATCCCTGGGTCGAGGACGCTGCGGCACCCGGCGCCCAGCAGCCGGCCGCAGCGCCGCAGAAGGAAGGCGCGCCGAGTTCGGCCAGCGGCTCGCAGGTGGTCGCCAGCGTCGGCCCGGCCTCGCTGCTGGACCTGGTGAACCAGAGTTTCGAGGTGATGCAGACTTCGCTCGCGCAGTACAAGATCGCCGGCTACCCGCCGGACGTGCTGATCAACGTGCCCAAGCGCGTATGCCGCTTCTTCGAGTTCTACAAGGCGCCGGAGCTGATCCAGCTGGGCCGCCAGATCGCCCGCGACACCCTGGAGAAGTACGAGCAGGACTGAGTCAGAAGATCGACCAGTCGATGCGCTCGGAGAGCTTCTCCAGCGCCGCCATGCCCGCCACCGAATTGCCGGACGCATTGAGCTCCGGCGACCACACGCAGACGGTGAAGCGCCCCGGCACCACGGCGACTATGCCGCCCCCCACCCCGCTCTTGCCGGGCAGCCCGACCCGGTAGGCGAAGTTGCCGGCCTCGTCGTACAGGCCGCTGGTGGCCATCAGCGCGTTGACCTGCTTGGTCTGCCGCCCGCTCAGCACCGCCTCGCCGCTGTGCGGGCTCACCCCCTCGTTGGCCAGGAAGCTGAAGGCCAGGGCCAGGTCCGCGCAGCTCATGCGCAACGCACAGTGGTGGAAGTAGCTGCGCAGCACGGCCTCGACATCGTTGTGGAAGTTGCCGAAGGACTGCATCAGGTAGGCCGCCGCGGCGTTGCGCGCGCGGTGCTGGTACTCCGAGCGCGCCACCACCTCGTCCGCCACCACGTCGCGGTTGGCACTCAGGCGCCGCACGAAATCGCGCATCGACAGCGCCGGCGCGGCGAAACGCGACTGGTTGATGTCGCAGATCACCAAGGCCCCGGCGTTGATGAAGGGGTTGCGCGGCACACCGCGCTCGAACTCCAGCTGCACCAGGGAATTGAACGGCTGCCCCGACGGCTCGTGGCCCAGGCGCTGCCAGATGTCCTCGCCCGAATGCTGGATCGCCTGCACCAGGCTGAAGACCTTGGAAATACTCTGGATGGAAAACGGCGTGCGCCCGTCACCGGCGCAATAGAGCTGGCCCTCATTGCTGTACACCGCAATGCCCAGTTGGTTCGCCGGCACCCCGGCCAGTGCCGGGATGTAGCTGGCCACCTTGCCCTGCCCGATCAGCGGGCGGACTTCATCGAGGATCTCGTCGAGCAGTTGTTGCATGTCTTCCTTCCGGCAACGAATGGCGCCAGGCGCCTGGATTAAGCGCTAGACGACGGATTCGCGCCGCGCAACACAGGCAGATGAGGTGCAGCTCGCAATGGGGGGTGAAGGTGGGCCAGGCGGCAAAGGCACCGTCGAAGCGGAGCAGTGGGCTGAAGCGGGCTCGACAAGGCGTTCGCCCTCAGGGAATGCGTGAGGTGAAGCGCCGATTGGTGGATGCAAGAAGCGCCATCCACTCTACGCAGCGTCCGTCATCGTGCCCGTCGTGAAGCTTCGCGAGCAGAGCTCGCTCCCACGCAAGTGGGGCCTCATCGGTGGGGGCACTGCCTCGCGGCGCTGGGCCTTGCAGGCTCGGCGCCAACCTATGAAGTGAATCCTGCTAGCCCTCGCGCAGGCGATAGCCGACCCCAGCCTCGGTGACGATGAAGCGCGGCTCGGTCGGGTCGTCGCCGAGCTTCTGCCGCAGGTGGCCGACCACCACCCGCAGGTAGTGGGTGTCCTCGACATGGGTCGGGCCCCAGATGTCCTTGAGCAGTTGCTGCTGGGTCACCACCCGTCCCAGGTGCCGCGCCAGTTGGGCGAGTACCGCGTATTCCTTGCGGGTCAGCGCCACCTCGGCGCCGTCCAGGGTCACCCGGCGGTAGGCGAAGTCGACGCTCAGCGGGCCGCTTTCGACCACGGCCTCCTGCTGCTCGCCGCCACCGGCCTGGCGCAGCAGCACGCGTACGCGGGCGAGGAACTCCTGCACGCTGAAGGGCTTGGTCACGTAGTCGTTGGCGCCGCCGTCCAGGGCCAGCACCTTCTCGCCTTCGCTGGCGCGCACGGAAAGCACCAGCACCGGCACCGTCGACCACTCGCGCAGCTCGGCCAGCACCGTCTTGCCGTCCATGTCCGGCAGGCCCAGGTCGAGCACCACCAGGTCCGGCCGCGCCAGGGCCGCCTGGGCCAGGCCTTCGGTGCCGTTGGCGGCCTCCAGCACCTTGTAGCCCTGGGCCGCGAGGCTGATGCGCAGGAACTTGCGGATCTGGGTTTCGTCGTCGATGACCAGTAGGGTCGGTTGGTTGGTCGTCATCTTGTCCTTCGACATCCGTTGGCTACCGCATCGTGTTGGGGCGAACTCATTCGCCCAGGGCGGCAACGCCGCACCGGGTCGCACGCGGCGGTCCTGGGGCCCGCACGGCGAATGGATTCGCCCCTACAGCGGGCCATCACTCGCCTCCTCCTCCAGCACCGGCTGCGGGTGCAGCGGCAGGTGCAGGGTGAGCGTGGTGCCCTTGCCGTCCAGCCCCTCGCCCACCGTCACCCGGCCACCGTGGGCGCCGACCATCCCCTGGCAGATGGCCAGGCCCAGGCCGGTGCCCTGCCCGCCCCGGTCGCCACGGGCGGCGGTGTAGAACATGTCGAAGATCTTCTCCCGCTCCGCGGCCGGGATGCCGGGCCCCTGGTCGCTGACGGCGAAGCGCAGCTCCTCGGTGTCGGCCGTCACCGCCACGCGCAGGCGGCCCTGGGTCGGCGAGAAGCGCGCGGCGTTCTCCAGCACGTTGACCAGCGCCTGCTCGATCAGTGCGGCGTGGACGTAGAGCAGGGGCAACTCGGTGGGCAGTTCGGTTTCCACCTTCAGCGGCGCCAGCACCGGACGCAGGCGCTGCAGCGCGCTGGCGACGATGTCCACCGGGGCGACCCAGTCGCGGGCCAGCTTCAGGCCGCCGTGGCCGAGGCGGGTCATGTCCAGCAGGTTCTGAATGTAGCGGTCGAGGCGCTCGGCCTCATCCCGTGTGCCTTCCAGCAGCTCGCGGCGGTCCTCCAGGGGGATCGCCTCGCCCAGGGCCAACAGGCTGTCGATGGAGCCGCGCATGGCGGTCAGCGGCGTGCGCAGGTCGTGGGACACGGAGGCCAGCAGCGCGCTGCGCAGCTGTTCGGTCTCGCCATGCAGGCGCGCAGCCTCCAGGTCCTCGGCGAGCTGCGCGCGTGCCAGCGCCTGGGCCAGGGGTTGGCCAAGGGCGGACAGCAAACGGCGGCGTTCGGCGGGCAACGGTGCACCGTCGCGCGGGCTGACCCCGAGCAACGCCAGCGGGCCCTCCTCGCCGGAAAGCGGCAGCCACCACCAGCGCCCGCTGGGCAGGGTGCCGGTGCCGAGCCCGGCTACCTGATCGTGCTGCCAGGACCACTCCGCCGCCGCACGCTCCTGGTCGGCCAGCAGGCGCTGCACGCCGGCCTCGACCTTCCACACGCCGTCACGGCTGCGCGCCAGCAGGCACACCTCGACGTCGGTCCAGGGGATGAACTGCTGTGCCGCGACGCTGAGCACGGCCTGGCGGTCGGTGGCGGCGGTGAGCTTGCGCGAGAGGTCGAGCAGCGCGGTGGTTTCCGTCTGGGTGGCACGCAGGGCCTGCAACTGGCGGCGCTGGCGCGAGGCCAGGTTGCCGGTGAGCCCGGCCATCAGCAGGAAGAACAGCAGGGTCAGCACGTCTTCCTGGCGGGCGATGGTCAGGGAGAAGGTCGGTGGGATGAACAGGAAGTCGTAGGCCAGGAACGATACACCGGCACAGAGCAGTGCCGGGCCCAGGCTGCTGCGCACCGCCACCAGCAATACGGCGGCGAGGAACACCAGGGAGATGTTCGGCAGCGCCAGCACCTGGTAGGCGCCCCAGGCCAGGGCAGTGGCCGCCAGCGCGGCGCCCAGGGCCATGCCGTAGTCGGCCAGGGGCACCGGGTGACGCGACCGGGCGCTGGGGGCGCTCGCGTCGGCGTCCGTGTCCAGCACGCTGATCTCCAGCCCCTCGGCCTGGCGCAGCAGGCGCTCCGCCACCCCACGCCCGAGCCAGCGACGGCGCAGGCGCTGGCGGCTGCGGCCCACCAGCAGCAGGCTGGCGCGGCGCTCGTTGGCGTGTTCGATCAGGGTGCTGGCCACGCCCTCGGCGCGCAGGGTCACCACTTCGCCACCCAGGCGCTCGGCCAGTTGCTGGGCCGCCTGCAGGCGCGTACGGGCCTCCTCGCTCTGGGTGCCGCCGGTGTCCACGTGCACCAGGCTCCAGGGCAGGTGGCGGCGCTCGGCCACGCGGCAGGCGTGGCGCACCAGGCGCTCGGCCTGCTCGCTGCCGTCCACGCCCACCAGCAGGCGGCCACGCACCGTCGGCGCCTCCTGGCCCTGCTGGCGGTAGCGGCGGTTGAGATCGGCATCGACCCGCGCGGCAGCGGTCTGCATGGCCAGCTCGCGCAGGGCGGTGAGGTTGGTCTGGGAGAAGAAGGCGTCGATGGCCGCGCGGGCCTGCTCGGGCACGTAGACCTTGCCCTCGCGCAGGCGCTCCAGCAGCTCGCGGGGCGGCAGGTCGACGAGGAGGATCTCGTCGGACTCCTGCAGCACCCAGTCCGGCAGGGTCTCGCGCACCTGCACGCCGGTGATGTCGAACACCTGGTCGTTGAGGGCTTCCAGGTGCTGGACGTTGACGGTGGTGTAGACGTCGATGCCGGCCGCGAGCAGCTCCTGCACGTCCTGCCAGCGCTTGGCGTGGCGGCTGCCGGGGGCGTTGCTGTGGGCCAGCTCGTCCACCAGCACCAGCTTCGGCGGCGCGGCGAGGATGCCGTCCAGGTCCATCTCGGTCAGCGGCACGCCCCGATATTCCAGGCGCCGCAGCGGCTGCTGGGGCAGCCCGGTGAGCATCGCCTCGGTCTCGGCGCGGCCGTGTGTCTCGACCACGCCGACACGCAGGTCGACGCCCTGGCGCAACTGCGCCTGGGCGGCTTGCAACATGGCGAAGGTCTTGCCCACGCCCGGTGCGGCGCCGAGGAAGACCTTCAGCCGGCCGCGCCCCTCGCGCGGCAGTTCGGCCAACAACGCATCGGCACGGCCGGCATCACTCATTCAGGCATCTCGTTCAGTCGCAGGTTGAGGGCGAACACGTTGACCACCGCAGGCCCGATCAGCGGGCGCTCGGCCTGCTGTTCCACCAGGCGCTCCAGGGTCGCGGCAGGAATGCCCCGCGCCTCGGCGATGCGCGGGATCTGGTAGCGCGCAGCGGCCAGCGGCAGGTGCGGATCGAGGCCGCTGCCGGAAGTGGTGACCAGGGCCATGGGCACCGGGCCCTGCCCCAGCGCGCCCAGCTCGGCGGCGTCCTTGGCGATGCGCTCGGCCAGCGCCGGGTTGCTCGGGGCCAGGTTGCTGGCACCGCTGGCGACCGTGGCGTAGCCACCGGCCGAGGGGCGTGGCTGGAACCACTGGGCCCCCTCCACCTGCTGCGCCAGCAGCAGGCTGCCGCGTGCATCGCCCTTGGCGTCGCGCACCAGGCTGCCGTTGGCCTGCGCCGGGAAGGCCAGTTGCGCGACAGCGGTGACGGACAGCGGGTAGGCAACGCCGGTTATCAGGGTCATCAGGGCCAGCAGGCTCAGGGCGGGACGGAGTTGCGTAAGCATATTCAGTTCCTCGGATTAAGTCCCCTCTCCGTGGAGAGGGGAAAGGCGTCAGACCAGGTGCAGGGCGGTGAGCAGGATGTCGATCAGCTTGATGCCGATGAAGGGCGCCACCAGCCCGCCCAGGCCGTAGATCAGCAGGTTGCGGCGCAGCAGGCTGGCGGCGTCGGCGGCTTGCACGCGCACCCCGCGCAGGGCCAGGGGGATCAGCGCGATGATGATCAGCGCGTTGAACACGATGGCCGAGAGGATGGCGCTCTGCGGGCTGTGCAGCTGCATCAGGTTGAGCACGCCCAGCTGCGGGTAGATGCCGGCGAACAGGGCCGGGAGGATGGCGAAGTACTTGGCCACGTCGTTGGCCACCGAGAAGGTCGTCAGTGCCCCACGGGTCACCAGCAGCTCCTTGCCCACCTGCACCACGTCCAGCAGCTTGGTCGGGTCGGAATCCAGGTCCACCAGGTTGGCGGCCTCGCGGGCGGCCTGGGTGCCGTCGTTCATCGCCAGGCCGACGTCGGCCTGGGCCAGCGCCGGGGCGTCGTTGGCGCCGTCACCGCACATGGCGACCATCTTGCCCTCGCCCTGTTCCTGGCGGATGCGCGCCAGCTTCTTCTCCGGCGTGGCCTCGGCGATCACGTCGTCCACACCTGCCTCGGCGGCGATGGCGGCGGCGGTCAGCGGGTTGTCGCCGGTGACCATCACGGTGCGGATGCCCATCTGCCGCAGCTCGGCGAAGCGCTCGCGGATGCCGGGCTTGACCACGTCCTTGAGGTGGATGCCGCCCAGCAGCTTGCCATCGGCCGCCACCAGCAGCGGGGTACCGCCGCTCTGGGCGATCCGGTCGATCTCGCGGGACAGCTGCTCGGGCATCTCGGCACGGCTCATGCCGACCCAGGCCAGCACCGCGTCCACCGCACCCTTGCGGTAGCTGCGGCCGTTCCAGTCCACCCCGGAGAGGCGGGTCTCGGCACTGAAGGCGATGGCGGTGACCTCATCGCGAGCCGGCTCGACCATGGCACTGAGGGCGCGCAGGTACTCGACGATGGATTTGCCTTCCGGCGTGTCGTCGGCCAGCGATGCCAGCAGCGCGGCATCGGACAGTTCCTTGCCGCTCACGCCCGGTGCCTTGACCAGCGCACTGCAACGGCGGTTGCCGAAGGTGATGGTGCCGGTCTTGTCCAGCAGCAGCACGTGCACGTCGCCCGCCGCCTCCACGGCACGGCCGGACTTGGCGATGACGTTGAGGCGCACCAGGCGGTCCATGCCGGCGATGCCGATGGCCGAAAGCAGGCCGCCGATGGTGGTGGGGATCAGGGTCACCAGCAGCGCCACCAGGTACACCAGCGGCAGGTCGCCACCGGCGAAGCGGGCGAAGGGCTGCAGGGTGGCGACCACCAGCAGGAAGATCAGCGTCAGGCCGATCAGCAGGATGTCCAGCGCCACCTCGTTGGGGGTCTTCTGGCGCTTGGCGCCCTCCACCAGGGCGATCATCCGGTCCAGGGTCGACTCGCCCGGGTTGGCGGTGATCTTCACCAGCAGCCAGTCGGAGACCACGCGGGTGTTGCCGGTGACCGCCGAGCGGTCGCCGCCGGACTCGCGGATCACCGGCGCGGATTCGCCGGTGATGGCGGCCTCGTTGACCGCGGCGATGCCTTCGACCACCTCGCCGTCGCCGGGGATCAGCTCGCCGGCCTCGACGCGCACCACGTCACCACGACGCAGGCTGCTGGCGGCCACCGTCTCGAACTGCCCGGAGGCAGCGCGACGGCGGGCGCTGAGGCCCTGGCTGCCGGCCTTGAGGCTGTCGGCGCGGGCCTTGCCACGGCCTTCGGCGAGGGCCTCGGCGAAGTTGGCGAAGAGCACGGTGAACCACAGCCACAGGGCGATCTGCACCGCCAGGCCGGTGGACACCGCCGGGTTGGGGATGAAGCACAGCACCGTGGTGACCACGGCGGTCAGTTCCACCACCAGCATCACCGGCGAGCGCTTGAGCTGGCGCGGGTCGAGCTTGGCGAAGGCCTGCACCAGCGCCGGCTTCCACAGCGCGGCGATGGCGGTACGGGGTTGTTGCTGCTTGGCGCCATTCTTCGGCGCCTGGATAGGGGCGTTCATGCGGGTCTCCCTTAAAGGCCGATCAGCGCGAGGTGTTCGGCAATCGGCCCCAGGGCCAATGCCGGGAGGAAGGTCAGGCCACCGACCAGGAGGATGGTCAGGGTCAGCAGGGTGACGAACAGCGGGCCGTGGGTGGGGAAGCTGTTGCCGCCCACCGGCGCGCGCTGCTTGGCCGCCAGGCTGCCGGCGATGGCCAGTACCGGGAGGATGTAGCCGAAGCGGCCGAGGAGCATCGCCAGGCCGATCATGAGGTTGTGGAACGGCGTGTTGGCGCCGAAGCCGGCGAAGGCCGAGCCGTTGTTGGCGGAGCCCGAGGTGTAGGCGTACAGCGCCTGGCTGAAACCGTGGGCGCCGGGGTTGGTGATGGAGGCCGCCGGGCCTGGCAGGCTAACCGCCAGGGAGCAGAACACCAGCACGCCGATCGGCATCACCAGCAGGGTCGCCACCAGCAGGCGCACCTCGCGGGCCTCCAGCTTCTTGCCGAGGTATTCAGGGGTGCGGCCGATCATCAGGCCGGCGAGGAACACGGCGATCAGCACGAACAGCAGCATGCCGTAGAGGCCCGCGCCGACGCCGCCGAAGATCACCTCGCCGAGCATCATGTTGAACATCGGGATCATCCCGCCGATGGCGCTGAAGCTGTCGTGCATCGAGTTCACCGAGCCGTTGGACGCAGCCGTGGTGGTCACCGCCCAGAGTGCCGAGGCGGTGATGCCGAGGCGGCTCTCCTTGCCCTCCAGGGAACCGGACTGCTCGATGGGCAGAGCGGCCAGGGCCGGGTTGGGCTGGAACTCGCTGTACAGGGTCACGCCCAGGCCGATGACGAACAGGATCAGCATGGTCGCCAGCAGCGCGCGGCTCTGGCGCAGATCCTTGACGTAGTGGCCGAAGGTGAACACCAGGGCGGCGGGGATCAGGATGATCGACGCCATTTCCAGCAGGTTGCTCCAGGCGCTGGGGTTCTCGAACGGGTGCGCGGAGTTGACGCCGAAGAAACCACCCCCGTTGGTGCCCAGTTGCTTGATGGCGATCTGGCTGGCCGCCGGGCCGAGCGGGACCACCTGGTCGGTGCCGGCCAGGGTGTGGACGCTGACGTAGTCGAGGAAGGTCTGCGGCACGCCCTGCCAGACCAGGAACAGCGCCAGCAGCAGGCACAGCGGCAGCAGCGCGTAGAGCGTGCCGCGGGTCAGGTCGACCCAGAAGTTGCCGAGCTTGTCGGTGCTGCGACGGCTGATGCCACGCGCCAGGGCCACCAGCACGCAGAGGCCGACGGCGGCGCTGACGAAGTTCTGCACACCCAGACCGACCATCTGGCTGAAATAGCTCAGGCTCGCCTCGCCGCTGTAGGCCTGCCAGTTGGTGTTGGTGACGAAGCTCACGGCGGTGTTGAACGCCAGGGTCCATTCCAGGCCCGGCAGCTTCTGCGGGTTGAGCGGCAGCATGCCCTGCAGCATGAGGATGGCGAACAGCAGCGCCAGGCCGGCTGCGTTGAACAGCAGCAGCGCGACGGTGTAGGTCTTCCAGTCCTGCTCGCTATGGGGATCGACCCCGGCGATGCGGTAGCAGAAACGCTCGACGGGAGCGAAGAGCGGCGTGAGGAAGGTGCGCTGCCCCTCCATCGCGCGGTGGATGAAGCGGCCGATGAAAGGCGCTGGCACCAGCACCAGCACGAAGAAGGCCAGAATCAGCCCATAGTCCTGTACTTGCATGACGCCCCCTAGCTGCGTTCGGCGCGCAGCAGCGCGACCAGCAAGTAGATGAAAAGCCCCGTGGCCATTGCCAGGGACAACCCGTCGAGAATGCTCATGACTGTTGCTCCGGTATGCGGACTGCGCCGCTTTGGAGGAATTCTCGGCATCAGGGGCGTAAAGGGACGAGACGGGGACCCGGGACGGGGCATAAAGAAAGCGTAAAGAACGCGATTTTCCTGGTCTCCCGGGGACCTGGCATGCCTGCATCGATGGGTTTCGCGGAGCTCTACCCATCCTACGAATGATGGCGAGTCCGTAGGATGGGTAGAGCGAAGCGAAACCCATGCTGCCCCTGCAAACACCTCCCAGCCGGAGGATCGCTCCGTACCCTCGGGCGAATGTTGCTAGAGGATTTGAGTCCAGCTGATTGCCGAGCTCTGGTGATGTTTCTGGTTTCGCCCTCCCGGGCGAGTCCCTTTTCCAATCGCTGGAACGCCAGCCCGGTGAAAAGGAACCAAAAAACTTGCCCCATCATCCGGCCCCGGCTTCGCCGGGGTTCCCTCACTCCATCGTCGCTATCGGGGGCCGGCGCGATGGGCCATCCATGGCCTGGCGCGCCTCTCGCGGCATCCATGCCGCTCGTCCCCCGGCGCAACGACTGCGTTCGGCCTCCTGGAGGGGCGTTGGCGGCTGCTCCAACTTTCTTCGCTCAAATCCACACATTGATGTGCGCACCAACCCAACGTGCACGTAGCGGCGGCTTTCGTAGGATGGCGTAGAGCGAAGCGAAACCCATGCGGTGGCGGTGGCAGAAATACTTTGGTGCCCGGAAAGCACCGTGCTTGAGCGCTTGCATTAAAACCACAACAGCTAACGCAGACAGAGCCAATGAATTCGTCCCTACAGGGTTACCGGGTAGCCGCCATGTAGCAGTCACACAACCGTCACACTGGCCTAGACCAGTGCACCGAAACGATTGGTTACATCCCTTGCGCGCACCATTGCGAGTCACGAACGGCGGCGATCAGGTCGCGAAGCATCCCGCAAACGACGTTTCACGGGACTTTGCGACGCCGTTCGGGGACCTGGCATGGGCACTGCAAACACAGCCTCGTCTGCGTTCATTCCATCCATGGAGGCTTTATGACCCTGCAACTCAAGCCGACCCTCGGCACCCTGCACCTCTGGGGCATCGCCGTCGGCCTGGTGATTTCCGGCGAATACTTCGGCTGGAGCTACGGCTGGGGCGTGGCGGGGACCCTCGGGTTCCTGGTGACCGCGCTGATCGTCGCGGCCATGTACACCTGCTTCATCTTCAGCTTCACCGAGCTGACCACCGCCATCCCCCACGCCGGCGGACCCTTCGCCTACAGCCGTCGCGCCTTCGGCGAGAAAGGCGGGCTGGTGGCCGGCCTCGCCACCCTGATCGAGTTCGTCTTCGCCCCGCCGGCCATCGCCATGGCCATCGGCGCCTACCTCAACGTGCAGTTCCCCGGGCTCGATCCCAAGCACGCGGCGGTCGGTGCCTACTTCGTGTTCATGACCCTGAACATCCTCGGCGTCAGCATCGCCGCCACCTTCGAACTGGTGGTCACCGTGCTCGCCGTAGCGGAGCTGCTGGTGTTCATGGGCGTGGTGGCGCCGGGCTTCAGCTTCAGCAACTTCGTGCTCAATGGCTGGGCCGGCAGCAACGAGTTCGGCGGCGCGGCCATCTCCGGCATCTTCGCCGCCATCCCCTTCGCCATCTGGTTCTTCCTCGCCATCGAGGGCGCGGCCATGGCCGCCGAGGAAGCCAAGGACCCGAAACGCACGATTCCCAAGGCCTATATCGCCGGCATCCTCACCCTGGTGAGCCTGGCCATGGGCGTGATGATCTTCGCCGGCGGCGTGGGCGACTGGACCCAACTGTCGAACATCAACGACCCGCTGCCCCAGGCCATGAAGGCCGAGGTGGGCGAGAACTCCGGCTGGCTGCACATGCTGGTGTGGATCGGCCTGTTCGGCCTGGTGGCCAGCTTCCACGGCATCATCCTCGGCTACTCGCGGCAGTTCTTCGCCCTGGCCCGCGCCGGCTACCTGCCCCGTGGCCTGGCCAAGCTGTCGCGCTTCCAGACCCCGCACCGCGCCATCATCGCCGGTGGCCTGGTGGGCATCGCCGCGATCTACAGCGACGGCCTGATCAACCTGCAGGGCATGAGCCTGACCGCCGCGATGATCACCATGAGCGTGTTCGGCGCCATCGTGATGTACATCATGAGCATGCTCAGCCTGTTCAAGCTGCGTAAGAGCGAGCCGAACCTGGAGCGCACCTTCCGCGCGCCGGGCTACCCGATCGTCCCGGGCATCGCCCTGGTGCTGGCGGTGGTGTGCCTGATCGCCATGGCCTGGTTCAACACCACCATCGGCCTGATCTTCCTCGGCTTCATGGCGGTCGGTTTCGTCTGGTTCCAGTTCACCGCCCACCACCGCGCCAACGCGCCGGCCGATGCATTGCTGACAGGTGATGCCGCCTGACAAAGCCTCTATGCTGAACCCGCGAGGCCCGGTCCGCCGGGCCTCGTCTTTTCTGCCCCGTTGCAACCGCCGGAGGCCGTGATGCCTTACCAGACCACAGTCGGCGCCCAGGTCTACCGCTTCGCCGACCTCAAGACCCTGCTGGCCAAGGCCAGCCCCGCCCGCTCGGGCGACTACCTGGCCGGGGTCGCCGCCGCCACCTATGAAGAACGCATGGCCGCCAAGCTGGCCCTGGCCGAGGTGCCGCTCAAGCGCTTTCTCGACGAGGCGCTGATCCCCTACGAGGAGGACGAGGTCACCCGGCTGATCATCGACCGCCACGACACCGCCGCCTTCGCCCCCATCAGCCACCTGACCGTGGGCGACCTGCGCGACTGGCTGCTGCTCGACAGCACCGATTCCGCCGCCCTGGAGGCCGTGCGCTGGGGCCTGACCCCGGAGATGGTCGCCGCGGTGAGCAAGCTGATGCGCAACCAGGACCTGATCCTGGTAGCGAAGAAATGCCGCGTGGTCACCCGCTTCCGCAACACCATCGGCCTGCCGGGCCACCTCTCGGTGCGCCTGCAGCCCAACCACCCCACGGACGACGTGCGCGGCATCGCCGCCAGCATGCTCGACGGCCTGCTCTACGGCTCGGGCGACGCGGTGGTGGGCATCAACCCGGCCAGCGACTCGCTGCCGACCCTGATGCGCCTGTGGCAGATGATGGACGAGGTGCGCGAGCACTTCGCCATTCCCATGCAGAGCTGCGTGCTCACCCACGTCACCACGCAGATCCAGGCCATCGAGGCCGGCGCGCCCATCGACCTGGTGTTCCAGTCCATCGCCGGCACCGAGAAGACCAACTCGAGCTTCGGCGTCTCCCTGGCCATCCTCAAGGAAGCCCACGAAGCGGCGCTTTCGCTGGGGCGCGGCAGCCTGGGCGACAACGTCATGTACTTCGAGACCGGCCAGGGCAGCGCCCTCTCCGCCGGCGGCCACCACGGCGTCGACCAGCAGACCTGCGAAGTGCGCGCCTATGCGGTGGCCCGGGAGTTCCGCCCGCTGCTGACCAACACCGTGGTCGGCTTCATCGGCCCGGAGTACCTCTACGACGGCAAGCAGATCATCCGTGCCGGGCTGGAGGACCATTTCTGCGCCAAGCTCCTCGGCGTGCCCATGGGCTGCGACGTCTGCTACACCAACCACGCCGAAGCCGACCAGGACGACATGGACACCCTGCTGACCCTGCTGGGCGCAGCGGGCATCACCTTCATCATGGGCATCCCCGGTGCCGACGACATCATGCTCAACTACCAGAGCACCTCCTTCCACGACGCCCTCTACCTGCGCTCCGTGCTGGGCCTGAAGCGCGCGCCGGAGTACGAGGACTGGCTGCTGCGCATGGCCATCACCGAGCCCTCCGGGCGCCTGCGCGAGATCGGCAAGGGCCACGCCCTGCTCAAGGACCTGCCACGACTGGGAGCCGCCTGATGAAACTGGTGCAGCACAACCCCTGGGACGAACTCCGTGCCCACACCTCCGCACGCATCGCCCTCGGCCGCGTCGGCTCCAGCCTGCCCACCGCCGAGGTGCTGCGCTTCGGCCTGGCCCACGCCCAGGCCCGCGACGCGGTGCACCACCCGCTGGATTTCGCCGCCCTCGACACGCAGCTCAAGGCCGCCGGTTTCCGCACCCTGCAGGTGCGCAGCGACGCCGAGGACCGCCAGGCCTACCTGCTGCGCCCGGACCGCGGCCGCCGCCTGCACGACGACTGCCAGGCCCGCCTGCAGGCCGAGGCCCCGGCACCGGAGCTGGCGGTGGTGATCGCCGACGGGCTTTCCTCCATCGCCGTGCAGCGCCATGCCCTGCCCCTGCTGGAAGCCTTCCGCGAACGTTTTTCCACCGATTGGGCCAATACCCCGGTGGTGCTGGCCGAACAGGGTCGGGTGGCCATCGGCGATGGCATCGGCGAAGCGCTGCGGGCGCAACTGGTGGCGGTGCTGATCGGCGAGCGCCCGGGCCTCACCTCGCCGGACAGCCTGGGCCTGTACCTCACCTACCAGCCCCGCGTCGGGCGCATGGACAGCGAACGCAACTGCATCTCCAACGTGCGCCCCGAGGGGCTGCCCTATGCCCTGGCGGCGATCAAGCTCGACTACCTGGCCCGCGAGGCGCTGCGCCTGCAGCTGTCCGGGGTGAGCCTGAAGGACGACAGCAACCTGCAGCCGGTGGCGCAACTGGACTAAGGCGGCCCCCCCACCTGCCCGGCCCGCGTCGCTGGATCTGGAGAACAGGGTGTGCGCACGCAGTCCTGGCGGCTTCCTGTAGGGGCGAATTCATTGGCTCTGTCTGCGTTAGCTGTTGTGGTTTTGATGCAAGCGCTCAAGCACGGTGCTTTCCGGGCGCCCAAGGGTTCGCGCCACCGCCACCCCATGGGTTTCGCTTCGCTCTACACCATCCTACGAAAGCCCGTGCGCACCACGTGGCGATGCGCTGGACGAAGAAGTTGGAGCAGCCGCCAACGCCCCTCCAGGAGGCCGAACGCAGTCGTTGCGCCGGGGGACGAGCGGCATGGATGCCGCGAGAGGCGCGCCAGGCCATGGATGGCCCATCGCGCCGGCCCCCAGAGCGACGATGGAGTGAGGGAACCCCGGCGAAGCCGGGGCCGGATGATGGGGCAAGCCCTTTTGGTTTCTTTTGGGGCGACTGCCAAAAGAGACTCGCCCGGGGGGCGAAACCAGAAACATCACCAGAGCTCGGCAATCAGCAGGGCTCAATTCTTCTAGCAACACTTAACGCAGACAGAGCCAATTCATTCGCCCGCTCTTCGTGGGAATTCATTCGCGATCGGTCGTGCAAGCAATCATCGGTCGCCAAGGGAACGCGGCAAGCGCGGCGCGTTCGAATTACAGTAGCGGCCCCACCTCGAAGGAGATTCCCATGCCCTGGTATGCCTGGTTGATCCTGATTCTCGCCATCGGCTCCATAGTCGGCGGCCTGATGATGCTGCGCGACACGGCAAAGAAACTGCCCCTGACCGAGGAGCAGCTCAAGCGCATCCATGAACGCAATGCCGAGATGGATGCCAAGGAAGCCAAGGAGCGCTGACACCCGCCCGCTCGGCGGTTACAGTGCGGCACCGCTACAAGGAGGTGCCATGCCGCTCCATCTGCAGATCCTGCTTCCGCTCTTCACCCTCGCCCTGGGCCACGGCTTCGGGCAGCTGTCCACTAACGGGCTGGCCTGCGGGCTGGCCTATGCCTTCTGGGTCCTGGCCGCGCCGAAACTCCCGGCGCGCCTGTGGTTCCCCGTCACCCTGCTGGGCAGCATCGCCTTCGCCGCGCATCTGGTCCCCGGGTTCTCGCCCCTGCCGCTGGCCGAGCCGCTGCGCCTGAGTGCCGACGCGCCGCTCTACGCGCTGCGCCTGTCCTGGGACAAGACGCTGGTGGGCATGACGCTGCTGGCCTGGTGGCTGGGCCGACCGCCGCAGGTGATGGCGGCTCGCTGGCGCGCCACGGCGCTGACAGCGGTGGCCACGCTGCTGGCGGTGCCGGTGCTGGCCCTGGGGCTTGGCCTGGTGGACTGGATGCCGAAATGGCCGGAGCTGGTGTGGCGCTGGCTGCCGGTCAACCTGCTGGCGGTGGTGCTGGCGGAGGAATTGCTGTTCCGCGCCCTGCTGCAGAGCGCGCTGGTGTCACGCCTGGGCGCGTCGGCAGGGGTGGCGATCACCGCCCTGCTGTTCGGCGCGGTGCACCTGCCGTTCAGCCCGCTGTTCGCGGCCGTGGCAGCCGTGGCAGGCCTGGGTTACGGGCTGGCCTTCCACTTCAGCGGGCGACTGGGGGTGGCGATCGCGCTGCACCTGGCGGTCAATCTCTGCCATCTGGCAATGCTGAGCTATCCAGTGAAGCTGGGCTGACCTGGATCTGGTAGCGCCCGAAGATGCGTTGCAGGTCGCCCTTGGCGCGCAATTGCTCCAGCAGCGCGGTGAAGCGTTCGGGGCTGATCGGCGCGCCGGGGCGCAGCAGCGCGTAGTGACGGTAATGCTGGTCGACACGGGTGGACACCAGGAACTGCCCGGCCTGATCGGGGTTCTTCTCCAGGTACATGCCCAGGTAGGACCGGGTGACCAGGGCGATGTCCGCCCTGCCCCGCAGCACCATCAGCAGGTTGCTGTCGTGGGAATAGGTCATCAGCGCGTTGAATTCGCGGGTCAGGTACTCGGGGTCGGCATCGAAGCCGGCGAACCCATAGTGATAGCCGCTGTAGAGCGCCAGGCGCTTGTCCACCAGGGTGCGGAAGTACTCCTGGTCACGGGAGACGCGTCGTTGGGCGACGAACACCTCGGCATCCTCCAGGCCCATGTCGATGCGCGCGCCGGGGATGTCCTGCCAGCCCCAGTCGGGGTTCTCGAACACCGCCATGTCGATGCGACCGGCCTGGAAGTCGCGAAAGCGCCGGGGGATGGCCGTCGGCAGCATGACGAATTCGAACTCGTGCTGTTGACCGTTGAGCGCCGCCAGCAACTCCGGCAGCAGGCCGGTGGCCTCGGCGGACTCGGGCTTGATCACATAGGGTGGAAAGTGCGCGCCGCCGACCCGCACCAGCTCGGTCGCCTGGGCGCTGCCACAAGCGGCCAGAAACAGCACGGCCAACAGTGCATGGCAGAAAGAATCCCTAAATCCCCATCTCGCCGATCCGTAGCGAAGGCCTGCCTGGCAGGCTGATGCAAAAACCATGGTGTCCCCGATATCGCGCCGCTCGTTCATCGTCGGTCGTTTTTCTTGAACGTCAGCTGGTACTTGGCCAGCAGCCGTTGGAATGCCTCGTCGTCCTGCAAGTTCTGGAGCAAGCCGGCCATCTCATCGCGGGTGATCGGCGCATCCGGACGCAGCATCGCGTGCAGATGGTATTCCTGATCGATCCGACGGGAAACCAGCAGGTTGTCGCGCAGCGCCGGCTCCCTGGCGAACAACAGATCCAGGTAGGAGCGCGTGACCACGGCTATATCGGCACGACCGTGCAAAACCATTAGCAGATTGCTGTCGTGGGAGTAGGTCAGCGTGGCGGAGAAGCGTTTGAAGAGGTACTCGGGATCGGCATTGAAGCCGGCGAAACCGTAGTGATAGCCGCTGTAGAGCGCCAGGCGCTTGCCGGCCAGGTCATCGAAAAAAGCCTGCCCGCGCCCCGGCTGTTTGCGTGCGATGTAGACCTCGGCGTCGGAGGTGCGCATGTCGATGCCCTGGTAGCGCACGCCGTTCCAGCCCCAGTCCGGGTCCTCGAACAGCATCAGGTCATAGCGGCCCTGCTCCAGATCGCGGTAACGGCGAGCGGCCGACGTGGGCACGATGCTGAAGTGGAACCGCCCCTGGAGCCGGTTGAGCTGCGCCACCAGGTCGGGAACCAGGCCCTGGCCCTGCTCTTCGGGCTTTATCAGGTAGGGCGGGAAGTGGTAGCCGCCGACCAGTATTTCCCGGGGCCGTGCCGCTGACGCGCTGGTGCAGCAAAGGCACAACGCAAGCAGTACAACACCCGAAAACACAAGCCGAACGGCAGACATCGAAGCCCCGGAGAAGAGGAAACCCGCACGCTGGCAAGACTAGCTCAAGGGCCTTCAGACTTCCTTGATCACCAGCGACAAGGCTTCCTCGCAGAGCTGGTCGAGGGACATCGCGCCCTCGGGGCGGAACCAGGTGGTGGTCCAGGACAGCGCGCCGGTGAGGAAGCGCCGCAGGATGAAGGGATCGGCATTGAAGTAGCCCTGGGCCTTGGCCTCGCCCAGCACATCCAGCCAGAGCAGCTCATAGGCATCGCGCAGCTCGAGGATGTAGCGCTGGCCCTCCTCCGACAGCGAGCGCCATTCGTAGACCAGCACCGCCATCGCCTCGCCGGTGCCACCCATGATCGATTGCAGCTCGCAGCGGATCAGCGCCAGCACCCGTTCGCGCAGGTTGGTCGCATCGGCCAGGGAGGCCTTCATCAGCGCGGTGTTGTAGAGGATGGTCTCCTCCATCACCGAGCGGAGGATTTCGTCCTTGCTCTTGAAGTGATGGAAGATGCTGCCCGACTGGATGCCCACGGCGCCGGCCAGGTCGCGCACCGTGGTGCGTTCGTAGCCCTTGCTGCGGAACAGGTGAGCGGCGGTCTGCAGCAGCTTGCCGCGGGCGCTCTCGGGATCGGTCACCTGCCCGGTGGCCACCAGTTCGCGCATCACTTCTTGGGCTTTTTGGTCGTCCAGGCTCATCTATCCCCACTACCTCGGCTGCACGGCGCTTGCCCATCCAACTTAAGAATGGGGCGCAAGTCTCTGTCTTGATTCGTGAAATCTATGCTGCACCCGCCGCCCAAGCAAGCGCTTGGGTAAAAAACTGCTCGGGCATACTTTTCAACCAAGCGCTTGCTTGGTAATGTCACCAACACCTCCTTCGAGTGATACGGGCCCGAACAATGACTAGAACCGTACGCATCGGTTGCGCCTCCGCCTTCTGGGGCGATACCTCCACCGCAGCCGCACAGCTGGTGAACGGTGCGCCGCTGGATTACCTGGTATTCGACTACCTGGCGGAGATCACCATGTCGATCCTCGCCGGCGCTCGCATGAAGAAGCCCGACGAGGGCTACGCCACCGACTTCGTCGAGGTCCTGGCGCCACTGCTGCCGGCCATCGCCGATAAACGCATCCGGGTGATCAGCAACGCCGGCGGGGTCAATCCCCAGGCCTGCGCAGCCGCCCTCGCCGCCGCCTGCGAGAAGGCCGGCGTCACCCTGAAGATCGCCGTGCTGCATGGCGACAACCTGCAACCCAAGCTCCCCGCCCTGGCCAAGGCCGGCGTCACCGAGATGTTCAGCGGCGCGCCGCTGCCGCCCATGTGCGTCTCGGTCAACGCCTACCTCGGCGCGCCGGGCATCGTCGCCGCGCTGGAGCAAGGCGCCGATATCGTCATCACCGGCCGGGTGGTGGACAGCGCGGTGGTCAGCGCCGCCCTGGTGCATGAATTCAAGTGGAGCTGGAACGACTACGACCGCCTGGCCCAGGCCGCCCTCGCCGGCCACATCATCGAATGCGGCGCCCAGTGCACCGGTGGCAACTTCACCGACTGGGAGCAGGTGCCCGACTACGAGCACATCGGCTTCCCCATCGTCGAAGTCGAGGCCGATGGCCGCTTCACCGTGACCAAGCCCGCCGGCACCGGCGGCCTGGTGACGCCCTTCACCGTCGGCGAGCAGATGCTCTACGAGATCGGCGACCCCCGTGCCTACCTGCTGCCGGATGTGGTCTGCGACTTCACCCGGGTGCGCCTGGCCCAGGTCGGCGAGCACCGCGTCAGCGTCGAGGGTGCCCATGGCCTGCCGCCCACCGACCAGTACAAGGTCAGTGCCACCCACCCGGACGGCTTCCGCTGCACCGCCAGCTGCCTGATCGCCGGCATCGACGCGGTGAAGAAGGCCGACCGCGTGAGCCGCGCCATCATCGCCAAGACCGAGGAGATCTTCGCCGCACGCGGCTGGGGCCCCTACCGCGAGGTGAGCATCGAGCTGCTCGGCAGCGAGGCCACCTACGGGCCGCACGGCCGGAGGCAGGACAGCCGCGAGATCGTGGTCAAGCTGGCCGTGCGCCACGCCAAGAAGGAAGCACTGATCCTCTTCTCCCGCGAGATCGCCCAGGCCGCCACCGGCATGGCGCCGGGCCTCACCGGCATCGTCGGCGGGCGCCCGACCGTGTACCCGGTGATCCGCCTGTTCTCCTTCCTGGTGGACAAGGCCGCCTGCGACCTGGACGTGGAACTGGCCGGCGAACGCCACCCCGTGGCCCTGCCCGTGCTGGAAGCCTTCGACGCCGCCAGCCTGGCCGACGACATCGCCCCGCCCGCGCCCCAGGGCCCGGCAGAGGCCAGCGTGCCGCTGGTGAAGCTGGCCGTGGCGCGCTCCGGCGACAAGGGCAACCACAGCAACATCGGCGTCATGGCGCGCCAGAGCGACTACCTGCCCTGGATCGCCGAGGCGCTGACCCCCGAGGCGGTGGTCGACTGGATGGGCCATGTGCTCGACCCGCAGATCGGCCGCGTGGCGCGCTGGTACCTGCCTGGCAGCCACAGCCTCAACTTCCTCCTGGAGAACGCCCTGGGCGGCGGTGGCGTCGCCAGCCTGCGCATCGACCCGCAAGGCAAGGCCTTCGCCCAGCAACTGCTCGAATTCCCGGTCCCGGTGCCCCGCGCCCTGGCCGACAGCCTGAAAGGATAAGCACGCGATGGCCTACGATTCCGTGTTCAAACCCGGCCTGTTCAGCGGCCAGACCATCCTCGTCACCGGCGGC
Source organism: Pseudomonas sp. No.21 (assembly GCF_054558415.1). Lineage (NCBI taxonomy): Bacteria > Pseudomonadati > Pseudomonadota > Gammaproteobacteria > Pseudomonadales > Pseudomonadaceae > Pseudomonas > Pseudomonas sp. No.21. The sequence goes on from NZ_BAAJNO010000004.1 coordinate 386,164, forward strand.
GGCAGCGGCATCGGCCGCTGCGTGGCCCACGAGCTCGCCCACCTCGGCGCCCACGTGGTGCTGGTGGGGCGCAAGGCGGAAAAGCTCGAAGCCACCGCCGGCGAGATCATCGAGGACGGCGGCAGCGCCAGCTGGCAGGCCTGCGACATCCGCGACGAAGAAGCGGTCAAGGCCATGGTCAAGGCCGTGGTGGCCGAGCGCGGCCCCATCCACCACCTGGTCAACAACGCCGGCGGCCAGTTCCCCGCGCCGCTCATCGGCATCAACCAGAAGGGCTTCGAGACCGTGGTGCGCACCAACCTGGTGGGCGGCTTCCTGGTGGCCAAGGAGGTCTTCCTGCAGAGCATGAGCAAGACCGGCGGCAGCATCGTCAACATGCTCGCCGACATGTGGGGCGGCATGCCCGGCATGGGCCACTCCGGCGCCGCCCGCGCCGGCATGGAGAACTTCACCAAGACCGCCGCCTACGAGTGGGGCCACGCCGGGGTGCGGGTCAACGCCGTGGCGCCGGGCTGGATCGCCTCTAGCGGCATGGACACCTACCCTGAATCCATGAAGTCGATGATCCGCTCCCTCAAGGACCACGTCCCGCTGCAGCGCATCGGCACCGAATCCGAGGTGGCGGCCGCCATCGTCTTCCTGCTCACCCCCGGCGCCAACTTCATCAGCGGCAACACCATCCGCATCGACGGCGCCGCCAGCCAGGGCACCCGCGCCTGGACCCTGGGCAAGGCCCGCGCCAGCGAGTCCTACAACGGTTTCCACCGGGCCTACATGCCCGCCGTGTTCAAGGACGAGGAGTAAGCCATGGCCGTCATCCACTCCGAACTGGACACCCAGGGCGAAGAGTTCGCCCGCAACCGCCAGGCCATGCTCGCCGCCATCGACAGCTTCCGCGATGTCGAGCGCAAGGTCCTGGACAAGGCCTTCGAGGCCAAGCCCAAGTTCGAGAAGCGTGGCCAGCTGCTGCCCCGCGAGCGCCTCAACCTGCTGCTTGACCCCGGGGCGCCCTTCCTCGAGCTCTCGTCGCTGGCCGGCTACAAGCTGCATGACGACAAGGACGGCACCCAGGCCGGCGGCGGCATCATCGCCGGCATCGGCTACGTGGCCGGGGTGCGCTGCCTGGTCACCGCCAGCAACAGCGCCATCAAGGGCGGCACCATCTCCCCCACCGGCCTGAAGAAAACCCTGCGCCTGCAGCAGATCGCCTTCGAGAACAAGCTGCCGGTGATCGCCCTGACCGAGAGCGGCGGCGCCAACCTCAACTACGCGGCGGAGATCTTCGTCGAAGGTGCGCGCGGCTTCGCCAACCAGGCGCGCATGTCCGCCATGGGCCTGCCGCAGATCACCGTGGTGCACGGCTCCAGCACCGCCGGCGGGGCCTACCAGCCGGGCCTCTCGGACTATGTGGTGGTGGTACGCGGCAAGGCCAAGATGTTCCTCGCCGGCCCGCCCCTGCTCAAGGCCGCCACCGGTGAGGTGGCCACGGACGAGGAGCTGGGCGGTGCCGAGATGCACGCCCAGGTCGCCGGCACCGCCGAGTACCTGGCGGAGAACGACGCCGACGCCCTGCGCATCGCCCGCGACATCCTCGCCATGCTGCCGTGGAACGCCCAGTTGCCGCCGCGTGAGCAGCGCCAGTGGCGCGAGCCGCTGTACCCGGCCAGCGACCTGCTGGGCCTGGTGCCGGCCGATCCGAAGAAGCCCTACGACGTGCGCGAGATCGTCGCGCGCATCGCCGACGGCTCGGAGTTCCTCGACTTCAAGAACGAGTTCGACAGCCAGACCGTCTGCGGCCACCTGCGCATCGAGGGCCAGCCCTGCGGCCTGATCGGCAACAACGGCCCGATCACCCCGCGCGGCGCCGCCAAGGCGGCGCAGTTCATCCAGCTTTGCGAGCAGAGCAACACGCCCATCCTGTTCCTGCACAACACCACCGGCTTCATGGTCGGCACCGAGTCGGAACAGCTGGGGGTGATCAAGCACGGCTCGAAGATGATCCAGGCGGTGGCCAACGCCACCGTGCCCAAGCTCACCCTGGTGGTGGGCGGCTCCTACGGCGCCGGCAACTACGCCATGTGCGGCCGCGGGCTGGACCCGCGCTTCATCTTCGCCTGGCCCAACAGCCGCACCGCCGTGATGGGCGGCGCCCAGGCCGGCAAGGTGCTGCGCATCGTCACCGAGGAGAAGCACGCCAAGGAGGGCAAGGAAGCCGACCCGAAGATGCTCGACATGCTCGAACAGGTCACCGCGCAGAAGCTCGACAGCCAGTCCACCGCGCTCTACGGCACCGCCAGCCTCTGGGACGACGGCCTGATCGACCCCCGCGACAGCCGCCAGTTGCTGGGCTACCTGCTGGACATCTGCGCGGAAGCCCAGCGGCGACCGCTGAAAGCCAACAGTTTCGGCGTCGCCCGTTTCTGAACCGAACGATCACGGTGCGCACGACGCACCCCAAGAGGAGAACGACAGGATGATCTTTACCCAGGAACACGAAGAGCTTCGCCGTACCGTCCGCAACTTCGTCGACAAGGAAATCAACCCGCACGTCGACCAGTGGGAGAAGGAAGGTCGCTTCCCCATCCACGACATCTTCAGGAAGGCCGGCGAGCTGGGCCTCCTGGGCATCTCCAAGCCCGAGAAATTCGGCGGCATGGGCCTGGACTACAGCTACTCCATCGTCGCCGCCGAAGAGTTCGGCACCATCCATTGCGGCGGCATCCCCATGTCCATCGGCGTGCAGACCGACATGTGCACCCCGGCGCTCGCGCGCTTCGGCTCCGACGAGCTGCGCGAGGAGTTCCTGCGCCCGGCCATCGCCGGCGAGATGGTCGGTTGCATCGGCGTCTCCGAAGTGGGCGCCGGCTCCGACGTCGCGGGCCTCAAGACCAGCGCCCGCAAGGACGGCGACGACTACGTGATCAACGGCAGCAAGATGTGGATCACCAACTCCCCGTCCGCCGACTTCATCTGCCTGCTGGCCAATACCTCCGACGACAAGCCCCACGTCAACAAGTCGCTGATCATGGTGCCGATGAACACCCCCGGCGTCAGCGTCAGCCCGCACCTGGATAAGCTCGGCATGCGCAGCTCGGAGACCGCCCAGGTGTTCTTCGACAACGTCCGCGTGCCGCAGCGCAACCGCATCGGCCACGAAGGCGCCGGCTTCATGATGCAGATGCTGCAGTTCCAGGAAGAGCGCCTGTTCGGCGCGGCCAACATGATCAAGGGCCTGGAGCACTGCATCGACGCCACCATCGAGTACTGCAAGGAGCGCAAGACCTTCGGCAACGCGCTGATCGACAACCAGGTCATCCACTTCCGCATGGCCGAGATGATGACCGAGGTGGAATGCCTGCGCGCCCTGGTCTACCAGGCCACCGAAATGTACGTGAAGGGCAAGGACGTCACCCGCCTCGCCTCCATGGCCAAGCTCAAGGCCGGGCGCCTGGGCCGCGAAGTCACCGACTCCTGCCTGCAGTACTGGGGCGGCATGGGCTTCATGTGGGACAACCACATCTCCCGCGCCTACCGCGACACCCGCCTGGTCTCCATCGGCGGCGGCGCCGACGAGATCATGCTGGGCATCATCAGCAAGCTGATGGGCATCCTGCCCGGTAAGAAGAAATGAGCCTGCCCGCCTGCGAAACCCTGCTGCTGGAGCAGGCGGGCGGCGTGCTCCACGTCACCCTCAACCGCCCGGACGCGCGCAACGCCATGAGCCTGGCCATGGTCGGCGAACTGCGCGCGGTGCTGGCCGCCGTGCGCCAGGGCGGTGACGTGCGCGCCCTGGTGCTGCGTGGCGCCGATGGGCACTTCTGCGCCGGTGGCGACATCAAGGACATGGCCTCGGCGCGCGCCGCCGGTGCCGAGGCCTACCGCGAGCTGAACCGTGCCTTCGGTAGCCTGCTGGAGGAAGCCCAGGCCGCCCCGCAGGTGGTGATCGCCGTACTGGAAGGCGCCGTGCTCGGCGGCGGCTTCGGCCTGGCCTGCATCTCCGACATCGCCATCGCCCACCAGGGCGCGCAATTCGGCCTGCCGGAAACCGGCCTGGGCATCCTGCCCGCGCAGATCGCCCCCTTCGTGGTCAAGCGCATCGGCCTGACCCAGGCCCGCCGCCTGGCCCTCACCGCCGCGCGCTTCGACGGCAACGAGGCGCTGCGCCTGGGCCTGGTGCACTTCGCCGAGGCCGACGACGCCGCCGTCGACGCACGCCTCGGCGCCACCCTGGAGCAGGTGCGCCGCTGCGCCCCCGGGGCCAACGCACGGACCAAGGCACTGCTGCTGGCCACCGAGGAACGCGAGCTGGGCCCGTTGCTGGACGACGCCGCCCAATGGTTCGCCGACGCCGTGACCGGTGCCGAAGGCGCCGAAGGGACCATGGCCTTCGTACAAAAGCGCAAACCGACCTGGGCCCAGTGAACACCAGCGGTGGATCGATAAAGCGCGACCCACCCTAAGCAACACCGTGGCACCCGTAGGGTGGATGTCGCTCTTCACATCCACCGCAACACCGAACACAACAGGCGGATCGACCCAACCCGATCCCCACGCAACACCGAGGCACCCCGTAGGGTGGATGTCGCTCTTCACATCCACCGCAACACCGAACGCACACAGCCCGGGCCCCGGACACCCTCCGGCCCCCAGCAGGAGCACGAAGATGCCCGCATTCAACAAGATCCTGATCGCCAACCGGGGCGAGATCGCCTGCCGGGTGATGCGCACCGCGCAAGCGCTCGGCTACCGCACCGTGGCGGTGTACAGCGAAGCCGACCGCGACGCCCGCCACGTGCAGCTCGCCGACGAGGCGGTGTGCATCGGCCCGGCCCAGGTGGCGCAGTCCTACCTCAAGGTCGAGGCGATCATCGACGCCGCCCGGCGCACCGGCGCCGACGCCGTGCACCCCGGCTACGGCTTCCTTTCCGAGAACGCCGAGTTCGCCCGCGCTTGCGAGGCCGCCGGCATCGTCTTCATCGGCCCCAGCGTCGAAGCCATCCACCTGATGGGCAGCAAGCGCCTGTCGAAGATCGCCATGCTCGAAGCCGGCGTGCCCTGCATCCCCGGCTACGAGGGTGCCGAGCAGGACGACGCGACCCTCGCCCGCGAGGCCGAGCGCATCGGCTACCCGCTGATGATCAAGGCCAGCGCCGGTGGCGGCGGTCGCGGCATGCGTCTGGTGCACGAAGCCGGCGAGCTGGCCGCGCAGATCCGCACCGCGCGCTCCGAAGCGCAGAACGCCTTCGGCTCCGGCGAGCTGATCCTCGAACGCGCGGTGATCCGCCCGCGCCACGTGGAGATCCAGGTGTTCGGCGACCAGCAGGGTACCCTCCTCTACCTGGGCGAGCGCGATTGCTCGGTGCAGCGCCGCCACCAGAAGGTGGTGGAGGAAGCACCCTGTCCGGTGATGACCCCGGAACTGCGCCGTGCCATGGGCGAGGCCGCGGTCAAGGCCGCAGCCTCGGTCAACTACACCGGCGCCGGCACCGTGGAATTCCTCCTCGACGCCGAGGGCCGCTTCTACTTCCTGGAAATGAACACCCGCCTGCAGGTGGAGCACCCGGTCACCGAGCTGGTCACCGGGCTCGACCTGGTGGCCTGGCAGATCCAGGTCGCCGCCGGCCAGCCGCTGCCCCTGGCCCAGGACGACATCCGCCTCGACGGCCACGCCATGGAGGTGCGCCTGTACGCCGAGGACCCGGCCAGCAACTTCCTCCCGCAGACCGGCGACGTGCTGCGCTGGGAGCCTGCCCTCCTGCCGGGCATCCGCATCGACCACGGCCTGGTGGAAGGCCAGCCGGTGACGCCCTTCTACGACCCCATGCTGGCCAAGGTGATCGCCTGGGGCGCCACCCGCGACGAAGCCCGACGCAAGCTGGTACGCGCCGTCGAGGATTGCGTGCTGCTGGGCGTCAAGGGCAACCAGCGCTTCCTCGCCAACCTGCTGGCCCACCCGGAGTTCGCCGCCGGCCACGCCACCACGGCCTTCATCGGCGAGCACTTCGCCAACGACCCGAGCCTCGCCCCGCAGGTGCTGCCGGCCGGCGAGCTGGCCGTCGCGGCCGCTCTGCTCTACCAGGCCTCCGCCCAATCCCGCGCCCACCAGCCCGGCCTCGCCGGCTGGCGCAGCGCCGGCAGCGCGCCCTGGCGCTTCGTCCTGCGCCAGGGCGAACAGAAGCTGGCGGTGGAGCTGGAAGTCGAAGCCAGCGGCCCGCAACCGCGCCTGCTGGCCCGTATCGGCGGACAGGCCATCGCCCTGCACCTGCTCGCCAGCGATGGCCGCTGGGCCACCCTGGAGCTGGACGGTATTCGCCGCCGCCTGGCCTACCACCTGGACGGCCCGCGCCTGTGGCTGCATGGGCGGCAGGGCAACGTCGAACTGCTGGACATCACCCACGAACCCGCCGGCGGCCAGGGCGGCGCCGGCTCCGGCACCGTCAAGGCCCCCATGGACGGCGCCATCGTCGACGTCCTCGTGGGCGAAGGCGATCGCGTCGCCAAGGGCCAACTGCTGGTGGTGCTGGAAGCGATGAAGATGGAACACCCGCTCAAGGCGGGGGTGGACGGCATCGTCCGCCGCGTCCAGGCCACCGCCGGCGACCAGGTCAAGAGCCGCCAGGTGTTGGTGGAAGTGGAAGAGCAGCTTGAAGCTTGAAGCCTGAAGCTGGAAGACAAGAGCAGGCTGGTGCGGGCGGGCTTCTAGCTTCTAGCTTCTAGCTTCTAGCTTCCGGCTTCCGGCTTTCATACCCGACAACAACAATTCAGGAGCACTGCAATGAGCCTTTCTGCCAAAACCCTGTTCATCACCGGTGCCAGCCGTGGCATCGGTCGCGAGATCGCCCTGCGCGCCGCTGCCGATGGCGCCAACATCGTCATCGCCGCCAAGAGCGCCGAGCCCCATCCCAAGCTGGCCGGGACCATCTTCAGCGTGGCCGAGGAGGTCGAGGCCGCTGGTGGCAAGGCCCTGGCCCTGCAACTGGACGTGCGCGACGAAGCCGCGGTGCGTGATGCCATGGCCCAGGCCGCCGGGCACTTCGGTGGCATCGACGTCCTGGTGAACAACGCCGGTGCCATCAAGCTGGTGGGCGTCGAGCAACTGGAGCCCAAGCGCTTCGACCTGCTGTACCAGATCAACACCCGCGCGGTGATGGTCTGCAGCCAGGCCGCCCTGCCCTACCTGAAGCAGAGCGCGGGCGGGCACATTCTCAACCTCTCCCCGCCGCTCAACCTCGCGCCCAAGTGGTTCGCCCAGCACGGCCCCTACACCGTCACCAAGTACGGCATGAGCATGCTCACCCTGGGCATGAGCGAGGAGTTCAAGAAGTACGGCATCAGCGTCAACTCGCTGTGGCCGCAGACCATGATCGCCACCGCCGCCATCGAGTTCGAGCTGGGCAGCCGCGACGCCTTCAAGCGCTCGCGCACCCCGGCGATCATGGCCGACGCCGCCCACGCCATCCTCTCCAGCACCGGCCGCAGCATCACCGGCCGCCTGCTGGTGGACGAGGAGATCCTCCGCGAACAGGGCCAGACCGACTTCGAGCGCTACCGCTTCGATCCCGAGGGCGGCAGCCTGGTGCCGGACCTGTTCCTCGACTGACGCCCGGGCCACGCCTGCCCCGTGCCGGACGCCGCGCGGGGCGGGCGTCGCTATTTGCCCATCTGCCCGGCGTTCCCCGCGCCACGGTCATACCGCTTTGCCCGAGCGGCTTCTACAGTCGTGAAAGCGCCATTGCCTGCCCACAACAACGACAAAGTGCGAGAGCCATGACCCAGGCCGATCTGATTTCCCCGTTCCGCTTCCTCGCCCGCCTCCCGGGCAATCTGCCACGTGTACCGCGCATGCTGCTGGGCCTGTACTACACCGGCATCCGCAACCGCGAGAAGTCGCTGTCCCTGGGCTGGGCCCTGGAGCGTGCCGCGCAGAAATTCCCCCAGCGCCCGGCGGTGATCGACGAGACCCGGCGCCTGACCTATGCCGAATTCAACGCCTGGGCCAACCGCCTGGCGCACGCGCTCAAGTCCGAGGGCATGTCCCACGGCAAGGTGGTGGCGGTGATGCTGGAGAACCGCATCGAGGTCCTCGCGCTGCTGGCGGCGCTGGCCAAGCTCGGCGCCATCGGCGCGCTGGTCAACACCACCCAGCGCGGCAAGGTCCTGGCCCACAGCCTGACCCTGGTCAAGGCCACCCATTACCTGGTCGGCGAGGAGCTGCGCGAAGCCTTCGAGGAAGTGGAGGCCGAACTGGGCAATACGAGCGGGCGTCGCTACTGGATCGACGACGCCGACACCCGTCGCGACCCGGGCCAGGCACCGCGCGGGTGGAACAACCTGATGCGCATGGCGGGCGAGCACAGCGCCGACAATCCGGCGGAAACCGCCAGGGTGCGCCTCAAGGACCCCTGCTTCTACATCTACACCTCGGGCACCACGGGCCTGCCCAAGGCCTCTATCCTCAGCCACGGCAAGTGGATCAAGGCCTATGGCGGCTTCGGCCACTCCGGCCTGGGGCTGACGGATAGCGATGTCTTCTATCTGACCCTGCCCTGCTACCACAACAACGCGGTCACCGTGAGCTGGGCCTCGGTGCTGGCCGGTGGCGCCGCCATCGCCCTGCGCCGCAAGTTCTCCGCCAGCAGCTTCTGGAAGGACGTCGCGCAGTACCGGGCCACCTGCTTCGGCTACATCGGCGAACTGTGCCGCTACCTGCTGAACCAGCCGCCCAGCGAGGAGGAACGCAACAACACCCTCACCTGCATGATCGGCAACGGCCTGCGACCGGCCATCTGGGCCGAGTTCAAGGAGCGCTTCGGCATCGAGCGCATCACCGAGTTCTACGCCTCCAGCGAGGGCAACATCGGCTTCACCAACGTCTTCAACTTCGACAACACCGTGGGCTTCTCGCCGGCCACCTATGCCATCGTCCGCTACGACCTGGAAAACGACCGGCCGGTGCGCGACCACAAGGGCTACCTGGAGAAGGTCGGCAAGGGCGAACCGGGCCTTCTGATCAGCGAGATCAGCGCCAAATGGCCCTTCGACGGCTACACCGACCCGGCCAAGAGCGAGTCGGTGATCCTGCGGGACGTGTTCAAGAAGGGCGATGCCTGGTTCAACACCGGCGACCTGATGCGCGACATCGGCTGCAAGCACGCCCAGTTCGTCGACCGCCTCGGCGACACCTTCCGCTGGAAGGGCGAGAACGTCTCCACCACCGAGGTGGAAAGCGTGCTGGGCGCCTTCGGCGGCGTCGAGGACGCGGTGGTCTATGGCGTGGAGATCCCCGGGACCAACGGTCGCTGCGGCATGGCCGCGCTACGCCTGGGCAGCGGTTCGCAGCTCGACGCCCAGGCCGTGGCCGCCCACCTAGACCGTGAACTGCCGCCTTACGCGGCGCCGCTGTTCATCCGCCTGCTGGAGGAAATCGAGACCACCGGGACCTTCAAGTACAAGAAGACCGACCTCAAGAAGAACGGCTTCGACCCCAACCAGGTCAGCGAACCGCTGTTCGTGCGCCTGCCCGGCGAAGACGCGTTCCGCCCCCTGGACAGCACGCTGCACCAGGCGATCCAGAGCGGGGAGTACCGCTTCTGACCCCACCCTTCGACGCGGGTTCGCGGGCCAGGGCTGGCAACGCGGAGTTGGGCCGGACGTAGGGTGGATGACGCTCTGTTCATCCACCAGGAGATCCTGCAGCAAGCACCGGCGCCCGCCTCGTGGGAGCGAATCCGTTCGCGATGCAATACCCGGCGACTCGCCGCCCTGTGCCGGCTGCAGATCTTTCGCGGCTCAAGCCGCTCCCACAGGGAGAGCCCGCCGCAAGACCGGACCTGGCTGTGTTGGGCCTCGCTGCGCTCGGCGCCAACCTACGGCACCGCGCCCAACCCGAACCCCAGTGCCAACCGGCGTGTAGGGTGGATGGCGCCCTTTCCATCCACCAGCGGGGTCGCCGGCGAGCACGAAAGGTGGACCGGTGAAACGGGGTCCACCTTGCGCTGCGACTAGCGCCGTTACTGCTTGAACTCGAACTGCAGCTCGGCGCCTTCCACGGAGCGCCAGTAGTCGTCTTCCTTCTCGTTGGTCAGCAGCTTGCCGTTGAGCTGGAAGGGGCCCTGCTCGGGCGCCTTCTCGGTGAACATCGGCGGCAGCAGGGGCTCCTCGGCCTTGCGTTCCTCGACTATCTCGGGCTCGAGCTTTTCCACCAGGTGCCTGGGCAGGCGCAGGTCGAGCTGGGCCTTGGGCAGTTCGGTCTTCTCCGGCTTGCGCGCATTGCCGGCCGGGCTGGTGGCGGGCTGGGCTGCCTTGGCCACGGGCTTGGCCTCGGCCTTGGGCTTGGCTTGCGGCTTGGCTTGCGACTTGGCTTCGGGTTTGGCTTCGGGTTTGGACTCGGCCTTGGCCACGGGCTTGGGCGCCTCACTCGCCACCCTGGGGGGCTCGCTGGCCGGCTTGGCCACAGGTGCCTCCCTGGCCGGGGCGGCAGGCTCGGGCTTCGCGACCTCGGTCACCGGAGGCGGGCTGGCGGGTGGTTTCTGCGGGGGCGGTGCGTCCTGCTCGCAGCCGGCGAGCAGGCCCAGGAGCAACGGCAGGTAGAAGGGAAAACGGGTCATGGGCAGTGTGCAGGGCAAGGCATGAAGGGCCATGCTCGCCCCTCGATCCCGCCCTGGCAACCCCGGGGCCGGGAACTTGCCAAAGTTTTACACCCCTTCCCGGCCGGTGAACACCGCCCAGATCAGCAGGCCAAAGGCCAGGGTGTGAACCAGGCTGCCGAGCAGGTTGATGGCCGCGTAGAAATACATGGGCTCCGCGTCGGGCCAGATATCGAAGGCCAGGATCGGGATCAGCGCGTGCAGGCCGATGGTCATGCCCTGCCACACCAGCAGGATCAGCATGCTGGCCAGGCACAGGCCGGCGGCGCGGGGCTGGGCACGCCAGAAGCGCGCGGCCATGGCGCAGCCCAGGAGCCAGGTCACAACCAGGGGCAGCAGGCCGATGGAGCTGAGCAGAGAGAAGATGGCGGAAGGGCTGTCGGTCATGGGGCTCTCCAGGGGTCGAGGTGGGTGGAATCCAGGTGCTGCCAGAGGTCGATGCGCTCCCGCTCCGCATCGGGCAGCCAGAGGCCCCCTTCGCGGCGCAGCGGTTCCGCTCGCAGCGCCAGCAGCTCATCGAGGCTGAAACGACTCGGCTCGCCGGCATCGTCTTCCACCTCATGGGCGTAGGCGTGGACGCGCATGCACAGGCCCGCGCCATCGAAGCCTTCGAAGCGCGGCATGAGGCCGATGGGGTCGGCGCAGCGATACAGGCGGTGTTCGTGGGTATCCAGCACCAGCAGGTGCCAGAGCGGATGGCTGCCGGCCCGTGGATCGTGGTACTCGCCGAAGCGGGTCAGCGCCAGGAAGCGGCCATCGGCCGACCAGATCATCGCCGGCCCCAGGTCGGCGATCGCGCAGCCGGAGGCGGTGAGCAGGCACCCACCCATGCGGGGCTCCTGCTCGCGCAGGTAGCTGTCGGCGAAACGGTTCTCGCAGCCGAACAGCCAGGCGGCATCCACGCCACCGGGCGCAGGCAGGACGAAATCCCCCAGCGCATTGGCGACCGGCGGGCGCTCGGCCAGCCGCCAGGTCGGCACCAGGCGCAGCGCATCCGGGTCGACCGCCACCCGCGCCACCTCGTAGTAGAAACGCTCGCCGCCAGCGGCCATGAAGGCGGCAGCCCGCCGTGCGTCCGGGGCCGCTTCGGTGAAACGCTGCAGGGGATTGGATTCGCACCCCTCGGGCAGGCGCCCGAGCACATGGGCAAGGCTGACGATGCCCTCGCGGAAGTCGTGCAGCCGGGCGATCGCCAAGGGGCGCTCCAGCGCCAGCAGGCGACGCTCGCGGACATCCGCCACCACCAGGCGATGGGGAGCGGCCGGCGCCTCGGCGAACGCCACCAGGGCCAGGTAACGCCCGCAGTCGGAAACCCGGTGATCCAGGCACCATTCACCGTCGAGCAGCCAGTCGCCGATGCGGCAGGCGAATGCGCCCTGACGGCCGTCCGTACCCTCGCGCAGCCACTCCAGGCGCGGCACCTCGCCATTGGCCATGGGCTGCAGCTCCAGGCTGGCGCCGCTGCGCCCCGCGCCGTCCAGCGAGACGCCGAGGCACAGTTGCGTCAGCCGGTGCTCGCCGGCCAGCGCACGGCCCAGCTCATCGACCCCGGCCAGGATCTCGCTGTCGCCGTGGATGCTGTACAGGCCATAGCCGAAGCCCAAGCGGTCGGTGCCGGCATAGTCGAGGTAGGCCGCGCGCCAGGTGCGGCGACCGTCGAGGCGCAGCGGCGCGCCCAGGTTGAGACGGGGCTCGCCCTCAAGGGATTGCCAGGGCTCGTCGAGCAGGCGCCAGCCCTCGCCCTCCGCCCATAACCAGCAGTCGTTGCTCCAGCCCCGTTCCAGCTCGGCAACGGGACGCGCGCGGCATACCAGCGCCTTGCCATCCTCTCGCCAGATGACCGCTTCGCCGTCGGCCAGCAGCAGGCCGCTGGGCTCGTCGTCGAGCACCAGTTCGCAGGCGGGGTTGGCCAGGGGCGCGAGGGGGTTGTCCAGCTCGCGCAGGGTGCCCGGCAGGTGGGGAACGCCACGCAGGCGGTGGCTGCCCGTCGGGGCGGGGAAGTCGCGCGCGGCGGGCAGGTGTGCGGCCCGGTCCGGGCTGAGCCAGAGATCGCCCACGGCGATGAAGTCTTCGCTGCGGGCATCGGCCAGCAAGGTATCGAGGCGCGCCACGACGGCCTGGTTGGACACCAGTGGGCTGTGGCGACCGCGCAGCACCTCGCCATCGAAGGCATCCAGCTCCCAGAACTGCGGAGCGTTGGTGCAGTGATGCAGGCGGCGCAGCTGGCGGTCGAAGATCACCAGGCCCCACTCGCCCCGGGAGGGGATGGGCGCGGCCAGGTAGCGGCCGTCGCTGGAGAAGCACAGCGAGCTGCCCAGCCCCTCCAGCACCACGCCGTCGGGCAGCAGGTAGTCGCACCAGGCGGGCCCGCCCATGGCGATCTCGCCCCAGTTGAAGCTGCGCACGGGCTCGCCTTCGGGCGTCAGCAACGGGCCGCCGCTGCCCCAGGCGTTGGCGCCCGGCTCGGGCTCGGCAAGGCCCAGGCGACGCTCCCACGCCGCCACTGCGGCAAGGCCGAGGACGACCGCGGCGATGCCGGCGAAGATGCCCCAGTAGCCAGGCAGCAGCCGCCCCACACCGATGCCGAAGCCGATCATGGCGCAGGACAGTTGCGCACTGATGCGCCGGGCCAGCGCCTCGCGCCCGGTGCATGCCGCCAGGCCGAGGGCGAGAACGTGCAGCAGCACCAGGGCCGCCGACAGCGGCAGGGGCAGCATGGCGCAGAGGACGATGGGCAGGAGGGTCAGCGCGAGCTGGACGCAAAGCTCCAGCAGCAGGCGGCCGAGACTCTTTTCGTCGTGCCCGGAAGATGAAAGGGACAATCACGCGCTCCTTGCTCCGGTCGCGGTCCCGGCGGTGCTGGTTCACCGCCGAAGCCGGACTAGCGGCGTTCCCCGAGCCGTTCCAGCTCGGCCTCGATATCCAGTTGCGGGTGATCCTGGCGCAGGCGCGCCAGCAGCGCGTCGGCGGCCTGGGTGTCGCCCTGCTCGCGCAGTTGCAGCAGCTCTTCGAGCTGCTCCACCAGGGTGGCTTCCTTGGCCTTGCCCGGTGCCATGCGCGGCTTGGCGGCCAGGGTGGAGGCTTCGGCCTTCAGCGCCTCGGCGGCCTGCTCGTGCGCGTCGGCCTGATCGCTCAGGGCCGCCACCGGCGCCTGGCGCTGGGCCTCTTCGGCCAGGCGCGAGGCCGCCATCTTCTTCGCCTCGCGGGCCATCTGCGGTGCCTCGGCCGGCGCCGGAGCGGCGTAGGCCTGGATGGACGGCTCCGGGGCACTCTCCATGCTCCCGGCAACGGCGGTGTCGCCGGCAGCGACGCTGGAGCGGGCCATCGGTGCAGCAGCGGGCGCGGCGGGCACGATGGGCGCCGGCATCATCATCGCCGCCGGGGCCGGGGCGCTGTTGCCGTAGTCGAGGTCAGGGCGATCGAGGTTGCGCCAGGTGAGGCTGACACCGATGCCCAGGCAGGCCAGGCCGGCGAAGGCCACGGACCAGCGCTGGCGGCCACCGGGGCCGAACAGCCAGGCGTGCAGGCGCTCGCCCAGGCCCGGCCTGGCGGGCCGCACGGCATCGCGGGCCGCGGCGAGGATGCGCGCATCCAGCTCGGCGGAAGGCTCGCCGGCATCATGGGCACGGAAGTGGGCGAGCAGATCGCGCTCCAGCCCATCCGGCTTGCGTGGCTCCTGGTTCATGTGGATACCTCCTCGGTGGCAGCCGGATCGGCCAGCAACCGACGTAGCTTCTGCAACGCGTAGCGCAGGCGGCTCTTCACCGTCTCGGCGGGCGTGCGGGTCATCTTGGCGATCTCGTGCACTTCGAGGTCGCCATGGGCGCGCAGCAGGAAGACTTCGCGCTGCTCACCGGGCAATTCCTCCAGGGCGGCCTGCAGGCGCTGGCGATCACGGCTGAGGCTCAACTGTTCCTCCGGGTCGTCGCTGCTGCCCGGCAGGGCATCGCCGTGCAATTGCTCGTCGAACTCCTCGACGCGGCCATGGAGCCGCCCGTGCTTGCGCCAATGGTCGATCAGGCGATTGCGGGCGATCTGGTAGAGCCAGGTCTTGAACGCCACCTGTTCGCGCTGCTCGGTGGCGCTGCGGATCAGGTTCAGCCAGGTTTCCTGGAAGATCTCCTCGGCCAGGCCGGCGTCGCCGCACAGCCCGCAGAGAAAACGGTAGAGGCCGAGGCGATGGCGTGCGTAGAGCACGCCGAAGGCCTCGGCATCGCCGTGTCGGTAGCGCCGCAGCAGCGCGGCGTCGTCATCCGTGATGGGTTCGCTCAAGTCACTCGATCCGTGCCTGTGAAGGAGTTGGATTTTGCAGGCTTTGTGCGAGTTCGACCAGTTGCACGAATTCGCCGCGCAGGCCGAAGCGATCATCGCCACGGGCACCTCGGGCCAGCGCCAGGGTGTCGTTGAAGCCGAAGCTGCCGGTGTACTGCCCGCCCTTGAGCTGCTGGGCGAAGGCGGCCACGGCGGCGGCGAAGCGCAGGTCTTCGCTGGCCCCGGCGATCGCGGGCACCTCGGCGGCGGCGATGGGACGCTCCAGCAGCTTGCTCTGCTCGCTGCCCGGCGCCTTGTAGCGGATGCGCAGCCAGGCCAGCTCGGAGGATTTGCCATCGGCCTTCTGCGCCTGCTGGTAGCGCAGCGGCTCCAGCCAGCCCCTGCCGCCGGCCGGGACGATCTCGTAGAGCGCGGTGACGGTGTGGCCCGCGCCGATCTCGCCGGCGTCGACCTTGTCGTTGCTGAAGTCCTCGCGCTTGAGGGCGCGGTTCTCGTAGCCCAGCAGGCGGTATTCGCTGACCTGGGCGGGGTTGAACTCGACCTGCAGCTTGACGTCCTTGGCCACCACTTTGAGGGTCGAGCTGAGCTGGTCCACCAGCACCTTGCGCGCCTCGCGCAGGCTGTCGATGTAGGCGTAGTTGCCGTCGCCGGCATCGGCCAGTTGCTCCATCAGCTGTTCGTTGTAGTTGTCGGTGCCGAAGCCCAGGGTGGTCAGCGAGACCCCCCCCTTGCGCTTCTCGGCGGCCAGTTGCTTGAGGCTTTCGAAGTCGCTGATGCCGACGTTGAAGTCGCCGTCGGTGGCCAGGAGGATGCGGTTGATGCCGTTCTTCAGCAGGCCCTTCTGCGCTTGGGCATAGGCCATCTGGATACCGGACTCGCCTGCGGTGGAACCGCCGGCGGCGAGCTGGTCGATGGCGGCGCGGATCTTCGCCTTCTCGCTGCCGGGGGTGGATTCGAGCACCAAGCGGGCCTCGCCGGCGTAGGTGACCAGGGAGACACGGTCCTCGGCGCGCAGCTGGTCCACCAGCAGCTTGAGGGTGCCCTGCACCATGGGCAGGCCGTCACGGCGGTCCATGGAGCCGGAGACGTCGACCAGGAACACCAGGTTGGCCGGCGGCAGCTGCTCGACCTGGGTGTCGGAGGCCTTGATGGCGATGCGCAGCAGGCGCGCCTCGGGGTTCCAGGGCGAACGCGCTAGTTCGGTGCCGATGCCGAAGGGCACGTCGCCCTGGGGCAGCGGGTAGGCGTAGGGGAAGTAGTTGACCAGCTCTTCCAGGCGCACCGCGTCCTTGGGCGGCAACTGGCCGTCGTTGAGGAAGCGGCGGATGTTGGCGTAGCCGCCGGTGTCGACATCGATGCTGAAGGTGGAAACCGGGTCGCTGGCCACGGCGTGGATGGGGTTGTCGGCCAGGTGCGCGTATCGCTCGCGGCCCTCGTCGCGGTAGCCGGCGGCCAGGGCGTCGCTCATGGGCGCGGGGGCCACGGGCATGGCCATCGACCCCGCCACCGCGATCGGGGCCGAGCGCTTGGCCACTGTCGCGGGGGCATAGGCGGCGTTCGGCTCGGCGGCGGGCTTGGCCAGTTCCTGCAGGCGCGCGTCGTCGTTGGCGCTCACCGAACCGCTGACCTCGGCTTCGGCCTTGGTCTCGCTCGCACCGGGCGTGGTGCCGGATTCATGCCCCTGGCAGGCGGCCAGGGCGAGCAGCAGGCCGGCGGCGAAACCGGCGGCGAGGGGTTGGCGGAGCAGTGCGGCGGGGGTGGTCATGGCGTGTCTCCTGGGGACGGAATGTCCATACGCACCAGTAGACGGGGGCGGCGATCAGGTCGGGTTAAAGGGGTGATGAAATTATTTCCGGGCTGGGCGCGGGGCGTGGGAGCGGTTTCAACCGCGATCGCCGTGCCAGGCCATCGCGGCTGAAACCGCTCCCGCAATAGGGGCACCGGGCTTCAGCCCGGGGCGCGCCTGGTGTCAGAAGAAGCTGCCGGCCTCCTGGCACAGCTGCTTGGCGAGCATGCCGAGGGTCATGATGGCGCGCTCCGCCTCGCGGTTCCACGGGATGCCGCAGTTGAGCCGCACGCAGTGGTTGAACTGCTCGGTGTTACTGAAGATCAGCCCCGGCGCGATGCTGATGCCCTGCTGCAAGGCGCGGACGTGCAGGTCCTTGGTGTTGACCTTGGCGGGCAGGCTGATCCACAGGATGAAGCCGCCGTTGGGCCGGCTCATCTGCGTGCCTTCGGGGAAGTATTGCTGCACCCCCAGCTGGAAGGCGGTGAGGTTCTTGCGGTACTCCTGGCGGATGTAGCGCAGGTGCCGGTCGTAGCCGCCGTTCTCCAGGTAGGCGGCGACGCCCATCTGCGTGACGCTGCAGGCGGAATGGGTACTGAAGGTCTGCAGGCGCTGGATCTCGTCCTGGTACTTGCCGGCGATGATCCAGCCGATGCGCACGCCCGGCGACAGCGTCTTGGAGAAGCTGGAGCAGTAGACCACGCGCCCTTCGCGGTCGTGGGCCTTGAGCGCCTTTGAGGGGCCCTGTTCGAACATCAGCTCGCCGTAGATATCGTCCTCGATGATCTGGATGTCGAAGTCCGACGCCAGGCGCAGCAGCTGCTTCTGGCGCTCCTCGGGGATGGTGCCGCCCAGGGGATTGCTCAGGCGCGAGGTGAGCACCAGCGCCTTGATCGGCCACTGGTTGGCGGCCAGCTGCAGCGCCTCGAGGCTGATGCCGGTGGTGGGGTCGCTGGGGATCTCGATGACCTTGAGGCCGAGCAGGTCCGCCAGCTGCAGCAGGCCGTAGTAGGTGGGGGACTCGGCGGCGATCAGGTCGCCGGGACGGGTCAGCACGCGCAGGCTCATCTGCAGCGCATCCACGCAGCCATGGGTGATCACCACGTCGGTGGGGTTGACCACCACGCCGGCGTCGCGCATGCGGATCGCCACCTGCCGGCGCAGCGGCTCGAAGCCGGGGCTGAACATGTAGCTGAAGGCGCGCGGGCTGTGGAAGCGGGTGACCTTGGCCAGTTGCTGGTGCAGGGCGCGCACGGGGAGGTAGTCCACGTGGGGCACGGCGGCGCCCAGGGGGAACACGCCTTCGCGGCGGGACTCGGTGAGCACCTGGTTGATGATGCTGGCGCGGGTGACCAGGCCGGGGCGCTCGACACGGGCGATGT
Source organism: Pseudomonas sp. No.21 (assembly GCF_054558415.1). Classification (NCBI taxonomy): domain Bacteria; kingdom Pseudomonadati; phylum Pseudomonadota; class Gammaproteobacteria; order Pseudomonadales; family Pseudomonadaceae; genus Pseudomonas; species Pseudomonas sp. No.21. The sequence continues at coordinate 404,250 of NZ_BAAJNO010000004.1, forward strand.
CCGGGGTGGAGGCAGTCAGGGCCGGGGTCTGGTGCACGTAGAAGCCGGATTGCGGCCGCGCGCGAATCAGGCCCTGGTCCTCCAGGTTGGCGTAGGCCTGCAGCACGGTGGCGTGGCTGACATTGAGCTGCGAACTCATCTTGCGGACCGAGGGCACGCGCTCGCCAGGCTGGTACACGCCGCGACGGATGTCTTCGGCCAGTTGCTGGGCGATGCGTTGATAGAGCAACAGATTGGTCATGGCGGCGGCACCTGGTTCACTGGACCGAAACAGTACCCGAGCAGTAACAAATTGCACCGGTACAGAGCGTTGAATTGTGGGCCATACAGTGCGCTTTCGCCAGTGACTGTATCGTGTCACTCCAACGGGCCCGCCGCTTCCGGCGCAGCTGTACGGGCAATAAAAAACCCCGGGGGCCGAAGCCGCCGGGGTCTTTCGAACGATTGCCGTCAGCGGCGCTCGCCGAGCTTGCCCTTCTCGTCGGAGAACACGATCTCGACGCGGCGGTTCTGCGCCCGCCCGTGGGAGGAGGCATTCTCGGCAACGGGGAAGGCTTCGCCGTAGCCCACCACTTCCATGCGCTTGGCATCGATGCCGAGGTCGCCGAGCACGTCGGCCACCGCCTGCGCGCGATCGCGGGACAGGGCGAGGTTCTCTTCGCGGGCACCGCTGCTGTCGGTGTAGCCCTCGATGCGCACGACGCGACGCGGGTTGATCTGGAGGAACTGCACCAGCTTGAGCAGCGTGCGGTTGGCCGAGGCCTTGAGTTCCGCACGCCCGGTGTCGAACAGCACGTCGCCCAGGGTCATCACCAGGCCGCGGTCGGTCTCGGTGGCGGCGAGGCTGACCATCTGTTCTTCCATCCAGTCGCCCTGCTGCTGGACGCTGAGCAGCTTGGCTTCGCGCAGGGCCAGTTGCAGGCGCTCCTGGTCCATCTGCAGCTTGGCGGCACGCTCCTGGTTGAGGTTGAGCTCGCTGTGCTGGCTGGCGATCTCGCTGTAGCGCTGGCTGAGGTAGGCGTAGTGCTCGACGTCCTGGTCGTTGCCCAGGTAGTTGGACAGGCGCTCGGCGCGGGCCAGGGATTCGCCGGCGCGGATCACGTCCTTGGGCGCACTGCGCAGCACGTCCGGGTCTTCCTTCACCTGCTGGAAGCGGGTACGCGCGGCTTCCAGGCTGTCTTCGGCGCGCTGCGGGTTGGCACAACCGGCCAACAGGCCAAGGCTCAGCAGGAGGCCGCCGAGGGCGATGCGAGGGCTCATTGCATCTCTCCCAGTTGCTTGCGCAGGCGATTGATGCGGGCACTGAGGTCGACCAGCTGGGCCTTGCTCTTCTCGGTCAGCACCTTGGACTCGGCCAGGCGCGCATCCAGTTCGGCCTGCTCGGCGAAGATGCGGGCACGCTTGTAGTCCTGCTCGCCCATGTTCTTCTGCGCGCGGGCGAGTTTCTCTTCGGCCAGCTTCATGTCGGGGCTCTGCTCGGCGCTCGCACCCACGGCACGGGCCTGGGCCACGGCCTGCTCGGTGAGGCGGAGCTGCTCCACGGGAGCGGGGTCGTTGGCACAGCCGGCCAGGGCGAGGACGGCCAGGCCGAGGGCCAGAATGCGTTGTTCGATCACGAGGGATTCCTAGGGTTTCGGGGCGCTGGCCGGCTGCAACTGCTGGGCCTTCCAACGCTCGAGATTGCGCTGCAAGAGGACTTGCGGCACACCTGCGGCGGTCAATTCTGTCATTTTTTTCGCGAGTTGTCCGCGCAGCCAGGGATCGTTGCAGGCCGAATTGTGGGACAGGGTCAGGTACAGGCCCTCGCTGGAGATCGGCGGCTCCAGCGCTTCGAGGTCGTCCGCCATGCCCAGGGTGTCGGCCAGGGCGAGGCCCGGGTAATGCTCGTAGAGCACGTACTCGGTGCGCTCCAGCACCAGCTTCTGGTAGGCCTGGGTCAGGCTCGGGACCTCTTCGAGGGTCAGGTTCGCCTTGGCGAAGGCGTCGAAGGCCTGGCCGAAGCTGTTGTTCACCAGGGTGCCGCCGGTATGACCGAGCAGGTCCTGCCACTGGGTGTAGGGGAAGCCGTGGCCGCGCTTGACCCATACGACGCTGGGCGTGTCGAGGAAGGCCGGGTGGATGTAGTCCATGGTCTCCAGGCGCGGCAGGGTGAGGAAGGCGCCGGCGATCAGGTCCACGCGACCGGTGCGCACCTCATCCTGGGCGCGGGACCAGGGGCCGGTATAGAGGATGTCGATCTTCAATCCGAGTTCGTCGCCCACGCGCTTGAGCAGATCGGCGTTGGCGCCGACCAGCAGCTTGGGGTTCTGCGGGTCGCGCCACAGGTAGGGCGGATATTCCGGGTTGCCCGTGGCGACCAGGCGCTCGCACTTGCCGGCTGCATGAGCCAGCCCCGGCAGCGTGGCCAGGACCAGCAACAACGGGGCGATGAAGGGGCGTATGTGCATCAGGGACTTCCTGGACCGGACCTTGGTTTGGGCGATGCAGCGACTGCGCTGCGTCGCTCTAGCGTCATGCTAGCTTAGGCGAACTGCAATAATTTTTTGCGATAAGGACGCGCCATGAAAAAACTGCTTGTCGGACTTGTGACGGTGCTGGCAGCCCTGGCTGCCACCCTGTACTTCTCCCCCGCCGCCCTGATGACCACGGCACGTTTCGTGGAGTGCCAGCTGGCGGGGCTTTCCACCCGCGACGTGACGGTCGGCGACCTGGATATCACCTATTACGAGGGTGGCCCGGCCAGCGGCGAAACCATCGTCATGGTCCACGGTTTCGGGGCCAACAAGGACAACTGGCTGCGCATGGCGCGACACTTCACCGAGCGCTACCACGTGATCGTCCCGGACCTACCGGGCTTCGGCGACAGCAGCCGCCCGGCCGGCAGCTACGACGTCGGCACCCAGGCCGAGCGCCTGGCCTCCTTCATCGCCACGCTGGGCGCGGGCAAGGTGCACCTGGTGGGCAATTCCATGGGCGGACACATCGTCGCCCTCTACGCCGCGCGCTATCCACAGCAGGTGCGCTCGCTGGCGTTGTTCGACAACGCCGGGATCACCGCCCCGCACAAGAGCGAGCTGTACGAGCGGCTGGAGCGCGGCGATGCCAACCCGCTGGTGGTGGCATCGGTCGCGGACTACGACCCGTTGATGGATTTCATCTTCGTCGAGAAACCGGCGCTACCCGGCCCCCTCAAGCGCTATCTCGCCGAGCAGGCGGCGGCCAACCGCGAACATTACGATCAGGTATTCCAGCATCTGGTGCAGCGCTATGTGCCGCTGGAACCGGAGCTGCCGAAGATCACCGCCCCTACCCTGCTGCTCTGGGGCGACCGCGACCGCGTCCTGGATGTCTCCAGCATCGAGGTGATGAAGCCATTGCTGGCCAAGCCCAGCGTGGTGGTGATGAAGGACTGCGGACACGTGCCGATGATCGAACGCCCCGCCGAGACAGCCGCGCACTACCAGGCCTTCCTCGATTCGCGGTGATTCCCCGGGCAACAAAAAACCCGCTCGATGAGCGGGTTTTTCGTGGGTGCGGAAAGCTGGGTCAGACCAGTTTTTCCAGCTCCGGTACGGCTTCGAACAGGTCAGCCACCAGGCCGTAGTCAGCCACCTGGAAGATCGGGGCTTCTTCGTCCTTGTTGATGGCGACGATGACCTTGGAGTCCTTCATGCCCGCCAGGTGCTGGATGGCACCGGAGATGCCGACCGCGATGTACAGCTGCGGAGCGACGATCTTGCCGGTCTGGCCAACCTGCATGTCGTTCGGCACGAAACCGGCGTCGACGGCAGCGCGGGAAGCGCCGACGGCAGCGCCCAGCTTGTCGGCCAGCGCGTACAGGTGCTTGAAGTTGTCGCCGTTCTGCATGCCGCGGCCGCCGGAAACGACGATCTTGGCTGCGGTCAGTTCCGGACGGTCGGACTTGGCCAGTTCTTCGCCAACGAAGGCGGACTTGCCAGCGTCGCTACCGGCACCGACAGCTTCGATGGCAGCGGAACCGCCTTCGGCGGCAACGGCGTCGAAACCGGTGGTGCGCACGGTGATGACCTTGACCGAAGCCGAGGACTGCACGGTGGCGATGGCGTTACCGGCGTAGATCGGGCGCTTGAAGGTATCGGCGCTCTCGACCGCGATGATCTCGGAGATCTGGTCGACGTCCAGCTGGGCGGCGACGCGCGGCAGGAAGTTCTTACCGTTGGTGGTGGCGGGCGCCAGGATGTGGCTGTAGCCCTTGCCCAGTTCGGCGATCAGCGGCGCGACGTTTTCCGGCAGCTGATGAGCGAAGGCGGCGTTGTCGGCCACCAGGACCTTGGAAACGCCAGCGACCTTGGCGGCAGCTTCGGCAACGGCGCCGACACCGGCACCAGCGACCAGGACGTGGATGTCGCCACCGATCTTCTGGGCAGCGGCAACGGTGTTCAGCGTGGCAGCGGCCAGGGCGGCATTGGTGTGTTCAGCGATAACCAGGATAGTCATTTAGATTACCTTCGCCTCGTTCTTCAGTTTCTCGACCAGTTCAGCCACGGACTTGACCTTGATGCCGGCGCTGCGGGCAGCAGGCGCTTCGACTTTCAGGGTCTTGACGGTGGAAGCGGTGGAAACACCCAGGGCGTCCGGGGTGACGGTGTCCAGAGGCTTCTTCTTGGCTTTCATGATGTTCGGCAGCGACGCGTAGCGCGGCTCGTTCAGGCGCAGGTCGGTGGTGACGATAGCCGGCAGGTTCAGGGCTACGGTCTGCAGGCCGCCGTCGATCTCACGGGTGACGTTGACCTTGTCGCCGGCGACTTCGACCTTGGAGGCGAAGGTGCCCTGGGCGTAGCCGGTGAGGGCGCCCAGCATCTGGCCGGTCTGGTTGTTGTCGCTGTCGATGGCCTGCTTGCCAAGGATCACCAGCTGGGGCTGTTCCTTGTCGACGACGGCTTTCAGCAGCTTGGCGACGGCCAGGGAGCTGAGCTCTTCTGCGCTTTCGACCAGGATGGCGCGGTCAGCACCGAGGGCCAGGGCGGTACGCAGCTGCTCTTGAGCAGTGGCCGGGCCAATGGTGACGACGACGATTTCACTCGCCACGCCTTTTTCCTTCAGACGGACGGCTTCTTCCACGGCGATTTCGCAGAAGGGGTTCATCGACATCTTGACGTTGGCGAGGTCGACGCCGGAGTTGTCCGCCTTGACGCGAACCTTGACGTTGTAGTCGACCACTCGTTTGACAGCTACAAGAACCTTCATGGATTCCTCGTTACTCTCCGGTGAATAAGAATGTCGCCAAGGACGAGCCTCTGGCGGGTGATGCTCGTCGGCCGGAACCGACGGTCAGCCCATACGGCGAGCGCAAAACCGCCCGTATCTTGACCGTAACGCCTATTCCGGTCAATACGGGAAAATACCCCGCCATAAGCCGCAGAGCCTTATCCTATCAGGCTTCTACAAAATTCAAACAAACGTTTGTATTGGACCGGCCAAAGGGTGTGGATATAATGCGCCAGCTCTGGTCAGGGATCGAGCCTAGCCCTCCCACATAAAACATCGAAGAGAGCCTTGAGGAGAATGACTGTGGAACGCGAATACATGGAATTCGACGTCGTCATCGTCGGCGCCGGCCCTGCTGGCCTGTCCGCCGCCTGCCGACTGAAGCAGAAGGCCGCCGAAGCTGGTCAGGAGATCAGCGTATGCGTGGTCGAGAAAGGTTCCGAAGTCGGCGCCCACATCCTCTCGGGTGCCGTGTTCGAGCCGCGTGCGCTGAACGAGCTGTTCCCTGACTGGAAGGAACTCGGCGCTCCGCTGAACACCCCGGTCAAGCGCGACGACATCTATATGCTCAAGGATGCCGAAGGCGCGATCAAGATCCCCGACCTCTTCGTGCCCAAGACGATGCACAACGAGGGCAACTACATCATCTCCCTGGGCAACCTGTGCCGCTGGCTGGCCCAGCAGGCCGAAGGCCTGGGCGTCGAGATCTACCCGGGCTTCGCTGCCCAGGAAGCGCTGATCGACGAGAACGGCGTGGTACGCGGCATCATCACCGGCGACCTCGGCGTGGATCGCGAAGGCCATCCGAAGGAAGGCTACTACACCCCCGGCATGGAACTGCGTGGCAAGTACACCCTGTTCGCCGAAGGCTGCCGTGGCCACATCGGCAAGCAACTGATCAAGAAGTACAACCTGGACTCCGAAGCCGACGCCCAGCACTACGGCATCGGTATCAAGGAAATCTGGGACATCGACCCGGCCAAGCACGAGCAGGGCCTGGTGGTGCACACCGCCGGCTGGCCGCTGTCGATCATGGGCACCGACAATACCGGTGGCTCCTTCCTCTATCACTTGGAGAACAACCAGGTGGTGGTCGGCCTGATCGTCGACCTGTCCTACTCCAACCCGCACCTGTCGCCCTTCGACGAATTCCAGCGCTACAAGCACCACCCGGTGATCAAGCAGTACCTGGAAGGTGGCAAGCGCGTGGCCTACGGTGCCCGTGCCATCTGCAAGGGCGGCCTGAACTCGCTGCCGAAGATGGTCTTCAAGGGCGGCGCGCTGATCGGCTGCGACCTGGGCACCCTGAACTTCGCCAAGATCAAGGGCAGCCACACCGCCATGAAGTCCGGCATGCTCGCGGCCGAAGCCGTGGCCGAAGCGCTGCTGGGCGGCAAGGAAGGCGGCGACGAGCTGACTGCCTACGTCGACGCGTTCAAGGCCAGCTGGCTGTATGACGAGCTGTTCCGCAGCCGCAACTTCGGTGCCGCGCTGCACAAGTTCGGCCCGGTCATCGGCGGCGGCATCAACTGGCTCGACCAGAACATCTTCGGCGGCAAGATCCCCTTCACCCTGCACGACAACGTGCCGGACCACGCCTGCCTGAAGAAGGCCAGCGAAGCACCGAAGATCAACTACCCCAAACCCGACGGCAAACTCAGCTTCGACAAGCTGAGCTCGGTATTCCTCTCCAACACCAACCATGAAGAGGAACAACCCTGCCACCTGAAGCTCACCGACCCGAGCATCCCGATCGCCAAGAACCTGCCGCTCTACGACGAGCCCGCGCAGCGTTACTGCCCGGCCGGCGTATACGAGGTCGTGACCCAGGAAGACGGCGAGAAGCGCTTCCAGATCAACGCGCAGAACTGCGTCCACTGCAAGACCTGCGACATCAAGGACCCGGCCCAGAACATCACCTGGGTGGCGCCGGAAGGCACCGGTGGCCCGAACTACCCCAACATGTAAACGCGATGAACGAAAAAGGCCCCTCGGGGCCTTTTTTGTTGCCTGCGAAAAGCCCCTGTCAAGGCTCCTCGCCGATCGGGAAGAACTGCCCGCCGGACCAAACGCCCAGCCAGTTGCGCCCATCGAGCTCGCGCACCACCGCCAGCTCCACCAGTTGGTAGAAGACATTGCGATGGATCAGCGCCTCCAGGTTGGTGCGCACATGAACGTAGGGCGCCGGCTCCTGGGTGATCGGGTCGGTCTCGACCCGGATCGGGTGCTCGGCGCCCGCCTCCACCTCGTCCTCGACATTGGTGACGAAGCGCAACACCTGCGCCTCGCCCTCCCCGCTCACCTCGACGCTCACCGCCACGAAGGGCGCATCGTCGACGGTGATGCCGACCTTTTCCACCGGCGTGACCAGGAAATAGTCGTCGCCATCGCGGCGGATGATGGTGGAGAACAGCCTGACCATCGGCTTGCGGCCAATGGGCGTGCCCAGGTAGTACCAGGTCCCGTCGCGGGCGATGCGCATGTCGATATCGCCACAGAAATCGGGGTTCCACAGGTGCACCGGCGGCAGCCCCTTCTCCTTGGGAATCTGCGCCAGCAGATCGCCTGCCTTGCCCGGGTCGTTCATCACATCCTCCTCAGCGGCCCAGCCCCATGAGGCTGCGCGCGTATTGTCTCAACGGCGGCCCGATCAGATCCTCGGGCTTCTGGTCATGAAAGGTGAACAGGCCACCCCGGTGGGTGATCCGTGCCGTGTCCACCAGATAGCGGTTACCGGTTTCGATCAGCATCAACTGGATGACGCCGTTATCGACACCGAGCCGATCCACCGCCTCCTGATCCTCCCACTCCTCCACCGTGCCGATGCGATCATCGGCATCGGCGAAGCGGCTGTAGAGCAGGTAGTTGGCCCCGAGCGAACGGGCCTCGCTCATCGCCTGCTCCAGGCTCACCGGCTGGCTCGCACGGCGCACCAGCGGGAAGTATTCGACGAACCCCTTGAAGGCCTCCTCGGCCACCACGTTCGCCCTGGTGTGAGTGCCGCCCTGGGGCATGAAACTGCTCTGGGCGATATAAATGAACGAATCCGGCTGCAGCCGCCAGGACATCGAGCGATAGGTCTCGCTGTGATCCAGCAGCCCGGCGTCGCTCATCTGCTCGCGAGCGCCGAGGGTCATGTCGCTGACCTTCATGCAACCCCCGAGTGCCAGCAGCGCCAGCAACAGCATCAAACTACGCATTCTCAAATCCTCCACGGCCGGCGACGAAAAACCGGCACTCGGCGCAGCGATGCAGCTTCCGCGCCATCACGTACCACGCCGCCAATCCGGGTCGCCCCCGTAGCCCGGCACAGCCCCTCGAGCGCCTGCCAGCGCGCCCGCGCAAGCCGCTCCCGCGCATTGCGGCCCTGCGCCAGGGTGCGCAGCGGGCTTTCCATCCGGGGCGCGGCACCGTCGAAACCCTGGCGCGAATCGGCCCCTGCAAGAGCAGACCCCGGGAGCCAGGAGAGATGCAGGCGGCACAGCCTCCATCAACCGCGCCCGAATGTCGATATAGCGCCCCTCAGAATCCCTTAAGCTTCGGCGCGCAGAGTGAAGCCTCCCAACTCCATCGAGGACTTCATCATGCGCTACCTGCTGCTTCCCGCCCTGCTCATCGCCAGCACCGCGGCCCTCGCCTCCCCCCAGTGCACCACCGCCGAACGCTCCACCTGGAAGGACCCCGAGCAATTCCAGGCACAGCTGAAGGAACAGGGCTACCAGATCAGCAAGTTCAAGATCACCTCCGGCAACTGCTATGAGATCTACGGCTTCGACAAGGACAAGCGCAAGGTCGAGATCTATCACGACCCGGTCACCGGCCAGCCGGTCAAGAGCCGGGTGGAAAACTGATGGGCGGGGCGACCATCCGGCTCTGGGACCCCGTCGTCCGCCTGTTCCATGCCTCGGTCGCCGGCGCCTTCTTCGCCAACTACCTGTTCACCGAGGAAGGCGACGCCTGGCACACCTGGCTGGGCTACTACGCCTGCTTCTGCCTGCTGGTGCGGGTGCCGTGGGGCTTCATCGGCCCACGCAGCGCCCGCTGGCGCGACTTCTGGCCGACCCCCGGGCGCCTCGCCGCGCACCTGCGCGCCCTGCGCAACCGCGCGCCGCACCACCGCCTGGGGCATTCGCCCCTCGGCGCGCTGGTTATGATCCTGATGATGCTGTCCATGGCGCTGCTCGGGCTCACCGGCTACCTGATGCAGGAAGTCGATGCGCTGTGGGGCGCCGAATGGCCGGAGGATGCGCATCGCTGGATCGCCAACGGCCTGGCCCTGCTCGTGTCGCTGCACATGGCCGCCGCCGTGTTCGAAAGCCTGCGCGTGCGCGACAACCTGCCGCTTTCGATGATCACCGGTCGCCGCCGCCCGCTACCGGGCGACGACGAGCCCCACTAGGCTGCGGGCCGCCCGGCCGCCCCCGTGAAGGGAAACTCCAGGGTGGCCCGGGCTCCGCCGCCGGGCCGGTTTTCCAGGCGGACGGCACCGCCCAGGTGCTCCATGATGGTCCGCACGATGGGCAGCCCGAGGCCGGCGCCTCCTTCGTGGCCATCGCTGAAGAAGCGCTCGAACACCACCGCCAGGCGATCGGCCGGAACACCGGGTCCCTCGTCCTCCACCGACAGCTCGACATGCCCCTCGCGAACGGTGAGGCCGACTTTCACCACGCCATCGACCGGGGAGAAATTGACCGCATTGCTGACCAGGTTCTGCAGTGCGATGCCGATGCTCATGGCGTCGCCCCGGACATGGCAGGCGCCCGGCTCGATGTCCAGCACGGGCTCCACGTTGCGCTCCAGTATCCAGGGCGTCATCTCCACCAGCGTGTCCATGGCCACCTTGGCCAGGTCGACATCCTCCAGGTGGCGCTGGCCGAGCCGCGGCTCGATCCGCGCCAGGGTGAGCAACTGGTTCACCACCCGGCTCAGCCGATCCACCCCGCCGATCAGAAAGCCCAGCGCCCGAGCCCGGTCTTCCTCGGTCCGGGCCTCCTCCACGTTCTGCGCATGCAGGCGGAGAATGGCCAGCGGCGTGCGCATTTCATGGGCCGCATCCGCGATGAAGCGCTGCTCGCGCCTGAGCAGGTCGGCGACCTGGCTGAGCAGCCGGTTGATGGCGGCCTGCATCGGCTCCAGTTCGCTGGGCAGGGGCGCCAGCTGCAAGGGCTCGAGCGACTTGGCATGGCGCCCGCGGATGACGTTCGCCATGTTCTGCAGAGGCTGCAGCCCCCAGCCGATGGCGAACCACACCAGCAGTGCCAGCACCAGAGCGCCGAACAGGAACGGCAACAGGGTATGGCGGACGATGCGCCCGACCAGGTCACCGCGGACATCCTTGCGCTCGCCCACCCAGATCGACACCTGCTGCGCCGGCACCGGCAGCAGGAAGCCACGCCACTGCTTGCCCTCGATGACGATGTCGGAGAACCCCGGAAGGCGTTGCGACGGATCGATCCGTGGCGCACTGGGCGTATGCACCAGAAGCTCGCCACCGTCGCGCCAGACCTGGAACGCCAGCTTGTTCTCGTAGGGGTGCCCGACACCCGGCCTGCCGGCCTGGCGCAGGGCCTCGTCGAAGGCATCGTAGAGCCGCCCCCGGTCGGCGGGCGCGAGCGGCAGGCTCATCACGCCCTGCAGCAGGCGGGCGTTCTGGGCCAGATGGGCGTCGTAGACCTCGGCGATCTCGTGGCTGCTGTCCCGGTAGTTGTAGTGCGCCAGGAGGCCGGTACCGAGGATGAGCAGGATCACCACCCGCCAGAGGGTGCGTTGCCGCAACGACGTCATAGTCTGTTTTCCACCAGGTAACCGATCCCGCGGACGGTCCGTATCAGCTCGCTGAACAGCTTCTTGCGCAGGTGATAGATGTGCACCTCGAGGGTGTTGCTCTCCGCTTCCTCGTCCCAGCCGTACAACAGCTGGGTCAGGCGCTCGCGGCTGAACACCTTCCCCGGTTGTGCCAGCAGCTCGTGCAGCAGCAGGTATTCGCGCGGGGTCAGCACGACCGGCCGGCCCTGGTAGTGGACCTGCTGCGAGACGGGGTCGAGGCTGACTCCGCCATGCTCGATCAGCACCTTGGCACGGCCGCTGCTGCGACGCAGCAAGGCACGCAACCGCGCCTTGAGCTCGTTGAGGTCGAACGGCTTGATCAGGTAGTCGTCGGCCCCCGCGTCGAGCCCGGCGATGCGATCCTCCATGCCATCGCGCGCCGTGAGCACCAGCACGGGCAGCACCGACCCGCTGCCACGCAGGCGCTTGAGCACGTTGATGCCATCCATCCGCGGCAAGCCGAGGTCGAGGATCACCAGGTCGAAGTTCTCCTGGGTCAGTGCATGCAATGCGCTGGCGCCATCCTGCAGCCAGTCGATGGTGTACCCCTCCTCGCGAAGGCCCGTCCGCAGGCCCTCCCCCAACGCAGTGTCGTCTTCAACCAGCAACAGGCGCATGCCCAGTCCTATTTGTCCTTGAGGGTCTTGAGTAAAGCATCGATCTCCTCCCGCCGCCCCTGGTCAGCCAGCTCGCGACCAGGCCTGGGAGCGGCCTGCAACGCGCGCTCCAGGGCCTGCCTCGCCTCGGCGAAGCGGTCCTGACGGTACAGGTGGTCCCCCCAGAAATACAGGCTGTCGATGCCATCGGGATTCAGGCGCAGCGCCTCCTGCAACAACGTCTCGGCCTTCTCGGCATCGCCGAAGCCGATGGGCCAGCCGGGGACCCGGTCATAGAGGGCGGCCAGGCTGGTGTAGGCGGAACCCTGCAGGGCCTTGGGGTCCAGCGCCAGCGCCTTCTCGAGGCTGGCCCGGGCGTCCTTCACCTTGCCCAGCGCCCCGAGGCCACCCTCGGCGCCGGCCCAGCTGCTGGTGACGATGCCGTTCCAGATCCAGGCCTCGGCGGCGGTCGGCTGCTGGCGGGTGAAGGCCTGGGTGTCGGCGGCCAGCCTGGCGAACGCCGCCGCGCGCTCCGACTCGGCCGTGCGGTACTGGATCTGCGCCCAGCGCGTCTGGATATCCGCCAGGCGCTGCTGCCCGGCACCGTCCAGGGCGAAGGCGAAGGATGACGCGAAAAGCAGGCCGATGAGCATCAGTCGTTTCATTTGCCGATCTCCCCCGCCCCCGGGCGGCTGTGGTGACGAATCAAGGGCAGTTGCTTGCGCAGGGCGCGGTCGACCAGCCCCGGCAGCAGGTGGTTCAGGCGCACGAACAGCTTCTCCGGCCAGCCCAGGTAGAGCTCGCGCAGATTGCGCTCGATCGCCTCGAGCACCGCGATGGCGACGTCGCCGGGGTCGTCGGTGCCGACCTTGAGGGCATCGTTGAGCGCCCTGGCGGCAGCGCCGTTCATCGCGGTGCGGGTCGCGCGCGGCGCGACATAGAGGACATCCACGGCCGTGTCCGCCAGCTCGCGGCGCAGGGCTTCCGAGAAGCCGCGCAGGGCGAACTTGCTGGCGCAATAGGCCGCATAGCCGGGGTAGCCGATCGAGCCGTAGGTGGAACCGATGTTGGTGATCAGCGCGTGCTCCTGCCGGCGCAACAGCGGCAGCAACAGGCGGGTCAGCTGCAGGGTCGCCTTGACGTTGAGGTCGAGCAGCTCCGCGATGCCCTCCTCGCTGGCCTGCTCGAACAGGGCGAAGTGGTTGATCCCCGCTGCGTTGATCAGCAGGTTGGTCCCGCCCATCTGCCAGGCAGCGCTCAGCACGTCCTGGCGTCCGGAAGCCTGGTTGAGGTCGGCCTCCTGCCAGCGCAGCTGGTTAGGGAAGCGCTGCCGCAGCGCCGCCAGGCTGCCCTCGTGGCGACTCACCGCCAGGACCTGGGCCCCCGCCTCGCACAACTGCTCGGCCAACTGCAGGCCGATCCCCCCGCTGGCGCCGGTGAGCACGGCACGGCAGTCAGACAAGCGCATGACGCACCTCGTCGCGGACGCTGGCGCGCGGCAGGCCACGGAACATGTCCGCATAGAGCCCGTAGACGACCCTGGAGGTCCTGATGACGGCCTGCTGGTCCTCCGGCTGGTCGAGGCGGTCCATCAACTGGCGGTAGGTGGCCATGTGGTCCTGGTCCAGCTCGCCGTGGGAGCTCAGGTAGCTGAAGGCATTGGCGGGCAGGCCGAGGGACGTGCGTATGCTGCCCGCCGCGTGGGTGGCCAGGGCGATGCTGGTGCCCTCCAGCACGTTGACCATGCCGAAGAGCCCGACCGGGTTGTGCCGCGCGATGGTGTCGTAGAGGTAGGCCACCATCAGCTCGATGGGCAGCGACGGGCTGCCGTTGCGCACCTGCTCGGGGTCGCCGCCGCAGACCTCGATGTCATTGAGGATCCACTGCTCGTGGCCGTACTCCTCGTCGATGTATTCGCACACCGCCTTGCGCAGCCACTCCAGCCGGCTGGGCAGGCGCGCACCGCAGGCCATCATCAGGGGCGCCGTGTGGCGGACGTGGTGGTAGGCCTGGGTCAGGAAGGCGATGTAGCCCTCCAGGCTGACGGTTCCGCCCAGGGCATCGCGGATCACCGGGACGCCGAACAGCGCCTGGCGTTCCTCATGGGTTGCAGCGTGCAGCGAGTCGAAGAAAGACATGGTGGGCCTCATTCGTTGGCGAGTTGGTTGAGAAGGGTCTGGTAGCGGACGTAGATCGCTTCGCGACGCGGCCGGCCGTTACCGGTGAGCAGGCCGTTGGCGGATGTAAAGGGTTCGGCCAGCCGCACCCAGCGGTGCACCCGGGCGTAGTCGGGCAACGCACGGTTGCAGCGCTGCACGGCGGCCTCCAGCTGCGCGTCGGTCGTCTCCGGGGACAGCGGCCAGAGCAGCGCCAGGTTGTGGGCGAGCCCCTCCCCCTGGACGTAGGCCTGGAGGATGGTGCCGTCCTGTGTCAGCTCGGCCTCGACCCACTCCGGGTTGACGTTGCGACCGAGGCTAGTGATGAACTGGTTCTTCTTGCGACCCAGGATGTGCAGGTAGCCGTCGGCGTCGAAGTGCCCCAGGTCGCCGGTCGGCCACCAGGCGGACACCGGCGGCGGCTCGCCCAGGTAGCCGAGCAGGGTCGAGCCCCGCACCAGCACCTCGCCATCCTCGGCAAGGCGCACCTCGACATGGGGCAGCGGACGCCCGACCGTGCCGAGCCGGTTGGCCTCCGGGCGATTGAGGCAGACCACGGACGCGCACTCGGAGAGGCCGTAGCCCTCGAACACCGGCAAGCCGATGGCCTGGGCACGCGCCAGCAGGCTCGCCGAGACCCGCGCCCCGCCCACCGCGACGAAGCGCAATGCACCGACCTGCGTGAGCCCGCGCTCGATGGCCGTGACCAGGCCCAGCAACAGCTGCGGCACGAGGATCAGGCTCTGCGCGCCACTGAGCAGGATGCAGCTCAGCAGCCGCTTGAGGTCGATGCCGCTGGCCCCGCTCATGCCCAACTGGTCCAGGGGCAGCAGCGTCACCTCGGCGCCGGCGATCAGCGCCGCGTAGACGCCCAGGTTCTCCAGCAGCACGCCCAGCGGCAGCACCGCCAGGTAGCGGCTCGGCCCCGTGGAGCGACTGGCGGCTTCGAGCTCCCGCGCGACACGCAGCAGCGACTCGGCCGACAGGCATACACCCTTGGGCGTGCCGGTGCTGCCGGAGGTGTAGGTGATCTTGGCGGTGGCCGCCGGCAGCATCGCCGGCGCGCTGACCGGGCGCTTCCAGAATCCCTCGCTGAACAGGTAGCCCAGCGCATGCAGCTCGTCGGTCAGCGCCTCGCCAGCGAGCACCAGCGGCGCCTGGCTCAATTGCAGGCAATGGGCCCGCTGGGACGCAGTGAAGAACGGCGGCAGCACGATGCAGGGGCGCTCGCTGAGCAACGCGGCCAGGTCCCACAACAGGGCCTCGGGGCCATTGTCCAGGAGCAGCGCGATGGGCCCCGCCGGCTGCGCGCGGAGCCGCGACTCACGCACGGCCAGCTCATCCAGCAGTTGCGCATAGGTGTAGCGGTGTTCGATGCCACGTATCGCGCAGCGCTGCGGCTCGCTCCCGGCATGCTGTTCCAGGAGCTGGCGGAACCAGCGGGTATCAGGCCGCATTACCGTTCTCCCCCTGCAGCAGCGGGAAACCCAGGCGCTGGAAGATGCCTCGACGCTCCAGCTCGGAATGGCCGTGCTGGATGTCCCCGGCGAACACCTGCGGGCGCTGCTCGTAGTAGGTGCCCCAGTTGCTGCCCGGGTCGTCCAGGCGCTCGGCATCGGCGTGGCCCAGCACCATGGGTTCGAGCCCGAGGCGGTGGAAGCTGTTGACCAGGGTGGAGGTGCCGGTGAACGCCACCCAGCGCAGGCCTCTTGCGGCCAGCAGCCAGGTCACGGCGATGATCAGCAGCCGTGCGCCACCGGCCGACAGCGACGCAAGATTGCCGACCTCGACCAGGGCCGCCCGGGACACCTCGCCCACCCGCGGCGCCAGCGCAGCCTCCATCGGCTCATCCAGGTACTGCTCCAGGAACAGTTGCCCGGTGCTGGCCAGACGGATGCCCACGGCGGCGTCGAGGGTGGCCCGGCCGTCGTAGAGGCCGAGCATCTCCGGCAGGAAGTGCTGGATATCCGCACCATGCGCCTGCTTGAAGCCACGCTGGACGAACAGCTCCAGCTCCGCGCGCCCCGGGTCCCCCTGCAGGTGCAGGTCCAGGAAGGCGTGGCGCTCCCCCAGGCTGCCGAAGTGAAGCGGGAACAACGATTCCCATTGCGACTGGATCATGTCTGGCCCCCAACGTGCGTTTCGATGGGGGCGAGTATCCGCAGCCAATCTGAATGGAGTCTGAAGCGAGCCCGGGCCGACGGCAGGTCGGCCGCAGGCGACGTCATTGGCCGGGAAGCCAGGCAAAGGGCCATCTATAGTGAGGAGGCAACAGCGAGTCGGCTTCCTCTCCATAGAGCCAATGATGTCATCGTGACATTGGGCATAAGTACGCTGCCGCCTTTACGGAAAAAGACAGGAAAGTCAGGGTTCGATGCGCGCCGCCAAGCTCGCCTCGGCCTCCAACCGGCGAGAGACCCGAGTGGATGAAGGCAAAGTCATGGACTTACATCGCCATCTGGATGGCAGCGGTACTGCTCTTGGGCCTGCTGCTCAGCGCGCTGGCCAGCCTCCAGCAGGTCCGCTCCATCGACAACCACGTGCAGCAGGCCCTGAAGGATGAAAGCCGCGAGGTCGAAGGCGACCTCATGTCGCGCCTGCGCATCTACGAGTTCCGCCTCAGGGGCTGGCGCGGCGCCATCCACATGCTGGGCATAGGCAACGTCACCCTCGACCTGTTCACCCGCTACAGCCGGGCGCGCAACCTCCAGGAAGAGTTCCCCGGGGCCCGCGGTTTCGGTTTCATCCGCCGGGTCAAGGTCAGCGAGGAGGCGGACTTCCTGCGCCGGGTCAGGGCCGACGGCCAGCCGAACTTCACCCTGCACCAGTTCGCCCCCTCCCAGGGCGAGCGCTACGTGATCCAGTACATCGATCCGCCGGAGGTCAATATCGAAGCCATCGGCCTGGACATCGCCTCCGAGCCCCTGCGCCGGATCGCCGCGCAGCGCTCGATGCTCAGCGGCAAGGCCACGCTCACCGCCCCCATCACCTTCATCAACGAATCCAGGGAGGCCTATCGCTCCTTCCTGTTCCTGCTGCCCGTCTACAGCACCCCGGATACCCCTGCCGATCTCCCGTCCCGCCATGAGGAAATCCTCGGATGGAGCTATGCCCCGCTGGCGATGAGCGAGGTGATGACCGACCTCGACCTGCCCGTGGACAGCCTCCACCTGGCGATCTACGACAAGACCGACGCCCCGCAGCGCAAGCTCATCTTCGAAACCCACCACCAGAGCCCGGACGGCGAGCGGGTCCAGACCTACAGTTTCGAACGGGAGGTCTACGGGCGGACCTGGCTGTTCGAGGTCAGCGCCTACGCCGCCTTCGTCGAGTCCCTGGACCCCGTGCATCCCGCCAGGGTGTTCGTGGTCGGGCTGCTGGCCAGCCTCCTGGTCACCGGCATGGTCGGCACCCTGCTGCTGTCACGCCAGCGCCAGTACCAGGTGATGGCCGGCCAGGCGCGGCTGGCGACCATCGTCGAGAACTCCAGCGACGCGATCATCGGCGAGGCACTGGATGGCCGGATCATCACCTGGAACCGTGCCGCCGAGCAGATGTTCGGTTACACCGAGGCGGAGATCCTCGGCCGCCCCCTGGCCCCCCTGCTGGTTCCGCAGGAGCGCCTGGCCGAGGACGAAGCGCTGCTCGAACGCGTGGCGCGGGGGGAGCGCGGCCCGACGCTGGAGACCCAGCGCCTGCACAAGGAGGGTCGCCTGATCGATGTGACCATCACCTGCAGCCTGATCCGCGAGGCCGACGACAGCATCCTCGGCGCGGCGAAGCTGATGCACGACATCAGCGACCGCAAGCGCGCGGAGGACTACCTGCGCCAGTTCAACGCCAGCCTCGAGCAGCAGGTCAGCGAACGCACCGCCGAGCTCTCCCGGGTCGCAGGCCTGTTGCAAGCGGTGCTCGACGCCTCCTCCGAGGTGTCCATCATTGCGGTGGACATGCAGGGCGAGATCGTCGTCTTCAACCGAGGCGCGGAACTGCTGCTGGGCTATACCGCCGCCGAGATGATCGGCATCCGCAATCTCCTGGACTTCCACCTGCCAGAGGAAGTCCAGGCACGTGCGGTCGAACTCAGCCGCGAATACGGCCGCCCCATCGAGGGGATGGAGGTATTCCGTTGCAAACCCGACGAGCAAGGCGCGGAAACACGCCAGTGGACCTACATCCGCAAGGGGGGCTCGCAGACCCAGGTGTCCATGGTCATCACCTCCATTCGCACGGAAACCGGTGCGCTCATCGGTCACCTGGCCATCGCCCAGGACATCACCGAGCGCCTGCGCAACAGCGCCGAGCTTCTTGCGGCCAAAGCCTCGGCCGAAAGCGCCAACGCCGCCAAGAGCCTGTTCCTGGCGAACATGAGCCATGAGATCCGCACCCCCATGAACGCGGTCATCGGCATCGCCCACCTGTTGCAGGGCACGCGCCTGGACGAGCAGCAGGAGAAACTGCTCGGCAAGCTGCAGATCGCCGGGCGCTCCCTGCTGGGGATCATCAACGACATCCTCGACATCGCCAAGATCGAGGCCGGCGAGATGCTTCTGGAGAACAGCCCGTTCCGTCCCCATCGGCTGTTCGGTGACCTCGCCGAACTGTTCGCGCCCCAGGCCGAAGCCAAGGGCCTGCGGTTCGAGGTCAAGGCCGATGCGCTGCCCGAACAACTTGCCGGCGACGCGTTGCGACTCAATCAGATCCTCATGAACCTGATCGGCAACGCCCTCAAGTTCACGGCCGCCGGCAGCATCGAGGTCAACGTCGAGTGCACCCACGAGACCGACGTACGCTGCTGGCTCTGCATCAGCGTCCGGGACACCGGCTGTGGTATCGATGCCAAGGTGATCGAGCGGCTGTTCTCCCCCTTCACCCAGGCAGACACCTCCACCACCCGTCGCTTCGGCGGCACGGGGTTGGGCCTGTCGGTGGTACGCGGCCTGGCCGAGAAGATGGGCGGGACGGTCGGTGTGCGCAGCACCCTCGGGGTGGGCAGCGAATTCTGGGTACGCCTGCCGTTCGATCCGGTCATCGACGAACAGGCCCTGTCGGATAACACGTCCAGCCTGGATGTGCTGGTGGTGAGCCAGGACGAGAGCGAACGCCAGCGGCTCACCCAGCTGTGCCGCTCGCTGGGCTGGCGAGCCACCCCATTCTTCAGACGGGAAGACCTGCTCGAACACCTCGGGCAACGGCTCGCACGCCGCCATCCACTGGCCGATGTCCTGCTACTCGACCACTTGGCCGGCGCCGATGTGCTGGAGACGCTCGAACAGCTCAGGGCATTGCTGGGACGCGAACGCATGCCCAGCAGCGTGGTGTTCTCGGCGCCACGGACATCGGCTGCACCCACCCTGGAAGATGCACTGGTGGACCATCACGCCCGAACGCCACTGGACGGCTCCGATCTCTACAACGCCATCGCTGCCGCCAGCCTCGGGCATCCCAACGGCCACGGCGAGAAACTGATCCACGCCACCGAGCTGGACATCACCCAGGCCCGGTGGCTGGAGGGCATAAGGCTGCTGCTGGTGGATGACAGCGACATCAACCTCGAGGTGGCCAGTCTCATGCTCCAGCAGCAGGGCGCCGAGGTGCAGACCTGCATGAACGGCCGCCAGGCGCTGGATTGTCTGCGCGAGGACACCACCGCCTTCGATGTGGTGCTGATGGACCTGCACATGCCGGAAATGGACGGGTTCGAGGCCACCCGCCGACTGCGTGGCGAACTCGGCCTGCAACGACTGCCCGTGCTCGCCCTGACCGCCGGAGCGCTGCCGGAAGAACGTCGCCAGGCCAAGGCGGCCGGAATTGACGAGTTCCTCAGCAAACCCCTGGAACCCAAGGTGCTGATCCGCGCCATCCGCCGGGCGGTCCAGGACTCCCGGGGCGCTCCCCTGCCCATACGTCCGATCGAGGCGCCCACCGGGCCTTCCCGCCCCTGGCCGACGATAGAAGGCATCGATACCGTTGAAGTCGCCCAGCGCATGAGTCACGACCTGGAGCTGTTCAACTCCTCGCTGCGGCGGCTGTTCAGCGAGTTCGGCGAATTCCGCGACGACGAAGCGACCCGGCGGCGCCTGCAGGACGACCCGCCCGGGCTGACAGCGCGCCTGCACAAGCTCAGGGGGTCGGCGGGCATGCTCGGTGCCCGGCGCCTTCACAAGCTTGCAGGTGAGGCGGAGACCCTGCTGCGGGTCGAACCCGACGCCCCACACCTGCCGGCACTGCTCGGGCAGTTGGTGGAGGCCTATCTCGAACTCGAACGCCAGACGGGCGTCATCGAGGCGATCACCCTCCCCCGCAGCGACGCGGACCACCTGGCAGCAGGCCCCGCGCTGGCGAGGCTGATCGACCACCTGCGCGACCACGACATGGCCGCGCTGGAGCAGTTCGCCCAGGCATACCCTGCCATCCGGATTTCCAGCCAGGCGCTGGCCGAACAGGTCTGGCAGGCGATCGACAACCTGGACTTCGAACAGGCGTTGCACCTGCTCGAGTCCGCAGGCCTCGTGGCCAAGGAGTGACACCCATGGACTACACACCCTCCCTGCTGATCGTCGATGACGACACTTCGGCGATCCGAATCCTCAGCAAGGCGATCGGCAGCCTCGGCAAGGTCCGCTTCGCCACCAACGGCCCCGATGCACTCCGGGCGGTACAGGAGCAAATGCCCGATCTGGTCCTGCTGGATGCCGAAATGCCCGGAATGGGCGGCTTCGAGGTCTGTGAACGGATGAAGACCGAAATGGGGTTGCGCGACGTCCCGGTCATCTTCATCACCAGCCACACCGAGGCGAGCATGGAGGAAGCGGGCCTCGCCCTGGGCGCGGTGGACTTCATCGGCAAGCCGATACGCCCCGCCATCGTCAACGCGCGGGTGAAGACGCACCTGCACCTGAAGCTGGCCATGGACCGGCTCAACCTGCTGGCGCAGACCGATGGCCTGACGGGCCTGGCCAACCGCCGCTTCCTCGACCAGAACATCGAACGTGAATGGCTCAGGACCCGCCGCAACGGGCAACCCTTCTCGTTGCTGCTGATGGATATCGACTATTTCAAACGCTACAACGACCGCAACGGCCACCTGCAGGGCGACCAGTGCCTGATCGCCGCCGCGCACGCCCTGCGTGCCTGCATCAACAGGCCCGCCGACCTGGTGGCCCGTTATGGCGGCGAAGAGTTCGCCGTGCTATTGCCCGAAACCGACCATGTCGGTGCCTGCCGTATAGCCGACCAACTGGGGGACAGCGTCAGGCACTTGAATATCCCTCATCTCGACAGCCCCCACGGGAAAGTGACTGTTTCAATCGGCGTCGCCAGTTTCGATGAAGAAAGTCCCAGTTGGCCGCATTCCAGTGAAAGCAATGAAGTCGTACCGGATATCGCAAGGCTTCTCGAGTTTTCGGATGCCGCCTTGTACGAGGCCAAGGAAGCGGGACGGGATTGCAGCCGATTCAGGAACATCGAACTTGCAGCGTTATTGCCAGCGAGTGGTTCGGGTATCAAGAAAGGCTAGCGGTGCAAGGATCACAAGGGCCTGGAAGATTGAACGCGCTGTTGAAATCGCCGATGCGACACAGCTCGACAAGACGGGCCCTGCGCAATAGAGCGCTACCTGCAATCAATAACGGCAAGCGAATTCCAGTGCGAATTATTATCGACAATTCAACTAGCCACTAAAGTCTGATACCGCCTGTCGCCAATGGAAATACCATGGGAACAACTGGAAATACGCTAAAAGCACTTTGCCATCAGTGACTCAGGCATATGAACTTGCTATCGCGGTAACGTCACCCTGAGATGGCCGTATTCTTGAATTCACGCACTTTTCACGAACGGCTCGTTAAACATCCGCCCATGACCTAAACCTTCTACCGGGCATACCCATCGCTACACCCGTGCAACGTGGGAGATCATCATGCTGATTCGCTCTTTGCGTGTCTCCACCCGCATCAATGCAGGCTTTGCGGTGCTGGTCACCTTGTTGATGCTGGTCGGGGGCGGCTCCCTGATGCAGATGCACCAGATGCATGACAGCTCCCAAGCGGTCGATGGAAACTGGCTGCCCAGCATCGTCGCGATCAGCCACATGGACGAGGCGACCCTCCAGCTTCGAGCCTCCACGCTGCGGGCCCTGGTGACATTCGATGAAGCGGCCAAAGCCCGCCTCGTCACGGACGAAGCCACCCTGCAAAAAGCCCAGGACACCTACATCAAACTGATTTCGAGCGACGAGGAGCAGAAGCTCTTCGATCGCTATGTCGAGCACCTGCGCGGCTACCTGGAGGTCCGCCGCGCAGTGATAGAACGCTTGGCAGCCGGTGAGCGGGAAGAAGCCGAATCGATCGTCACCACCAGGCTCAATGAACTGGGCAGTGCGCTCAGCACCGACCTCAAGGCCTTGATCGAAATCAATGAGGAGGGAGCCAGGCAGGCCTCGACGGCCAGCAACTCCGCATTCCAACACGCCAACCTGCTGGTCTGGCTGATCCTCGCCGGGGCCGTCGGCCTGGCCGTCATCCTTGCCCTCCTCCTCTCGCGCAGCATCGTGAGGCCGCTGAACCAGGCGGTCGAAGTGGCGAGCCAGGTATCCCAGGGCGACCTGAGCCGTGACATTCCGGTTGAAGGGCACGACGAGGCGACCTCCCTCATGAGCGCCCTGCGCGGCATGCAGCAGAACCTGCGGCAGACCATCAGCCTCATCGCCGACTCCTCCACCCAGCTCGCCTCGGCCTCCGAGCAACTGCATGCGGTGACCGAAGACACCAGCCGGGACCTCCTGCGGCAGAACCAGGAAATCGAGCAGGCGGCCACGGCATGCAACCAGATGAGTGCGGCGGTGGATGGGGTGGCGCACAACGCGGCCACGACCATGGACGCCTCGCGCCAGGCCGACACCGCCACGCGCCATGGCCGCGAGCAGGTGGGTGAGACGGTGCGCTCGATCAACGCCCTGGCGACCGACGTGACCGGTAGCGCCGAGCGTGTCGAGAAGCTCGCCCGGCAGATGCAGGACGTCGGCAAGGTGCTCGATGTGATCCGCTCGATCGCCGAGCAGACCAACCTCCTGGCCCTCAACGCCGCCATCGAGGCCGCCCGTGCCGGCGAGCAGGGGCGCGGCTTCGCGGTGGTGGCCGATGAGGTTCGCCTGCTGGCACAGCGCACCCAGCAATCCACCCAGGAAATCGAGCAGATGGTGAACCAGCTGCAGCAGGAGGCCAGCGCCACAGTCGCCACGATGCAGAGCAGTTCGCGCCTGGCCCAGACAACGGTGGACCTCGCCCAGGCCGCCGATGGCAGCCTGGGCGACATCGCCCGGACCATCGCCTCGATCAACGAACAGAACGTCCAGGTCGCCAGCGCTGCCGAGCAACAGGCAGCTGTAGCACGCGAGGTCGACCGCAGCCTGGTGAACATCCGCGACCTGTCCACCCAGACCTCGGCGGGAGCCAACCAGACCCGCGCCTCCAGCCAGAACCTGTCGCGCCTGGCCGTGGAGCTCAAGTCTGCCGTCGCCTCGTTCCGCCTGTGACGGATCGCAATAGCCGCCGCTGCGCTTATCTCGAGTCGTTCTGATCGCTCGGGATCGGCGCCACCCCGGTAGGGGACCGCCTGGCCTAGCCTGTGGATACGGCAATGCCCGGCGCACCGCGCAAGGAAAGGTAGATGAGTGGAATCACCCGCAAGATCGGCCTGCGCCAGTGGATCTGGAAAGCCTTCGTGCAGAGCGCGCTGCTGCCGCTGATCCTGGTCGAAACCGTACTGATCGCCTGCTACCTGCTGAGCAACCAGCAGATGCGCGACGCCCAGATCACCTACCTGCAGCAGAACGCACTCGACAGCCTGGAGGCTACGGCCAACCAGAACGCCCAGATCATCCAGGACCACCTGGCGCACATCGCGAGCAACACCGAACTGTTCGGCCACCTGGCCGAGCTGGCACTTTCCACTGCCTCCCTCGCGCCCATCGAGCAGCTCGCCACCACCGAGGATGGCGCCCGCTACAGCCCCGAGGACCTGGGCGGGGCGGCATCGTTCTACTCCAGCCTTTCGTCCGCCGGCAAGGCCAGCCAGGAAAGGGCGCGACGGCTCTCGATGCTCGACCCATTGATGAAGGAGATGAAGCGTCACCAGCCGCTGATCTCCAGCCTCTATTTCAATGCCTGGGACAGCTACAACAGGATCTACCCGTGGTTTCGCACCGACCTGCTGTACCCGCACAACATGCGCATCCCCGCTTACAACTTCTACTACCTGGCGGATGCGGCCCACAACCCGGATCGCCTGCAGCGCTGGACCGACGTCTACCTCGACCCGGCCGGCAACGGCTGGATGGCATCCTCGATCTTCCCCGTCTACCGCGACGGCTTCCTGGAGGGGGTGGTCGGGATGGACCTCACGGTGGACGGCATCCTCCAGGAGATCGGCAAGCTGCATATCGGCTGGGGCGGCTATCTGGTGCTCGTCAGCAAGGACATGAACATCCTGGCGCTGCCCCGTGCGGCAGAGCATGACTTCGACTTGCGGGAACTGACGGGGCACACCTACCGGGAGGCGGTCCGCACCGAACGCTTCAAGCCGGACGACTTCAACCTGGACCGCCGTCCCGATACCAGGGCCCTGGCCGGGCTGCTCGCGGAAAATCCCGGCGGCCATGCGGAGATCACCCTGCGCGGCAAGACGCACCTGGTTGCCTGGGACGAGATCCAACCCGCCGGATGGCGCCTGGTCGCCCTGGCGGACAAGAGCGAAGTGATGGCGGCGACGAACTCGCTGGCCGGCCACTACCAGGCGATCGGCTACCTGCTGATCGCCGGGATGATCGGTTTCTATCTCTGCTTCTTCACCTACATGTGGATAAGGGCGAGAAGCCTGAGCGAGAAGCTGCGGGACTCGATCGACGGCATCGCCGAGATGCTGAGAAGGATCGGCAGGGGTGAATGGCACCCGAGGCGTGCGGTGTCCTCTATCCATGAACTGGACCAGATGGCCGAATCCGTGATGGTCATGGGCGAGCAGCTCAATCTCAGCGAAATGCAGCGCAGCTCGACCCAGCAACGCCTGGAGCTGGTGATCGAAAGCGTCACCGCCGGGCTCTGGGAGTACGACCTGGCGAAGGACCGCCTGCTTTTTCGCGGGGAGTTCGGCAAACGCTTCAAACTGCCTGACAGCGAGCTGGCCCGGGCGGACCTGTTCTCCCGCATCGCTCCCGAGGACGTTCCCAGGCTCGACGCCGCACTGCAGGGGCTGCGGATCGGCAACCTCACCCGCATCGATCTCGAGCTGCGTGTGCTCGGGCCTGACGAGTCGATCATCTGGATGCTCTGCCGCGGCCGGATACTCCATCTGGAGCAGGAGCCCGACAGACGCCTTGCCGCCGGCACCTTCGTGGACATCCAGGTACTCAAGCAGGTGGAGGAGGACCTCCGTCATCGCACCCGCGAGGCCCAGGCCGCCAGCCAGGCGAAATCGCGCTTCATCTCCAGCATCAGCCACGAGCTGCGCACGCCGCTCAACGCCATCCACGGGTTCGCACAGCTGCTGCGCATGAAGGCCGAGGAGGAGCAGGCGGATACGCAGCCCCTGGACGAGATCCTGCTGGCCAGCGGACACCTGGGGCAACTGGTCGACGATCTGCTGGACTGGTCCAGCCTGCAGGCCGAGGCCCCCCGGCTCACCCTGCGCTCGGTGGAGATCGGTGCACTGATGCTCGAATGCTCCGAGATGATCAGGGCACAGGCGGAGACGGCGGGCCTCGACCTGCACGTGCAGTTGCCGGACGGGCCGGTGCACGTCATGGCCGACGCGAGGCGCCTGCGCCAGGTGCTGATCAACCTGCTGTCCAACGGCATCAAGTACAACCGCCCTGCCGGCCTGCTGGCGATGGGCACGGAAACCATCGGCGGCCGCTTGCGCCTCTACGTGGAAGATGGCGGCGAAGGCATCGAGCCGGCCTTGCAGAAAGCGCTGTTCGAACCCTTCCAGCGCCTGGGCAAGGAGAACACGTCCATCCAGGGCACCGGGATCGGGCTGTCGTTGTGTCGCGAGCTGGCCGAACTGATGCAGGGCTGCATGGGCCTGCACAGCGAGCCGGGCGTGGGCAGCCGGTTCTGGATCGAGCTCTCCCTCGCTCCCGAGGAGACGCCCAGGCAGTGTGGGCCAAGGCCACTGAGCGTGTATTACCTCGATGATCAGCCGGCCAGCCAGCAACGGGTGGCGCAGGCGCTTCGCGGTGTCGCCCGGGTGACACCGTTCGAGCATGGCGACGGGCTTGCGCAGGCGCTGGACAAGGAGCTCCCGGACCTGCTCCTGATGGACTGCACGGTGCCGGGCGCCGAAGCGACCGATCGCCTGAAGACGCTCCCCGGAGGCGGCGACATCCCCGTCATCCTGCTCAGCGAAGCACCGGATCATCGCGCCCTGCAGCACTACGCCTTCAAGGCGGTGCTGAGAAAGCCGATCAACATCGACGAGATGCGCGAGCTGGTCAGCGCGCTGATGATTCAGGAGGAGTCAGATGTTCTCTAGCATCCCCCCGGAAACCCGCATCGTCATCATCGACGACATCCCGGCCAACCTCCGGCTCCTGGAATCCAGCGTCAAGGCGTTCGGCCTGCGCCATGTCACCAGCTTCACCGATTCCGCAGCGGGCCTGGAATGGTTGAGGTCCAATCCATGGGACCTGCTGCTGCTCGACCTGGACATGCCGGCACCCGATGGCTTTGAAATCCTTGGCCATCTGGGTGGCCGGAACCGTTCGCGCTGCCCGGTGATAATCCTCACCGCGCTGAACGACCCGGAAAACCGTCGGCGTGGTCTCGAACTGGGTGCCAACGATTACCTGACCAAGCCGGTGGACCTGCCCGAACTGCTCCTGCGGATGCGCAACTGCCTGAGCCTGGCGCACGCCACCGCCAGCCTCGAGCAGCTCAATCGGGACCTGGAGAGCAAGGTACAGGCCCGAACGGCCCAGCTGGAGGAAAGCTACCGCTCGGCCATACGCGCGCTGGGCAGGGCCGCCTGCTACCGCGACAACGACACTGGCGATCACATCATGCGCATCGGGGAATCCGCCGCGATGGTGGCCGCCAAGCTGGGCATGCCCAGCGCCTGGTGCGAGACGATACGGCTGGCAGCCCCGATGCATGACCTGGGCAAGATAGGCATCAGCGACGGCATCCTCCTCAAGCAGGGCACGCTGACGGCGGAGGAGCGTAGCCAGATGATGGAACACCCGGTGATCGGCTACACCATCCTGCACGAGGACCCCGGCACCGAGCTCAGCGAGATGGCTGCCGAGATCGCCTACTGCCACCACGAGAAGTGGGACGGCAGCGGCTACCCACGTGGCCTGGTCGGCGAGGCCATCCCCCTCTCGGCGCGGATAGTCGCCCTCTGCGATGTCTACGATGCGCTGCGCATGGACCGCCCCTACAAGCGGGCCTGGGAGAGCGCTCGCGCCCAGGCCTTCATCCGCGAGCAGGCGGGAAGCCACTTCGATCCGACGCTCGTCGCCGCGATGGAGAGCTGCTTCCCCGCCATCGAGGCGCTGCTGGTGGAGGACGATGCCTACGAGGAGCGCAGGCATGCGACCTGAACTGCGGCGCCGCGCCCATCGGGATCGGGCGTTCAGCCGCCGATGATCTTCATGACGGTGACGCCGCCGGAGAAGGCGATGTCCTGTTTGTCCGCCAGGGCCTTGACCAGTAGCCGCTGCAGGCCCGGGAGGGCCTGGTGGCGAGGCTTGTCCAGCAGGTCGCCGACGTAGTGACGGTTGCTCGATGACAGGCAGCCATGCAGCCAGCCGGTGGAGGACAGGCGCAGGCGCGAGCAGGTCCGGCAGAACGGCACGCTCTCGTTGGCGATGATGCCGAAATGCCCCTGGCCGGGAATCGCATAGCGCAGCGCGGTGGCATCCACCGGCGCCTCGGCCTGGACGAATTCGTGACGCTCGCCGATCAGCCGGAGCAGCTCGTCGAGGCCGACGAACTGCTGCTGGAAGCCGACGCCATCGCGAGCCAGGTGGCCCATGCGCATCAGCTCGATGAAGCGCAGCTCGAAGCCGTTCTCCAGGCAGTACTCCAGCAGCGGCATGACCTGGTCCAGGTTCTGTCCACGCAGGGGCACCATGTTGAGCTTGATCTTCAGCCCCGCCGCCCGGGCCTCGGCGAGCCCCTGCAGCACGGTCTTCAAGTCACCGCCACGGGCGATTCCCCGGAAGGCATCGGCATCCAGGGTGTCGAGGGAAACGTTGAGGCGGCGGATGCCGCAATCGACCAGCAGCGGCAGCTTGCGCGAGAGCAGCTGGCCGTTGGTGGTGAGGCTGATGTCATCGAGGCCGAGGCCGCTGACGCCGCGAAGGAAGTGATCGAGCTTGGGGCTCACCAGCGGCTCGCCGCCGGTGATGCGCAGGCGCTCGATGCCGGCGGCCTCCATCAGGTAGGACACGCCGCGCACCATGGCCTCGGCGGAAAGCTCGTCCTGTGCCGCGACCAGGCGCTTGCCGTCCGGCACGCAGTAGGTGCAGGCGTAGTTGCAGGCGGCGGTCAGGCTGATGCGCAGGTTGCGGAAGCGCCTGCCTTGGCGGTCGACGATCATGGGACGCTCCGACGGGGAATGGGGCGAAGTATATCGCCGCCCCATCGCCAGTCCCATGCATTTGCCATCCGGCTGGGCGCGATCACTCAGCCCGATGGAGCGTCATTCTCGCGCTTGCGCTTGTTGCCCATGCGCACGCCGATGTCCATCAGGAACTGGAAGAAGCCTTCCTGGTCCTCGAGGACGTTGCTCCAGAACGGCGAGTGGTAGAGCGCCACGGCGCCATGCACCAGGGCCCAGGCCGCGCAGTAGTGGAAGTAGGGCGGGACGTCCTCCAGCTTGCCTTCGGCGATGCGACCCTTGATCAGCTGGGTCAGGCGCTCGAAGTTGGACGCACGGATCTTGTGCAGTTGCTCGACCATCTCGGGCACCTGGCTGTTCTTCACCACCTTCTCTTCCAGGCGGTCGAACAGGCGGTAGCGTTGCGGGTCACGCATGCGGAATTCGAAATAGGCGCGCGACAGCGCTTCCTTGTCACGGTCCACATCCGCCGAATGCAGCAGCTCGTTCAGGTCACGCTCGTAATCGAGCATCAGGCGCAGGTAGATCTCCGCCTTCGACTTGAAGTGCTTGTAGATGGTGCCTTTGCCGATGCCCACCGCGTCGGCGATCATCTCGACGGTGACGCTGTCTTCACCCTGTTCCAGGAACAGTTTCAGGGCGGTGTCGAGGATTTCCTGCTCGCGACGGCGGAACTCACGGACTTTACGGGGTTCTTTCTGCATAAAGGGACTGTAGGGTCAAAAATCAAGCCGCGTATTATGCCTAATTAGCGCCAAAATGCACGGAACATCCGACTATGAGCCTATTGCCAGATGGGTTCGACATGTTTCAGGGCGCGCTCGAACGCTCTGGAAACCGCGAACCAGATGGCTTGCAGCGGTAATACCGATGAACGCGAAGCGCGCCCGCAGTAGGCTTTCGGATCACAACGCCACACCACCCGCATAAGATGACGCACGCCAGCGCATGGATTCGGGGTGCGACCATTGAGCGCAGCCCGGTCAGGAAGAGGCAAGGCCGTCACCAGCAGGCACAGGCCCAGTCGGCAGACGCTTGAGGACTCAGACGCCCTGCGCGTATTCCAAATCTGTTTAAAAAACGAGCAATCGCGTCTGGACGGTAGGGGATATTGACCAATACTCAATTGACTGGCGTGCGGCATCTCCCCCCAAGTGCCCCACCAGTCAAGGTACCGAGGATCGCGTACCTTTGTTTTACTCCTAATGGTCTTGACCCGGATTCATCCCCCAGAACCCGGGTTTTTTTTGCCCGCGAGTTTCAACCCGCCAGGCGCGCCAAGGGGAACAGGCGCCGGAAGTTGGCGGTGGTCTGCTCGGCGAAGCGCTCGAACTCCACCCCGCGCAGCTGGGCGAGGAACTCGGCGACCTCCCGCACGTACTCGGGCAGGTTGGGCTTGCCTCGATGGGGAATGGGGGCCAGGTAGGGCGAATCGGTCTCGACCAGCAGGCGGTCGGCCGGCACCTGCCGGGCGACTTCGCGCAGCGCTTCGGCGTTGCGGAAGGTGACGATGCCGGACAGCGAGATATAGAAGCCGATGTCCAGGGCCGCCTTGGCCATTTCCCAATCCTCGGTGAAGCAGTGCAGCACGCCCGCCTGGGGCAGCGCTGCCTCGCGCAGCAGCGCCAGGGTATCGGCGCGCGCCTCGCGGGTGTGCACGACCACCGGCTTGCCGGTGATGCGGGCGGCTTCGAGATGCAGGCGGAAGGCCTGTTGCTGCAACTCGGCGGCTTCGGGCTCGTAGTGGTAGTCGAGGCCGGTCTCGCCGATGGCGGCAACGCGGGGATGGTCGAGCTCACCCAGCAGCCAGTCCAGCGCCAGTGCTTCACCGGGGGCCAGGTCCAGCGGGTGCACGCCAACGGAGCAATGCACGTCGGCATAGCGGCTGGCCAGGTCCTTGACCGCGGCGGCGTTGTCGGCGCTGACGCCAATACAGAGGAACTGCCCGACACCGCGGGCACGGGCAGCCTCGAGCGCCGCATCGAGGGAACCGCCATGAGCGGCGAGATCGAGGCGATCGAGATGGCAGTGGGAATCGACCAGCATGGTTCGGATCACTTTGACGTCAGCAGGCGCCGGCCAACGAGGGGCCGGCGCGGCTTTACATGGTGTGGGTGGGGCGGTCCGACTTGAGGGCGCCTGCGAGGTAGGTCTCGATCTTGTTGCGCGCACCGGTGTCGCCATCGTTGAACTGCACGCCGATGCCGGCGGCACGGTTGCCCTGGGCGCCCTTCGGGGTGATCCAGACGACCTTGCCGGCCACCGGGATCTTTTCCTGCTCGTCCATGAGGTTGAGGAGCATGAACACTTCGTCGCCGAGCTTGTAGCTCTTGTTCGTCGGGATGAACAGGCCGCCGTTCTTGATGAAGGGCATATAGGCGGCATACAGCACGGACTTGTCCTTGATGGTCAAGGACAGGATCCCGTTACGCGGGCCCAGATTGGGTGGCAGGCTCATGCGGCTTTCCTGGCTAGCTGGCTCAGCGGTGGATTCTAGCCCGGTCCGGGCAGGCTTGCCCACTGCACCAGCAAGGCTTCGAGAAGCAAGACACGGTTGAGGTTGGCCTTGCCCAGCACCTTCTGCCGCTGCTGCAGCAACCAGTCCTGGAACCCCAGCACCTTGTGCTGGGGTGCCTTGCCGGCGAGGTACTGGACGACCTTGCGCATGTCGGCCATGCCCAGGCCGTCTTCATCGCCCGTCAGTTGGTAACGCAACATCAGTTGTGCCCAATCGCAGAACCAGTCGAACAGCAGGATCAGCGGAACGGCGTTCCAGCCTTCGGCCAGTTGGCTCGCCCCCGCCTGCTGCTTGATCAGCTTCTTCACCCCGTCCACCACCTGGGCGCGCTGCTCCAGCACCGCCTGGCCGTGCAGGCGCTGGGCGGTGAGCGGTGAGCCGCCGGCCAGCACCAGCAGGTCCCGACGGACCTGCTCGTCGGCATCCGGCAGTGCCTTCGCCAGCCAGGCCAGGCTGTCGGCCTCGCCCGGCAGTGGGCAGGCCTGTTGCACGCAGCGGCTCTTGATGGTCGGCAGCAGCCGGCTGGGCTGGTGGCTGATGAGCAGCAGCACGGTGTCGCCCGAAGGCTCTTCCAGGCTCTTGAGCAGGGCGTTGGCGGAGTTCAGGTTCATCGCTTCGGCGGGTTCGAGCAGGACGACCTTGCGCCCACCGAGTTGTGCGGTCTGCACCACGAACTCGACCAGTTCGCGGACCTGGTCGACCTTGATCGCCTTGTCCGCTTCTTCCGGCTCCAGCACGAAGTTGTCCGGGTGGGTACCGGCGGCCAGCAGGTAGCAGGACTTGCACTGGCCGCAGGCATCGAGGCCCTCGGGCTTCTGGCACAGGAGACGCGCCATCAGGCGCTCGGCCAGGGCCCGCTTGCCGATGCCGGCCGGGCCATGCAGCAAATAGGCGTGGGCATGGCGCGGACGACCGGCGAGGTGCTGCCAGAGCGATTCCTGCCAGGGATAGGCTTCAGCCACGGCAACGCTCCAGCAGTTCGGGCAGCAGGGCTTCGAGGGTCTGCTGGACGTCGGCCAGCGGGGCGGCGGCATCCAGCACACGGTAGCGTTCAGGTGCTGCGGCGGCCCGCTGCAGGTAGGTCTGCCGCACGGCCTCGAAGAAGCTGCGGTCTTCCTGCTCGAAACGGTCCAGGCGACCGCGTGCGGCGGCACGGCTGAGGCCGACATCCACGGGCAGGTCGAAGACCAGGGTCAGGTCAGGACGCAGTTCGCCCTGGACGAAGTTCTCCAGCAACGCGATGCGCTCGACGGGCAGCCCTCGCCCTCCGCCCTGGTAGGCGTAGGTGGCATCGGTGAAACGGTCGCAAAGCACAACCTGGCCCCGGGCAAGCGCCGGGCGGATCACCCCGGCGATGTGCTGGGCGCGGGCAGCGAACATCAGCAGCAGCTCGGTATCGGCGGCCATGGCTTCATCGCTGGGCGCCAGGAGCAGTTCACGGATGCGCTCGGCCAACGGCGTGCCACCGGGTTCGCGGGTCAGCAGCACGTCGATGCCGTGGCTGCGCAGGCGCTCGGCGAGGAAGTCGCGATTGGTGCTCTTGCCGGCCCCTTCGGGACCTTCGAGCGTGATGAACAGGCCGCTCACGGTGTGTCCTTGTTGGTGATGGGAGCGGGGCTGGAGCGATAGTCCGCGCGCCGCTTCAACTGGTATTCACGCACCGCCTGGTTGTGGTCGGCGAGCGATTCGGAAAACACGTGGCTGCCGTCGCCACGGGCCACGAAGTAGAGGCTCTTGCCATCCACCGGGTGCAAGGCGGCATGGATCGCCTCGCGACCGACCATGGCGATGGGGGTCGGCGGCATGCCGGCAATCACGTAGGTGTTGTAAGGCGTGGCTTCACGCAGGTGGGCACGGGTGATCTTGCCGGCGTAGCGCTCGCCCAGGCCGTAGATCACCGTGGGGTCGGTCTGCAGCAGCATGCCGAGCTTCAGGCGACGCACGAAGACACCGGCGATCTGGCCGCGCTCGCTGGGCACGCCGGTCTCCTTCTCCACCATCGACGCCATGATCAGCGCCTGGTAGGGGTCGGCGTAGGGCAGGTCATCCGCCCGCTTCGCCCATTCGCTCTCCAGCACCTGTTCGAGACGCTGGTGGGCCTGCTTGAGCAGGTCGATGTCACGCATGCCGCGCACGTAGCGATAGGTATCGGGGAAGAAACGCCCCTCGGGGTGCTGCCCCTCCAGGCCGAGCCGCTTCATCAGCTCGGCATCGCTGGCATCCGCCAGGGTCTGCTCCAGCTTGGGCTGCTTGGCCAGGGCCGCACGCAGCTGACGGAAATTCCAGCCCTCCACCAGCGTCAGGCTGTACTGCACCACGTCGGCACGCTGCCAGAGGCCCAGCAATTGAGCGGCGTCCATCCCCGGCGTCATGCGGTATTCGCCGCTGTGCAGCGACTGCCCCGCGAGGTTGAAGCGCCAATATTGGCGCAACCAGAACGCATCCTGGATCACGCCCTCCTCTTCCAGCCGGTTGAGCAGGCCACCGGGGGTGGACCCGGCCGGCACATCGAGCAATTGCTCCCCGGCGAGAACGAGCGGCTGCTTCAGGGCTTCACGCTGCTGCCAACCGGCATAGGCGAACACCAGGCCGCCGAGGATCAGGCCACTGTGCAGCAGCACGAGCAATTTGCGTATCACGAATCAGCAATCCAGTAGGGCGCGGGCAAGGGCCTGCAGTTTACGGGTGAGCGGCCCGACCGACCAGTCGCGCCCGGCGAAGGCACGCACGGGCCAGACGCCGTAGAGGCTGTTGCAGAGGAAGACTTCGTCGGCTCCCAGCAGTTCCTCGTACTCGATATCACGCACGTGCGTGGCGATGCCCTGGGCCGATGCCTGTTCCAGCAGCTCGGCCCGCATCACGCCGGCCACGCCACTGCGCGTGAGATCGGCGGTGATCACTACGCCGCCACTGACCAGGAAGAGGTTGCTGAACACCCCTTCGATGACCCGACCGGATACGTCACGCATCAGCCCTTCGGCGAAGCGAGCGTCCTGCCATTCCGCTCGGGCCAGCACCTGCTCCAGGCGGTTGAGGTGCTTGAGGCCTGCAAGCAGGGGCTGCTCGGCCAGGCGCGTGGCGCAGGGGAAGAGCTCGACGCCTTGCTGGGCATTGGCTTCGGGATAAGCGGGGTGGGCACTGCCCATGAGGATGCGCCGGGGCGGCGTGCTGGGCGGTGCATAGCCGCGCAGGCCGTCGCCGCGGGTCACCAGGAGCTTGGCGACGCCCTCGCCCTGCTGGGCGCAGAACGCCAGCAGCTCTTCACGCACGAGGTGCAGGTCGAGTTCGAGGGACAGGCGACGCGCACCTTCGGCAAGGCGCGCGAGATGACGCTCCAGCAGCCCGGGTCGACCACCGCGCACGGCGATGGTCTCGAACAGCCCGTCGCCGTAGGCCAGCCCGCGATCCTTGAGAGACAGCGAGCCGGCCGGCAGGCCGTCGACCCAGGCCAGCATCAATCGGCGAACCGGCGGAACACCAGGGAGCCGTTGGTGCCACCGAAACCGAAGGAGTTGGACAGGACCACGTCGATGGGCATGGAGCGGGCTTCGTGGGGCACGAAGTCCAGGTCGCACCCCTCGTCCGGGTCATCCAGGTTGATGGTCGGCGGTGCCACCTGGTCGCGGATCGCCAGCACGCTGAAGATCGCCTCGACGGCACCGGCGGCACCCAGCAGGTGGCCGGTCATGGACTTGGTGGAGCTCACCGCGACCTTGTAGGCATGATCGCCGAACACGCTCTTGACCGCTGCGGCCTCCGCCTTGTCGCCGGCAGGGGTGGAGGTGCCATGGGCATTGATGTACTGCACCTGGTCACCGTTCAGGCCGGCATCGCGCAGGGCGTTGCGCATGCAGCGCGCGGCGCCGGCGCCATCGTCCGGCGGCGAGGTCATGTGGAAGGCGTCGCCGCTCATGCCGAAGCCGACCAGCTCGGCATAGATGGTGGCGCCGCGGGCTTTGGCGTGCTCCAGCTCCTCGAGGACCAGCGCACCGGCGCCGTCGGAAAGCACGAAGCCATCACGACCACGATCCCAGGGGCGGCTGGCGGCGGCAGGGTCATCGTTGCGCGTGGACAGCGCCCGCGCGGCACCGAAACCACCCAGGCCGAGGCCACAGGCGGCCATCTCGGAACCGCCGGCGATCATCACGTCGGCCTCGCCATAGGCGATGTTGCGTGCGGCCATGCCGATGCAGTGAGTGCCCGTGGTGCAGGCGGTGGCGATGGCGTAGTTCGGCCCCTGCAGCCCCAGGTGGATCGACAGGAAGCCGGACACCATGTTGATGATCGAACCGGGAACGAAGAAAGGCGAAATACGCCGCGGCCCCTGCTCGATCAACGATTTGCAGTTGTTCTCGATATTGGTCAGGCCGCCGATACCGGAGCCCATGGCCACACCGATGCGCTCACGATTGGCGTCGGTGACTTCCAGGCCGGAATCACGCACAGCCTGGAAGCTGGCAGCGAGGCCGTACTGGATGAACAGGTCGAGCTTGCGAGCTTCCTTGGCGGACAGGTACTGCTCGACATCGAAGCCCTTCACCGAACCACCGAAGCGGGTGGAGTAGGCGGAAAGGTCCATATGCTCGATCAGGCCGATGCCACTGCGGCCAGCCAGAATGCCCTGCCAGCTGTCCGGGACGTTGGTGCCCAGCGGCGACAGCATGCCAAGGCCAGTGATCACGACGCGTCTACGCGACACTGTGCTCTCCTCAATTTCTACACGGCGGTTGGATGACACTTAAAGAAAAGCCGCACGACCTGACGGTCGTGCGGCTTTTCCGAGTCGGGAATCGACGATTACTTATTGCGCGTGCGCGTTGATGTAATCGATGGCTTCCTGAACGGTGGTGATCTTCTCAGCTTGCTCGTCCGGGATCTCGGTCTCGAATTCCTCTTCCAGAGCCATCACCAGCTCAACGGTGTCAAGGGAGTCGGCGCCCAGGTCTTCGACGAAGGAAGCGCTGTTGGTTACTTCGTCTTCTTTAACGCCCAGTTGCTCGGCGACGATTTTCTTGACGCGTTCTTCGATGGTGCTCATACCTTGTTTTCACTCCTATGGAAAAATCCGTGCAGCTTGGGCTGCAGTGTATAGAAAGGGTTTTCCGCATTTCAAGCGGGATGCCAACCCCTCCAGGCCCCGTCTGGACCCGTCCATAACCCAATTGCACGTATGTACCGGATTTTAGACAGCTCCTATGACAGTTTCCTGAAGGGAATCGTCACATTCAGCTCATGTACATGCCGCCGTTCACAGGGATAGTAGCCCCGGTCACGTAGGATGCGCTATCGGAAGCGAGGAATGCGACCACCTTGGCGATCTCCTCGGCCTGTCCCAGGCGACCCAGCGGAATCTGCCCCAGGAGTGCGTCGCGCTGGGCTTCCGGCAGCTCGCGGGTCATGTCGGTATCGATGAAACCGGGCGCCACCGAGTTCACGGTGATGGCGCGGGAGCCGACTTCACGGGCCAGTGCGCGGCCGAAGCCTTCCAGGCCGGCCTTGGCGGCGGCGTAGTTCACCTGCCCGGCGTTGCCCATGGCACCCACCACCGAGCCGATGTTGATGATGCGACCCCAGCGCGCCTTGGTCATGCCGCGCAGCACGGCCTTGGACAGGCGATAGAGGCTGTTGAGGTTGGTGTTGATGACGTCGAACCACTCGTCGTCCTTCATGCGCAGCATCAGGTTGTCGCGGGTGATGCCGGCGTTGTTCACCAGGATCAACGGCTGGCCGAGGTGCTGCTGGATGTGTTCAAGGGTGCTGGCGACGGACTCGTCATTGCTGACATCGAGCACCAGGCCGGCGCCTTGGACGCCATTTTCCTTGAGGTATTCGGCGATGCGCTCGGCACCGCTCGGGGTGGTGGCGGTGCCGATGACGACGGCACCCAGGCGACCCAGTTCCAGCGCGATGGCCTGACCGATGCCACGGCTCGCACCGGTGACCAGGGCGACCTTACCTTGCAGACTCATAGTCTTCTCCTTGCTCAGGCCAACGCAGCACGAGCGGCTGCGAAAGCGTCGGGGGTATCCAGATTGTGCGTACCGATGCCCTTCACGCAGCGCTTGTTCAGGCCGGAAAGAACCTTGCCGGGGCCGCACTCGACCAACTCGGTCACGCCCTGCTCCGACAGGCGGACCATGGACTCGACCCAGCGAACGGGGCTGTAGAGCTGGGCCAGCAGGTCGCCCTTGAGGACGCCGAGGTCAGCCACGACAGCGGCGCTGACGTTCTGCACCAGCGGGATCTGCGGAGCCTGCCAGGCGATGGCTTCGACCGACTCGGCGAAGCGTTCGGCGGCCGGGCGCATCAGTGCGCAATGGGAGGGTACGCTGACCGGCAGCGCCATGGCGCGCTTGGCACCACGGGCCTTGCAGGCGTCGATGGCACGCTCGACGGCAACGGCGCTACCGGCGATCACCACCTGGCCGGGTGCGTTGAAATTGACCGCGCTGACCACATCCCCCTGCGCAGCTTCGTCGCACGCAGCGAGCACGTCGGCATCTTCCAGGCCGAGGATGGCGGCCATGCCGCCCTGCCCTGCCGGAACGGCTTGCTGCATCAGTTGGCCGCGACGCTCGACCAGCTTCACCGCATCGGCGAAGCCCAGGCTGCCGGCGGCGACCAGCGCCGAGTACTCACCCAGGCTGTGACCGGCGACATAGGCCGGGCGCGCGCCCCCCTCGGCCAGCCACAGGCGCCAGAGTGCAATGGAGGCGGTGAGGATGGCAGGCTGGGTCTTGTCGGTCTGGTTCAGGCTTTCTTCCGGCCCCTGCTGGACCAGAGCCCAGAGGTCGTAGCCCAGGGCTTCGGAGGCTTCGGCGAAGGTATCCAGGACCAGCTTCTGCGAAGCGCCATGCTCGGCCAGCATGCCCAGGGACTGTGAGCCCTGGCCGGGAAAAACGAATGCGAGGGATGCGGACATCGGAACTATTCCCTTGTTTGCCTTGATCGGTGTACGGGAGCGCCGGGCATAGCCAAGCGCAAGGAACTGACAGTTGGATGACAGGCCGCAGACGGCGGTCACATCCTAGAGCAACAGATCCTCGAGACGCCCGTGCAGGCGCTGGGGAAGGTTCTCGCGGATCTCTATGAGCGCGCGGCGGATGGCGCTCTGGAAACCGTCGGAGCCAGCGGCGCCGTGACTCTTGACCACGATGCCCTGCAGGCCGAGAAAGCTCGCACCATTATGCCGGGCAGGCGCCAGGTCACCCTGCAAGCGCCGCAGCAACGGCAGCGCCAGGGCGCCGACCATGCGCGAGCCCAGGTTGTCGGTGAACAGCGCCTCGATACGGGCGGAGATCATCGACGCCAGGCCTTCACTGGACTTGAGCAGGATGTTGCCGACGAAACCGTCGCATACCACCACATCGGCCTCGCCACGGTACAGACCGTCGCCTTCTATATAGCCGATGTAATTCAGGCCCTCGGCCTGCTGCAGCAGGCTGGACGCCAGCTTGACCTGCTGATTGCCCTTGATGTCCTCGGTGCCGACGTTGAGCAACGCGATACGCGGGCGCGACACCCCGAGCGCTTCGGCCGCGACCGAGCCCATGACGGCGAACTGATAGAGGTGCTCGGCACTGCAATCGACGTTGGCACCGAGATCCAGCAGATGGCAATGCCCCTTGGCCGTGGGCACGGCACTGACCATCGCAGGGCGATCGATGCCCGGCAGGGTCTTGAGCATGTAGCGGGATAGCGCCATCAGCGCACCGGTATTGCCGGCGCTGACGCAAGCCTGGGCACGACCTGCACGAACCAGGTCGAGGGCAATGCGCATGGAGGAGTCGGGTTTGCCGCGCAGCGCCTGGGACGGGCGCTCGTCCATGCCGACAACTTCGGATGCATGCTCGACGGAAAGCCGCTGACGGTCGACACCGTTTTCACGGGCGATCAGCTCTTCGAGCAGATGGGCTTGGCCGACAAGAATGAGATGGAGCGAGGGGAACTCAGCCAGACAGGCGATGCTGGCAGGAACAATGCAACGGGGACCGAAGTCCCCGCCCATTGCGTCAATCGCGATGATCGGAGCGGACAAGGATTACTCGTCAGCGCCCTTGTCGATCACTTTGCGACCACGGTATACGCCTTCCGGGGATACGTGGTGACGCAGGTGCACTTCACCGGTGCTCTTCTCGACGGACAGGGCGTTGGCCTCGAGGGCATCGTGGGAACGACGCATGTCGCGGGCAGAGCGGGATTTTTTGTTCTGCTGAACAGCCATAATCAATTAACTCCTAAACGTTTGGGTCACGCTTTAACTGCGCCAATACACTGAACGGGTTGGACCGCGTCACCTCGTTCTCACTCGGCTCGGGCTCATCAAGCCCCTCCGGCTGCTGGCAATCTTCAGGGTCATGGGCCGGAACAATGGGCAAGGCGAGCAAGAGCTCATCCTCGACCAGAGTCAGAAGATCCAGAGGATCCTCACCCACTTCCAGCACGTCATAGCCCTTGGGCAGTGACTCGCTGTCTGCGCCTTCCTTCACCACGGCGTACGTGCATTCACTGTGGATCGGCAGCACGACCAGCTCCAGACAACGCTGGCACACCATCTTGACCTCGACATCGATTTCACTGCGAATAATCGCAGTCCTGCGCTCGTCGCGCCCGAAAACAAGTTTCGTGCGTACGATGCCTGCATTATCGGCAAGCGGGTCGCAGAGACGCTCAAGACTGGAGAGTTGCAGCTCGCCCTGGAGGGTTACGCCGCGATCAGCCATCTTGCGCGGATCGACGTGAGGTGGAATCGGCCCATTCAACATAGGCGCGACATTCTAGGGATGCACCCAGCACCTGTCAAAACAAATTCCGCCCTGTCCGCCATGCGGCTAGGGCTATAGAATTCCCGCTTCCTGACTGGGAGATCAGCATGCCACCTCTGGTGCTCGCATCCAGCTCGCCATACCGCCGCGAGCTTCTTGAACGCCTTCGCCTGCCCTTCACATGGAGCGCGCCGGCCATCGATGAAACCCGCCACCCTCACGAAACAGCCGAACAACTGGTACGCCGCCTGGCCGAAGAAAAAGCACGCGCCCTGGCCGACCTGCACCCCCAGCACCTGATCATCGGTTCCGACCAGGTAGCCGTCCTCGGCGAGCAGATACTCGGCAAGCCCCTGGAGTTCGAGCGCGCCCGCAGCCAGCTGCTGGCCGCCAGCGGCACCAGCGTCACCTTCCTCACCGGCCTCGCCCTGCTGAACACCCGCAGCGGCCGCTGCCAAGTGGATTGCGTGCCCTTCACGGTGAACTTCCGCTCCCTGAACGAAGCAACCATCGAGCGCTACCTCCATGCCGAAGAGCCCTACGACTGCGCCGGCAGTTTCAAGGCCGAAGGACTGGGCGTGAGCCTGTTCCGTTCCACCCAGGGGGAGGACGCCACCAGCCTGGTGGGCCTGCCGCTGATCCGCCTGGTCGACATGCTGCTCGAAGAAGGCCTGGCGCTACCCTGACGAAAAAGCCCGGCACGGGCCGGGCTCTTCCTTATATATAGGCAGCGATGGGTCAGCGCAGGCTCGGCCCCTGGAACCCCATCCATAGGGCCAGGCGCTCCGCCACGCTGGCACCGAGCCGCTTGGCGAAGCGATCGAAGGGCGTCTCCTGCTTGGTGTAGTCGACGATCTCCTTTTCGCCGATCACTTCGCGCGCAACGAAGCTGGTGCTACCCAACTTGTCCACCAAGCCCAGCTCGAGGGCCTGCTCTCCGGACCAGACCAGGCCACTGAACAGCTCCGGATGCCCTTCGACCTTCAGGCGATCACCACGACCTTTCTTCACGCTTTCGATGAACTGCTTGTGAGTGGTATCGAGCACGCCTTGCCAGAACTGGGTCTCCTCGGCCTTCTGTGGCTGGAAGGGATCGAGGAAGGCCTTGTGCTCACCCGAGGTGTAGACACGACGCTCGACACCCAGCTTACCCATCAGGTCGACGAAACCGAAGCTCGCGGCAGTAACACCGATGGAACCGACCAGACTGGCCTTGTCGGCATAGATCTCATCGGCGGCGCTGGCGATGTAGTAGGCACCAGAGGCCCCCAGGTCGGTAATCACCGCATAGACCTTGATATCCGCGTGCTCCCCACGCAGCCGCCGGATCTCGTCGTAGATATAGCCGGACTGCACCGGGCTACCACCCGGGCTGTTGATGCGCAGGACGATGCCCTTGGTCTTAGGATCTTCGAAGGCAGCGCGCAGGCTGCCGACGATATTGTCGGCACTGGCAGCCTCGTCATCGGCGATCATGCCCTTCACTTCGACCAGCGCCGTGTGGTTCTCGCCCCGCGCCGCAGTCTTCTGCAGATCGAAAAGCGGCGAGAAGAGCGCCAGCGCCACGAACAGGTAGAG
Organism: Pseudomonas sp. No.21; assembly: GCF_054558415.1. Lineage (NCBI taxonomy): Bacteria > Pseudomonadati > Pseudomonadota > Gammaproteobacteria > Pseudomonadales > Pseudomonadaceae > Pseudomonas > Pseudomonas sp. No.21. Next base: position 445,558 of record NZ_BAAJNO010000004.1, read on the forward strand.
GAAGGTCAGTACCTTGAAGAAAATGCCCCAGCGACGCGAGCGACGCTGCTCCTGAACACCCGCCAGCACGGCCTTTTCCAGCAACTTCCAGCTCTTGTCATCGTCACCGCCCGCAGGCGTCGAAGCCTTCCATTCATCCGACATGCAGATCCACCTTCATAGTGTGTTTGTTCGCACCACCAGCGAGCCAGTGACGCAATTCATCGAAATGCTCGATCGCCAGTCGCGGCGACTCCCCACGCAACACATCCAGGGACTGGGCGCCGTACCCCACCGCCACAGAATCCATCCCCGCCCGGCGAGCCATCCGCAGATCGAAGGGCGAGTCACCGACCATCAACGCCTGCCCGGCATCCACACGGCAATGCTGGAGAATCTCGTGCAGCATGCGCGGATCCGGCTTGCTCGCGGTCTCGTCCGCGCAACGGGTGATATCGAAGTAATCGAGCCAGCCACGACCAGCCAGCACATGATCCAGGCCGCGCCGGGTCTTGCCGGTAGCGACCGCCAGCAGATATCCCTCATTTCGGAAGCCTTCGAGAGCGCCCAGCACACCTGGGAACAACGCGGAAGGCTGCGCCTCCAGCCGACTGTAATGGGCTCCGTAGACCTCTCGATAGCGCTGGACTGCCACGGGGTCGTCGAACCCGGGATAAAGCACGCGAATCGCCTCGGGCAGGCCGAGGCCAATGATGCCTTTCAGGGCCGACTCGCCCAACTGCGGCAACCCGCAAGCCTCGGCTGCGACTTGCAGGGATTCAACGATGCGCGAGATGGAATCCACCAGCGTGCCGTCCCAATCGAATACCAGCAGGCGATAGTCAGGCACCGAGGCGCTCCAGGGTCTTCTCCCACATCTCATCTACCGGCGCCTCGACCTGCAGCGGCGCGCCATCCGGCAACACCAGCGATAGCGCGTAGGCGTGCAGGAACAGGCGTTTGCCGCCCAGCTCACGGATCTCGCGGGAAAAATCCTCGTCCCCATACTTGGGGTCACCCGCGATGGCATGGCCGGCGTGACGGGTGTGTACGCGGATCTGGTGGGTCCGCCCGGTGATGGGACTCGCCTCGACCAACGTGGCGAACTCGCCGAAGCGGCGCAGCACACGGAATTCGGTCAGCGCTTCCTTGCCCTCGTCATTGACCTCGACCATGCGCTCACCCGAGCGCAGATTGTTCTTAAGCAGCGGCGCGCTGACCTTCTTCTTCGAGGTCGGCCAGCTTCCGCGAACCAGTGCCATGTAGCGCTTGTCGACGCCATCGCCGCGCAGGGCCTCGTGGAGATGACGAAGCATGCTGCGCTTCTTGGCGATCATCAGAAGGCCGGAGGTATCCCGATCCAGCCGGTGCACCAGCTCCAGCTCCTTGGCATCAGGGCGCAACTGGCGGAACGCCTCGATCACACCGAAGCTCAACCCACTGCCGCCGTGCACGGCAATACCGGCCGGCTTGTTGAGCACGATCAGGCCCTTGTCCTCGTAGACGATCGCCGCCTCCAGGCGCTCGAGCATGCCCTGCGCCACGGGCGCCGCCTCATCACGCTCGGCCAGCCGCAAGGGCGGCACACGAACGATGTCACCGGCCTGGAGCTTGTACTCGGGCTTGATCCGCCCCTTGTTCACCCGCACCTCACCCTTGCGAAGGATGCGGTAGACCAGCGTCTTGGGAACACCCTTGAGCTGTGTGCGCAGGAAATTATCGATTCGCTGGCCGGCATATTCCGGCGCAACCTCAAGCAGCTGGACGCTGGAGGTTGGGGAGGGAGGAGTAGTCATGGCGGGCATCATAACAATTTTTTATGGAATTGAAGCACTTAATGATTACTGCTATAGTCGCGAACGCCGCCAAAAGCGGCCGTGCCCCGGATGATCGCCAAAACTGCCATCCCAGCCACGTGCAACCCATTCAGGACGTCAGGCCGTCCTTCAGAATATCTCGCCGCACAGAGCGCGAATATCCAGAGAAAAACGCCTTGAGCCATGACGCGCGACAATCCCCTAGGGGCAGTCGCGGTAAATGCAACCCGCTACGGATTCTGCGAGCGGCACCCGATTTTCAAGGGACAAGTGTAGGGTGGAGATGCACAACCGTCGGACTGCGTAGCAAACGCTTCAATCAAGACGCTTTATCTCGTCCGCTACCGATGGCTGATTCCTCCTCCTGACAACGTGCTTCTGTTACGACAACAGCAAGCAGGAGACGTCGTCGCGACCCCGGCCCTACTGGCCTGGATGTCGCTGGACACGGGAGTGGCATGCCGCTCCTGACGCGCACCTGACACCGACCGCGAGAGTCGTGTGTGCTGATCGCCGTTTCCGGCAGCCCCGGAAACCGACGGTACTACATGAAAAGAATGCTGATTAACGCAACTCAGCCCGAAGAGTTGCGTGTTGCCCTGGTCGACGGCCAACGCCTGTACGACCTGGATATCGAGTCGGGCGCCCGTGAACAGAAAAAGGCCAACATCTACAAGGGCCGCATCACCCGCATCGAGCCTAGCCTCGAGGCCGCATTCGTCGACTTCGGCGCCGATCGTCACGGCTTCCTGCCGCTGAAAGAAATCTCCCGCGAGTACTTCAAGAAGTCCCCCGAGGGGCGCGTCAACATCAAGGACGTGCTCAACGAAGGCCAGGAAGTCATCGTCCAGGTCGAGAAGGAAGAACGCGGCAACAAGGGCGCAGCCCTGACCACCTTCATCAGCCTCGCCGGCCGCTATCTGGTGCTGATGCCGAACAACCCACGTGCCGGTGGCATCTCCCGTCGCATCGAAGGCGAAGAGCGCAACGAACTGCGTGAAGCCCTGAACGGCCTGAACGCCCCGGCCGACATGGGCCTGATCGTACGCACCGCAGGCCTGGGCCGCTCCAGCGAAGAGCTGCAGTGGGACCTGGACTACCTGCTGCAGCTGTGGAGCGCCATCAAGGAAGCCTCCGGCGAACGCGGCGCCCCGTTCCTGATCTACCAGGAAAGCAACGTCATCATCCGCGCCATCCGCGACTACCTGCGCCAGGACATCGGTGAAGTACTGGTCGACAGCGTGGAAGCCCAGGAAGAAGCCCTGAGCTTCATCCGCCAGGTGATGCCGCAGTACCAGAACAAGATCAAGCTCTATCAGGACAGCGTTCCGCTGTTCAACCGCTTCCAGATCGAAAGCCAGATCGAAACCGCCTTCCAGCGCGAAGTGAAGCTGCCGTCCGGCGGCTCCATCGTCATCGACCCGACCGAAGCCCTGGTGTCCATCGACATCAACTCGGCGCGTGCGACCAAAGGCGGTGACATCGAAGAAACCGCCCTGCAGACCAACCTGGAGGCGGCCGAGGAAATCGCCCGTCAGCTGCGCCTGCGCGATATCGGCGGCCTGATCGTCATCGATTTCATCGACATGACCCCGGCCAAGAACCAGCGCGCCGTGGAAGAGAAGGTCCGCGAAGCCCTGGAAGCCGACCGCGCCCGCGTCCAGGTCGGCCGCATCTCCCGCTTCGGCCTGCTGGAAATGTCCCGCCAGCGCCTGCGCCCGTCCCTCGGCGAGAGCAGCGGCATCGTCTGCCCCCGTTGCAACGGCCAGGGCATCATCCGTGACGTCGAGTCCCTGTCGCTGGCGATCCTGCGCCTGATCGAGGAAGAGGCCCTGAAGGACCGCACCGCGGAAGTTCGCGCCCAGGTGCCGATCCCGGTTGCCGCCTTCCTCCTCAACGAGAAGCGCAACAGCATCACCAAGATCGAGCTGCGTACCCGCGCCCGCATCGTCATCCTGCCGAACGACCATCTCGAGACGCCGCACTTCGAAGTGCAGCGCCTGCGCGATGACAGCCCGGAAGTGATGAACGGCCAGTCCAGCTACGAGATGACCCCGACCGAAACCGAGGATCACCAGCCGGCCGCCGCCACCCGCACCCTGGTCCGCCAGGAAGCCGCGGTGAAGACCGTCGCCCCCGAGCGCCCCGCCCCGGCCCCCCTGGCCCCTCCGACCGCCGCTGTCGCCGCGGCCGAACCGAGCCTGTTCAAGGGCCTGGTGAAGTCGCTGGTAGGCCTGTTCGCTGGCAAGGAAGAAGCCCAACCCGCCGCCACCGAAAAGAGCACCTCCAGCGAGCGCACCGCCCGCACCGAGGAGCGCCGTAACGGTCGTCAGCAGAACCGCCGTCGTGACAGCCGTGAAGGTCGCGAAGAGCGCAAGCCACGTGAAGAGCGCCAGCCGCGCGAAGCCCGCGAGACGCGTGAGCCGCGCGAAGGCCAGGAAAACCGCCGTGAACGTGGCGAGCGTCCGCCGCGCGAGGAGCGTCAACCGCGTGAAGATCGCCAGCCTCGCGAAGCCCGCGAACCGCGCGAGCCCCGTGAAGAGCGCGCACCGCGTGAGCCTCGCGAGGAGCGTCAACCTCGTGAAGAGCGCCAACCGCGTGAAGAACGTGCACCTCGCGAAGCTCGTGAGCCGCGCGAGCCCCGCGAAGGCCAGGAAAACCGCCGCGAACGTGGCGAGCGTCCGCCGCGCGAGGAGCGCCAGCCCCGTGAAGAGCGCGCACCGCGCACCGAGCAGGCTGCCGAGCCCAGCGAAGAAGAACTGCTGAATAACGAAGAGCTGCTGGACGATGATCAGGAAGGCGCCGATGGCGAACGTCCTCGTCGTCGCTCCCGCGGCCAGCGTCGTCGCAGCAACCGCCGCGAGCGCCAGCGTGAAGTCGAAGGCGAAGAAGGCGTGGAAGGTAGCGAAGAAGCCACTGTCGAAGGCAGCGTTCCCGCCGCCGTCGCCGTGACCGCCGTCGCTGCCGGCATCATCGCCGAGCAGACCGAAGGCCAGGCCAGCAGCGAACCGACCCCGGTCGAAAACGCCACCAGCGAAGCCCCGGCTGCCGAAACCATCGCCGAAACCATCGCCCAGGAGCAGGAACCCGCCGCAGTGGTCGAGACCAGCGCCCCGGCCGTCATCGAAAGCGAAGTGTCCGTCGTGGTTGCCGAACCGGCCGTCGAAACCGTCGCCGTCGAAGCCCCGGTTGACGTCGCACCGGCTGCCGAAACCGTCGCGGAAGTCGAGGCTCCGGCCCCGGTCGAAGCCCCGGTTGAAGCCGAACCGGTCTCCGCTCCCGCCGCTGCGCCGGTCAGCGCCGGTGGCCGCGCACCGAACGACCCTCGTGAAGTGCGTCGTCGCCAGCAGGAAGCCGAGCGCCTGGCACGTGAAGCCGCTGCCGCTCCGGCCGTGGCAGCCCCGGTGGTTGAAGAAGCCGCCCCGGCCGTGGTCGAAGTCGCCGCTGAGCAGGAGCCGGTGGCTGAAGCCCAGGTCGAGCCTGCCGTCGAAGCCAGCGTGGAAGCCCCGGAAGTCGCTGAAGAGCCGAAGGTCGAAGTGACCCAGGCCAGCAGCACCACCGAGGAAGCCGTTGCTGAAGAAGCGAAGGAAGAGGAAGAAGCCAAGGACGAGTCCAAACCGACCGTCTGAGGCCCTGCCTGAATGAAAAAGGGATGCTTCGGCATCCCTTTTTCTTTGGGCCGGAAAAGGTATCCAGGCCCCGATCCACATGACGCCAATCGCGCCTGCGGGTCGGGCACAGGCCACGGCGCGGCACCCCGCCCTCCTGCAGGCCAAAAAAAAGGGATGCAGAAGCATCCCTTTCATAGCCGTTCAGCCCGCCTCAGAGCAGGTTCGGCTCCATCTCCAGCGCCACGCCGAAACGCTCGGCGATATCGGCCTGGATGCGCTGCGCCAGAGCCCAAAGCTGCTGCCCGGTGGCACCGCCGTAGTTGACCAGCACCAACGCCTGCAAACGGTGGACACCCGCATCGCCGTCTCGGAAGCCCTTCCAGCCCGCGCGCTCGATAAGCCAGCCCGCCGCCAGCTTCACCTGCCCACCCCTTTGCGGATAGGCCACCAGATCCACGTGCTCGCCGCGCAGCCGCTCGGCCAGCTCTGCGGAAACCAGCGGGTTCTTGAAGAAGCTGCCGGCGTTGCCCAGTTGCGCCGGGTCGGGCAGCTTTTCGCTGCGGATGGAACAGATGGCACGGCTCACATCCAGCGCCGTCGGGGCATCCACGCCCTGTTCCTGCAAGCGCTGGCGCACCGGGCCGTAGTCCAGGTGCAGACGCGCATTGCGGCTCAAGCGGAAGCGCACTCGCAGGATCAGCCAGCGGCCCGCTTCACGCTTGAACAGGCTGTCCCGGTAGGCGAAGGCGCACTCTTCCAGAGCAAACTCACGCAGCTCGCCGGTCTGGCGATCCAGCGCGGTCAACCCGGCGAACACGTCCTTGATCTCCACCCCATAGGCACCGATGTTCTGCATCGGCGCCGCGCCGACCGTACCGGGAATCAGGCTGAGGTTCTCCAGCCCCACCTGGCCCTGCTCCAGGGTCCAGAGCACGAAGGGGTGCCAGGCCTCCCCGGCCTCCGCCTCGACCACCACCGAATCACCATCGTCACTCAGGATATGCACGCCACGGCTGGCCATGCGCAGTACCAGCGCGTCGACATCCCGGGTCAGCAACAGGTTGCTGCCGCCGCCGAACACCTGCAGCGGTACGCCACGCTCCGCCGCCAGTGCCAGCGCCTCGCGCACCTCGGCCTCGTCACGGGCTTCGGCGAACAACCGCGCCCGGACATCGATGCCAAAGGTGTTGAAAGGCTTGAGGGAGACATTCTCGGAAAGGACCAGGCTCACAGGCGCCCCCGTATCTCGGCGACCAGGCCGTCACAGGCCTGCTCGATCAGGTCCAGCACCTCCTCGAAGCCCTCCTCGCCCCCGTAGTAGGGATCCGGAACCTCTTCGGGCACCAGGCCGTAGCGACGCAGGAACAGGTCCGGCTCACTGCCGCCGCGACGCAGCCCCTCGAGGTCGCGCAGGTTGCTGTGGTCCATCGCCAGAACCAGGTCGAAACGGGCGAAATCGTCCACGCTCACCTGGCGCGCGCGCAGCAGGGAAAGGTCATAGCCACGGCGCTGGGCCGCCTGGCGGGTACGCATGTCCGGCGCCTTGCCGACATGCCAGTCGCCGGTGCCGGCGGAGTCGACCTCCACCCGTCCATCCAGGCCCGCCTTGCGCAGCTTGTGACGCAGCACACCCTCGGCGGTGGGCGAGCGGCAGATATTGCCGAGGCAGACGAACAGGACCTTCATCAGGCCCCCAGCAAGCGGCGGACCCGCTCCAGGTCTTCGGCGGTATCGACCCCCGCAGCCGGCGCCTCGAGTGCATCGGCCACATGGATGCGCACACCGTGCCAGAGCGCGCGAAGCTGCTCCAGGCACTCGGTGTCCTCCAACCAGCAGGGGCCCCATGCGACGAAGTCATGGAGAAACCGCACGCGGTAGGCGTAGATGCCGATATGCCGGCGGTAAGGCACCCCTTCGGGCAGTGCATCGCGCCCTTGGGCGAAGGCGTCCCGGGCCCAGGGCAGCGGTGCGCGACTGAAGGTCAGGGCCAGGCCCTGGGCGTCGGTCGACACCTTGACCACGTTGGGGTTGAACAACGCCTCAACCTCATGGATCGGCTCGGCCAGGGTGGCGATGCCGGCCTCGGGATGGGCGGCCAGGTTGGCTGCCACCTGATCGATGATCGACGGCGGAATCAGTGGCTCGTCGCCCTGCACGTTGACCACGATGGCATCGTCACCGAGCCCCAGCTGGGTGGCGACCTCGGCCAGGCGGTCGGTGCCGGAGTTGTGGTCAACACGGGTCAGCACCGCATCGGCGCCGAACGCCTTGCAGGCCTCGACGATGCGCGGATCGTCGGTGGCCACCACCACGCGTTCCGCCGAGCTGCGTCGAGCCTGCTCCCAGACGTGCTGGATCATCGGCTTGCCGCCGATGTCCTGCAGCGGCTTGCCGGGCAGGCGCGTGGAAGCGTAGCGAGCGGGGATGACGACGGTGAATGCCTGGCCCATCACTTGTCCAGCCGTTCATCGACGTTGAGGGTGCGCGCCTCGCTCTCCAGCATCACCGGGATGCCTTCGCGGACGGGGAAGGCCAGAGCATCGGCCTTGCAGACCAGCTCGCTCTTGTCGTCGGCGAGCTTCAGCGCGCCCTTGCACAGAGGGCAGGCGAGGATATCGAGCAGTTTGGTGTCCATGGGGAGTCCTTGGAGGCCACCTACAGGGGTGGCTGATGGGGTTACGAGCGTTCGCTGGCCAGGCGTGCCAGGCGCGCGTCGAGCCATGCGACGAAGCCCTCGGTGGGCACGGCATCGACGGCCAGGTACCACCAGTCGCCAGCGGCGAAGGCCCGGCATTTCACCGCGTCCTTCTCGGTCATCACCAGGGGCAGTGCCGGGCTGAATTGCAGCTCGGCGGCACCAAAGCTGGCGTGGTCGGCGAAAGCATGCGGAATCGGGCGCCAGTTTAGCGCCTCGAGCGTGGTGAAGAAACGCTGTGGATTACCGATGCCGGCGACCGCGTGAAGCGCCTGTCCAGGGGGGAAATGCTCGAGACCGACCCGTTCGCCACTCAGCAGGTTGACCAACGCGGTGGGCCGCAGGCGGAAGCCATAGGCACCCCCGGGGCCAGCGTCGGCGCCGTTGTAGAGCACCGCGTCGACACTCTCGAGGCGCTGCGCCGGCTCGCGCAGGGGGCCGGCCGGCAGGCAACGACCATTGCCCAGGCCACGGGCAGCGTCGATCAGAACCAGTTCGATGTCCCGTGCCAGGCGATAGTGCTGCAGGCCATCGTCGCTGAGCACCAGGTCCAGCGGCCCGTCGGCCAGCAACGCCGCCACGGCGCGGCCCCGATCGGGGTCGATCATCAGGGGCGCGCCTGTGCGCTGCACGATCAGCAGGGGCTCATCGCCAGCGACATCGGCCCCCTGCTCCGCCCGCACCCGCCAGGGCAGGCTCGGCGGGTTGGCACCGTAGCCACGACTGACCACGCCTACGCGCAGGCCGAGGCCGCGGCAGTGCTCGATGAGCCAGAGAATCATGGGGGTCTTGCCGGTGCCGCCGACGGTGATGTTGCCCACCACCATGACCGGCACCGGGGACCGGTAGATGGGGCCCGCACCGGCGAGGAAAGCCTCGCGCCTGCGCCGCACTACGAGGCGGAACAACGCCTCCAGGGGGCGAAGCAGCACCAGGGCCGGATGCCCCCGGTACCAGGCGTCCAGCAGGCGATCGGAGAAGGCCATCAGGGCTTCTCCGGCTGGGCCTCGACCGTGGTGATGCGCAGCTTGCTGAAACCCAGCTTGCCGGCCGCATCCATGGCGGTGATCACCGACTGGTGGGTGGTCTTGGCGTCGGCGCTGATGATCATCGGCAGGCTGTTGTCACCACCGGACTCCTTGCTCAGCGCCGTCATCACCGTCGCCAGGTCGTTCTTCACCAGCACCTGGCCATTGAGCGCGTACTGGCCATCGGCACTGATGGACAGCTCCAGGGTCTTCACCTCGGTGGCCTGGGCCGGCGTGCCGCTGACGGCTTCCGGCAATTCGATCTTCAACTCGCTGGGGCGGCTGAAGGTGGTGGTGACCACGAAGAACAGCAGCAGCACGAAGATCACGTCGATGAACGAAGTCAGGTTGAGGAAGACTTCCTCACGGGCGACGTTGCCCGCCCGGCGACGGAACTTCACGCTTTGGCTTCCTCTGCGAAGTCCACTTCACGATCGCCCTGGGTCACTTCCACCAGCTTGATCGCCTCCTGCTCCATGGTCACCACCAGCTCGTCGACACGGCGCAGCAGGAAACGGTGGAAGAACACGGCGGGGATGGCGACCATCAGGCCAGCTGCGGTGGTGATCAGCGCCTTGCCGATACCGCCGGCCAGGGCCGGGGCATTGGCCATGCCGTTGTCCATGAAGCCGCTGAAGATCTCGATCATCCCGAACACGGTACCCAGCAGGCCCAGCAGCGGGCCCATGGCCGCGATGGTGCCCAGGGTATTGAGGTAGCGCTCCAGCTCGTGAATGACGCGGGATGCAGCCTCCTCGATGCACTCCTTCATGATCTCGCGACCATGCTTGGAATTGGCCAGGCCGGCGGCGAGGATCTCACCCAGCGGGGACGATGCACGCAGCTCCTTGAGCTTCTGCGCGTTGAGCTGCTTGTCCTTGACCATCCGCCACACCTGGCCGAGCAATTGCGGCGGTGCGATGCGATTGGCACGGAGCGTCCACAGGCGCTCCACGATGATGGCGGTGGCTGCGATGGAACTCAGAATGATAGGCAGCATCATCCAGCCGCCTGCTTTGACCAGCTCCCACACGGTGGCAAATCCCCTTGAAAAAAGTGGCGCAACTCTAGCACAGGGTCAGGGCCCCGCCGACCGTCGCCGTTCTCATTTTTCCCGCCAGAAACGTGCCTGTGTCCGCAGTCCACGCACCTCGTCACGTTCGCCGAGGCGGATCAGCAGCGCACCGGACTCCGCGGTGTCGTGGATCGCGACGCCAGAGGCACGGTAGCGGGCGACGACGGACGGATGCGGATGACCGAAGGCGTTGTGGCTGCCCCGGGTGATCAACGCACCACGAGGCGACACCGCCTCGATCAACGCCGCCGAGGAAGAGCTGGCGCTGCCGTGGTGCGGTGCCAGCAGCCAGTCGGCGCGCAGGGGTTCGCCGCTGGCGATCCAGGCGGCCTCGGCCTGGATACCGATGTCGCCGGTCAGGTGGATGCGCTCGCCCTGCGCCTCGACGCTGAGCACGCAGGACCGGTCGTTGCCGCTGCGTGCCTGGTCCCAGCGCCAGGTACGCAGGCGCACGCCGTCCCACTCCCACGCCTCGTTGCCACAGGCCTGGGCGCCCAGCGCAGCCGGCAGGCGCAGCGGCTCACCGCTGACCACCCGTTCCACCGGCATGCCACGCAGCACCGCTCCGGCACCGCCGGCGTGGTCGTTGTCGGCATGGCTGAGCAGCAACTGGTCCAGCTGCCGCACACCCAGACCCAGCAAGCTCGGCAGCACCACCCGCTCGCCCATGTCGAAGTCGCCGCGACGGGCGCCCGTGTCGTAGAGCAGCGCGTGCTCCCGGGTACGCACCAGCACCGACAGCCCCTGCCCGACATCCAGCAGCCAGATGTCCGCCCTCCCCCAGGGCGGCCGCTCGAGAGGGGGGAACAATGCCGGCAACAGCAACGCCACGCCCAGGACGCGTACCGGCACGCCCGCCGGAAGAACCAGCAACAGGCAGCCGCCCATGCCCAGCAGCCAGGCCCATGGAGGAACGGCCGTCGCCTGCCAGGCCGGAATCCACGCGGCGATCCAGGCCAGCAGCCGGAACAACAGCTCCAGCGATCCACCGGCCAGCCACAGCAACCCCGTGCCCAACCAGGGCACGCCCTGCAGCGCAGCCCCGAGCAGGGACAGCGGCACCGAGACCAGACTGACCCAGGGCACGGCGACCAGGTTGGCCAGCGGGCCACTCAGGCTGATGGGCAGCGCCAACGCCAGCAGCAAGGGTGACAGCGCCAGCCCCATGGTCCATTGCGCGCGCCACCAACTGAGCCACCAGGGCGGCACGCCCATCCGCCCGGCGAAGATCAGGATGAGCAACGCCACGGCGCCGAAGGACAACCAGAATCCTGCCTGCAGGGAAGCCAGCGGGTCCGCCGCCAGCACCACGCAGAAGGCCACCAGCAACGGCCGCACCACCCCGAGGTGGCGGAAACGCAGGCGCCAGAGCAGTGCGATGGCGGTCATCAGGCATGCGCGCTGCACCGGCACATCGAAGCCGGCCAGGAAGCCATAGCCCAGCGATCCGACGAGCGCCAACGCACAGGCGCAGGGCAACCAGGGCAGGCGCCCGGGCCAGAGACCGATCCGCGCCAGCAGCGCGACGGCGCCGTATAGCACAGCGGCGAGCAGGGCGATGTGCTGGCCGGAGATCACCATCAGGTGCACCGTCCCCGTGTCCTGCAGCAACCGCCAGTCGGCAGGGGTCAGTCCCGAGCCGTCACCGAGCACCAGCGCCGAGATGCCGCCGTTGCGCCCATGGGCCGGCGCCTGGTCGATGCCCTGGCGCAAGCGGTCACGCCAGGCGGCGGGGCCGGTGCCCGACGCCAGCGGCTTGCCGGCCTTCACCGAACCGCTGGCGCCTGTATGCCGGGCAAGGAGCCAGGCTTCGTAATCGAAGGCATGCGGGTTGACCAGGCCACGCGGGCGCTTGAGGGTCACGGCCAGGCGCCAGCGCTCCCCGCCGCGCAGCTGTGGCCCGCCGTACCAGGACAGGCGGATACGCGACGGCAATTCGGTGCCCGGCATCTGCGGATCGTCCAACTCGAAGCGCACCACCCCGCTGCCCCGTTGCGGCAGACCGACGACCCGCCCCTCCAGCCAGCGGGTCTCGCCATCGAGGGATGGGTCCAGCCGATCATCCAGGGCCCATTGGGCACAGCAGCACCCCCAGGCGATCCCCAGCAGGAACAGACCGGGCGCCCGCCCGCGTCCAGCCAACAATGCCAGCCCCAGTGCCGCCGCCACGAGCAACCAGGCGGTCGGCGGCAACGCCGGCATGAACCGCACCGCGGCCAGGCCACTGCCCAGCGCCACCAACGCCCACGCCATCGCACTCCCCTCCCTGGGAAGCCCCGCCACGCGACACGGCCAATGACCGTCGATCGGAGCGGTTCCATTCATTTATCGACACAAACTGACCCGGCGATGTCATAACCATGAATGCATAATGTCGGCGCTTCAGCCTGCCAGAGAACCCTCATGCCGCGTCGCCTCTTCAAACGCTACATGCCAAACCCGGACCTGATCAGGGAACACAAGTCGCTGCGCTTCCTCGGCGCCCTGATCCATGATCCGAACCTCTGGCACCTCAACCGCCACTCGGTCTCGCGGGCGATGGCGATGGGCCTGTTCGCCGCGTTCATACCCTTGCCCCTGCAGATGCTGCTGGCCGCCGGCCTGGCCATCACCGTGCGCGCCAACCTGCCGATCTCCGTCGGCCTGGTCTGGCTGACGAACCCTATCACCATGCCGCCGGTCTTCTATTGCACCTACAAGATGGGCGCCTGGCTGATGGGTGTGCCGCCGCGCACCCTGCCCGACGAGCTGACCTTCCATTGGATCACCCAGGAACTCTCGACCGTCTGGCAGCCTTTCCTGCTCGGCTCCATCGTCTGCGGCATCCTCGTCGGCGCACTGGGCTACATGCTGACCATGCTCTACTGGCGCTGGTGGGTCGGCCACAGCTGGCGCAAACGTCAGAAGCGCCGCCAGCAGTCCGGGCACCAGTAGCGCCAGTTTCCAGGCCTGAAACGAAAAAACGCCGCTTTCGAGCGGCGTTTTTCATGGTGCAGGGTCGGGCCCTATTCGTAGCGCAGCGCCTCCGCCGGCTGGGTCTGGGCAGCGCGCCAGGCCGGATAGAGGGTCGCGAGGAAGCTCAGCAGCAGCGCAGCACCGCAGATCAACACCACGTCCGCCACCTGCAGGTCGGAAGGCAGGTAGCTGACGAAGTACACGTCGGAGCTGAAGATGTGCTGCCCGCTGGCACGCTCCAGTGCGGCGATCCAGGTGCTGACATTGAGCGCAGTGACGATGCCCAGCACCGTGCCGATCAGAGTGCCGACCGCACCGATGACGCTGCCCTGGACCATGAAGATGGCCATGATCTGCCGGGGCGTGGCGCCCAGGGTACGGAGGATGGCGATGTCGGCGCGCTTGTCGGCGACCACCATGATCAAGGTGGCGATGATGTTGAACGCGGCCACGGCGACGATCAGCAGCAGCAGCAGGCCGATCATGGTCTTCTCCATCTTCATCGCGCTGAACAGGCTGCCCTGGGTGTGGGTCCAGTCATCGGCGCGGTAGCCCGCGCCCAGCGCCTTGACGATCTGCGCGGAGACGCGCGGCGCCTCGTAGAGATCCTTCAGGGCGATGCGCACGCTCTGCACCTGGCCTTCCTGCAGGCGCTGGATGGCCGCGGCGTCGGCGACGTTGATCAGCGCCAGGGAGCTGTCGAGCTCGGCGCCCACCTTGAACACCCCCACCACGTTGAGGCGCTGCATGCGCGGGGTGATGCCGCCCGGCGCGCTGCTGACCTCCGGCACGATCAGGGTCAGCTTGTCGCCGACATTGAGGTGGAAACGCCGCGCGGTGATCTCGCCCACGACGATGCCGAACTCGCCAGGCACCAGGTCTTCCAGCGCGCCCTGGACGATGTGCTTGCCGATGATGGAGACCTTGGGCTCCTCCGCCGGGTCGATGCCGTTGATCTGCACCGGCTGCATCATGCCTTTGTAGGAGAGCATCCCCTCCAGCTCGGCGAAGGGCACCGCGCCGGTCACCTCGGGGTGTTTCATGGCCGTGCTGGCGACGCTGCGCCAGTCATCCAGGGGCCGGTCGGCGGCGAGGGTGGCATGGGGCACCATGCCGAGGATCCGCGAACTCATCTCCTTCTGGAAGCCGTTCATCACCGAGAGCACGACGATCATCGCCAGCACGCCCAGGGCGAGGCCGATCATCGAGGTCAGCGAAATGAAGGAGATGAAGTGGTTGCGGCGCTTCGCGCGGGTGTAGCGCGCGCCGATGAATATCGCCAGGGGTCTGAACATGTCAGGCAGCCACCAGCCGGCCTTCTTCCAGGCGCAGCACCCGGTCCATCTGCTGGGCCAGTTGCAGGTCGTGGGTCACCACCAGGAAGGCGGTACGCAACGAACCGCTGAGCTCCAGCATCAGCTCCTGGATGCTCTGGGCGGTGTGCTTGTCGAGGTTGCCGGTGGGCTCGTCGAGCAGCACCAGCTCGGGGTTGTTGACCAGGGCGCGGGCGATGGCCACGCGCTGGCGCTCGCCGCCGGAGAGCTCCGCCGGCTTGTGCGACAGGCGATGGGCGAGGCCGACGCGCTCCAGCAGGGCCGTGGCGCGCTGGCGTGCCTCGGCGATCGGCGTGCGGCCGATCAGCAGCGGCATGCAGACGTTCTCCAGCGCAGTGAACTCGGGCAGCAGGTGATGGAACTGGTAGACGAAGCCCAGCGCGCGGTTGCGCAGCAGGCCACGGGCCTTCTCGTTGAGGGCGGACAGCTCCTCGCCCGCCAGCCAGACGCTGCCGGTGCTGGGGGTGTCGAGCCCGCCGAGCATGTTCAGCAGGGTGCTCTTGCCCGAACCCGAGCTGCCGACGATGGCGATGCGCTCGCCCGGGTGCAGCTCCAGCTCGACGCCGGACAGCACCTGTACCGATTGCGGGCCTTCCTCGTAGCTCTTGCCCAGGTTGCGGCAGCTCAGTACCGCGCGATCTTTCACGTCACTCATAACGAAGCGCCTCTGCGGGCTGGGTGCGCGCGGCACGCCAGGCCGGGTAAAGGGTGGCGAAGAAACTCAGGACCAGCGCGGCGCCGCAGACCAGCACCACATCCTCCAGCATCAGCTGAGAGGGCAGGTAGTCGATGAAGTAGACGTCGGCGCTGAGGAACTTGTGGCCGAGCACGTCCTCCAGCCAGGAGATGGCGGCGCTGACATTGAGGGCGGCAAGGATGCCCAGCACGCAGCCGATGGCGGTGCCGACCACGCCGATCACCGTGCCCTGGACCATGAAGATGCCCATGATCTGCCCCGGCGTGGCGCCGAGGGTGCGCAGGATGGCGATGTCGCCCTTCTTGTCGGTGACCACCATGACCAGGGTGGAAATGATGTTGAACGCGGCGACGGCGACGATCAGCAGCAGCAGCAGGCCGATCATGGTCTTCTCCATGCGGATGGCCTGGTAGAGGTTGCCGTGGGTGCGGGTCCAGTCGCGGGCATAGAAGTCCTCGCCCTTGAGCTGCCCGGCGATCTGCCAGGCGACGCGCGGCGCCTGGAACAGGTCGTCGAGCTTCAGGCGCAGGCCCTGCACCTGGTCCGGCTTCCAGCGGTGCAGGCGCGCGGTGTCCTTGATGTTGGCCACGGCCAGGGCGCCGTCCAGTTCGCCCGCGCCGACATGGAAGATGCCGACCACGGTGAAGCGCTTCATGCGCGGGAACACGCCGGCCGGGGTGACCGCCACTTCCGGCAGCACGAAGGTGACCTTGTCGCCGAGGCCGACGCCGAGCTTGGTAGCCGCCTTGTCGCCGATGACGATGCCGAACTCGCCGGCGCGCAGCGAAGCCAGGTCGCCCTGCTTGAAGTAGTCGTCGATGATCGAGACCTGGCTTTCCAGCGCCGGGTCGACCGCATTGACCAGCACCTTCTGTACCTTGCCGTCGTTGGTCAGCAGGCCCTGCATCTGGGTGAAAGGTGCCACCGCGACGATGCCCGGGTGTGCGCGGACCTTGTCGGCCAGCGCCTGCCAGTCGTTGATCGGCACGGCGGACTCGATGGTGGCGTGGGGCACCATGCCCAGCACGCGCTCGCGCATCTCGCGGTCGAAGCCGTTCATCACCGACAGCACGAGGATCATCACCAGCACGCCGAGGGCGAGGCCGATCATGGAAGTCAGGGAGATGAACGAGACGAAGTAACTGCGACGCTTGGCGCGCGTGTAGCGGGCGCCGATGAACAGGGGCAGCGGTCTGAACATAGAAAAAAGTTCGCTTGCGAAGAAAGGAACGTCCTTGTGGCGGGGCCCGGCGAGCAGCTTTACACTCAGACCACCCCTGCAGCCATGGGTTCGCCATGTCGACACAAGACGCAGATGACCGCCGCGAATACTACCGTATCGACGATACGATCGCACTGGAATTTACCCCCCTGACCCACGCCCAGGCGCAGGCCAGCGAGGAGCTCCACGACCCGTCGCCGCTGTTCAATCTGCTCAGTGACCTGCACCTGATGGACTTCGAGTCCCAGCACCTGCTGCGGCACATTTCCGAGCGCGACCGGACCCTGGCCAATTACCTGAAGGTGATGAACAAGCGCATCGACCTGCTCGGCCAGGCCGTGGCCCAGAGCCTGATGCGCGACATCGGCCCACCGCGCCGGGTGACGCTCTCCGAGGGCGGTGTCGGCTTCCTCTGCCCGCAGCCCTTCGAGCTCGGCAGCCACCTGGCCATCAAGATGGTACTGATGCCCCAGGCGCTCGGCCTGCTGCTGCGTGCAGTGGTGATCCACAGCCAGCCACGCGATGACGGCCAGTTCGAGATCGGCACCGAATTCGAAGCGCTGACTGACGCACAGCGCCAGTTGCTCGCCCGACATATCCTGCAGAAGCAGGCCCAGGCTCGCCGCCAGGCCCGCGCTCGCCCGGTTCCGCCTCCAGGATGACTCCATGTCGCGCCTTCTGCTCCTGCTCTGCCTGTCCCTCCCCCTCCCGGCCCTGGCCGAAACCATCGAGATCCCTGTCGGCCAGCAAGGCGACAGCGGCCTTTCGCTGCCCGCGCGCGGCGAATCGCAGCGCGCCGTACTCGAGCGTTTCGGCCTGCCGGACGAGGAACATCCCGCCGTCGGCAAACCGCCGATCACGCGCTGGGACTACCGGGAGTTCTCCGTCTATTTCGAGAGCGGGCATGTCGTCGACAGCGTCCGCTACCACCAACCAAGACACCCCGAGGTTTCACAGTGACCCTGATCTACGGCCATCGCGGCGCCAAGGGCGAATGCCCGGAAAACACCCTGGCCAGCTTCCAGCAGTGCCTCTCCCACGGCGTGAAACGCTGCGAACTCGACCTGCACCTGTCCCGTGACGGCGAACTGATGGTGATCCACGACCCGACGCTCAAGCGCACCACCGGTCGCCGCGGCAAGGTGGTGGAGCACGATGCCGAAGAACTGGTGACCTACGACGCCCGCCAGGGCGGGCCCGGCTGGGTGAAGCCCTGCCCCATCCCGCGCCTGGAAGAGCTCTTCGAGCAGTGCGACTTCGACCACTGGCAGCTGGAAGTGAAGAGCGCTTCCCGCGTGCGCGCCGCGCGCACCGTGCTGGCCATCCGCGAACTGGCCGAGCGCCACGGGCTGCTGGAGAAGGTCACCGTCACCTCCAGCTCCCGCGAGGTACTGCGCGCGCTGAACCGCCTGACGCCCGACCTCGCCCGTGGCCTGGTAGCCGAGTATGCCTGGCTCGACCCGCTGAAGGTCGCCGCCAACCATGGTTGCAGCCTGCTGGCGCTGAACTGGACCCTGTGCACCCCCGAGCGCCTGCAGAAGGCGCAGAAGCAGGGCCTGCACGTGTCGGTGTGGACGGTGAACGAGCCGGCCCTGATGCGCCGCCTCGCCGACTTCGGCGTGGACAGCATCATCACCGACTTCCCTGGCGTGGCGGTGAGCACGTTGGCACGCTGAAGCCTCGTTGTTCCCGCCCTCTCGGCACCCTGGGTTGGCGCCGAGCGCAGGGAGGCCCAAGGGTGCGAGGTTCAGCACGGCTTACTGAGCAAGCGGTGGGCTGAAGCCCACCCTACGCCCATCCGAGTGTCACTCCCCCCAGAACGAAAAAACCGGCCGCAAGGGCCGGTCTTTTCATGGGCGTCGCCTGATCAGAAGCTCTCCCGATTCGGCCAGCGCCAGGTGCGCGGATCGCCGAGAGGGTCCTCCCCGGCCGGTTCAGGCGCCCGGCCGGTGCCGCTCAAAAAAGCCGGTTGAGGCCGTCGAACGCCGCCACCCGATAGGCTTCCGCCATGGTCGGGTAGTTGAAGGTGGTGTTGATGAAGTACTTGATGCTGTTGGCTTCGCCCTTCTGGTTCATGATCGCCTGGCCGATGTGGACGATCTCCGAGGCCTGGTAGCCGAAGCAGTGCACACCGAGCACCTCCAGGGTTTCGCGGTGGAACAGGATCTTCAGCATGCCCACCGGTTCGTGGGAGATCTGCGCCCGGGCCATGCCCTTGAAGAAGGCCTTGCCCACCTCGTAGGGGATCTTCGCCTGGGTCAGCTCGCGCTCGTTCTTGCCGATGGAACTGATCTCCGGAATGGTGTAGATGCCGGTCGGCACGTCATCGACGAAACGCCAGCTGTCGTTCTCCACCGCGCTGCCGGCGGCCGAGCGGCCCTGGTCGGCGGCGGCGCTGGCCAGGCTCGGCCAGCCGATCACGTCACCCGCTGCGAAGATGTTGCCCACCTCGGTGCGGTAGTACTGGTCCACGGCGATCTGGCCACGGCTATTGACCTTGATGCCGATGTTCTCCAGCCCCAGGCGGTCGGTGTTGCCGGTACGGCCATTGCACCACAGCAGGCAGTCGGCCTTGATCTTCTTGCCGGACTTCAGGTGCAGGATCACGCCGTTCTCCAGCCCCTCGATGCGCTCGTACTCCTCGTTGTGGCGGATGAGCACGTTGTTGTTGCGCAAGTGGTAGCTGAGGGCGTCGGAGATCTCGTCGTCGAGGAAGCTGAGCAGTTGGTCGCGGTTGTCGATCAGGTCCACCAGCACGCCCAGGCCGCTGAAGATGGAGGCGTATTCCGAGCCGATCACACCGGCGCCGTAGATGATGATGCGGCGCGGGGTATGGGTGAGGCTGAGGATGGTGTCGCTGTCGTAGATGCGCGGGTGATGGAAGTCCACGTCCGCCGGGCGATAGGGGCGCGAGCCGGTGGCGATGATGACCTGCTTGGCCACCAGCTTTTCCACCACGCCGCTGGCGCATACCACTTCGACGGTCTGCTCGTCGGAGAAGCTGGCGGTGCCGAAGAACACATCGACGCGGTTGCGGGCGTAGTAGCCGGTGCGCGAGGCGACCTGCTTGGAGATCACCCGCTCGGCGCTCTTGAGCACGTCGGGGAAGGAGAACCAGCGCGGCTCGCCGATCTGGCGGAACAGCGGGTTGGTGTTGTACTGCATGATCTGCCGCACCGAGTGACGCAGGGCCTTGGACGGGATGGTGCCCAGGTGGGTGCAATTGCCGCCGACCAGCGGGCGGTTGTCGACCACCGCCACCTTGCGCCCGGCCTTGGCGGCGTTCATCGCCGCGCCCTCACCCGCCGGGCCGGAACCCAGCACCACTACGTCGTAGTTGTAGACAGCCATGCTTACTCCTCATAACGGGCCGAAGGGCTCTCTGTGGCCTCCGGCAGGGCCGCGGAACAGGTCACCGCAGCGTTTCGAACTCGGCGCGCAGCTTAGTCACACTGCATGGCGCTGCACATTAGCGCTTGGTCGCGTCGTAGGCGAGTTTTGTATCCACTACATCGCCGTCGCGATTGGCCTCCTCGCACTTTTCGCGATTGCCGCCACAGATCGAGCATTCCTTCTCGATCCCCAGGTTGGCGATGCCGCCGCAGGAGCCGGCGATGGGCTTGCGCCCCATGATCACGCCGATGGCCATGCCCAGCACCACCAGCAGCATGATCAAAAAGACCAGTAGCCAGGTCATGTTCAGTGCGCCTCCGTGGGGAACAGTTGCTCGAAGCGGCGGCTGCCGCGGGTGGCGAAGCCCGTGCCTTCACGGGTGATGAAGAACGCCGCGATGTCGTGGCGGTCGGCGAACGCCAGGCCGGCCTCGGGACCGAGCACCATCAACAGCGTAGACAGTCCATCGGCACGCAGGGCCGACGGGTCGATGACCGTGACCGCTGCCAGGTGATGGGTGATGGGGGCGCCGCTGGTGGGATCGAGGGTGTGAGAATACCGCTGTCCACCCCGTTCGAAGTAGTTGCGATAGTCGCCTGAGGTGGAAATGCCCATGTCCTGCAGTGCAACAATCTTCTGCGCCACCTGGCGGTCATCGCGCGGCGCCTCGATGGCCACGCGCCAGGGGCTGCCATCGGGCTTGTGGCCGACGGCCTTCATTTCCCCGGTGATCTCCACCAGCGAGCTGGTCACGCCCAGCTCGCCCAGTCGCGCGCTGACACGGTCCACGGCGTAGCCGGCGGCGATGGCGTTGAAGTCCAGCTGCACGGCGGCGTCCTTGCACAGTTGGTCGCCCTGGCGCTTGAGGTGCTGGTGGCCGACATCGGCACGGGCCGTGGCAATGGCCTCGGCGCTGGGCACCTGGTCGCCTCGCGATTGCGGGCCGAAGCCCCAGAGGTTGAGCAGCGGCTCCAGGGTCATGTCGAAGGCGCCGTCGCTCTGTGCGGACAGGCTGTCGCCGAAGGCCACCAGCTCCAGCATGGGCGCCGGCAGGGCCATGCAGCGGCCCGCCGGCAGGGCGTTGAAGCGCTCCACGTCGGAATCGGCGCGGTAGGTGGACATCTGCCGGTCGATCTCGGCGAGGATGCCCTCCACCTCCCCCCGCACCTGCTCCACGGCGGGCCCGGACGCGCTGCGCACGTACCTCACCGAGTAGCTGCTGCCCATGGTCGGGCCGCCGAACTGTTCCAGGGAATCGCCGCAACCGGCCAGCAGGAAGCTGGCCGAAAGCAGCAGGGCAACGGATCTAACCACCGAAGTCGTCCAGCAGGATGTTCTCGCGCTCGACGCCCAGGTCCAGCAGCATCTTGATCACTGCCGCGTTCATCATCGGCGGGCCGCACATGTAGAACTCGCAGTCCTCGGGGGCCGGGTGGTCCTTGAGGTAGTTCTCGAACAGCACGTTGTGGATGAAGCCGGTGTAGCCGGTCCAGTTGTCCTCGGGCTGCGGGTCGGACAGCGCCAGGTGCCACTGGAAGTTGGGGTTCTCGGCGGCCAGCTGGTCGTACTCCTCGGTGTAGAAGGCCTCGCGCAGGGAGCGCGCGCCGTACCAGAAGCTGATCTTGCGCTGGGAGCCCAGGCGCTTGAGCTGGTCGAAGATGTGCGAGCGCATGGGCGCCATGCCCGCGCCGCCACCGATGAAGACCATCTCGGCGTCGGTGTCCTTGGCGAAGAACTCGCCGAAGGGGCCGTACACGGTGACCTTGTCGCCCGGCTTGAGGTTGAACACCCAGGAGGACATCTTGCCCGGAGGGATCTCGTCCTTGCCCGGCGGCGGCGAGGCCACGCGGATGTTGAACTTCACGATGCCCTTCTCGTCCGGGTAGTTGGCCATGGAGTAGGCACGGATGACGGTCTCGTCGACCCTGGAGACGTACTTCCAGAAATTGAACCTGTCCCAGTCGGCCCGGTACTCGGGCTGGATGTCGAAGTCCTTGTAGTGCACCTCGTGGGGCGGGCACTCGAGCTGCACGTAGCCACCGGCGCGGAAGTCCACGCTCTCCCCTTCCGGCAGGCGCAGGGTCAGCTCCTTGATGAAAGTGGCGACGTTGGGGTTGGACTCCACCGTGCACTCCCACTTCTTAACGCCGAAGACCTCTTCGGGTACTTCGATGTGCATGTCCTGCTTCACCGGGGTCTGGCAGGACAGGCGCCAGCCTTCCTTCGCCTGGCGGCGGGTGAAGTGGGACTCCTCGGTGGGCAGCATCTCGCCGCCGCCGCTCTCCACCACGCACTTGCACTGGGCGCAGGTACCGCCGCCGCCGCAGGCCGAGGAGAGGAAGACGTTCTGCGCCGCCAGAGTCTGCAGCAGCTTGCCGCCGGCCGGGACGGTGATGGTGCGCTCGCGGTTGATCACGATGTTCACGTCGCCGCTGGACACCAGCTTGGCGCGGGCGGCGAGGATGACCACCACCAGCGCGAGGACGATGGCGGTGAACATGCCAATGGCGAGGAAGATTTCGAAACTCGGCATGTCGCCTCCTTACAACTGGACGCCCGAGAAGGACATGAAACCCAGCGACATCAGGCCGATGGTGATGAAGGTGATGCCCAGGCCCTGCAGGCCCTCGGGTACATCGCTGTACTTGAGCTTCTCGCGGATGCCGGCGAGCAGCGCGATGGCCAGGGCCCAGGAGAAGCCGGAACCGACGCCGTAGACCACGCTCTCACCCAGGTTGTAGTCGCGCTCCACCATGAACAGCGAGCCGGCCATGATGGCGCAGTTCACCGTGATCAGCGGCAGGAACACGCCGAGGGCGTTGTAGAGCGATGGCACGTACTTGTCGAGCAGCATCTCGAGGATCTGCACGATGGCGGCGATCACCCCGATGTAGCTGAGCAGGCCGAGGAACGACAGGTCCACGTCCGGCAGGCCGGCCCAGGCCAGCGCGCCGTCCTTGAGCAGGAGGGTGTAGAGCAGGTTGTTGGCCGGCACGGTGATGGCCTGCACCACGATCACGGCGATGCCGAGGCCGATGGCGGTTTCCACCTTCTTGGAAATGGCGATGAAGGTGCACATGCCGAGGAAGAAGGCCAGCGCCATGTTCTCGACGAACACTGCCTTCACGAACAGGCTGATGTAGTGCTCCATCAGTAGGCCTCCTTGTTGGATACCTGGGGCGCGATCTTGTAGGCCGGGGCTTCCTTCTGCTCGGTCTTCCAGCTGCGCAGGGCCCAGATGATCAGGCCGATGAGGAAGAAGGCCGAGGGCGGCAGCAGCAGCATGCCGTTGGGCTGGTACCAGCCGCCGTCGTTGATCACCGGGAGGATCTCGTAGCCCAGCAGCTTGCCGGAGCCGAACAGCTCGCGAATCACGCCGAGGACGATGAGCATGGCGCTGTAGCCCAGGCCGTTGCCGATGCCGTCGAAGAACGACAGCAGCGGCGGGTTGGCCATGGCGAAGGCCTCCGCGCGGCCCATCACGATGCAGTTGGTGATGATCAGCCCGACGAACACCGAGAGCTGCTTGGACAGGCTGAAGGCATAGGCCTTGAGCACCTGGTCGACCACGATCACCAGCGAGGCGATGATCACCATCTGCACGATCATGCGGATCGAGCTGGGGATCTGGCTGCGGATCATCGAGATGAACAGGTTGGAGAAGCCGGTCACCAGCGTCAGGGCGATGGACATCACCAGCGCGGTCTTCAGGTTGGAGGTGACCGCCAGGGCCGAGCAGATGCCGAGGATCTGCAGGCCGATGGGGTTGTTGTGCAGGATCGGGTCCAGCAGGACCGAGCGGATCGTGGGTTGCGCCATGTTCATGCCTCCCCGTCGTTGAGCTTGGCCAGGAAGGGGCCGAAGCCGTTCTTGCCAAGCCAGAAATGCAGCAGGTTGTTGACGCCCTTGCTGGTCAGCGTGGCGCCGGCCAGACCGTCGACCTGGTGGCTGGCGTTGGGCGAGCCGGGCTCGACGCTGCCCTTGATGATCTGGATGGCCAGTTGGCCCTGCTCATCGAACAGGCTCTTGCCGTTCCACAGCGCCTTCCATTTCGGGTTGTCCACCTCGCCGCCGAGGCCGGGGGTCTCACCGTGCTGGTAGAAGCCGAGGCCAACCACGGTATTGAGGTCGCCCTTGAGGGCGAGGAAGCCGTACAGGGTGGACCACAGGCCGTAGCCGCGCACCGGCAGGATCAGGGTGTCCAGTTGGCCGTCCTTCTCCACCAGGTAGACGGTGGTGAAGCGCTCGCGGCGCTTGATGGAGGCGATGTCCTGATCACCCGGCAGGGCGTCGGAGAGCTTCGGGTCCTTGGCGGCCTTCAGCGGGTCGAAACCGGCGGCCTGGATGGCGTCGCTGTATTCGCCGCTGGAGAGGTCCACCACCTTGGCGGTGATGCGCTCGGCATAGAGCGCCTTCACTTCGCTGGCGGACATGCCCGGCTGGCCGAGGCCGGCGATGGAGAGGATGCTGCGCTGCTTGTCCAGCTCGCGGTTCTCCACCTGCACCGGCTTGAGGGCTACTGCCCCGCCGGCGACGAAGATGGAGCACACCAGGCAGACCACCAGGGCCACCAGCAGGGTGCGGATCGTGGATTCCTTCTGGTTAGCCATGGCGTGCCAGCCTCCGCTTGATGTTGGCCTGGACGACGAAGTGGTCGATCAGCGGTGCACAGAGGTTGGCGAAGAGGATCGCCAGCATCATGCCTTCCGGGAAGGCGGGGTTGACCACGCGGATCAGCACCACCATCAGGCCGATCAGCGCACCGAACAGCCACTTGCCGGTGTTGGTCATGGAGGCGGACACCGGGTCGGTGGCCATGAACATCATGCCGAAGGCGAAGCCGCCGAGGACCAGGTGCCAGTACCAGGGCATGGCGAACATCGGGTTGGTGTCGGAACCGATGGCGTTGAACAGCGTGCTGGTGGCGATCATGCCCAGCATCACGCCGGCGACGATGCGCCAGGCGGCGATGCGGGTCAGCAGCAGCACACCGCCGCCGATGAAGATGGCCAGGGTGCTGGTCTCGCCGATGGAGCCGTGAATGGTGCCGAGGAAGGCGTCCATCCAGGTGATGCCGTGACCGATGATGTTCTCTACACCACCGGCAGCGCCCAGGCTCAGGGAGGTGGCGCCGGCGAAGCCGTCCACCGCCGTCCACACGGCGTCACCGGAAATCTGTGCCGGGTAGGCGAAGAACAGGAAGGCACGACCCACCAGGGCGGGGTTGAGGAAGTTCTTGCCGGTGCCGCCGAACACTTCCTTGCCCAGCACCACGCCGAAGCTGATGCCCAGGGCCACCTGCCACAGCGGGATGCTCGGCGGCAGGGTGAGGGCGAAGAGCACGGAGGTGACGAAGAAGCCTTCGTTCACTTCATGGCGGCGGATGGCGGCGAACAGCACTTCCCAGAAGCCGCCGACGATGAAGGTCACGGCGTAGATGGGCAGGAACCAGGCGGCGCCCTGGATGACGTTGTCCCACAGGCTGTTGGGGTCGAAGCCCGCCAGGCTGCCGATCAGCGCGAAGCGCCAGCCGTCCTGGGCGGCCAGCAGGTCCGGGCTCTGGGCGAACACCAGGTTGGCCTGGTAGCCGACGTTCCACATGCCGAAGAACATCGCCGGGAAGGTGCAGAGCCACACGGTGATCATCATGCGCTTGAGGTCGATGCCATCGCGCACGTGGGCCGTGGTCCGGGTGACATTGGCCGGCCGGTAGAAGAAGGTGTCGATCGCTTCGTACAGGGCGTACCACTTCTCGAAGCGGCCCCCCTGTTCGAAGTTGTGCTCGATCCGGTCGAGGAATTTACGCAGGCCCATGTCAGCCCTCCTTCTCGATGCGGTTGAGGTTGTCCCGCAGGATGGGGCCGTATTCGTACTTGCCGGCGCAGACGTAGCTGCACAGCGCCAAGTCTTCCTCGTCCAGCTCCAGGCAGCCCAGCTTCTGGGCCATCTCGGTGTCGCCAACGATGAGGTAGCGCAGCAACTGGGTGGGCAGGATGTCCAGCGGCATCACCGCCTCGTAGTTGCCCACCGGCACCATGGCGCGCGGGCTGCCGTTGGTGCTGGTGCTGAAGGCGAACCGGCGGGCCGCCATCAGCTTGGAGACGAAGATGTTCAGCACCGAATGCTTGTTCACCCCGGCGCGCAGGTAGTGCAGCAGCTCGCGGTCATGGCCTTCGGCGAGGCAGGACACCTGCAGGTGGTAGCGCCCCAGGTAGGCGCAGGCGCCACGGGAGGTGCGCCCGCCCAGCAGGGAGCCGGACACCACGCGGTTGACGCCGGGCTTGAGTTCGCCGGCCGTCAGCTCGTCGAGGCTGGCGCCCAGGCGGGTGGCCAGCAGACGCGGCTTCTCCACCACCGGGCCGCCCAGGGCTACGACGCGCTCGACCCACAGGCGGCCGGTGGCGAACAGCTTGCCGACGGCGATCACGTCCTGGTAGCCGATGTGCCAGACGCTCCTGGTGGCGCTGACCGGGTCGAGGAAGTGGATGTGGGTGCCCGGAAGGCCCGCCGGATGCGGGCCGGAGAAGGCCTCGGCGTGCACGCCGGTCACCTGCTCACCCGGCAGGCTGGCCCCCTCGGCCTTGCACAGGAACACCCGGCCCAGACGCGCCAGCACCTTGAGGCCGCGTTCGAAGTCGGCGGCATGAGCAGCGATGATCGGCTGCGGATCGGCGGCCAGCGGGTGGGTATCGAGGGCGGTCACGAAGATCGAGCTGGGTACGGCATCGACGGCCGGCACCCGGCTGAACGGGCGCGTGCGCAGCGCAGCCCAGAGACCCGAACGCTGCAGGTTGTCCCGCACGGCCTGGGGCTCGAGGGCATCCAGGGCGTTGTCCGGGCAGGTGTCGAAGAGGACTTCGTCCTCGCCGTCCACGTCGATCACCACCGACTGCAACACGCGCTGCTCGCCGCGGTGGATGGCCGAGACCACGCCCGCCGCCGGGGCGGTGAAGATCACGCCGGGGCTCTTCTTGTCGGCGAACAGGGCCTGGCCCAGCTTCACCCGGTCGCCGACCTGCACCTGCATGGTGGGCTTCATGCCGTGGTAGTCGAAGCCGATCACGGCCACGCTACGCACGGCCCGTGCAGCCTCGATGCGCTGCTCAGGCTGGCCTGCGATGGGCAGGTCCAACCCCCGTCTGATTCTTGTCATGTCTCTCGCCTGAACCTTGAGAAGGGTTTCGTCCCGGTGTGGAACAGTAGCCGCCAAACGCCAGGCAGGCGCCGGATCGAACTCCAGCACGCGGCAGGGCCCCGGGACGAGAACCGCGCATTATAAAGAGGCGACTTCCCAAGCGGCCACTGAAAGTCCTGAAATTTCCGACTGTTAGCGCTATTTGGGCAACCGGAAGTCAGCCAGCGGACGAACGGTCACAGCCCGCCGCACCATGAAAAACGGGGGCCGCAGCCCCCGTTTCCGTCATTACGAGCGAGGCCCCGCGGAGCGTCGGATGGCGTAGCAGATGGCGATGAAGCCGAGCCAGAAGGGAATGGCGTACACCGACACGTTGATGCCGGGGATCATCAGCATCACGCCGAGGATCAGCACCACGAAGGCCAGGCACAGGTAGTTGCTGAAGGGGTACCAGAGCGACTTGAAGAACGGCTCGATGCCCTGGCGCTGCAGCGACTTGCGGAACATCAGGTGCGACAGGCTGATCATCGCCCAGTTGATCACCAGGGCCGCCACCACCAGCGCCATCAGCAGTTCCAGGGCCTGCTTGGGCGCCAGGTAGTTCACCAGCACGCAGAGCAGAGTCACCAGCGCGGAGACGCCGATGGCCAGCACCGGAACGCCACGGCGGTTGACCTTGAGCAGCGCCTTCGGCGCATCACCCTGCTCGGCCAGGCCGTAGAGCATGCGGCTGTTGCAGTACACGCCGCTGTTGTAGACCGACAGTGCGGCGGTCAGCACCACGAAGTTCAACAGGTGGGCGGCGGTGTCGCTGCCGATCAGCGAGAAGATCTGCACGAAGGGGCTGCCGCTGTAGGGGTCGCCGGCGGCGCCCAGGGTTTCCAGCAGCTTGTCCCAGGGGTAGAGCATCAGCAACACGGTGAGGGCACCGATGTAGAAGATCAGGATGCGCCAGATCACCTGGTTGATCGCCTTGGGGATCACCTTCTTCGGCTCGCTGGCCTCGGCGGCGGTGATGCCCACCAGCTCCAGGCCACCGAAGGAGAACATGATGATCGCCAGCACCATCACCAGCCCTTCCAGGCCATTGGGGAAGAACCCGCCGTGGCTCCACAGGTTGCTCACCGCCGCCTGCTCGCCGCCGGTGCCGGAGATCAGCAGGTAGAGGCCGAGGATGATCATGCCGATGATCGCCACCACCTTGATCAGGGCGAACCAGAACTCGGTCTCGCCGAAGGCGCGGACGTTGGCCAGGTTGATCAGGTTGATCAGCACGAAGAAGGCTGCCGCCGTCGCCCAGGTGGGCACTTCCGGCCACCAGAACTGCACGTACTTGCCCACGGCGGTCAGCTCGGCCATGCCCACCAGCACATAGAGCACCCAGTAGTTCCAGCCGGAGAGGAACCCCGCGTAGCCGCCCCAGTACTTGTGGGCGAAGTGGCTGAAGGAACCGGCCACGGGCTCCTCGACGATCATCTCGCCCAGCTGGCGCATGATCAGGAAGGCGATGAAGCCGGCGATGGCGTAGCCGAGGATCATCGAGGGGCCGGCGGATTTGAGTACCCCGGCCGAGCCGAGGAACAGACCGGTGCCGATGGCGCCGCCCAGGGCGATCAGCTGGATATGGCGATTTTCCAGGCCGCGCTTGAGCGAGCCGGCGTGCAGCTGTTGTCCGTCCATCAAGGGGTTTCCAAGCAGGAGGTGGGTATAGCGATTACAGACCTAAAAATGAAAAACGGGAGCCCGAAAGCTCCCGTTCTGTTCAACGCGGTATCAGCGCGGGAACGCAGGCGGGTTGACCCCGGCCATCTCTTCCATCACGCGGACCACCTGGCAGCTGTAGCCGAACTCGTTGTCGTACCACACGTAGAGCACGACACGGTTGTCGTTGCAGATGGTGGCCTCGGCATCGACCACACCGGCATGGCGGGAGCCGACGAAGTCGGTGGAGACCACTTCCTGCGAGCTGACGAAGTCGATCTGCTTCTGCAGGTCCGAATGCATGGCCATCTGGCGCAGGTACTCGTTGATCTCTTCGCGGGTGGTGGCCTTTTCCAGGTTCAGGTTGAGGATGGCCATCGACACGTTCGGCGTCGGCACGCGGATGGCGTTGCCGGTCAGCTTGCCCTTCAGCACCGGCAGGGCCTTGGCGGCGGCGGTGGCGGCACCGGTCTCGGTGATCACCATGTTCAGCGGCGCGCTGCGGCCACGACGATCGCCCTTGTGGAAGTTGTCGATCAGGTTCTGGTCGTTGGTGTACGAGTGAACGGTCTCGACGTGGCCGTTGACGATGCCGTACTGATCGTTGACGGCCTTGAGCACCGGCACGATGGCGTTGGTGGTGCAGGAGGCGGCCGAGATGATCTTGTCTTCGGCGGTGATCTCGGAGTGGTTGATGCCGTGCACGATGTTCTTCAGCGCGCCCTTGCCCGGGGCGGTCAGGACGACGCGATCGACACCCGGGCAGCTCAGGTGCTGGCCCAGGCCCTCGGCATCACGCCACACGCCGGTGTTGTCGACCAGCAGGGCATTCTTGATGCCGTACTGGGTGTAGTCGACTTCGGTCGGCGACTTGGCGTAGATCACCTGGATCAGGTTGCCGTTGGCGGTGAGGGTGTTGTTTTCCTCGTCGATGGTGATGGTGCCATCGAACTTGCCGTGTACCGAGTCGCGGCGCAGCAGGCTGGCGCGCTTGACCAGGTCGTTGCTGGCGCCCTTGCGCACGACGATGGCGCGCAGGCGCAGGCCGTCGCCGCCACCGGTCTTCTCGATCAGGATGCGTGCCAGCAGGCGGCCGATGCGGCCGAAGCCGTAGAGGACGACGTCGGTGCCTTCACGGGCGGCGCCGTTCTGCTTGCCGACCACGTCGGCCAGCTCGTCCTTGACGAACTGCTCGACGGCACGGCCCTTGCCTTCGGCCTTGAACTTGCTGGCCATCTTGCCCAGGTCCACGGAAGCCGCGCCCAGCTTCAGCTCGCTCATGGCCTTGAGGATCGGGAAGGTATCGTGGACCGACAGCTCGCTGTCGTCAGCCAGGCGGTGACGGGCGAAACGATGGGCCTTGAGAATGTCGATCACCGAACGGTTGATCAGACCACGGCCATAGATCGAGGTCACCACGCTGTTGTTGCGGTAGAGCTGGCCAATCAGCGGAATCATCGCTTCCGCGAGGGCTTCACGATCAATCCACTCA
This sequence comes from Pseudomonas sp. No.21, assembly GCF_054558415.1. NCBI lineage: Bacteria > Pseudomonadati > Pseudomonadota > Gammaproteobacteria > Pseudomonadales > Pseudomonadaceae > Pseudomonas > Pseudomonas sp. No.21. The sequence goes on from NZ_BAAJNO010000004.1 coordinate 475,692, forward strand.
CCGAGACACTGGTCGGGCTTCTGAGTCACGGGCAGTACCTTCCACATGTAGGGGCTGAAAAAAGGGGCTACATTATGACGGCGCGCGCAAGCGGCGGCAATCTGCAGCGGACGTAAGACTGACATCCGTCAGTCGGGATAGTTACAATCGCCCGGGTCCAATTTTCCGACCGGAGCCACCTTTGCCCGAGTCCGTCCTGCGTCTCCCGACCCTGCCCGCCGCCGCCGGCAAGCAACAATGGGGCAACCTCCCCGGTGCCGCCCTCAGCCTGGCGATCGCCGAAGCCGCCAGCGCCGCCCGGCGCTTCACCCTGCTGCTGACCGCCGACAGCCAGAGCGCCGAACGCCTGGAGCAGGAACTGAGCTTCTTCGCCCCGGACCTGCCGGTGCTGCACTTCCCGGACTGGGAAACGCTGCCCTACGACCTGTTCTCGCCGCACCAGGACATCATCTCCCAGCGTATCGCCAGCCTCTATCGCCTGCCGCAGCTGACCCACGGCGTGCTGGTGGTGCCCATCACCACCGCCCTGCACCGCCTGGCGCCAACGCGCTTCCTGCTGGGCTCCAGCCTGGTACTGGACGTCGGCCAGAAGCTCGACGTCGAGCAGATGCGCAGCCGCCTGGAGGCGGCCGGCTATCGCTGCGTGGACACCGTCTACGAACACGGCGAGTTCGCCGTGCGCGGTGCGCTGATCGACCTGTTCCCGATGGGCAGCGACGTGCCCTTCCGCATCGACCTGTTCGATGACGAGATCGAGACCCTGCGCACCTTCGACCCCGAGACCCAGCGCTCGGTGGACAAGGTGGAGTCGATCCGCCTGCTGCCGGCCCGCGAGTTCCCGCTGGACAAGAAGGCGGTGACCGACTTCCGCGGTCGCTTCCGCGAGCGCTTCGACGTGGACTTCCGCCGGTGCCCCATCTACCAGGACCTGGCCAGCGGCATCACCCCCGCCGGTATCGAGTACTACCTGCCGCTGTTCTTCGAGGACAGCGCCACCCTCTTCGACTACCTGCCGGCCGACACCCAGGTGTTCTCCCTGCCCGGCATCGAGCAGGCCGCCGAGCAGTTCTGGAACGACGTGCGCAACCGCTATGAAGAGCGCCGCGTCGACCCCGAGCGACCACTGGTGCCGCCCGCCGAGCTGTTCCTGCCGGTGGAGGACTGCTTCGCCCGGCTCAAGGGCTCGCCACGGGTCGTGGTCAGCCAGGAGGACTCGGGCACCGGCGTCGGTCGCGAACGCTTCCCGGCCCGCCCGCTGCCGGACCTGGCGATCCAGGCCAAGGCCAGCGAACCCCTGGCCGCCTTGCGCCGCTTCCTGGAAGAGTTCCCCGGCCGCGTGCTGTTCAGCGCCGAATCGGCCGGCCGCCGCGAAGTGCTGCTGGAGCTGCTCGCCCGTCTCAAGCTGCGCCCGCAGGAAGTGACCGGCTGGCCGGAATTCGTCGCCAGCAAGGAACGCCTCGCCATCACCATCGCGCCCCTGGACGAAGGCCTGCTGCTGGATGACCCGGGCCTGGCGCTGATCGCCGAGAGCCCGCTGTTCGGCCAGCGCGTGATGCAACGCCGCCGCCGCGACCGTCGGGGCGACGGTGGCGACAACGTCATCAAGAACCTCGCCGAACTGCGCGAAGGCGCGCCCGTGGTGCACATCGACCACGGCGTCGGCCGCTACCTGGGCCTGATCACCCTGGAGATCGAAGGCCAGTCCGCCGAATTCCTCGCCCTGCAGTACGCCGAGGAAGCCAAGCTCTACGTACCCGTGGCCAGCCTGCACCTGATCGCCCGCTATACCGGCAGCGACGATGCCCTCGCGCCACTGCACCGCCTGGGCTCGGAGGCCTGGCAGAAGGCCAAGCGCAAGGCCGCCGAACAGGTGCGCGACGTCGCCGCCGAACTGCTGGACATCTATGCCCGTCGTGCCGCCCGCGAAGGCTACGCCTTCAAGGACCCGATGGCGGACTACGCCACCTTCTCCGCCGGCTTCCCCTTCGAGGAGACGCCGGACCAGCAGACCGCCATCGACGCCGTACTGGCCGATATGCTGGCGCCCAAGCCGATGGATCGCCTGGTCTGCGGCGACGTCGGCTTCGGCAAGACCGAGGTGGCCATGCGCGCCGCCTTCGTCGCCGTGCACAGCGGCAAGCAGGTGGCGGTGCTGGTGCCTACCACCCTGCTCGCCCAGCAGCACTACAACAGCTTCCGCGACCGCTTCGCCGACTGGCCGGTAAAGGTCGAGGTGATGAGCCGCTTCAAGACCGCCAAGGAAGTGGAAGGCGCTGCGCAACAGTTGGCCGACGGCAAGGTGGACATCGTCATCGGTACCCACAAGCTGCTGCAGGACGACATCACCTTCAAGAACCTGGGCCTGGTGATCATCGACGAGGAACACCGCTTCGGCGTGCGCCAGAAGGAGCAGCTCAAGGCCCTGCGCAGCGAGGTGGACATCCTCACCCTCACCGCCACGCCGATCCCGCGCACCCTGAACATGGCCGTGGCCGGCATGCGCGACCTGTCGATCATCGCCACCCCGCCCGCGCGCCGCCTGTCGGTGCGTACCTTCGTCATGGAACAGCAGAACACGGTGATCAAGGAGGCGCTGCTGCGCGAGCTGCTGCGCGGCGGCCAGGTGTACTACCTGCACAACGAAGTGAAGAGCATCGAGAAGTGCGCCGCCGACCTGGCCGAACTGGTGCCCGAGGCGCGCATCGGCATCGGCCACGGGCAGATGCACGAGCGCGAGCTCGAACAGGTGATGAGCGACTTCTACCACAAGCGCTTCAACGTGCTGATCGCCTCGACCATCATCGAGACCGGCATCGACGTGCCCAGCGCCAACACCATCATCATCGAGCGCGCCGACAAGTTCGGCCTGGCCCAGCTGCACCAGCTGCGCGGCCGCGTCGGTCGCAGCCACCACCAGGCCTACGCCTACCTGCTCACCCCGCCACGCAAGCAGATGACCCCGGACGCCGAGAAGCGCCTGGAAGCCATCGCCAACGCCCAGGACCTGGGGGCCGGCTTCGTCCTGGCCACCCATGACCTGGAGATACGGGGCGCCGGCGAGCTGCTCGGCGACGGGCAGAGCGGGCAGATCCAGGCGGTGGGTTTCACCCTCTACATGGAAATGCTCGAGCGCGCGGTCAAGGCCATCCAGAAGGGCGAGCAGCCCAACCTGGAGCAACCGCTGGGCGGCGGACCGGAGATCAACCTGCGCCTGCCGGCGCTGATTCCCGAGGACTACCTCCCCGACGTGCACGCACGCCTGATCCTCTACAAGCGCATCGCCTCGGCCGCCGACGAGGACGGCCTGAAGGAACTGCAGGTGGAGATGATCGACCGCTTCGGCCTGCTGCCGGAACCGACCAAGAACCTGGTGCGTCTGACCCTGCTGAAGTTGCAGGCGGAGAAGCTCGGCATCAAGAAAGTCGACGCCGGCCCGCAAGGCGGTCGGATAGAATTCGCCACCGACACCTGCGTCGATCCGCTGGTGCTGATCAAGCTGATCCAGGGCCAGCCCAAGCGCTACAAGTTCGAAGGCGCCACGCTGTTCCGCTTCCAGGTGCCTATGGAGCGCCCGGAAGAACGTTTCAATACACTCGAGGCGCTGTTCGAGCGCCTGACTCCGCAATCCGCTTAAAGGACCGATCCATGCGTGCGTTCCGTTACCTCGCCCTGATGCTTGCCCTGCTGGCCCCCAGCGCTTTTGCCGATGGGCTCTACCAGGTCGAGCTGATCCTGTTCCGCCAGTCGGGCGACGCCACCCCCGCCAGCCAGCCGGCCCCGGACGATTGGGCCAACGGCGCACAGAGCCTGGCCAGCGTCGGTGAGCGCGCCACCGCGCTGAATGGCGAGGCCGCCAAGCTCAACCCCGGCAATGGCTACCAGGTGCTGCTGCACAAGGCCTGGACGCAGAGCGTCGGCGCCAACCCCAGCCGCGTGGCCGTCAGCGCCGGTGACCAGCAGCTCGGCCACTTCCCGGTGGAAGGCACCGTGACCCTGTCCCAGGTGCGCTACACCGATGTCGCCGTCGACTTCTGGGTCAACCAGTTCGACGGGAGCGGCCTGCTCAGCGGCAGCGAACGCATCAAGCAGGGCACCCGCCTCAAGACCGGCGAGCTGACCTACCTCGATCACTCCAGCCTCGGCGTCCTGATCCGCGTCAGCCCGCTCTGACCGACGTGCTCACCCTGCTCGAACACCTGCGCCAGCACGACTGGCGGCAGGACTTCGACAGCGGCGCGCTGCAGCGTGGCACGGGCTATGCCCGCCAGCGCCTGGCGCGCCTGCGGGCCATGGACGAGACCCTGCTGCAGTCCAGCTGCGCCGGTTCTGGCGACAACTTCTACCATCAGAACATCCGCCTGGCCCCCCACGGCCTCGGCATCATCGGGCGCTGCAGCTGCCCGGTGGGCATCAACTGCAAGCACTGCGTCGCGGCCATCCTGCAAGTACTCGAGGAAGGCGCGCCCAGCCAGCGTCCGGAACGGCCCCTGTCGGCCGCCGAGACGCCAACGGTCAGGCGCGTGCTCAAGGACATCCAGCCGCGCCCGCTGCTGGCCCTCGGCAGCCTGGCGCAGAGCCTCTACGACCTGCGCAGCGGACGCATGGTCGGCAGCCAGCAGCATCGTGCCGGCCTGGCATTCGACTACGCCGGTATCAGCGCCCACGGCAAGAACGCCCGCCACAACGCGGTGAGCAAGCGCCAGGGCGAACTGTTGGAAGTCCAACGCCAGATCGCCACCGAAGAGGCCCTGCGCGAGCGCCTGCGCCAGCTCGGCTTCAAGGAATCACTGCGCCAGAGCCTCGCCCTGCCCAGTGACGTCTACGAACTCTTCGAGCTGCCCAGCGACAGCGCCTGGCAGCGTTTCATGAACAAGGGCCTGGCGGAGCTGCGCGCCGAGGGCTGGGAGGTGGACATCCGCTCCGGCTTCCACTTCGACCTGTCCAGTGTCGAGCGCTGGTATGCCGAGGTGGACGAAGTCCCGGGCCAGCATTGGTTCGACCTGGAGCTGGGCATCGTCGTCGAAGGCCAGCGCATCAGCCTGCTGCCCATCCTCCTGCGCCTGATCCAGCAGAACCCCAAGCTGCTCAGCCCGAAGAACCTGGAAAAGCGGCGCGACGACGAGCAATTGCGCCTGCAGCTGGACACCCTGGGCGCCAGCACCGGCCGCCCCCTGCAGGTCGCCCTGCCCTTCGGACGCCTGAAGCCGCTGCTGGCCACCCTGGGCGAGCTTTACCTGCGAGATCGGCCGGAAGGCCGCAGCCTGCGCCTCGCCCTGCCCGATGCCGCACGCCTGGGACAACTGGACGAACTGCAACTGGAATGGCAGGGCGGCGAGCGCCTGCGCCGCTTCGCCGAACGCCTGCGTGACAGCCGGCAGACCCGCCACGAGGCCCCTGCCGGCCTGCAGGCGGACCTGCGCACCTATCAGCTGCAAGGCCTCGCCTGGCTGCAGAGCCTGCGCGAACTGGGCGCGGGCGGCGTGCTGGGTGACGACATGGGCCTGGGCAAGACCCTGCAGACCCTGGCCCACCTGCTCACCGAGAAGAACGCCGGCCGCCTCGACCGTCCGGCGCTGGTGGTGATGCCCACCAGCCTGATCCCCAATTGGCAGGACGAGGCCGCGCGCTTCGCCCCCAACCTGCGGGTGCTGGCGCTGCATGGCCCGAACCGCAAGAAGGATTTCGCACGCCTGGGCGAGTTCGACCTGCTGCTCACCACCTATGCCCTGCTACCACGCGACCTCGCGACCTGGAAGGCGCAGCCCCTGCACCTGGTGGTGCTGGACGAGGCGCAGAACATCAAGACGCCCACCAGCAAGGCCGCCCAGGCCGTACGCCAGCTGGAGGCGCGACAACGCCTGTGCCTCTCCGGAACGCCGCTGGAGAATCACCTGGGCGAGCTCTGGTCGCTGTTCCATTTCCTCATGCCCGGCTGGCTGGGTGACGCCAAGCAGTTCGCGCGCGACTACCGCACCCCGATCGAGAAGCGCGGCGACAACGAGCGCCTGGCCCACCTCAATGGCCGCATCCGCCCCTTCCTGCTGCGCCGGACCAAGGAATCGGTGGCCACCGAACTGCCCGCCAAGACCGAGATAGTCCAGCGCGTGGAGCTCAGCGAAGGGCAGCGTGATCTCTACGAGACGGTGCGCCTGGCGATGGACCGGAAGGTCCGCGCGGAAATCCAGGACAAGGGCATGGCGCGCAGCCAGATGGTGATCCTCGAGGCACTGCTGAAGCTGCGCCAGACCTGCTGCGACCTGCGCCTGGTGGAGCACGAGCGCACCCGGCCGCTGCGCGGCAGTACCTCGGGCAAGCTGGACAGCCTGATGGAGATGCTGGTGGAGCTGTTCGCGGAGGGGCGCAAGGTGCTGCTCTTCTCGCAGTTCACCAGCATGCTGGAGCTGATCGAGGCCGAACTGCAGCAGCGCGGCATCGAGTACCTGATCCTCACGGGCGACACCCGTGATCGGCGCACCCCCGTGAAGCGCTTCCAGGCCGGAGAAGCGCCGCTGTTCCTGATCAGCCTGAAGGCGGGTGGCACGGGCCTGAATCTAACCGCCGCCGACACGGTGATCCACTACGACCCCTGGTGGAACCCGGCCGCCGAGCGCCAGGCCACCGACCGCGCCTACCGCATCGGCCAGGACAAGCCGGTGTTCGTCTACAAGCTGATCGCCCGGGGCACGGTGGAAGAGAAGATCCAGCAACTGCAGCAACGCAAGGCGCTGCTCGCCGAGGGCATACTCGGGCAGAGCGAGGGCGCGGACTGGCAATTGCGCGAAGAGGACCTCGACGCCCTCTTCGCGCCCCTGCCGACGGCCTGAAGGCCGCTCAGGCCTTGAACAGGCGGACGAGGACTTCGCGCACCTTGCCGATGCCGTCGGCCAGGGCGGCCTCGATCTCGGCCATGGTGATGATGCCGCTGGACTTGCCGGCAGCCGGATTGACCACCAGCGAGATGCAGGCGTAGGGCAGGTCCAGCTCACGGGCGAGCACGGCTTCGGGCATGCCGGTCATCCCGACCAGATCACAGCCGTCGCGCTCCATGCGGGCGATCTCGGCGACTGTCTCCAGGCGCGGGCCCTGGGTGCAGCCATACACGCCGTGATCGCTGTGCGCGTGCCCGGTGGCGGCAAGTGCGGTGAGCAGCTTCTGCCGCAGCGCCTCGTCGTAGGGATGACTGAAATCGATGTGGGTCACATGGTCCAGCTCGCCTTCGAAGAAGGTGTCGGTGCGACCGTGGGTGTAGTCGATCAACTGGTGCGGCACCACCAGATGCCCGGTGCCCATGGCGGCATTGATACCGCCCACCGCATTGACCGCGACCACCGCCTGGGCGCCAGCCTGCTTGAGCGCCCAGAGATTGGCGCGGTAGTTGACCTGGTGCGGAGGAATGCGGTGCGGGTGGCCATGGCGGGCGAGGAACAGCAGGTCGCGGCCGGCGTAATCGCCCTGGACGATCCCCGCCGAAGGCGCACCGTAGGGCGTCTCGGGGTTGAGCAGCGCCTTCATGGTCAGGCCCTCGAGCTGGGTAAGGCCGGTACCACCGATAATCGCGTAAACGGTCATTTCGCTTCCTTCAGTCGATCAGCTGGGCTTCGCGCAGGGCGGCGATCGCCGTTTGCCAACGCGGGTCTTGACGGTATTCGGTGCCCGGGAAAGCGCGGCGGCGCATGCGCGCGAGCTGCGCAGGCGGCGTCACCCCGAGACGCTGCAGGCGCGACAGGGCCAGCTCGGCGGCAGCACGGTCGTTGCACACCAGGCCCATGTCGCAGCCTGCGCTCAGCGCGGCCTCGATGCGCTCGGCGGCGTCACCCACCACGTGGGCGCCGGCCATCGACAGGTCGTCGCTGAAGATCACCCCGGTGTACTTCAGCTCGCCTCGCAGGATGTCCTGCAGCCAACGGCGCGAGAAACCGGCGGGCTGGGCATCGACCTGGGGGTAGATGACGTGGGCGGGCATCATGCCGTCCAGCTCGGGGGCCAGGCGGGTGAAGGGCACCAGGTCCGCGGCGCGGATCTGCTCCAGGCTGCGCTCATCCGTGGGAATGGCGACGTGGGAGTCGGCTTCCGCCCAGCCATGGCCGGGGAAGTGCTTGCCGGTGGCCGCCATGCCGGCAGCACGCAGCCCCTTGATGAAAGCACCGGCCAGGTCGGTGGCGCGCTGCGGATCGCCCTCGAAGGCACGGCTGCCGACCACGGCGCTGCGCTGGTGATCGAGATCGAGCACCGGGGCGAAGCTGATGTCCAGCCCAACGGCCAGGACTTCGGTCGCCATGAGCCAGCCGCACAGCCGGGCCAGCGCTTCGGCATCGGCGTTGTCGGCCAGCGCACGCATGGCCGGCAGGCGCACGAACCCCTGGCGCAGACGCTGCACACGCCCGCCTTCCTGGTCGACGGCGAGAATGAGGTCCGGGCGCAGGGCGCGGATGGAAGCGCAGAGTTCGCGCACCTGGCGCGGGTCCTCGATATTGCGCGCGAAGATGATCAGGCCGGCCACTTCGGGTTGCCGCAGGATCTGGCGATCCTCAGCGGTCAGCCAGGTGCCGCCGATGTCCAGCATCAGGGAGCCTTGCATGGGATTCCTCAGGAGAGTTCTGCCGCGGCCCAGTCAGGCCGGGGCGCTTCATCGATCCGCACCGCACAATGGACGGGAACGCGGGGAAAGAGTTCAAGCAGGTCGGCATTGCGCAGGCGCACGCAGCCATGGGACAGCGGTACGCCCATGGGTTCGGTGTCCGGCGTGCCGTGCAGGTAGATGTAGCGACGCATGGTGTCGACCTTGCCCAGGCGGTTGCGCCCGGGCTCGCAACCACTCAGCCAGAGGATGCGGCTGAGTATCCAGTCGCGACCGGGGAACTGCGCGTGCAACTCGGGCGTCCAGGTCTCGCCGGTCCAGCGACGGCCTCGCAGCACGGCGCCTTGAGGCAGTCCCTCGCCGATCTTCGCGCGCACCTGATGAAGGCCGCGAGGCGTGCGATTGGAGCCACTCAGCTCACCGGCGCCGTTCAGCGCGGTGGAAACGGGAAGACGCAACACCAGGCGCTCTCCGGCAAAGCCGTAGAGGCACTGGTCAGCGATGGAAACGTGGAGAAGATCGAGGTCGGGCATGGGGCGCTAGCTTAGCCGATCCCCCTGCCCTCGCCCACCGGGATCAGGCCTTGGCAGGCGTACTCGGGGACTTGCTGCGCGGCTTCAGGACCGCTTTTGAAAGGGTCTCGTCGGACAGCCCGGTTTCGGCGCGCATGCCGGCGGCCAGGAAGGGCACCATCAGGCGCATGACCTGTTCGATGGAGGTGTTCACGCCGAAATCGGTCTCGGCCATCGCGCGCAGCGCCTTGATGCCGGACATGCTGAACGCGGCGGCACCGAGCATGAAGTGCACACGCCAGAAAAGCTCAAGCGGCGGCACCTTGGGCGCCGACTCGTTGACCAGCAGCATGTAACGGCGGAAGACCTTGCCGTACACCTCTTCCAGGTATTTGCGCAGGTGGCCCTGGCTCTGACTGAACGCCAGCCCCAGCAGGCGCATGAAGATGGACAGGTCATTGCCGCTGCGTGGCTTCACCGCCAGCGCCTGTTCCACCAGCATCTCCAGCAGCTCTTCGAGAGTCGCGCGCGCCTCGCTCTTCGCCTGCCGGCGATCGAGCTCACGCTCCAGGCTCTGACAGAAAGGCCCGAGGAAGCGCGAGAACACCGCCTGGATCAGCGCCTTCTTCGAGCCGAAGTGATAATTCACAGCAGCCAGGTTCACACCCGCCTTGCTGGTGATCAAACGCAACGAAGTCTCGGCGAAGCCCTTCTCCGCGAACAGCTGTTCCGCAGCATCAAGAATGCGTTCGACGGTTTCCGACTGGGCCATGGCTCCTCCGCCTGACAAACACTTGTTTGAAACATACGTTTCAAGCCGCTGGCTTGTCAAGTCGCGCACACCATCTTCTGACGCCCCGGTCACGGCTCGCAGGCGACATATTCACGCAAGACGACAGGCAAGTCACTAGAGCCACAAGGCACACGGCGAGAGGATGCAGAGAAGACTTGTTGCCAAGCCATGATCACTGTATATAATCCCAGTCACTGTATAAAAAAACAGAGCGCCGACATGCTGAAACTCACGCCCCGCCAAGCCGAGATCCTCGCGTTCATCAAGCGCTGCATCGAAGACAACGGCTATCCGCCCACCCGTGCGGAGATCGCCCAGGAACTGGGCTTCAAGTCACCCAATGCTGCCGAAGAGCACCTCAAGGCGCTGGCCCGCAAGGGTGCGATCGAGATGACTCCCGGCGCCTCCCGTGGCATCCGCATCCCCGGCTTCGAGCCCAGCACCGAGGAAGACGGCCTGCCGATCATCGGTCGCGTAGCTGCCGGCGCTCCCATACTTGCCCAGCAGAACATCGAAGAATCCTGCCGGATCAACCCGGAGTTCTTCCATCCCCGCGCCGACTACCTGCTGCGCGTGAGCGGCATGAGCATGAAGGATGTCGGCATCCACGATGGGGACCTGCTCGCCGTCCATACCACCCGCGAGGCCCGCAACGGCCAGATCGTGGTAGCCCGCCTGGATGACGAGGTCACCGTCAAGCGTTTCAAACGCGAGGGCAACAAGGTCTGGCTGATCGCCGAGAACCCGGATTTCGCACCGATCGAGGTGGACCTTCAGGAGCGGGATCTGGTCATCGAAGGCTTGAGCGTCGGCGTCATCCGCCGCTAACAGGAGGCGTCATGCAGTTTCCGCAATCGTTTGGCCGAACCCAACTACCGCTTTTCCATGACGCCATAGTCGCCAGCCCGGCGCCACTTGCACTGGAGCTCGACGAGCACTGGGAAGAGGAACCCGAAGCCTTCAGCGAGCTGTCGCTGAGCGGCGCTGCCGGGCATTGCCGCCACCTGCTAGCCCCCATCCTTCGCCAACTCAGCCAGGAGCAGGATGCCCGCTGGCTGACATTGATCGGCGCGCCCGCCAGCCTTACCCAGGGCTGGTTGCGGGACGCCGGGCTGAATCGCGAGCGCATCCTGCTCCTTGAGCCCCGGGGAGAGCGCAGTGCGCTGGAGTTGACATGCGAAGCCCTTCGATTAGGCCGTAGCCACACCGTAGTCAGCTGGCTGCGTCTGAACCGGACGGAGAAACAGGCACTCGCCCAGGCGGCACGCCAGGGTGGAGCGCAAAGCCTAAACATCCGACTGGGATAGGAATCGCGCTCACGACCGGAATACGGCCGCAATGGATTGGTAACAGTCGAGGGGAATAATCGGTTCCGAAGGAGCCGACCAAGCACCCATCAATGCAGGACGCGCGGACCTTCGTCGTGATCCACTTCACCTTCAGCCAGACGACCGGCCATCTGCACGCCCACGTTGAGCATGGCCTTGGCGACTTCCAGGTGATGCCCTTGCAGGAACGCCTTGGCGTCGGAAGAGAAGTCCAGCGTAACCAACGCCTCCTCGTCTTCCGCGCGGCGCAGGATGATGCGGCCGTCGGGCAGCTCGACTATTTCCAGAAAGGACGTTGGCATGGGGTCATCTCTCCACTAAAGGCGGGCATTGTACCAGCCGGCTGACGGGCCGCCCTAGCCCATCGATCTACTCAGCACTCCGACAGCCCCTCACGGAAGCGCAACGCCAGTGCCTTCAAGTTCTGCCGCCACTCTTCCAGGGTCACCCCGGACAGAGGCGTCGGCTCGTCATCCACACTTACAGCCTGGATCAGCGGCATCGTCGGGTCGACCTTCGCCTTTTTCGGCGCCTGGGGCGGCAGGAATAGTGCAGCGTGCGCAGCCAGCAGTTCGGCCAGCCAGGTTTCAGGCTGTTGGGCCAGTTCGACCAGCTCGGACAACTCGGGGCTCGGCGCAGCGGCGAGCACATCAGCGGTCAACAGCAATTCCGGGCGCGGCGCGGCGGCCTGGGGCAACCGGTAGAACCCGGCGATCTCGTGGCAGAGACCGAGCAAAGCACCATGCAGATGGAACAGGGCCGCTTCGCGCTCTGCCTGAACCAGCGCCTGGGCATTCATCGCCCGCCCTTCCTCAGCCTTGCGCAAGGATTCCAGGGCCAGGCCGGCGAAGTAGAGTTTCTGGTTCGTGCGGGTATAGAGCTCATGCGCCATGACGGCCACTCCTGCTGGATCAGATCGGTAGTATGCGCGCCCACCCGGGCAGGCGCGCAACCGCCAATCAGCGCTTGTCTTCGACCTTCCACTTGCCGCCGTCGAAGAAGGCACGCCAGCCGGTCGGCTTGCCGTCAACTTCGGACTGCACGTACTGCTCCTTGGTCTTGCGACTGAAACGAATGACCGCCGGACGGCCATCAGGATCCTTGGCCGGCGCACTGAGCAGGAAGTGGTACTTGGGATCGAGCTCTTCCTTGTGCGGAATCAGTTCCAACACCAGAGGCGCTCGCGTCTCGCGGTTCTTCGGGAACTGGCTGGCTGCCAGGAACAGGCCCGAAGCGCCATCGCGCAGCACGTAGGTGTCATCCACCTTCTCGCACTTGAGCTCGGGCATCTTGATCGGGTCGATCTTTGGCGGCGCAGCCTCGCCATTCTTGAGCAGCTTGCGGGTGTTCTTGCAGCTGGGGTTGGTGCATCCGAAGAACTTGCCGAAACGACCGGTCTTCAGCTGCATCTCGCTGCCGCACTTGTCGCACTCGAGGCTCGGGCCTTCATAGCCCTTGATGCGGTACTGGCCCTGCTCGATCTCGTAGCCCGCGCAATCGGGGTTGTTGCCGCAGATATGCAGCTTGCGGGTCTCGTCCAGCAGGTAGGCATCCATAGCGGTACTGCAGATCGGGCAGCGATGCTTGCCACGCAGCACGCGGGACTCGGACTCGCCCTCGTCGTCCGCAGCGATCTCGTCACCCGGCACCAGGTTGATCGTGGCCTTGCAGCGCTCCTTGGGCGGGAGGCTGTAGCCCGAGCAACCCAGGAACACGCCGGTGGAGGCGGTACGGATCATCATCGGCCGGCCGCACTCGCGGCAGGCGATGTCGGTCAGGGTCGGCTGGTTGGCGCGCATGCCGCTGTCAGCGACTTCGGCCACTTCCAGCTTCTTCTTGAAGTCGCCGTAGAACTCGTCAAGCAGGTTCTTCCAGTCGCGCTCTCCCTGGGCCACATCGTCCAGGTTCTCTTCCATGCCGGCGGTGAAGCCATAGTCCATCAGGTTCGAGAAGCTCTCGTTCAGACGCTCGGTGACGATGTCACCCATCTTCTCGGAGTAGAAGCGACGGTTATGCACCGTCACATAGCCCCGCTCCTGAATCGTGGAAATGATCGCAGCATAGGTGGATGGGCGGCCAATACCCCGCTTTTCCAGCTCCTTGACCAGGCTGGCCTCGGAGAAACGTGCCGGCGGCTTGGTGAAGTGCTGGCTGGGATCGAGCTTGATCAGCTTGAGCGCCTCGCCTTCCTTCATGTCGGGCAGTACGTCGTCTTCACCCGGCTTGCTCTGTTGCGGCAGCACACGGGTGTAGCCGTCGAACTTGAGGATGCGGCCCTTGGCGCGCAGCTCGAAGTTGCCGGCCGCCACGCTGACGCTGGTGGACAGGTACTCGGCCGGCGGCATCTGGCAGGCCACGAACTGGCGCCAGATCAAGTCGTACAGGCGCTCGGCATCGCGTTCCATGCCCGACAGCTGGGTCGGCTTGAGATTGACGTCCGAGGGGCGGATGGCCTCGTGGGCCTCCTGGGCGCCTTCCTTGCTCGAATAGAAATTCGGCTTGGCCGGCAGGTACTTCTCACCGAACTCGCCTTCGATGAAGCCGCGCACCATGGTGATGGCATCGGCAGAGAGGTTGGTCGAGTCGGTACGCATATAGGTGATGTAGCCCGCCTCGTAGAGACGCTGGGCCATCATCATGGTCTTCTTCACCCCGAAGCCCAGGCGGTTGCTCGCCGCCTGTTGCAGGGTGGAGGTGATGAAAGGCGCAGAAGGACGGCTGGAGGTCGGCTTGTCTTCGCGCTTCTGCACGCTGTAGCTGGAGGACTTGAGCTGCTCCAGCGCGGCCATGGCCTGGGCTTCGTTCAGCGGCTTGAAGGCCGCGCCATTCTCCTTGGCCACCTCGAAGCGCACGTTGGCACCCTTGGCAGTGCCCAGGTCGGCGTGGACTTCCCAGTACTCCTCGGGCACGAAGGCACGGATCTCACGCTCACGCTCGACCACAAGCTTCACAGCGACCGACTGCACGCGACCGGCGGACAGGCCGCGGGCGATCTTCTGCCACAACAGCGGCGAGACCATGTAACCCACGACACGGTCCAGGAAGCGGCGCGCCTGCTGGGCATTGACGCGGTTGATATCCAGCTCGCCGGGCTGGGAGAAGGCCTCCTGGATGGCCTTCTTGGTGATTTCGTTGAACACCACGCGCTTGTAGCGGCTGTCATCACCACCGATGGATTCCCGCAGGTGCCAGGCGATGGCCTCCCCTTCGCGGTCCAAGTCGGTTGCGAGATAGATGGTGTCGGCATCCTTGGCCAGTCGGCGCAGTTCCTCGATCACCTTCTCCTTGCCGGGAAGGATCTCGTACTTCGCCTTCCAGCCGTGCTCGGGGTCGACGCCCATGCGGGTGAACAGCTGGCGCTTGGCCTTTTCCTTGGGCGATAGCGCCGGAGCCTCGGACGCGGCCGCCTTGCCGCGCTTCACCGGTTCCTTGCTGGCACTGGCCGAACCGCTGGTAGGCAGGTCACGGATATGGCCGATGCTCGACTTCACCACGTACTGGTTGCCCAGGTACTTGTTGATGGTCTTGGCCTTGGCCGGGGATTCCACGATGACCAGCGATTTGCCCATGGATCGGAAATTTCCTGAATTCGATAAATGAAAGGCGGGACCGCCTGACGCGGCACCGCTATATATAGTGGCGAACGAGACGAGGTCAAGCTTGCCCGCCGCCCCGGGACACCTCAGCGACGCGGAAAGAGATCTGACTCGGCAGTCACCAAAGCGAAGCGGGCGATCTGCTCGCCATCCACCTCGACCGTCTCGGTGAACATGCTCAGCGGGCGGACCCAGAGGCCGTGCTCGCCGTACAGAGCCTGATAGACCACCAGCTCTTCTTCGGTCTCGGAATGGCGCGCCGTACCGATCACGCGGTACTGCTGCCCTTTGTAGTGACGATAGAGTCCAGGTTGCAGGCTCATGTTCCCCTCGTGTCCATCTATGGCCCGGTTCGCGAAGGGTGCGCATGGTGCCCACTCGCGCGCCCGCTGGCCAGCCCCGTTGACGAAATAAGCCCCATGAAAGCAAAAAACCGGGGCACCCAGGCCCCGGTCTTTTCCATCAGCGGACGCTTAGACGCGTTCGAAGACGGTGGTGATGCCCTGGCCGAGACCCACGCACATGGTGGACACGCCCAGGGTACCGCCGTTCTGCTTCATCACGTTCAGCAGGGTGCCGGAGATACGTGCACCGGAGCAGCCGAAGGGGTGACCCAGAGCGATGGCGCCGCCGTGCAGGTTGACCTTCTGCTCCATCTTGTCGAGGAGCTTCAGGTCCTTCAGCACGGGCAGTGCCTGAGCGGCGAAGGCTTCGTTGAGCTCGACGAAGTCGATATCGTCCATGGTCAGGCCGGCGCGCTTGAGCGCCTTCTGAGTGGACGGCACCGGGCCGTAGCCCATGATCGCCGGGTCGACACCCGCGACCGCCATGGCACGCACCACAGCCATCGGCTGGATGCCGAGATCCTGGGCGCGCTGGGCGCTCATCACGATCATGCAGGAGGCGCCGTCGGTGATCTGCGAGGAAGTACCTGCAGTCACGGTGCCGCCTTTCGGGTTGAACGCAGGCTTCAGGGCGGCCAGGCTTTCGATGGTGGTCTCCGGACGGATGGTCTCGTCGAAGTCGAATACCTTCAGGAAGCCGTTCTCGTCGTAGCCTTGCATCGGGATGATTTCATCCTTGAACTTGCCTTCGACGGTAGCCTTGTGTGCCAGGCGGTGGGAACGCTCACCGAAGGCGTCCTGCTGCTCGCGGCTGATACCGTGCATCTTGCCCAGCATCTCGGCGGTCAGGCCCATCATGCCCGAGGCCTTGGCGGCGTACAGGGACAGGTGCGGGTTCGGATCGACGCCGTGCATCATGCCGACGTGGCCCATGTGCTCCACACCACCGACGACGAACACGTCGCCGTTGCCGGTCTGGATGGCCTGCACGGCAGTGTGCAGGGCGCTCATGGAGGAACCGCACAGGCGGCTGACGGTTTGGCCGGCGCTGGTGTGCGGGATCTGGGTCATCAGCGACGCCATGCGTGCGATGTTCCAGCCTTGCTCCAGGGTCTGGTTCACGCAGCCCCAGATCACGTCTTCGACTTCAGCCGGGTCCAGCTTGGTGTTGCGGGCCAGGACGCCGCTGATCAGTTGTGCCGACATGGTCTCGGCACGGGTATTGCGGTGCATGCCGCCTTTGGAACGACCCATCGGGGTACGGCCGAAGTCGACAATGACTGCATCTCTAGGATTCAGGCTCATATTTCTACTCTCGCTCTGTTCGTTCCGCGATTAACCGAAAAACTTCTGGCCCTTGGCGGCCATTTCACGAAGCTTGGCGGTCGGGTGGTACAGCGCGCCCAGTTCGGCGTACTTGTCGGCCAGGGCAACGAATTCGGCTACACCGATGGAGTCGATGTAACGCAGTGCACCACCACGGAAGGGCGGGAAGCCGATACCGTAGATCAGGCCCATATCGGCCTCGGCTGCGGTGTCGACGATGCCGTCTTCCAGGCAACGAACGGTTTCCAGGCACAGCGGGATCATCATGAAGTTGATGATGTCTTCGTCGGTCAGCTCACGCTGCTCAACGACGATGGACTTCAGCAGCTCGTAGGCTTCCGGATCGGAGACCTTCTTCGGCTTGCCGCGCTTGTCGGTTTCATAGGCGTAGAAGCCCTTGCCATTCTTCTGGCCCAGGCGGTTGGCCTCGTACATCACGTCAACGGCGGTCTTGCCTTCCACCGCCATGCGGTCCGGGAAGCCCTCGGCCATCACGTCACGGCCGTGGTGGCCGGTATCGATGCCGACCACGTCGGAGAGGTAGGCCGGGCCCATGGGCCAGCCGAACTTCTCCATGACCTTGTCGATGCGCACGAAGTCGACGCCGAAGCCCAGCAGCTTGGAGAAGCCGCCGAAGTACGGGAACAGTACGCGGTTGACCAGGAAGCCGGGGCAGTCGTTGACCACGATCGGGTTCTTGCCCATCTTCTTGGCGTAGGCAACGGTGGTGGCAACGGCCACTTCGCTGGACTTCTCGCCACGGATGACTTCGACCAGGGGCATCATGTGCACCGGGTTGAAGAAGTGCATGCCGACGAAGTTCTCGGGACGCTTCAGCGCCTTGGCCAGCAGGCTGATGGAGATGGTGGAGGTGTTGGAAGCCAGGATGGCGTCCTCGCGAACCACGCCTTCCACTTCGGCCAGCACGATCTGCTTGACCTTCGGGTTCTCGACCACGGCTTCGACGACGATGTCGACGGCACCGAAGTCGCCGTAGGACATGGTCGGGCGGATGGCGGTCAGGGCCTCGGCCATCTTGGCCGGGGTCATGCGGCCTTTCTCGACGCGCTTGCCGAGCAACTTGGACGCCTCGGACAGCCCCATCTGGATACCCTCTTCGCGGATATCCTTCATCAGGATCGGAGTGCCTTTGGAAGCCGACTGGTAGGCGATGCCGCCGCCCATGATGCCGGCGCCGAGCACGGCGGCCAGTTTCACGTCGCGAGCGATCTCGTCGTGCTGCTTGGCTTTCTTCTTCAGCTCCTGGTCATTCAGGAACAGGCCGATCAGGCTGGCAGCGACCGGGGTCTTGGCCAGCTTGACGAAGCCGGCGGCCTCGACTTCCAGCGCCTTGTCACGACCGAAGTTGGCGGCCTTCTGGATGGTCTTGATTGCTTCGACCGGAGCCGGGTAGTTCGGACCGGCCTGGCCAGCCACGAAACCCTTGGCGGTTTCGAAGGCCATCATCTGCTCGATGGCATTGAGCTTGATCTTTTCCAGCTTGGGCTGACGCTTGGCCTTGAAGTCCAGCTCGCCGGAGATGGCGCGCTTGACCAGGTCCAGGGCGGCTTCCTGGAGTTTCGCAGGGGCGACGACGGCGTCGACGGCACCCACTTTCAGGGCGTCGGCAGCCTTGTTTTCCTTGCCGGATGCGATCCACTCGATGGCGTTGTCGGTACCGATCACGCGCGGCAGGCGCACGGTGCCGCCGAAGCCCGGGTAGATGCCCAGCTTGACTTCAGGCAGGCCGATCTTGGCGGTCTCGCTCATGACGCGGTAGTCACCGGCCAGGCACATTTCCAGGCCGCCGCCGAGGGCGATGCCATTGATCGCAACCACGGTCGGAACCTGCAGGTCTTCGAAATCGCTGAAGATCTTGTTGGCTTCGAGGTTGCCTGCCACCAGCTCCTCGTCGGGCAACTTGAAGTTGTCGACGAATTCGGTGATGTCCGCACCGACGATGAACACGTCCTTGCCACTGCTGACGATAACGCCCTTGACCGACGCATCGGCCTTGATGGCATCAACCGCCTGACGCAGCTCATTGAGGGTAAGACGGTTGAACTTGTTGACGGACTCACCCTTGAGGTCGAACTTCAGTTCGACGATGCCGCCCTCAAGAGCCTTAACCGTGATGGCTTTACCTTCGTAAATCATCAACTGATCTCCACGGTATGGAAGCTGAACAGTACACATCGGAGCCAACCGGCGAACCGGCTCGAGGCATTGCCGTCGAGCTTAGTCCGATTCGGTCCGGCACACCCGCCGACGCGATATCGGGTAGTTATTGGACGTTTCTGTAAGACAAACGCTCAATTCATACGCCCGTTTGATTTGGGTGCGCACACATTCACGGAAAAGTCCGCTGTTGTCAATTGCGCTTCGTGACCGTACAGCCACGCTCAATCCGCTCTGCCACCAGCCTTTGCGCAGGCCCGGCAGCCCTCTGGAAAGCAACATGCAGGATGGTTATGACAAGCCATCAGGCAGGCGACGCAAGGCTCGATAACGTGACGTGCCGCACGCTAGCCAAACGCCAGCGCGGCGGGTAGAGTCGCGCGTTACGGCCGGGACGGGCCGAATAACAAAAACAACTAGATGACGCCCTTAGAGGCACACGGAGTAGCGACATGACGAGCCGTACGCTTGCCATTCTGCTGGGCACCCTGCTCACCCTTTCCATCCTATCCACCCCCGCTCAAGCCGCAGACCCCGCCACCAGCCTGCTCAAGCTGCACCAGATGCGCCTCGCCGCGCAGAAGAGCCTGGGCGACTTCTATATGTACAACGGCATGGAGGGCGACCAGCGCTACGCGCGAATGATCGACGAGTCCGTCCAGGAAGCGGATGCACGCCTGAAGGAACTTACCGAAATGCCGGGCGACGGCTCCAAGGCCCTGCGCGCGCAACTGGGCGAGCAATGGAAGGATTATTCCGGCGAGCTCACCAACCTGGTCGTCGCGCTCAAGACCAAGGGTTTCACCGACCTGCAACCCATCGCCGACATGACCGCCCGCAACCAGAAGCTGCTGGCCATGGCCAAGGAGCTCTACGGGAAGATCCAGCAGGAAAGCGGCGTCAACGTCCCCCCGCTGACCCAGCAAAGCCGCGAGCAGAGCCTGCTGATGCAGACCATTGCCGTCGACTACGCGTCTCGCAGCGCCTCGGTCGGCGCGTCCTTCTTCGGTGGTGGCGAAGGCAAGCCCATCGACGAACTGGCGCGCGACTTCGCCGGCCAGCTGGCAGCCCTTGAGCAGCAGCCGAAGAACACCCCGCAGATCAAGCAGGCGCTCACCAGCATCGGCACGAAGTGGCGCTACATTGAGAAATCGCTGCAGAACTACAACGAAAACAGCGTGCCGTTCCTGATCAACAAGTATTCCGACAGCATCATCGAGGGGCTCGAAGGCGTTTCAGCCCAGTACGCCGCGACGCAACTCTGAAGGCCCCCACGCCCACCCGGGCCCATTGCGCGGCCCGGGCGACGCCTGCATCAGACCACTGCGCGCAGCACGTCGGCGATGCGCTGCAGGTCCTCGGGCGTGCCCCGCTCCCCCCAGCACAGAGCGATCATCTGCGAATTTGCCTCGATCTTGTAGACATCAGCCGGCAGCCCCGCAAAACGCGCCAGCATCGCCGGGTCCTCCAGCGGTTCGCGCCACTGGTTCTGCCACTGCCCGGGCGCAACCTGCCAGTAGCACCAGGCGCCGGGTGCCCCGCGAGGGCGCGGCCGGTGATATTGAGCACAGGAGGCAGGTGGCTCCACCGGCAACCAATGGGGCCACTCCTGGCGCGACAGCTGCATGGCCAGCCCCATCCGCCTCGCCTGCATGCGCAACTCCATGCGCCCTCGCTGCCCCTTGGAAGGCACCAGCCATACCAGCGGGCTGAGCACGGCAAGCAGGAGAAATACCACCAACCAGAGGGTCATAACGTCATCCCATGATGAAAATCATGCCGCCAGGCACCCATGGCGGCCATACTGAGTCCAAGCGCAAACCTTAAGGAGGAGTCACCCATGCCCTACAAGCACATTCTGGTCGCCGTCGACCTCACCGACGAGTGCCACCCGGTGGTGCGCCGCGCCCAGGCTCTCGCCCTGGCGACCCAGGCCAAGCTGTCGCTGGTGCATATCGTCGAACCCATGGCCATGGCCTTTGGCGGTGACGTCCCCATGGACCTCTCGATGCTCCAGCAGCAGCAGTTCGAACAGGCCCGGGAACGCCTGGATGGCTTCGCCGGCCTCTACCCGGAACTGCTCGCCGAACAGCGCCACCTGGCCTATGGCCAGCCGCGCCAGGAAATCCACCGACTCGCCGAGGAACAGGGCTGTGACCTCATCGTCGTCGGCAGCCACGGCCGCCACGGTCTCGCCCTGTTGCTGGGCTCCACCGCCAATGACGTCCTGCATGGGGCACCCTGCGACGTGATCGCCGTCCGCCTTAAGAAAAACGACTGACCCCATCCGCCGGCGGAGGCCTCAGAAGAAGCCTTCGTCGGCGCTCATGACCAGCGGACGGATCTTCTGCAGCTGGGTTTCCAGCGAGTAGGTCATGCTCGATGCCATCGAGAAGAAGGTCAGGAAGGCCTTCAGGTTCGAATCGCCATCGCACACATCGTGGATGCGCTGCCAGAACGCCTGGTTGACCAGCTGCAATTGCTGGAACAGACGCACCAGCCCCTTCAGCTCCCAGTCCGCGTGCCGTCCTTCGCGTAAATTGAAGTACTGCCGCGCGAGATAGAGCGATACGGCGCGCAGGATGAACTCCTGGTTGCTGGCGAACGGCAGGTGCTGCTGGGCCATCGGCTTGAGGCGGCCCAGCACCGGGCAGGCACTGGTCGCCATGATCACGCCGAGCAACGCCCGCAACCCTTCTTCCAGCCCCACCTGCTTGGTGTACTCCCGCTCCGGGGTGCGCACCAGGAACACCGCCTTCTTGAAGGCCGGCAGCCCGTGGAAGTCCTCGATCACCCGGTGCAGGTCGACCGCCGCCGGGCAATGGCTGAACTTGTCCCTGGAGAGCGGGCAGTTGCTGCACTGCTGGAACTCCAGGCGCGTCCATTTCGGCGCGGCCAGTGCGCGCTCCTGATCGTATTGGCGATCCAGCTCGATGCGATAGCTGAACTCGTGTTCGTCATCCAGGGTGATGCGGTACTCGACAGCCATGGGCTCTCCAGCTCGGTGATTCTTCAGTCGTCCAGTTCGGCCCAGCGCTCCAGCAGGCGATCCAGCTCCTGCTGTTGCCGCTCGAAACGCTCCAGTACGGCGCGGGTCTGCTCCGCAGGCCGCTGGTAGAACGCCGGGTCGGAAATTTCCTGCTGTACCGCCGCCATCTCCGCTTCCAGGGTCTCGATCTGGCCGGGAAGCGCTTCCAGCTCACGCTGCAATTTGTAGCTGAGTTTCTTCTTCGGCGCCTCGCTGGCGGTCGCCACCGGTGCGGGCTCGACGGGGGCCGGCGCGACCGTAGCGGTGGGCTCGGCCTTGCCGGACTTGGTCTCGCCCACGCCCAGCAGGCGCGGCGAACCGCCCTGGCGCAGCCAGTCCTGGTAGCCACCGACGTACTCGCGCACGCGCCCTTCCCCCTCGAACACCAGAGTGCTGGTCACCACGTTGTCGAGGAAGGCCCGGTCGTGGCTGACCATCAGTACGGTGCCCGGGAAGTTCAGCAGCACTTCCTCCAGCAGCTCCAGGGTTTCAACGTCCAGGTCGTTGGTCGGTTCGTCCAGCACCAGCAGGTTGGCCGGCTTGCTGAACAGTTTGGCCAGCAGCAGGCGCGCGCGCTCACCGCCCGACAGCGCCTTGACCGGCGTGCGGGCGCGCTGCGGGCTGAACAGGAAGTCGCCCAGGTAGCTCAGCACATGGCGGTTCTGGCCATCGATGGAGATGAAGTCGCGGCCTTCGGAAATATTGTCGATCACCGTCTTCTCGGGCTCGAGCTGGTGACGCAACTGGTCGAAATAGGCCACCTCCAGCTTGGTGCCGACCTCGATCTTGCCACTGGTCGGTTCCAGGTCGCCCAGCAGCAACTTGAGCAGCGTGGTCTTGCCGGTGCCGTTGGCGCCCAGCAGGCCGATGCGGTCGGAGCGCTGCAGCACCAGGGAGAAATCGCGGATCAGCGGCGCGCCGCCCGGATGGGCGAAGCTCACGCCCTCGGCGACCATCACTTGCTTGCCCGACTTCTCCGCGGACTCCAGCTGGATGGTGGCCTTGCCCTGGCGCTCACGGCGATCGGCACGCTCGGCACGCATGGCCTTCAGCGCGCGCACACGCCCCTCGTTACGGGTACGGCGGGCTTTGATGCCCTGGCGGATCCACACCTCCTCCTGGGCCAGGCGCTTGTCGAACAGCGCATTGGCGGTCTCTTCCGCCGCCAGTTGCTGTTCCTTGTGCACCAGAAAACTGGCGTAGTCGCCGTTCCAGTCGATCAGGTGGCCACGGTCCAGTTCGAGGATGCGCGTCGCCAGGTTCTGCAGGAAGGAACGGTCGTGGGTGATGAACAGCACAGCGCCGCCAAAGCCCATCAGCGCCTCTTCCAGCCAGGCGATGGCGCCGATGTCCAGGTGGTTGGTGGGTTCGTCCAGCAGCAGCAGGTCCGGCTCGGAAACCAGCGCCTGGGCCAGCAGCACGCGGCGACGCCAGCCACCGGACAACTCGGCCAGGGTCTTGTCGGCCGGCAGTTGCAGGCGGCTCAGGGTGCTGTCCACCAGTTGCTGCAGGCGCCAGCCATCCTTCGCCTCGAGCTCCTGCTGCACGTGCATCAGCTTGTTCAGGTCTTCGTCGTTATGGATGTTCTGGCTGAGGTGGTGGTACTCGGCCAGCAGCGCGCCGACGCCGGCCAGCCCCTCGGCCACCACGTCGAACACCGTGCGATCGTCGGCACGCGGCAGCTCCTGCGGCAGCTCGCCGATCTTCAGGCCAGGGGCGCGCCAGATCTCGCCGTCATCGCCATGCTGGTCGCCCTTGACCAGGCGCAGCATGCTCGACTTGCCGGTGCCGTTGCGGCCGATGATGCACACCCGCTCGCCACGGGCTATCTGCCATGACACCTTGTCCAGCAGCGGCATGGCGCCGTAGGCAAGGGATACATCGCTGAACTTGAGCAGGGTCATGGGCGCCTCCGAAAACAGGGGGCGCATTCTACCCGGTTTGCGCCCCGGCATATCCGCCATTTTTTCATCATGTTTCCTCCGCCGGATCGGATTTCACCCCGGCCGGGCAACAGGCTAAGCTACGCAGGTCCGGTGGCGGCCAGGCCGTTGCCCCATACGATTTCTCTACCCGGAAGTGTCATGCGCGGTCGTCTGCTCAGCCTGTTCTCCTGCCTGCTTCTCACCACCGTCACCCTCGATGCAGCCCACGCGGTCCCTCTTGCCCAGCAACGTCAGATGTACGACGAGGCCAAGCGTGCCCTCGCCAAGGGCGACAGCGGCCCCTACAAGCGCTATGCCACTGCCCTGGCCGACTACCCGCTGGAGCCTTATCTCGCCTACGACGAGCTGACCGCGCGCCTGAAATGGGCCAGCAACGACGAGATCGAGAAGTTCCTCGCCGAGCATGGCGACCTGCCCCAGGCCAACTGGATGAAGCTGCGCTGGCTGCGCTGGCTGGCCGAACGCGGCGAGTGGAAGACCTTCGTCAACTACTACGACCCGAAGATGAACTTCACCGAACTGGACTGCCTCTATGGCCAGTACCAGATCAAGAGCGGCCTCAAGGCCGAGGGCTACAAGAGCGCCGAGAAGCTCTGGCTGGTGGGCAAGTCCCAGCCGGAAGCCTGCGACGTGCTCTTCGACCTCTGGCGCGCCGAAGGCCAGATGACCGAACAGATGCGCTGGCGCCGCGCCAAGCTCGCCGCCGAGGCGCGCAACTACGGCCTGGCCAGCTTCCTGGTCAAGGGCCTGCCGACCCTGCAGGCGCAGGGCAAGTTGCTGCTGGATGTCGCACAGAACCCGCAGATGCTGAGCCAGACCGCCCGCTTCGCACCGGCCGACAAGGCCATGGCCGATGTGGTCGGCCTGGGCCTGCGCCGCCTGGCCCGCCAGGACCCGGAAAAGGCCATGTCCCTCCTCGATGGCTACGCCGCACGGATGAAATTCTCCAGCAGCGAGAAGGTCGCCATCGCCCGCGAGATCGGGCTGACCCTGGCCAAGAGCTACGACTCGCGCGCCCTCAAGGTCATGACCCAGTACGACCCCAAGCTGCGCGACAACACCGTCAGCGAGTGGCGCGCGCGCCTACTGCTGCGCCTGGGCCAGTGGGACGACGCCTACAAGCTGACCAAGCAAATGCCCGCCGAGCTGGCCAACACCAACCGCTGGCGCTACTGGCAGGCCCGCAGCCTGCAGCTGGCACAGCCGCAGAGCGCCGAAGCCGCCCGCCTCTACCAGCCCCTGGCCAAGGAGCGCGACTTCTACGGCTTCCTCGCCGCCGACCGCATCCAGGCGCCCTACCAGCTCAACAACAAGCCGCTGGCCCTCGACCCGCGCCTGGTGCAGAAGGTGCGCAACACCGCCGGCATCCGCCGCGCACTGGAATTCCACGATCGCGGCCAGATCGTCGATGGGCGCCGCGAGTGGTACTACGTAAGCCGCCTGTTCAGCCGCGACGAACTGGTCGCCCAGGCCAAGCTCGCCTACGACATGCAGTGGTATTTCCCGGCCATCCGCACCATCAGCCAGGCCCAGTACTGGGACGACCTGGACATCCGCTTCCCCATGGCCCACCGCAGCGCCCTGACCCAGCAGGCCAAGGTGCGCGGGCTGCACTCCAGTTGGGTATTCGCCATCACCCGCCAGGAAAGCGCCTTCATGGCCGATGCGCGCTCGGGCGTCGGCGCCATGGGCCTGATGCAGCTGATGCCCGGCACCGCCAAGGAGACCGCACGCAAGTTCGGCATCCCCCTGGCCTCGCCGCAACAGGCGCTGAACCCGGACGTCAACATCCAGCTCGGTGCCGCCTACCTCAGCCAGGTGCACGGCCAGTTCAACGGCAACCGCGTGCTCGCCTCCGCCGCCTACAACGCCGGCCCCGGTCGCGTGCGCCAGTGGCTCAAGGGAGCCAACCACCTGGCCTTCGACGTCTGGGTGGAAAGCATCCCCTTCGACGAGACCCGCCAGTACGTGCAGAACGTACTGTCCTACTCGGTGATCTACGGCCAGAAGCTCAACGCCCCGCAGCCCCTGGTGGACTGGCACGAGCGTTTCTTCGACGACCAGTGACCCCTTCGCCGGAATGCAAACGGGCGCCCACGTGGCGCCCGTTTCGTTTCCTGGATGAAATCTGCTGCGGGGTTACTCCAGCACTTCGACTTCCATCCCCACTTCCAGCGTGCCGTTGGAACGGTTGATCAGGTTCTGGCCGAAATAGATCTCGCCCTCGCGCTCCCGGTAGGTCTTGAGGGTAGTGAGGGGCTCGCGGTCCGGGCTGCGCTCACCGGTGGCAGGGTCGATGGTGGTGAGGATGCAACGGGTGCAGCCCTTGGCCACGCTGAACTCGACGCCACCGATGCGGATGCGCTTCCACTCGTCCTCGGCGAAGGGCGCGCCGCCCTCCACCACCAGGTTGGGACGGAAGCGCAGCATCTCCAGCGGGCGGCCAACGCGGCTGGAAAGATCGTCCAGCGAGGCCTGGCCGATCAGCAGCAGCGGGAAGCCGTCGGCGAAACCGACCTTCTCCTCCGGCAGCAGGCTACCGGGGATATCCCGGGCGCGTTTCTCGGGCACGTGCACCAGGCGAGTGGGCTTGCCGATGAAGGCGCTGAGCCAATCGGCGGCCTCCTCGCCGGCATCGGGTACCCGCATGGAATCCTTCCAGATGAAGGTCCCGCGCAGGTCGCTGTCGGGATCGGGCAGCTTCACATCGAGCGACGGCCGACCGGCGGTGGCCAGGGTCAGGCCGCCCTCGGCATTCCACAACGCGCTCAGCTGCGACATCTGCGGCAGTGCGCGCTGGGTGAGGAAGCGGCCATTGCTCGCGTCCACCAGCATCCAGCGCCGATCGCCGGCCAGCCCGAGGCCATCGAGCTCGGCACGCTCCAGGCGTTCGCCGATAGCGGATTTCATGGGGAAACGATAGAGGGCGGAGAGACGCAACATGGGGCCGGCATCCTTGGGCGGTCAGCGAAGGCCCCGTTATACGGAATCGCGGGCCGGGGCCTCAACCCCGGCTCGCAAATAAGCTCACTCGTCCTTCTTCAGGCGGTCCGCCACCACGTCCACCAGCTTGTCGGGCTGGAACTTGGAGAGGAAGTTGTCGCAGCCGACCTTCTTCACCATGGCGTCGTTGAAGCTGCCGGAGAGCGAGGTGTGCATCACCACGTAGAGGTCGCGCAGGCGCGGGTCGTTGCGAATCTCGGTGGTCAGGCGGTAGCCGTCCATCTCCGGCATCTCGGCATCGGTGAAGATCATCAGCAGCTTGTCGGTCATCACCTCGCCGGTGTCGGCCCACTTCTTCAGCAGGTTCAGCGCCTTGAGGCCGTCGCTGGCCGAATGAGTGCGGATACCCAGCTGCGACAGGGTCTCGCGCAGCTGGGTCAGGGCGACGTTGGAGTCGTCCACCAGCAGCACTTCGCGGCCACGGGCCTTGTCCAGCAACGGGTTGCTCAGGCGCTCCTCGGACACCCGGGTGCTCATGGGCACGATCTCGGCGAGGACCTTCTCCACATCGATGATCTCGACGATCTGGTCCTCCACCTTGGTGATCGCCGTCAGGTAGTGCTGGCGACCAGCGCCACCGGGCGGCGGCTGGATGGACTCCCAGTTGAGGTTGAGGATGCGGTCCACGCCCCCCACCAGGAAGGCCTGCACCGAGCGGTTGTACTCGGTGACGATGATGGTGCTGCGCTCATCCGGCACCAGCGCGCGCATGCCGATGGCGCGGGACAGGTCGATCACCGGAAGGGTCTGGCCGCGCAGGTTGACCACACCGCAGACGAAGGGGTGGCGCTGGGGGATCAGGGTCAGCTTCGGCAGTTGCAGGACTTCCTGCACCTTGAACACGTTGATGGCGAACAGCTGGCGGCCGGCCAGGCGGAACATGAGGATTTCCAGGCGGTTCTCGCCAACCAGCTGGGTGCGTTGATCGACTGTGTCGAGGATACCGGCCATTGCGTGCTCCTGTTGAATGTTCGAGCCAGACTGCGGCTGCACCTGCGTTATCGGCAAAGGGCCGTATAACTGTAGCGATCATGGCCTGGCGCCATCATGCACCAGGCGGGTCGACGGCACCAGAAGCCGCTTACTGCCGTCCGTCCTGCAACAACGGAGAACCGTCCGGCAGATGTAAGCGTAGTGCGTCGCGGCGCGCATTGAAGCGAACCTGCCTGCATTCCATGGGTTCTCCGTCGAGATTCATGTCCAGCCCCTCGGGCGCCTCCACCTCGACCCAGGGCAGGCGCGCGCTAACCGACACCGCGTCCACCCCGCCGATGCCGCCTGAAAGCAGGGTGCCGAGCGTGCCCACCACGTCCTGCGGGGCCGGCACGATGCACAACTCCAGCAGCCCGTCGTCCACCCGCGCATTGGGGCACAGCACGTGGCCACCGCCGGCCTGGCAGCCATTGCCGATGCCCACGGCGAGGAATTCACCCTCCCATTCGAAGTCAGGCCCCTTGAAGCGCCCAAAGGCCGAGTGCACTTCGGAAAAGCGCGTCAGCCCGGTGAGAAAGTAGGCCGCGCCGCCCAGCACCTTCTTCAGGTCCTCGGAAGTGTTGGCCGTGATCTTCGACCCGAAGCCGCCGGTGGCCATGTTGAGGAACAGCCGCCCATCCGCCTCGCCCAGGTCGATCGACCGGGGCGCCACGTCCAGCAGCGCCAGCGCCTCGCCAGGCAGCAACGGCACGCCGGCCGCACGGGCGAAGTCGTTGGCGGTGCCCAGGGGCAGCAACGCCAGGCTCGCGTCTTCCCCGGAAAGCGCCATGGCCTCGGCGACATCGCGCAAGGTGCCGTCGCCACCGCCGGCGATCAGGGTGCGGTAGCCGGCATCCAGCGCCTCCCCGACGATGCGCCGGGCGTCACCGCCTTCCCAGGTGACGCGCACCGCCAGTTCCCATCCCGCATCGCGACGCGCCTGCACGGCTGCGCGCACCTCCTCGTTCAGTGCCTGTTTTCCATGCAGGATCAGCAACGCCTTGCGCTCGCTCATGAACCACTCCATTCACCGGGGAATCGGTCGAGTATATGCCTCGTACCGTAGGAACAACTTCAGACAAGCATCAGAGACGGATTACACAAATATCTAATATGTCGATCTGTTTGTTGAAGTATTTACGCTTTTTTTTTCGATACGAACTTGATGAAAAATGGCCTCCAACACGCCGCAGAGCCCAACCCCCTGCGAGCCACGAGGAGATTCCCATGATCGAAGTACGCCCCTTCAACCAGCTCGGCGGTGCCCATCACGGCTGGCTCAATGCCCGTCACCACTTCTCCTTCGCCGAGTACCACGATCCGGCGCGGATGAACTGGGGCCAGTTGCGCGTCTGGAACGATGACGAGATCGCCGCCAACAGTGGCTTCCCGCCGCACCCGCACCGGGACATGGAAATCATCACCTATGTCCGTGAAGGCGCGATCACCCACCAGGACAACCTCGGCAACAAGGGCCGCACCGAGGCCGGCGACGTGCAGGTGATGAGCGCGGGCACCGGCATCGCCCACAGCGAGTACAACCTGGAAGGCGAGACGACCAAGATCTTCCAGATCTGGATCATGCCCACCGAGTTCGGCGCCGCGCCGTCCTGGGGTGCCAAGCCCTTCCCGAAAGGCGAGCGTGCCGGCAGCTTCGTAACCCTGGCCAGCGGTATCGACGAGGGCAGCGACGCCCTGCCCATCCGCGCCAATGCCCGCTTGGTAGCCGCCACCCTGAAGGCCGGCCAGCAGGCGGAATACCGCCTGGAGAACGGCCGCAAGGCCTACCTGGTGGCGGCCCAGGGCCGTTATGAAGTCAACGGAGTGGCCGCCGAGGCGCGCGATGGCGTGGCGATACGCGATGTCGAGGTTCTGAGCTTCACCGCCAGCGAAGACACCGAGATCGTGCTGGTCGACGTCGCCTGATCAGGCCCGCAACGAAAACGCCCCCGAGGTTCCGCTCCGGGGGCGTTTTTCATTTGAACCTGGGAAACCACGTCCTTAGGGCGCGGCCATGAGTCATCGGCTCTGCCTGTGACGATTTGAATTGATACCCCTGAGGATGGACTCGTGCCGTAGGGTGTGCCGTGCGCACCGCCGCACGGTGCCTCTGGCAAGTCCAAGGTGCGCGCAGCACACCCTACGCCCGAAGTGAGCGGCGGCTGCATGTTCCGAAGTCTGATTGCGCCCCCTTCTAGAGGGCCAAAAGCAAAGCCATGTTCTATGAACATGGATTTTTACTCGCGATCAACCCATCACCGCGACGCCGGGTCGAACCCGACCCAAGGCGTCAACCGCATCAGGCCGGATACCCGGTGATCTCGCGGATCTTCTGGTACAGCGGCTTCAACTGCCGGTACATGCGCTGGTAAACGCCCTGGTAGAGCCGCTCGTAGGTGCGCTGCGCCTGCGGGTCCGGGTGGAACACCTGGCCGACACGGGTCATGGCGCGGATCGCCGTAGGGAAGTCCGGGTGCAGCCCCAACCCCACCGCGCAATCGATGGCCGCCCCCAGCCCCGAGGTTTCGTAGACATGCGGACGCTCCGCCGGCAGGCCGAAGATATCGGCCGTCAGCTGCATGGCCGCATCGCTTTGCGAGCCACCACCGGAGACGCGCAGGCGCTTGATCGGCGTGCCCGAGCGCTTCTCGATGCGCTCCTTGCCCTGGCGCAGCGCATAGGCCAGGCCTTCGAGGATGGCGCGGTAGATGTGCGCGCGGGTGTGCACGTCACCGAAGCCGATGATCGAGCCCTTGGCCTCCAGCCCCGGTTCGCGGATGCCCGGCGTCCAGTAGGGCTGCAGCATCAGGCCCATGGAGCCCGGCGGCACGCTGTCGACCAGTTCGTCGAACAGCGCCTCGGGCTCCACGCCCAGCTCCTTGGCCCGCTGCATCTCACGCAGGCCGAACTCCTGCTTGAACCAGCTGACCATCCAGAAACCGCGGTAGATCATCACCTCGGTGTTGAAGTGATCGGGAATCGCCGCCGGGTAGGGCGGGATCAGCGGAATCGTCTCCAGGTAGCTGCGCCGGGTGGTATTGATGGTCGCCGTGGTGCCGTAGGACAGGCAGGCCGTATCCGGCTCCACCCCGCCCGAGCCCATCACTTCGCAGGCCTTGTCGGCGCCAGCGGCGATCAGCGGCAGCCCCTCGGGAATGCCGGTCAGGCGGCTGGCCTCGGCGCTGATGCTGCCCAGGCGCTCGCCGGGCTTGAACAGGTCCGGCAGTTGCTCCCGGCGCACCGGCATCGCCTGCCACTTCCAGTCCTTGGGCGAGGCCCAGTCCAGGCGCTTGTAGTCGAACGGCAGGTAGGCCACCTGGCAGGCCACCGAGTCGACGTAGCGGCCGCACAGGCGATGGGTGAGGAAGCCCGACAGCAGCAGCACCTTGTGGGTCCGCTGCCAGATGTCCGGCTGGTGCTGCGACACCCAGTTCACCTCGGCCTGGGCGCGGAAATAGTCCACCGTGCCTTCGATGCGCAGCAGGCGGAACAGCCAGCCCCAGGGCCCCCTGATGCGCCCTTCGACCTCGGCGCGGCGCTGGTCCAGCCAGATGATCGCCGGGCGCAGTGGCTGGCCCTGCTCGTCGACGTTGATCACCGTGCCGCGCTGGGTGGTGACCGAGACGCCACGGATCAGGCTGCGGTCGATGTCCACGGACGCCCACAGCAGGCGGCAGGCTTCGGCAAGGCTCGACCAGTAGTACTCCGCATCCTGCTCGGCCCAGCCGGGCTGCCTGGAGTAATAGGCCTCCAGCGGCACCTTGCCCTTGCCCACCAGGTTGCCGTCCAGGTCGAACAGCAGCGCGCGCACGCTCTGGGTGCCATTGTCTATCGCCAGCAGGTAGCTCTTCTCGCTCACGGTGGATTCCTTGTTCTTATTCTGCGGGCAGGCTGTAGCTGCGCTGCCAGAGCGCAGCATAGGCCCGTTCCTCGTCTTCCCAGCGCCCATCGCTCCAGCCCAGGCGGGCCTGGCACAACGCACGGATGCGCGGCATCAGCGCCGCGCCGCCGCAAGGCAGCAGCAGGCCCAGGCGGGTGCGACGCAGCAGCAGGTCGTCCAGGTGCAGCACCATTTCGCCCTCGGCCGCCCAGGCGAGTTCCGCCCAGAGCGTATCGGTGGCGCCGACGCGATCGCTGCCCAGCTCCTCGACCAACCGCGCGATGACGGCGAGCTCGGGGCCGTGCCGTCCCGCCAGGCGCCGATGCGCCAGGGGCCCCAGGCCTGCCAGGTCCGCTCCCGGCGCCGGGGTGAACACCGTCGCGCCGAGATCGTCCACGGCGCGGCCGGTGAAGGCCGCACAGGCACGCAGCACCTCCAGCGCCAGCAGGCGGAAGGTCGTCAGCTTGCCGCCGGCCAGGGTCACGCAGCCGGGTTCGACCCACAGCGCGTGTTCACGCTTCTCGTCGGAAGGCTTCAGCGAGCCTTCGCCATCGCTCACCACCGGACGCACGCCGGCCCAGGTGGAGAGCACGTCCGCGCGCCCGATGGCGGCGGCCGGGAACTGCGCGCGGCAGGCGGCCAGCAGGTAGTCGACTTCCCCGGTGCTGATGCGCGCGTCCAGGTCCAGCTCTTCGCGGTGGTCCAGGTCGGTGGTGCCGAGCACGGTCGCGCCT
The DNA here is from genome assembly GCF_054558415.1 of Pseudomonas sp. No.21. Lineage (NCBI taxonomy): Bacteria > Pseudomonadati > Pseudomonadota > Gammaproteobacteria > Pseudomonadales > Pseudomonadaceae > Pseudomonas > Pseudomonas sp. No.21. The sequence goes on from NZ_BAAJNO010000004.1 coordinate 507,910, forward strand.
TCCCAGGGGAAGACGAACACCGGCCGGCCATCGTCCGGGTGCATGAAGCTGATGGCGTGGGCCAGCGGCAGGCGCCAGCCGGGCAGCAGCAGGTGGCTGCCCCGCAACGGGCGGATGTGCTCGCTGCCCTCGCGACGGCGCAGGCGATCCGCCCAGGCGCCGGTGGCCTGGGCCACGGCACGGGTCCGCAGGGCGTAGCGCTGGCCGCTCTCGATGTCTTCCGCCACCAGGCCGGTGACCTGGCCTTGCTCGCGGGTCAGCTCCACCACACGCACACCGTTGAGCGCCTCGCCGCCGTCGCGGCGGGCCTCGGCCAGCACGCGCATCACCAGGCGCGCGTCGTCGGTGACCGCGTCGAAGAACTGCGTGCCACCCTGCAGCTTCGCCTCGTCCAGCCCGGGAGTGAGGAAGCGCAGTTGTTGCAGCGAGTGATAGAGGTGGTTGCGCTTGCCGGCCAGGGCGTCATAGACCGCCAGCAGGCTGCCGAACACGCGGGGGCCGGGAAAGCCGCCGCGATGGGGCATGACGAAGCTCAGCGGATCCACCAGCCCCGGCGCCTCGGCCAGCAGGCGCTGGCGCTCGCGCACCGAGTCGCGGGTCAGGCCGAACTGGCCCTTGGCGATGTAGCGCAGGCCGCCATGGACCATCTTCGATGAGCGACTGGAGGTGCCCCAGGCGAAGTCGCGCTGTTCCAGCAGCAGGCACTTCCAGCCCCGCCTGGCCGCCTCGCGGAGGATGCCGGCGCCGGTGATGCCGCCGCCGACGACGATCAGGTCCCAGTCCCGCGCCACCAGCTCCGGCAGTGCGCGCTCACGCCAGGCCGCGTTCCAGGGCTGCATGGTCAATCCTGGATCAGCACGCCGGGGGCCAGGCGGCCCTCGGGGTCGAAATGCCCGGCCAGCGCCTTGAGCACCGCCATGCCGCGCTCGCCCTTCTCCACCGGCAGCCAGGGCGCGTGGTCACGACCCACGCCGTGCTGGTGGCTGATGGTGCCGCGGTTGTGCACGATCACCTCGCTGGCCGCGCGCTTGAGCCGGCTCCAGCGCTGCAGCGCCTGCTCGTAGCTGGCGCCGGGGCGGAACACATAGGTGGTGTAGATGCTGGAGCCCTCGCCATAGACGTGGGACAGGTGGGTGAACACGTGGACGCGCTCGCCCTCCTCCGCCAGCCCCTCGCGCAGGCTGGCCTCCACCTTGTTCAGCAGGGTGTCGACGTTGATCCAGTCGGTGGCGGTCTCCAGGGTGTCGACCACGTAGCCGGCATCCCACAGGCCATGGCGCAGGTAGGGGAAGCGGAAGCGGTTCTCCGCCCACTTCTTGCCCAGCAGGGTGCCGGTGAACACCCCGCCGAAGCCCTTGAGCAGCTTCTTCGCCTGGCGCAGCGACACGGCGTTCTGCCGGCGGTTGCCGGTGACGCCGAAGGTGAGCATGCACTTGCCGGTGCGCGCACCGCGCAAGGCCAGGTACTTCTCCAGCAGGGCGATCTGCTCGGGGTGGCCGGCCAGGGCCAGCTGAGTCTCGGTCTCGATGGCATTGGACAGGCGCAGCATCGACAACGGCACGCGGGCCTGGGCCAGCGCGCGGATACCTGCCAGGGCCTGCTCCCAGCTCGGCAGGAACACGGCGTAGAAATTTTCCTGGTCGGCCAGGCGGGTGACCCGCACGCGCACCTCGGAGATCACCCCGAAGCGGCCTTCGGAGCCCAGCACCACCTCGCGCAGGTCCGGCCCCGCAGCCGAGGCCGGGAAGGTCGGCAGCTCCAGCGGGCCGTCGAAGGTTTCCAGGGTGCCGCCGGCGAACAGCTGCTCGATGCGCCCGTAGCGCAGGGACTGCTGCCCGCTGGAGCGGCTGGCGACCCAGCCGCCGATGGTCGAAAGCTCCCAGGACTGCGGGAAGTGGCCGAGGGTGTAGCCCCTGGCACGCAGCTGGCTTTCCACCTGCGGGCCGTTGGCACCAGGGCCGAAGGTGGCGATCAGGCTTTGCTCGTCCAGGTCCAGCAGGCGGCTCATGCGCTCCAGGGAAAGCGTCAGCACCGGGCGTTCGCCGGCCTGCGGGTTGATGTGGCCGGCCACCGAGGTGCCGCCACCGTAGGGGATGAGCACCACATCGTGCTTCTTCGCCCAGGCCATCAGCTGGCGGATGTCCTCGGCGGTTTCCGGGTAGGCGACGCCGTCGGGGAACACCTCGAAGCGGCCTTCGCGCATCGCCAGCCAGTCCGGCAGGCTCTGGCCACGGGCATGACGCACGCGCTCCTCGGCATCCTGGCTGACCAGCACGTGGGGTGGCAGTCGCGAGGGCGGCACCTGGGCCAGCACCTGCGCGAGGGTGGCATCGTCCAGGCGCTGGCCGGCGCCGACGCGCTGAGCGAGAAAATCCGTGCCATTGGCCGGCAGTTCCACCACGGTCGACTCGTCGCCCCAGCCGTTCCAGCGTCGCATGCCCATCTCCTTGTTCGAGTTGTTTCGGAGGTTTTCAATGGGTGCCTATACTAGCCAGCCGCGCAAGGGCGTCACTGTCGGATCGGGACAGTGGCTATCGCCAATCAAGACATTTCAGAACAAGAAGAAACCATGGATTCCCTCGGCTACACATCCGTCCCCGCCCTGCTCAAGTACCTGCGCCATGCCGAGCACCTCGGCCTGGACGTGGCCGCTGCGCTCGACGCCGCCGGCATCCGCGCCGAGGAGCTGGCCGACAACGGCAAGCGCATGCCCAGCGAGGCCCACGAGCGCCTGCTGGAGCACCTGATGGCGGTCTCCGGCGACCCGCTGTTCGGCCTGCATTCCGCGCGCTTCGTGCAGCCGGGCTCGTGGAGCGTGCTCGGCTACATCACCATGAACTGCGCCACCCTGGGCGAGGCGATGAGCCGCATCGTCCCCTACGAGAAACTGGTGGGCGACATGGGCACCAGCCGCATCGAGGCTGCAGGCGACCACATCCGTCTGATCTGGAACTGCCGCCACGAAGCCCCGGAGATCCGCCGCCACATGGTGGAGAACGTGCTCGCCTCCTGGCTGCTCTACGCCCGCTGGATCGCCGACATGGAGCGCTCGCCCCGCGAGGTCTGGTTCGAGCACGCCCAGCCCGCCGGCACCCGCCTGGAGGATTACGAGGCGGTCTTCGGCTGCCCGGTCCGCTTCGGCCAGCCCTGCAATGCCCTGCTGGTGCCGCTGGAATACCTCGGCGTGCCCCTGCGCCAGGCCGACGCCAACCTGCTGCGCACCCTGGAGGAGCACGCCCTGGCGCTGATGGCCGGGCTGGACCAGGACGAGCCGCTGCCGCAACGGGTGAAGAACGCCCTGCGCCTGCTGCTCAAGGACGGCCTGCCACGCAAGGAGCGGGTCGCGGAGAAATTCCACATGACGGTGCGCACCCTGCAACGCCACCTGCAGCAGGCCGGCACCAGCTACCAGCAGATCCTCGACGAGCTGCGCCAGGAACTGGCCGAGCACTACCTGCTGCGCAGCGACCTGGCCATCCAGGACATCGCCAGCTACCTCGGCTTCACCGAGTCACGCTCCTTCCACCGCAGCTTCAAGACCTGGACCGGCCAGACGCCCGGTGAATACCGCGAGGCCAAGCGGCAGGGGTGATCAGGCGGCACCGTGGCCTTGCGGCATGTCGGGCGGATGAAACCCGCGAGGGCGCTTTCGGGTTGCACCCGAGCTACGGCCCAATGCCTGGCGATACCCCGTTCACAGCAGGTCAGGCGTGCAGTTCGCTCAGCGGAATGAAGCGCAGGCTGTCGCCTTCGGCGAGGGTGGTGCCTTCGAGCACCTCCACCAGGCCTTCGGCCCAGGCGGCGCTGCGCAGGACGCCGGAGCTCTGGTTGCGGTAGATCACCGCGCGACCGTTTTCGAGGCGGGCACGCAGGTATTCGCGGCGGTTGCCCGGCTTGCTCCAGGTGAAGCCGGCCGGTACCGGGAAGCCCAGGGGCGCGACCTTGTCCACGCCGAGGCGGCGCAGCAGATAGGGCCGGGTCAAGAGGCCGAAGGTCACCAGGGTGGACGCCGGGTTGCCCGGCAGGCCGATCACCGGCACGCCCTGGAAATGACCGAAAGTCAGCGGCTTGCCCGGCTTGATCGCCAGTTTCCACAGCGCCAGCTCGCCCGCTTCACGCAGGGCCACGCCGAGGAAATCCGCCTCGCCGACGGACACCCCGCCGGTGGAGAGGATCAGGTCGACGCCGGTCAGCTCGCCCAGGGCCTTGCGGGTCAGCTCCAGGTCGTCGGCGAGGATGCCGCCATCGACCACCTCGCAGCCCAGGCGACGCAGCCAGGCGATCAGCAGGGTGCGGTTGCTGTTGTAGATCTGCCCCGGGCCGAGCGGCTGACCCGGCGCCACCAGTTCGTCGCCGGTGGAGAGCACGGCCACGCGGGGCCGCCTGCGCACCTGCAGGCGCGCGACGCCCAGGGTGGCGGCCAGGCCCATCTCGATGGGGCCCATCAGGGTGCCGGCGTCCAGCACGGTTTCGCCGGTGCGGGTCTCCTGGCCCTTGGGGCGTACGTTCTGCCCCGCCTTGAGGGCTTCGAGGAAGCGCACGCGGCCATCGTCGAGCACCTCGGCGTTCTCCTGCATCTCCACCGTGTCGGCGCCCTCGGGCAAGGGCGCGCCGGTGAAGATGCGCGCACAGGTTCCCGGCTGCAGCGGGCCGGGGGCACTGCCCGCCTGGATGCGCTGGCTGACCACCAGCGCCTCGCCGGTCCAGTCGGCCAGGCGCAGCGCGTAGCCATCCATCGCGCTGTTGTCCCACGGCGGCAGGTCGAGCCCTGCCACCAAGGGCTCGGCCAGCACGCGCCCATCGGCATCGGCCAGGGCGACTTCCTCCTGCTCGCGGATCGTGGCCTCCCCGGCGAGCTTCAGCAGCCGCGCCTGGGCCTCCTCCACCGGCATCAGGCCGGGGTGGTCGCAGCCACTCATCCGCGGCTCTCGCAGGCGTCGACGCGGGTCAGGTGCGGCACGAAGTTGCAGGGGCGGTGACGGTTGTCCAGCTGCTCGGCGAGGATGCCGTCCCAGGCGGTGCGGCAGGCGTTGGTCGACCCCGGGATGCTGCACACCAGGGTGCGGTTGGCGAGGCCGGCCAGGGCGCGGGACTGCATGGTGGAGGTGCCGATGTCGGCTACCGAGATCTGCCGGAAGTACTCGCCGAAGCCATCCACCTGCTTGTCCAGCAGGCAGGCGATGGCCTCGGGGGTGCTGTCGCGACCGGTGAAACCGGTGCCGCCGGTGATCAGTACCACCTGGACTTGATCCTCGGCGATCCAGGTCGCCACCTGGGCGCGGATCTTGTACAGGTCGTCCTTGAGCAGCACACGGGCGGCGAGGCGATGGCCGGCGGCGGTGAGGCGGTCGACGAAGAGCTGGCCGGAGGTGTCGGTCTCCAGGCTGCGGGTGTCGCTGACGGTGAGGACGGCGATATCGAGCGGCACGAACACCGCCTCGGCCTTGTGGTTCATGGCAGGCTTCCAGTTGTAGGACAGAATGCCCGGTGTTATATCACAGCGCCGCCCCCTCCCGAGAGCCCGCCCATGCCCGGCAACGCCCCCCTTCCCTGCTCCGTCCTGCTGCTCGCCGGCGGCCGTGGCCAGCGCCTGGGCGGCCGTGACAAGGGCCTGGTGGAATGGCGCGGCCAGCCGCTGATCGCCTGGCTGCACGCCGCGACGCGCGGGCTCACCGACGACCTGATCATTTCCTGCAACCGCAACGCCGAGCGCTACGCGCAGTGGGCGGACCAGTTGGTGGCGGACGACAGCCCCGACTACCCGGGCCCCTTGGCCGGCATCCGCGCGGGCCTCGCCGCCGCGCGCCACGCGCACCTGCTGGTACTGCCCTGCGATGCGCCGCTAGTGGACGCCCCGCTGCTCGATGCGCTGCTGCGCGAGGCCGGGGAACGCCCGGTGATGCTGCACCAGGGCGGCTTCTGGGAACCCCTGTTCAGCGTGCTGCCACGCGCCCTTCTGCCGCAGATCGAACACGCCTGGCAGGCCGGCGAGCGCAGCCCCCAGCGCATCTTCCGCACCCTCGACCCGATCGCCGTGGAATGCCCGGTGGGCGACCCACGCCTGGCCAACCTGAACACCCCGGACCTGCTGGAGAGCCCTCGCGGGTCGGCATGAATTGCAGCGGGCTTCCGGAACTTTGCCGGCTGGTTTTCCGTCAGAGCCCGAGAACCTCCCGTTCATTCATCAAGGAGATGGAAGATGAACCAGCGGATCATTCCCGCATTCGTGCTCGCGCTCGGCCTGGTCACCCTGGCCGGCTGCTCGTCCCCCACCGTGATCACCCTGAACGACGGCCGCGAGATCCAGGCCGTGGACAAGCCCGATTACGACGATGACTCCGGCTTCTACGAGTTCGAGCAACTCGACGGCAAGCGCGCCAGGGTCAACAAGGACCAGGTCCGCACCATCAAGGAACTCTGAGCCCCACCCGGCGACCTTCGCGATCGCCCGGCCAAGCCCGCCGCAAGCCACCTTGCGGCGGGCTTGGTTTTTTCCGCCCCGCCATGGGCAGCACCCTGGACACCGCGGCAGCCCTGCCCGATAAAAAAATTTCAGCTAACCCCTTGTCGACCAAAAAGTTTTCTGTAGAATGCGCGCTCATTCCACGGAGCGTAGCGCAGCTTGGTAGCGCGTCTCGTTCGGGACGAGAAGGTCGCTGGTTCGAATCCAGTCGCTCCGACCAAATCCCGAAAAACCCGCCTTATAGGCGGGTTTTTTATTGCCTGCGAAAAAGTCAGCCCCTTTTCCTTTCCTCCCCCACCCTCTCCCTTCTGCCAGGAAAGAAGCCCAATGCGAGGGCATCGGGCTTCGTTGTGTTGGGCCTCGCTAGGCGCGGCGCCAACCTGCCTGTGCGCATTGCTTCAGTGGGCGTTGGCCGCCGCACCGGGCTTGGCGCCGAACGGCGGCCTGGCGAGCCAGATGAGCAGGATCAACCCCATGCAGACCCAGCCGATCATCGTGAAGTAGTCGATGGTCGACATCATGTACGCCTGCCCGGTGACGATCTGGTCCAGGGACGCGGCGTTCTGCTGGCTCATGCCACCCATCTGCTCCAGCATCTGCCGGGTGCCCGGGTCGTAGCTGCTGATGTGCTCGGTGAGGTAGGCGTGGTGCTGGTCGGCCCGGCGTATCCAGATCCAGGTGGTGAGCGAGGCCGCGAAGCTGCCGCCCAGGGTCCGCAGGAAGGTGGCGAGGCCCGAGCCATCGGCGATCTCGCTCTGCGGCAGGTCCGAGAGCAGGATGCTGAGGATCGGCATGAAGAACAGCGCCACGCCGAAGCCCATGAACAGCTGCACCAGGGCGATGTGCAGGTAGTCCACCTCGGTGGTGAAGGACGCCCGCATGAAGCAGCTGGCGCCGATGGCGAAGAACGCCAGGCTGGCCAGCACGCGCAGGTCGAAGTTCTGCGCGTAGCGCCCCACGAACGGCGACATGATCACCGGCAGCAGGCCGATGGGCGCCGCCGCCAGGCCGGCCCAGGTGGCGGTGTAGCCGAGCTGGGTCTGCAACCATTGCGGCAACAGCAGGTTGATGCCGAAGAAGGCCGCGTAGCCCCCCACCAGCGCCACGGTGCCGGCGCTGAAGTTGCGATGGCGGAACAGCCGCAGGTTGACGATGGGGTGGCGGTCGGTGAATTCCCAGATGATGAACACCGCCAGGGCGATGACCGCGATCACCGTGCCGCCGACGATGAAGTTCGATTCGAACCAGTCCAGGTCGTTGCCCTTGTCGAGCACGATCTGCAACGCGCCGACACCGATCACCAGGGTCGCCAGCCCCATCCAGTCCATGGGCTCGCGCTTGAGCGTCACCGGCCGCTTGCGCAATTGCTGGTAGACCACGAAGGCGGCGAACAGGCCGATGGGCAGGTTGATGAAGAAGATCCACGGCCAGCTGAAGTCGTCGGTGATCCAGCCGCCGAGGATGGGCCCGGCGATGGGCGCCACCACCGTCACCATCGCCAGCAGCGCCAGGGCCATGCCCCGTTTCGCCGGTGGGTAGATCGACAGCAGCAGGGTCTGGGTGATGGGGTACAGCGGCCCGGCGACGAAGCCCTGGAGGGCGCGGAAGCCCACCAGGCTGTTCATCGACTGGGCCACGCCGCAGAGGAACGATGCCAGCACGAACAGCAGCGCGGCGCCGATGAACAGGCGCACCTCGCCCACCCGACGGCTCATCCAGCCGGTCAGCGGCAGGGCGATGGCGTTGCTCACCGCAAAGGAGGTGATCACCCAGGTGCCCTGCTCCGAACTCACCCCCAGGTTGCCGGCGATGGTCGGCAGCGCCACGTTGGCGATGGTGGTGTCGAGCACCTGCATGAAGGTCGCCAGCGACAGGCCGATGGTGGCCAGCACCAGGTTCGGCGGGGTGAAGCTGGCTGCTGCGTTATCGCTCATGGTCGCCGTCTCAGCGCTGCGCGGTGGTGTGGGTGGCGTCCGGGCCGTTGGCGTGGATCAGCTGCTCGATCAACTGGTCGGCTTCCGCCAGTTGGCGCTGGTAAACGTCGGTGGCGAACAGCGGCTGCTTCGGTGCCTGCTGGGCCAGGGACGGGCCGCTCTGGTCGTGCAGGTCGACCTTGACGTTCATCGACAGGCCGATGCGCAGCGGGTGCTCCTTGAGCTGGTCGGGGTTGATGCGGATGCGCACCGGTACGCGCTGGACGATCTTGATCCAGTTGCCGGTGGCGTTCTGCGCCGGCAGCAGGGAGAAGGCGCTGCCGGTGCCGACGCCCAGGCTGTCCACCGTGCCGCTGTACTTCACGTCGCCGCCGTAGAGGTCGGACTCGATCTCCACCGGCTGGCCGATGCGCATGTTCTTCAGCTGGGTTTCCTTGAAGTTGGCGTCGATCCACACCTGGTCCAGGGGGATGACCGCCATCAGCGCGGTGCCGGGCTGCACGCGCTGGCCGAGCTGCACCGTGCGCTTGGCGACGTAGCCGGTGACCGGGGCCACCAGGGTGGCGCGGGCGTCCTCCAGGTAGGCCTGGCGCAGGGTCGCGGCGGCAGCCTTCACATCCGGGTGGGAGGCGATCACGGTGTCGTCCACCAGCGCGCGGCTGGTATTGAGCTGCTGCTCGGCGCTGGTCAGGGCGCTCTGCGCGGAATCCAGGGCGTCTCGGGCGTGGGCCAGCTCCTCCTGGGAGATCGCGCCGTCCTTGGCCAGGTTGCGACGGCGGTCGAAGTCCGCCCGGGCCTTCTGCAGGGCGATCTTCTTCGACGCCACCTCGGCCTTGTAGCCGTCCACGCTGTTGTACAGCCCACGCACCTGGCGCACGGTGCGCGCGAGGTTGGCCTCGGCCTGCTGCAGGCCGATCTCGGCGTCGCTCGGATCGAACTGCACCAGCACCTGGCCTTCGTGCACCAGGTCGCCGTCATCGGCGCCGATGCTGGTCACGGTGCCCACGGTCTGCGGGGTGATCTGCACCACGTTGCCGCCGATGTAGGCGTCGTCGGTGTGCTCGCTCCAGCGGCCGAAGAGCTGCTCCCAGGCGAAGCCGAGGGCGGCGACGATGAGGATCACGGCAAGCAGGATCAGCAGCATCCGCTTGCGCTTGGGGTTGCCTTGGACGGCGGTTTCCGAAGTCTGGGGGGTCATGGTCTGTGCCTCGTTCATTCAGCGGCGGCCGGGCGGGCGCCCTGGGCGAGCGGAGTCGGTTCGGGTTGGAAGCCACCGCCGAGGGCCTGCACCAGGCGCACGGAGGTGTCGATCTGCTGGACGTCCAGGCTGGCCAGCTGGCGTTCGGTGACCAGCAACTGCTGCTCGACGCTGAGGGCGTCCAGGTAGTTGCCGATGCCTTCGCCGTAGCGGCGCATGGCGAGGTCGTAGTTCGACTTGGCGATATCGCGGGCCTGGCGCTGCACCTCGATCTGCTGCGCCAGGGAGCGCAGCTGGCTGAGGTCGTCGCTGACCTCGCCGAGGGCGGCCACCAGGGTCTTGTTGTACTGGGCCACGGCCAGGTCGTAGTCGGCATCCACGCCGGCCAGGTTGGCGCGCAGGCGGCCGCCGTCGAACACCGGCAGGGAGAGGGCCGGCGCCACCTGGTAGAAGCGGCTGCCGCCCTGGAACAGGTCGCCGCTGCTCAGGGCGGCGAGGCCGACCATGGCGCTGAGGTTGAGGTTGGGATAGAAGCCGGTCTTGGCCGACTCGATGCCCTTGCTCGCCGCCTCGACGCGCCAGCGCGCGGCGATCACATCCGGGCGGCGGCCAAGCAGCTCGGCCGGCAGGTCCGACGGCAACGCCAGGGCGGTGGGCTGCAGCACCAGGGGGCGCTGGATGCGCTGGCCACGGTCGGGGCCCTGCCCCAGCAATACGGCGAGGGTGATGCGGTCGCTGTCGATCTGCTGCTCGGCGGCCAGCAGTTGCTGGCGCGCGGCGGCCTGCTGGGCCTCGCTCTGTTGCAGCTGCACTTTGCTGTCCAGGCCGGCGGCCAGGCGCTGCTTGCTGAGGCTGTAGAGGTGTTCGGAGCGATTCAACTCTTCTTTCGCCAGGTCACGGGCGACGAAGGCATAGGCGAGCTGGCTGTAGGCGCGGGCGACGCTGGCGGACAGGTTGAGGCGCGCGGCCTGCTGGTCCACCTCGGCGGCGCGGGCCTGGCCGAGCGCGGCTTCCCAGGCGGCGCGCTGGCCGCCCCAGAGGTCGATGTCGTAGTTGAACCCCAGGGACAGGTACTTCACCGCCGCATAGCTGCCGCCGATGGGCGCGGGCACCACGCTCTCCGGCGCGCGGGCACCGGAATAGCTGGCGCTTGCGTTGACACTGGGCATGCGCGCGGCGTCCTGCGCCTGGGCTTCGGCCAGGGCCTTGCGGGTACGGGCGCTGGCCACCTGCAGGTCCGGCGAGCCGGCCAGGGCTTCATCCACCATGGCGTCGAGCTGGGCGTCACCCAGTTGCTTCCACCAGTCCCGGCGCGGCCAGGCGGCGGCGCTGAGAGGCGTGCCAGCCAGGCTGCGTCCGGCCTCCAGGGAGGCGGCATCGAGAGTCCTGCCCTCGGGCTCCAGGCCGCTGGAGCTGGCGCAGGCGGCCAGGGCCAGGGCGGCACCGAGCACCAGGGCGCTACGCCCCAGGCGGGCCGTGCGGCTGTATTCATTCATGGTCGGTCGCTCCGAGCGGCGCGCACGGGTCGCGCCCTTGCAGGATCTTGCCCAGCAGCCCCACCAGGGTGCGGAGCTCGTCGCTGGTCAACGGGCTGGTGAGTTCGTTCATCGCGTCGGCGACGATCTCCGGCATCTGCCGGCTGATGCGCAGGCCGTCCTCGCTGAGGGCCAGGCGCACGCTGCGGCGATCCTCCGGGCAGGGCTTGCGCAGCAGCAGGCCCTTCTTCTCCAGGCGATCGAGCATGCGGGTCATGGAGCCGCTGTCCACCGAGAGCTCACGGCACAGGTCGGCCGGGGTGTTGGCGCGGTCCATGTAGATGAACATCAGCACCTTGAACTGGGCGGAAGTGATGTCCAGGGGCGCCAGGTAACGGTCGAGCAGGCGGTCCTTGAGCAGCGCGGAACGCCCGATGTACTGGCCGATGGAGCCGGTGAAGGGGTAGTCGGCGGGGCTGTAGTGCTTCATTGGCTAATATCTGCCTAGGCAGTAACTGACTGGGCAATCATACGGCCGATGAAACATTTGGCAAGGTATTCACTGTTGCATTGAATCGACAATCCGTTCCGTGAAAGGGGGATTGATCGGCAGGAGAGCAGTCACCACGGGACGCGGTGACCGGTGAAGGGAGCAGGGCCTGGGAGGGAGCAGCCGACCAGCGGTCAGTGTTCGAGGAAGGCAGCGACCTTGGCGGCGTCGAAGGGCCAGTCCAGCTCGGCACCGGTATCGCAGCGACGCAGCACGGGAATGCGCAGGGCGTAGTCGTCCATCCATTCCTCGCGCTCGGCGATGTCCATCAGCTCGACCATCAGGCCATGCTCGACGAAGGGCATGAGCACGCCCTCCGCCACTTCACAGAGATGGCAACCCAGGGTGCCGAACAGGCTGCATTCGGGGAGCATCGCCACGCGCCTCGCCAATCAGGAAAGGCGCGGATTCTAGCATGCCTCAGGCCTTGGCCGAGTCGTCCCTGGCGGTGGCCGGCAGGAGGTTCTGCAGCCCGTCCAGCAGCTTGCTGTTGAACGCCTGGGCCTTGTCCAGCTGGTTGTCGCTGAGGCGCTCGTTGAGCGAGAAGCCACCGTTGAGCAGGTCCTGCAGCGTGCCCTTCGGGTCGTCGGAGAGCTTGGCGGCGTTCCTCAGCGCCTCGAGCATGCCCTTGGCATAGTCCTGCAGCGAGGTGTTCACCGCGCTGGCCGGCTGGCCACCCTCCTGGGCCACGGAGCCGTAGGTGCTGGTGGCCTTGACCGTGGCCTGGGTCAGGTTGAGCGACATGGAGGCCAGCTGGTCGCCGTTCATGTCCAGGGCCAGGGCGCGGTCGAAGGCGCCGTTGAGGTCACCCGAGTAGAACTTGCTGGAGATGTCCTGCACCTGGTCGAGCAGGTCATTGAGCGCGGCCTTCTCGTCGTCGTTGAGGTCGCCGTCCACCTGCACCTTCCAGCCACCGATCTGCAGGCTGCCGGACTCGGATTTGACGCTGCCGGTGCCGTCCTTGCCGGAGCTCGTCGAGGAGGTCTGCCAGTCGGCCGAGGCCTGGGCGATGGAGATCTTCACCTTGTCGCCTTCCTTGGTGGTCACCTCCATGTCGAAGGTCGAGGAGCGCGCGGAGAAGCTCTGGCTGGAACTGCCGACGCCCGTGCTGCCGGAGGTGCCGGTGCTCGGTGTCTTGCCATCCAGGCCGAGGGAGCTGGCCAGGTTGTCGAGGCCGTCCTGGATCTTGCCGAAGGTGTCCTCGATGTCGCTGGCGATCTTGCCGCCCAGCACACCCAGGCCCTGGAGGATCTTCTTCGCCTCGGCGAAGCCCTTCTCCACGCCTTCGCGGGCCTGGTCGAGCATCTTCTGCAGCTTCTCGGGGTCGGCGCCCTTGGCCGCCTCGGCCTGGATGCGGCCCCCGACGAAGTCGAGGATGCGCCCGGCCACCTTGTCGGGCGTGTAGTCGTCCTGGGTCTTGCCGGCCAGGGTGCCGGGCTCGACACCCAGGCGCTGGGCGACGCGGTTGGTCAGCACGTTCTGCGCGTTGGTGGCATTACGGGTCGCGCTGTCGATCTTGTTCAGGTAACTCGGGCGCGTGGTTGCGGAAGCCAGGGAATCGAGAGTCTTCATAGCGGCAGTCCCGGAAAATCGGATGTACACCGATTTGACGGCATCCCCCGGGAAACCTTGAGAACGAATCCATCACCCGCCGATGGACGGCAGCGACCGATATTGACGTCAGGAGTTCGGCGTGCCCGATACAGCGACACCCGCCGCCTGCAGCAGCACGGCAGCGGCGTCCCTGGCCTCCAGCGCCTGCTGCGCGGGCCCCTGCATGTGGGCCATGGTGATCGCCCCTTCCATCAGGTACTGCAGCTGCCGCGCGAGGCGCTCGGGCTCCGGGACCTCCAGGCGCTCCAGCGCCGAGCGGAAGTGCTGCTCGGCGTTCGCCTTGTGCATGGCGGCGACGCGGTGGATCGGGTGGTCGCGGTCATGGAACTCGGCAGCGGCGTTGACGAAGGCGCAACCGAAGAACTCGCTGCCATGGAGCAATTGGTGCAGGCCATCGAAGACGGCAAGGATCGCCGCCGTCGGCGACAGGTTCTCCAGCGCCCAGGCCATCAGCTGGCGGCTCGGCTCCAGCCGCTGGCGCAGCGCCGCCTCGATCAGTTCTTCCTTGGACTTGAAGTGCTTGTACAGCGTCATCTTCGCCACCCCGGACTCCGCAAGGATCCGATCGATGCCGGTGGCGTGGAAACCGTCGCGGTAGAACAGCGCGATGGCGGTGTCGATCAACTGATCGCGTTTGCTCGAAGCCATGTGGAACCTCCTGACCGGCGCATTATGCGTATCCGCCCGCACCGGCTCAAACCCGCATCGCACCGGCCTCTGAGGCACGCGACAGGGTTGGCGCTTGAAATATACAGACCTGTCTGTCTAATATCCAGTCGCACAATCACTACCAAGGCCTCCCCCATGCAGCTCTACGACTTCCCGCTTTCCGGCAACTGCTACAAGGTCCGTCTGTTCCTCGGCCTGATCGGCCAGCGTGCCGAGGTCGTCACGGTCAACCTGGCAGCGGGTGAACAGAAGCGAGCGGCGTTCCTCGCCCTCAATCCCCGTGGCCAGGTGCCCATGCTGTTGGAGGATTGCCAGGTGCTGGCGGATTCACAGGCCATCCTCGTCTACCTGGCACGCCGTTATGCGCCGCAGTGGCTGCCCGACGACGCCCTGCAGCAGGGCCGCATCGCCAGCTGGCTGAGCTACGCCGCCAACGAGCTGCATCACGGCCCGGCCGCCGCGCGGGTGATGAAGCTGTTCGGTCGGCCCGGCGACCTCGAAGCCACCCAGGCCAAGGCGCGCCAGGTGCTGGCGATGGTGGAACTGCAACTGGGCCGGCACGCCTGGCTGGCCGAAGGCGAGGCACCGAGCGTCGCCGATGTCGCCAACTACCCCTACCTGGCGATGGCCGCAGAAGGCGGACTCGACCTCAGCCCCTACCCGCACATCCGCCAGTGGTGCGACCGCATCCGCGCCCTGCCCGGCTACGTCGAACTGCCCCGCCTCTGAACACCCGCCACTGCAAGGAAGCCCTATGCACCTGCTCCGCCTCCTCCTCGCCGGCCTGCTGCTGGCCGCCAGCCCTTTCGCCAGCGCCCAGGGCCTGCGTTTCGCCCTGGTGAAGACCGCCCACGCCGAGACCCTCGACGCCTTCACCCTGGAGGGCGGCCAGTGGACCAGGACCGTCGCGGTCAACCACACCGCCGTGCTCATCCAGCACCACGCCGCCAACCTGCTGCTGGACACCGGCCTGGGGCGCCAGGTGGATGCCCAGTTCAAGGGCGACATGCCCTGGTGGGACAAGCCGTTGTTCAAGTACGAGGACGTCATCCCCGCGCGTGACCAACTGGACCGCGACGGCATCCGCGTCGACCGCATCCTCCTCACCCACGCGCACTGGGACCACGCCTCGGGCCTGGCGGACTTTCCCGAGGTGCCGGTGTGGGCGCCCTGGGCGGAGATCGAGTTCAGCCACATCGCCGCGCCGCCGGCGGTGCTGCCCAGCCAGTTCACCCACGAGATCCTCTGGCGGCCCTTCGACTTCCAGCCCGAGCCCTACATGGGGTTCGACGAGAGCCTCGACCTGTTCGGCGACGGCAGCCTGGTGCTGGTGCCGCTCACCGGCCACACCCCGGGCTCGGTGGGCCTGTTCCTCACCCTCGACGACGGCCGCCGCTTCTTCTTCACCGGCGACACCAGTTGGCGCCTGGAAGGCTTCACCGGGCCCCACGAGAAGTTCTGGGTCAGCCGCCGGATGGTCGACAACGACCGCGACGGCACCCTCGCCCAGCTCCGGCGCGTTCACGACCTGCTGCAGGCCGAACCGGACCTGACCGTGGTGCCGGCCCACGACGCCGCCGTGCAGGATCGCCTCGGCTACTACCCGCAGTGGGTGCAGTGAGGGCGACCAATGTCTAAATGACGATTGTGTTACCGGATGCTTAATTCCACTCGTTGTAACGGGGCGGCCCAACCGCCCCGCCACCCCAACGAGGAGACAATAACAATGAGCAAGACCTCGCTCGCGCACGCCATCGCCCTGGCAGCGCTCAGCACCGGCCTCACCCTGCCCGGCCTCGCCCAGGCCGAATTCCTGAAAGACAGCAAGGCCAGCGTCGAGCTGCGCAACTTCTACTTCAACCGTGATTTCCGCCAGGACGGCGCCGCCCAGTCCAAGGCCGAGGAGTGGGCCCAGGGCTTCCTGCTGCGCTACGAGTCGGGCTTCACCGAAGGCACCATCGGCGTCGGCGTCGATGCCATCGGCGCCCTGGGCATCAAGCTCGACTCCAGCCCGGACCGCACCGGCACCGGCCTGCTCAAGCGCGACCGCGAAGCGCCCAACCGCGCCCAGGACGAATACGGCGAAGTGGGCCTGACCGCCAAGCTGCGCGCCTCCAAGAGCGTCCTCAAGGTCGGCACCCTGCTGCCCAAGCTGCCCACGGTGCAGTACAACGACTCGCGCCTGCTGCCGCAGACCTTCCAGGGTGGCCACATCAACTCGATGGAAATCGACGGCCTGACCCTCGACGCCGGCCAGCTCAAGCAGGTGAACCAGCGCGACTCCTCGGACTACGAGGACATGACCATCACCAACAGCCGCGTCGCCGCCACCGGTGCCGGCGGCGCCCGTGGCATCACCTTCCGCGGCGGCCAGACCAGCGACGAATTCAACTTCGCCGGCGCCACCTACAAGTGGAACGACAACCTCGCCACCGGCTACAACTACGGCAACCTGGACGAGTTCTACAAGCAACACATCTTCACCGTCCTGCACACCCTGCCGCTGGGTGACAAGCAGTCGCTGAAGAGCGACATCCGCTACGCCCGCTCCACCGACGAAGGCAGCAGCAACGTCGACAACAAGGCCTTCGGTGCCATGTTCACCTACGCCCTGGGCGGCCACGCCTTCGGCCTCGGCTACCAGAGCATGAGCGGCGACACCGGCTACGCCTACATCAACGGCACCGACCCCTTCCTGGTCAACTACGTACAGATCGGCGACTTCGCCGCCAAGGACGAAAAATCCTGGCAGGCACGCTACGACTACAACTTCGCCGCCATGGGCATCCCCGGCCTGACCTTCATGACCCGCTACCTGTCCGGCGACAACGTCGACCTGGGCGCCGGTCGCCCCGAAGGCAAGGAGTGGGAACGCAACACCGACATCGCCTACGTCTTCCAGGACGGCCCGCTGAAGAACCTCGGCGTGAAATGGCGCAACGCGACGGTACGCTCCACCAACTATGGCAGCGACATCGACGAGAACCGCCTGATCGTCAGCTACGTGGTACCGCTCTGGTAGTCACCCGCCGTGCAATGGAAAAGCCCGCCATATGGCGGGCTTTCTTCATTCCTGCGATCCCGTCCGGACGACCTGGGCGCATCAATCCTGGCTGGTCGCGCCGATCTTGTGGATCGACAGGTCCGCGCCGTAGTACTCCTGCTCCTGGGACAGGCGGACGCCCAGGGTCTTCTTCAGCAGGCCGTAGACCAGGAAGCCGCCCACCAGCGCCACCAGCACGCCGAGGCCGGTGCCGATCAACTGGCTCACCAGGCTGACGCCGCCCAGGCCACCGAGGGCCTCCTGGCCGAAGATGCCGCAGGCGATGCCGCCCCAGACGCCACACAGGCCGTGCAGCGGCCATACGCCCAGCACGTCGTCCAGCTTCCATTTGACCTGGGTCGCGGTGAAGGCCCAGACGAACAGGCCGCCCGCGATGGCACCGGTGGCCAGGGCGCCCACCGGGTGCATCAGGTCGGAGCCTGCGCAGATCGCCACCAGGCCGGCCAGCGGGCCGTTGTGCAGGAAGCCCGGGTCATTGCGCCCCACCAGTAGCGCGGCGACCGTGCCGCCGACCATCGCCATCAGCGAGTTGACCGCCACCAGGCCGCTGACGCCTTGCAGGGTCTGCGCGCTCATCACGTTGAAGCCGAACCAGCCGACGATGAGGATCCACGAGCCCAGCGCCAGGAAGGGAATGTTCGACGGCGCGAAGGCCACCAGGCGGCCATCGCGGTAGCGGCCGTCACGGCGCCCCAGCAGCAGCACCGCGCCAAAGGCCAGCCAGCCGCCCACGGCGTGCACCACCACGGAGCCGGCGAAGTCATGGAAGCTGGCGCCGAAGCTCGCCTTCAGCCAGTCCTGCAGGCCGAAGTTGCCGTTCCAGATCAGCCCCTCGAAGAAGGGATAGACGAAGGCCACGATCAGGGCCGTCGCGCACAGCTGCGGACCGAAGCGGGCGCGCTCGGCGATGCCGCCGGAGATGATCGCCGGGATGGCGGCGGCGAAGGTCAGCAGGAAGAAGAACTTCACCAGCGCGTAGCCGTGGTCCGCCGCCAGCTCGCCGGCCGGCTGCAGGAAGGTCACGCCATAGGCCACCCAGTAGCCGATGAAGAAGTAGGCCAGCGTGGAGATGGCGAAGTCCGAGAGGATCTTCGACAGCGCGTTGACCTGGTTCTTCTGGCGCACGGTGCCCACTTCCAGGAACGCGAAGCCGGCGTGCATGGCAAGCACCATCACGGCGCCCATCAGGATGAACAGGGTGTTGGAGCCGTGGATCAGGGTTTGCACGGCACTGTTGAGGTTTTCCATTGGCAGGAAGGCTCCGGCAGGGAAAAAGCACCAATACGGATCAAATCGCGCCGGACGTGCACCACGCTGAAGCCGGTACGCCCCCGAACGGGTCGGAGCCGGTGGCCATAACGGGGCGACGTGGTGAAGACGGCAGTTTGAATTTTCAGGCTTTCTCTTTGTTTTTCATGTGCTTGCCAGGATTCGACAGCCCTGTCGAAGCCCCGCGTGATGCCCGATAACGGGGCACACCGACGCTCTGGCGCACCAGGGCATTGCAAGCGCCATACCAGCGCCCGAGCGAATATCACCGGAACCTAAACCCGGCGCGGCGACTCACAACTACCAAGCCTTCCCAGCCCTCAAGGAGATCCACGCCATGCCACGCAAGACCGCCAGCCGCGCTCAGGATGACCTGTTGACCGAATTCCAGGCCCTCGTCGGCGACACCGAGAAACTGCTGCAGCACACCGCCAGCCTCGCTGGCGACCAGGCCGAGGAGTTGCGCCTGCAGATCCACGAATCCCTCAAGCGCGCCCGCGAGACCCTTCACCTGACCGAAGAGAAGATCGTCGACAAGGGCAAGGCCGCCGTCGCCGCCACCGAGGACTACGTGCAGGAACATCCCTGGCAGACCATCGGCCTCTCCGCCGGCATCGGCTTCCTCCTCGGTCTGCTCGCCTCGCGTCGCTGACCATGGAGCCGGGAATGGAATCCGGCCCGCAGAGCGCGGGCCAAGGCCCCTCCCCGCGGCGCCTAGGCGCCGCGTTCCTCGGCCTGCTGCACAGCCATGTCGAGCTGTTCGGCATCGAGCTGCAGGAACAGAAGGCCAACACCCTGCGCCTGCTGCTGTTCGCCGGGCTGTCGCTGATCTTCGCCCTGCTCCTGCTGGTGGCGCTCTCCGCGCTGCTGCTGGTGATCTTCTGGGACACCGCGCGGCTGGAGACCATGGGCGGCCTGTGCCTCTTCTACCTCGTGCTCACCCTCTACTGCGCCTGGCGCCTGAAACAGGCCGTGGACGATGAGTCCTCACCCTTCTCCGCCACGCTCGAAGAGCTGGCCCAGGACCGCGAGCGCCTGCTGCCATGAGCCTGCCCGAAACGCACCGCACCACCTCCCGCCGCGAACTGCGCAAGGCGCTGGTGCGCCTGCGCCTGGAGATGCATCGCCAGGAGATCCGCCACGAGACCCTGGTGCTCACCCAGCCCCTGCGCCGCGCCAAGGGCATCGCCAGCGGCTGGCAGCAGCAACTGGGCGCCCTGCCCCACGCCCCCCTTTGGGGCATCGCCGGCGTCGCCGCGCTGGGCTTCTTCGCCGCCCGTAGTGGCAATCTGACTCGATTGCTGCGCCTGGGTACCACGCTGCTGCCCTTGCTGGGCGGAGCCTGGCGCCGTTCTGACGTCAAACCGCCGTCTACCACCAAGGTCTGATCGTAGGACAAGCTGGCCACATTCTTGCTTTGGGAGGGAGCCGGTAGCAGCCGGCTCCCTCCGCGTCGTTTCGGCGAGCGCGTGCATTTCGGGCCAGCCCTAAGGAGTCACCGTGATAGACGGGCAACCGCTTGCCTGCTTCCAGCCGTTCATCGACACCGCGACAGGACGCATCGCCGGGGTCGAAGCCCTGGGGCGCCTGCGCCAGGATGACGGCCGGCTCCTGTCGGTCGGCCCGTTGTTCGCCGATTCCAAGGTGCCGCCTGCAGCCCTGCGCCGCCTCGACCGGGAGATCCGCGAAGACGCCCTCGCACGCCTGCACCAGGCCCCTGCGGACTGGTTCCTCAGCATCAACATCTCGCCGCGCTGGATCAGCCGCCTGCACCCCGGCCAGGCGCTGCCCAGCCTCAAGCAGCTGGAACGCAACGGCGTGGCCCCCGAGCGCATCGTCTTCGAGATCACCGAACTGGGCGGCGCCAGCCAGCGCCTGCCGGACGTGGTCGCCCGCTACCGTCAGGCCGGCGCGCGCATCGCCATCGACGACTTCGGCGCCGGCTACTCCCAGCTCGACCGCGTACTCGCCCTGCAGCCGGACATCCTCAAGCTCGACATGCAGCTGTTCCAGGCCGCTGCGCGTGGCGGCCCCAGCGGCGAGGTGGTCAAGGCCCTGGCGCAGATGGCCGAGAAGACCGGTTGCTGGATCATCGCCGAGGGCGTGGAGACCGAGGCCGAGCTGGACTTCGCCCTGGAATGCGGCGCCCGCTACGTGCAGGGCTACCTGTTCGCCAAGCCGGAGCTGGAATTCTTCGCCGCCGACGCCTTCGTCGACCGCTTCGCCCAGCTGCGCGACCAATACGTACAGCGCAAGCTGGCCGAGCGCGCGCGGCTGATGACCATGCGCCAGCAGCTCACCCTGCTGATGAACCAGCTGCGCACCTGGGCCGAGGGCGACGCGCCGCTCTCATCCCTGCCCTCGCCCGAGCAGTACCCCTGGCTGCTGCGCATCTACCAGTGCGACCGCAACGGTACGCAGCTCACCCCGAACCTGGAATGGAAAGGCCAGGGCTGGCACGAAGATGCCCGCTACCTGGGCCACAACTGGTCCTGGCGGCCGTACTTCTATCACCTGCTCGCCGAGGGCTGGGAAGAGCGCCGGCTGACCCTCTCCAGCACCTACCGCGACGCCACCACCAACCAGTACTGCCTGACCGCCGGCCAGTTCATCGACAACGGCGGCCGCCTGCTGCTGGTGGACATCGACGCCGCCGGCCTGTGACCCCCGGTGCGCGGGGAACTCCCACACTCGCCCTCGGTCCCCTTGCGGCGCTCCGCGTTAACCGGGAAGCTAGCCCCCTTTCAGCCACTGAACGGCGAGGACTGGCGTTGGACTGGCAGACACTGCTCACCCGTGAACGGCTCGGCAAACCGGTGCACAGCACCGAGGAACTGGGCCGCAGTTCGTTCCACAAGGACCATGACCGCATCATCTTTTCCGGAGCCTTCCGACGCCTGGGGCGCAAGACCCAGGTCCACCCCGTCTCCAGCAACGACCACATCCACACGCGCCTGACCCACTCCCTGGAAGTCGGCTGCGTGGGGCGTTCGCTGGGCATGCGCGTGGGCGAAGTGCTGCGCGATGCGATGCCGGATTGGTGCGACCCGGCCGACCTCGGGGTGATCGTGCAGTCCGCCTGCCTGGCCCATGACATCGGCAACCCGCCCTTCGGCCACTCCGGCGAAGACGCCATCCGCCACTGGTTCCAGCAGGCGTCCGCGCGCGGCTGGCTGGACGCCATGAGCGAGACCGAGCGTGCCGACTTCCTCAGCTTCGAAGGCAACGCGCAGGGCTTTCGCGTGCTCACGCAACTGGAATACCACCAGTTCGACGGCGGCACGCGCCTGACCTACGCCACCCTCGGCACCTACCTCAAGTACCCCTGGACGGCCCGCCATGCCGAGGCCCTGGGCTACAAGAAGCACAAGTTCGGCTGCTACCAGAGCGAACTGCCGCTGCTGGAGCAGATCGCCCAGAAGCTGGGCCTGCCGCAACTGGAGGAACAGCGCTGGGCGCGCCATCCGCTGGTCTACCTGATGGAGGCGGCGGACGACATCTGCTACGCACTGATCGACCTCGAGGACGGCCTCGAAATGGAGCTGCTCGACTACGAGGAGGTCGAGGCGGTGCTGCTCGGCCTGGTGGGCGACGACCTGCCGGAAACCTACCGGCAACTGGGCCCGCGCGACTCGCGGCGGCGCAAGCTGGCGATCCTCCGCGGCAAGGCCATCGAGCACCTGACCAATGCCGCCGCACATGCCTTCGTCGACCAGCAGGACGCCCTGCTCGCCGGCACCCTGCAGGGCGACCTGGTGGAGCACATGCACGGGCCGGCCAAGCACTGCGTGCTGCGCGCCAAGGCCATCGCGCGGGAACGCATCTTCCAGGACAAGCGCAAGACGCTCCACGAGATCGGCGCCTACACCACCCTGGAGATCCTCCTCAACGCCTTCTGCGGCGCGGCGCTGGAACAGCACGGCGGGCGCACCCCCTCGTTCAAGAACCGGCGCATCCTCGACCTGCTCGGCAACAACGCCCCGGACCCGTCCTGGCCGCTGTACCGCTCGTTCCTGCGGGTCATCGACTTCATCGCCGGGATGACCGACAGCTACGCCACGGAAATGGCCCGCGAGATGACCGGGCGCTCCAGCCCGGTCTAGGGTTACCAGGCCGCCCGCATCCGGGTGGCCGTTGCAAGGAGTCACGACAGATGCGCAAGGCGCTCAGACAAAGCATGCACTGGCATGCCGGCCCAGCAGCCTGGGGGCCGGCCGCCATCGCCGGCCTGGGTTGCGGCCTGCCGCTGATGCTGGGTCTGTTCACCGCCCATACCGGTTTTCTCTGGGCCGCCACCGGCGCCTTCCAGGCCGCCCTGGCCAACCCCATGCACCGCTTCGGCATGTTGCGCATGCTGCTGCTCACCCTGCTCGGCGCCCTCAGCGCGGGGGTCGGCTTCTGGGCCGC
Source organism: Pseudomonas sp. No.21 (assembly GCF_054558415.1). Lineage (NCBI taxonomy): Bacteria > Pseudomonadati > Pseudomonadota > Gammaproteobacteria > Pseudomonadales > Pseudomonadaceae > Pseudomonas > Pseudomonas sp. No.21. Next base: position 530,553 of record NZ_BAAJNO010000004.1, read on the forward strand.
CAGCCATCCCCTGCTGAGCCTTGCCAGCTTCGCCCTCTGGGGCTTCCTCCTGGCACTGCTGCAGCGCTACGGCACCGAACTGGGCAAGCTCGGCGTCGGCCTCGCGGTGTGCCTCTGCCTCGGCCAGGGTCAGGCCGGCAGCGGCAGCCTCAACAATGGCCTGGCGGTGGGGGCGCTGTTCGCCATCGGCGGGCTCTGGGTGATGCTGCTGGCATTCTTCCTGCGTGGCATGCACGGGCTGCGCCTGTGGCCCCTGCTCCCACGCCTGCTCGGCTTCAGCCGTGTACTGCGCCGCCACGCCTCGCGACTGCCCCGGCGGCTGTGGTGGATCCACGCGCTGGCCTGCACGCTGGCCGTCGCCCTAGCCGGCCTTGCCGCCAACCTCACCGGCATGCCGCGTGGCTACTGGCTGACGCTGACGGTGGTGACCACCCTGCAGATGGAACTCGACAGCAGCCTGGTGCGCGGCATCCAGCGCGGCCTCGGCACCCTGATCGGCGCCCTGCTGCTGATCCTGTTCGGCCACTGGCTGCAGAGCCCGGCGCTGCTGGTGGCCTGCATGCTGCCGCTGATCGTCCTCAGCCGCGCCTTCATCGCCCAGCACTACGGCCTGTTCGTGGTACAGACCACCGTCTGCTTCGTGCTGCTATCCGAAAGCCTCGCTCGCGACTGGCACCTGCCCGAGGTGCGCCTCTACAACAGCCTGCTGGGCTGCGCCCTGGCACTGCTGATGGCCTACGCCGCACACCGGGCGCGCCTGCGCTGGGGCGAACGCAAGGTCGAAGCCCCGATCTCGCCCGCCACCCACCAGGCACCACGGCCCGCCCAGGAATAGGCCAGCCGCCGGCGCCTGGGCCGGGACGCGAGACAGGGGATTGGGGGGATCGATGGCGACGCACCGGCGGGTGCGCAGCCATCCTGCACTTCACACCAGTTCGTTGCGATTGGCGAATTCGACCAGCTCGATCAGCGAGCGCGAGTTGAGCTTGAGCAGCAGGCGCGACTTGTAGGTGCTCACCGTCTTGTTGCTGATGAACATCTCGCTGGCGATCTGCTTGTTGGTGTAGCCGTTGGCCAGGTACTTGAGCACCACCAGTTCGCGGTCCGAGAGGCGATCGATCAGCTCGCTGTCGTCGGGCATGCCCCCCTGGCGCTTGCCGGTACGGATGACCTCGCTGGGGAAGTAGCTGTAGCCGGACAGCACGGCGCGCACCGAGGCGGTCAGCTCGCCCAGGTCGCCTTCCTTGCAGACGAAGCCCGCGGCGCCGGCCTGCATGCAGCGGGCGGCGTAGTGGCTGGGGTTCTGCCCGGTCAGTACCAATACCCGCAAGGGCAGGTCCAGCGAGCTGATGCGGGCGATCACGTCGAGGCCGCCGAGCTTGGGAATGCCGATGTCGAGGATCACCAGGTCGGGCAGGTGGTCGCGAGCCAGGGCAATGGCATCGACGCCATTGTCCGTCTCGGCGACCACCTCATACCCTTCCCGCGTCAACACCAGGCGGACAGCCAGCCGGATGACGGGGTGGTCGTCTACGATCAGAACCTTGCGCGGCGACTCACCGCCTGCGCGAATGAATGCATCCAGGTCTACGAGTTTGCTCACCTTGCGTCTCCATCTACGGTGATTCGGAGTTGCCAAGATAGAGGGGCATCCGAGCCTGTCGAGCGCGCCGGAGGCGCTGGAGGCGCTTCCAGACCTGCCGCTCAGAAACTTGAGACAACTCCTACGAGGTCCTAGAGAAAACAGCTGCACAACGCGTCGAATAGTCGTGGAGAGCGGTGATCGGACGTATTGCCGTCGCGCCTCCCGGAAGACTTCGCACAGCGTCAGACGCCATGCCGTGCGACACCGTCGACAGGACGCAAAATGCCAGCAACACAGGACGATCCGACCCGATTTTTTTATTTCGCCACGCTGGCACAGCCGTCCAAACGCTCATCTATTCTCCATTCGGGTCTTTTCCTAGACAGGGATCGAGGAGCTTCGGGCAATGCCGCACAAGCCGGTCGAACGCCGTTTTCCGTTGCATGTCCATATCAGCCTGCTGTTCACCCTCCTGCTGCTGACGACCGGCATCGTGCTGGGAATCTTCAACTACAGGCAGACCAGCCAGATCATCCTCTCCAGCAGCGATACGCTCTTCGAGCGCATCAGCCAGGACGTCGAGACCGACCTGGAAAACACCTACCGCCCCATCCACCACCTGCTCAACCTGCTGGCCCTCAACCCCGGCAACCAGCAGTACGCCGGCTACCAGCGCCAGGAGCTGCTGTTGCGCGGCTTCGCCCAGGCGCTGCGCGACAACCCCAAGCTGGCGTCGCTCTATGTCGGCTACGACGATGGTGACTTCTTCATGGTGCGCCCGCTGCGCACCGCCGAACTCAAGCAGCGCTTCGACGCCCCCGAGGGTGCCGCCTACCAGCTGTGGAGCATCGAGCGCGACAACCTCACCCGAGCGCGCTCCGAATCGCTCTATTTCGACGCAAGCCTGACACTCATCAGCCGCCGCCAGGAGCTCAACGAGCGCTACGACCCGCGCAACCGCCCCTGGTACTCACGTGCGCTGGAACAGGGCGGCCTGATCACCACCCGACCCTATGTGTTCTTCTCCACCGGCGCGGTCGGCACCACCCTCGCCCAGCCAGCCGGCGACGACGCGGTGATTGCCGCCGACCTGACCCTGAACGACCTTTCCGCCACCCTGGCGCAGCACCGGGTCACGCCCTCCACCCAGGTGCTGCTGTTCTCGCCGGACGGCCACGCCGTGGCCTACCCGGACATCTCCCGGCTGATCGTGCGCATCGACGACAAGCCGCAACTGGCCATGGCACGCGACCTCGACCCCGCCGTCGCCGCGTTGATCGACATGAACCTGACCCAGGACCAGCGCACCACCCTGGAGTTGGCCAAGCGCCGCTGGGTGGTGTCGCAGAACCGCCTGCTGGCGGGTGGCCCCGAAGGCCTCTACCTGGCGTTGCTGGCGCCGGAAGACGAACTGCTGGCGGACGCCTATCGCATCCGCTGGCAGGGGGCGGTGCTGACCCTCGGCATTCTCCTGCTCTGCATCCCCATCGGCTGGCTGCTGTCGCGGGTGCTGGTCAAGCCGCTGAAGGCCCTGGTAGCCGAGGCGGAGGCCATTCGCAGCTTCAACTTCGATATCCCGACGATGGGCCGCTCGCCGGTGCTCGAGGTGGACCAGCTGGCCGTGGCGATGGCGAAGATGAAGGACACCCTGGCCAGCTTCCTGGAGATCACCGCGAGCCTCTCCGCCGAGAACCGTTTCGACGCCCTCCTGCGCCGTGTGCTGGAGGAGACCGTGACCATCAGCGAAGCCTCCGGCGGCTTCATCTACCTGCTGGACGGCGCCAGCGGCCGCCTGGAGCCCAGCGGCCTGTTCCTCGGCGGCAGCGAGCACGACCTCGAAGACCACGGCCTGCGCAGCCACGCCCTCGACGAAGCGGGGTTGCCCGACTGGCTGCGCCTGCCGGCGAGCGGGGGCGTCAGCCAGGTGCGCTCGTTCGGCTTCGACCAGGCCGGCGACCTGCGTCACGTGCTGCAGACGCTGGAAAGCCCACGGGTGCACATGGTCAGCACCGGCCTGCACAATCGCCAGGGCGAAACCGTCGGCGTGCTGGCGCTCCTGCACCGCGACACCGGCAACAGCGGGGAGCCGGCCATGCTCAGGCCCGAACGCATCGCCTTCGTCGAAGCCATCTCCGGGGTCGCCGCGCTGTGCATCGAGAGCCAGCGCCTGCTGGAGAAGCAGAAACAATTACTCGACGCCTTCATCCAGCTCATCGCCGGTGCCATCGACGCCAAGAGCCCCTACACCGGCGGCCATTGCCAGCGCGTGCCGGAAATCACCCTGGCGCTGGCCCGCGCCGCCGCGGCCAGCGACGAGCCGCCCTTCCGCGACTACAACCCCAGCGACGAAGACTGGGAGGCCTTGCACATCGCGGCCTGGTTGCACGATTGCGGCAAGGTCACCACCCCCGAGTACGTGGTGGACAAGGCGACCAAGCTGGAAACCCTCTACGACCGCATCCATGAGGTACGCATGCGCTTCGAGGTGCTCAAGCGCGATGCCTGGATCAGCTACTGGAAGGCCGTGGCCGAAGGCGCCGACGCACCCAGCCAGGCCAGCCTGCGTGACGCATTGCTGGCGACGCTGGACGAGGAGTTCGCCTTCATCGCCCGCAGCAACCTGGGTGGTGAGTTCATGGCCGAGGAAGACCAGCAGCGCCTGCGGGCAATCGCCGCACGCACCTGGAGCCGGACCCTGGACGACCGCCTCGGCGTGTCCTGGGAGGAAGGCCAGCGCATGGCCCGCACCCCGCCGCGCCCGCTACCGGTGGAAGAGCCGCTGCTGGCCGACCGCCCCGAACACCTGCTGGAGCGCCCGGAAAGCGAACGCATGGCCCCCGACAACCCCTGGGGATTCAAGCTCGACGTGCCCACGCATAAATTCAACCGTGGCGAGCTGCACAACCTCTCCATCGCTCGCGGCACGCTGACGGCGGAGGAGCGCTACATCATCAACCACCACATCGTGCAGACCATCCTCATGCTCGATCGCCTGCCCTTCCCGCCACACCTCAGGGGCGTGGCCGAGATCGCCGGCGGCCATCACGAGAAGATGGACGGCAGCGGCTACCCGAAACGCCTGAGTCGCGAGCAGATGAGCCTGCCGGCGCGGATGATGGCCATCGCCGATATCTTCGAGGCACTGACGGCCGTGGACCGCCCCTACAAGAAGGGCAAGACGCTGTCCGAGGCGCTGGGAATCATGGTCGGCATGTGCAAGGGCGCGCACATCGATCCGCAACTGTTCGGCCTGTTCATCCGCTCCGGCGTGTACCGCGACTACGCGGAGCGCTTCCTGCGGCCCGAGCAGATCGACGCGGTGGACGAGGGCGCGATCCTGGAGCGCGCGGGGCTGGGTGGCTGACCCCTCCGTAGCCCGGGACTGCCATCGGCGCCGTGTCGGGTGGCAGCCGACCTGCCGGGTCGCGCCGCACCGGCGGTAAATCGCGGGCATGAAAAAGGGGCGCATCAAGCGCCCCTCTTCACTACCGTCGGGATCACTGGTTGATCGGATTTTCCGGGTACCAGACATCCACCAGCGGGCTCAGGGTGAAGCTGGCCAGCTCGCTGCGGCCCTTGAGCCAGGCTTCCAGCTTGCCGCGCTGCTCCTCGCTGACCGAGCCACGCTTGGACAGGCAGACGAAACCGTAGTCGTCACCACCGACATAACCCAGGCCGTTGCCCTGGATCGCGTCGTCGATGAACTGATCGAGGAAGCTTTCCAGCTCCGCTTCGGCCAGCCCGTCCTTGTAGGTCAGGCTCAGCTCGCAACCCAGCTCCTGGAATTCATCGACGCAGAGCTTCTTTCGCAGGCGGCGGGAACGATTTGTGGCCATCAGGCAATCCTCTTCATGTGTTCAAGCGCGGCACTCTAGCAGTTTCATCGCCACCTTGCCCGCCTGCGTGGCGCAACGGCGCAACGGCGGGCCACAGGGCCAGGTGCGAGCGGTCAGCTGCACGAGCGCCCGCAGAATGCTTACGGCATAATGCGCGCAATTTCCCGAACACGTTGTGGGAACCTGCCATGCAAAACTGCGTTACTCGCCCTCGTGCGGAGGGCCTTCGTTGATGTTCAAGTCCATTCGTATCCTTGCCCTGACCGGCCTCCTTCTTCCTTTCGCCCAGCCGGTCCTCGCCATCCAGGTCAACTCCACCCTGCCGGCCAAGGTCCAGCAGGCCCTGAAGAAGAACAAGATCCCGCAGAACTCCCTGTCGCTGGTCACCCTGCCCCTGACCGGCCCCGGCGCACAGACCATCTTCAACGCCGACGTCTCGGTGAACCCGGCTTCCACCATGAAGCTGATCACCACCTATGCCGCCCTGGAGCTGCTCGGCCCCACCTACCAGTGGAAGACCGAGTTCTACACCGACGGCACCCTCAAGGACGGCGTGCTCAACGGCAACCTCTATCTCAAGGGGGGCGGCGACCCGAAGCTGAACATGGAGAAGCTCTGGTTGCTGATGCGCGACCTGCGCGCCAACGGCGTGCTGAAGATCACCGGCGACCTGGTGCTCGACCGCAGCCGCTTCGTGCACCCGCAACTGCCGGCCTTCAACGATGACGGCGGCGACGAGAACAAGCCCTTCCTGGTCGGCCCGGACTCGCTGCTGGTCAACCTCAAGGCGCTGCGCTTCATCGCCCGCGCCGACGGTGGCCGCGCCAGCGTCGCCGCCGAGCCGCCCATCGAGAGCATCCGCATCGACAACCAGGTCAAGGTGACCAAGGCGGCGCCCTGCCCCGCCTGGCCGGACGTGCGCTACAACCCGGTGACCCAGTTCGACGGCACCACGGTGATCGCCAGCGGCAGCCTGCCCGAAGGCTGCAGCGCGCAGACCTACCTGTCGCTGCTCGACCACCCCGCCTACGCCGCCGGCGCGGTGCGGGCGATCTGGAAGGAGCTGGGCGGCAGCATCCTCGGCAAGGACCGCCTGGCCGGCGTGCCCAAGGACGCCAAGCTGCTGGCACGCGCCTTCTCCCCGGACCTGGTGGAGATCATTCGCGACATCAACAAGTACAGCAACAACACCATGGCGCAGCAGCTGTTCCTCAGCATCGGCGCGCAGTTCCGCAACGACGCGGACGGCGACGACGCCAAGGCCGCGCAACGGGTGATCCGCGCCTGGCTGGCGAAGAAGGGCATCACCGCGCCGCACCTGGTGATGGAGAACGGCTCCGGCCTGTCGCGCCAGGAGCGGGTCAGCGCGCGGGAGATGGCGACCATCCTCCATGCGGCCTGGCAAAGCCCCTATGCCGCCGAGTACATCGCCTCGCTGCCGCTGGTGGCGATGGACGGCACCATGCGCAAGCGCCTGCGCCGCACGCCCATGGCCGGTGAGGCGCACATCAAGACCGGCACCCTGAACACGGTGCGCGCCATCGCCGGTTTCAGCCGCGACAACAGCGGCAACACCTGGGCGGTGGTGGCCATCCTCAATGACCAGCGCCCCTGGGGAGCGTCCTCGATCCTCGACCAGGTGCTGCTCGATCTCTACGGCCAGTCCAGACGCTGAGCACCACCCCGCCCTTTCCGGAGCACCTCCGGATAGGGCGGTGGGTCACTCCGCGTCCCGCACCTGGTTGCGCCCGCCCTGCTTGGCGGCATAGACCGCCGAATCCACGCGCCGCAGCAAGGCATCGGCCGTCTCGCCCTCGCGCCAGCTGGCGCAACCGAAGCTGGCGGTGATCACGCCGACGCCGGGCATCTCCTCGCGCAGCAGGGATTGCCACAACGCCTCGGCCAGCGTGTGCGCCTGCTCCAGGTTGGTATCCGGGCAGAGCACGATGAACTCCTCCCCGCCCAACCGGCAGAGGACATCGATGCGCCGCAGGCGCCCGCCGAGACGCTGGCACAACTGTCGCAACACGCGGTCACCCGCCTCGTGGCCATGCATGTCGTTGACCTGCTTGAAGTGGTCGACATCCAGCATCACCACCGCCAGCGGCCCCTCGCGACGCTGGGCACGGGCGATCTCGTTCTCCAGTCGCTCCTGGAAGTGCCGACGGTTGTAGACCCCCGTCAGGGCGTCGGTGATCGACAGCGCGCGAAGCTCCTGTTCCACCAGCTTGTGCCCGGTGACGTCGGTGATGTAGCCGTGCCAGAGCACGCTGCCGTCCGCCATGCGCTCGGGCTCGGACTCGCCACGCAACCAGCGCAGGCCCTGGCGTGGCAACAGCACGCGGAAGTCCTCGCGCCAGGTCTGCATGGCCTTGGCCGAATGCAGGATGCTGGCGTAGATCCGCTCCAGGTCCTCGGGGTGCAGGCGGGTGAAGGCCAGCGAGGCATCGGTGTTCACCTGCTCGGGCTCCACTTCCAGGATGTCGCGCACACCGGCGCTGGCGTAGGGGAAGAGGTGCCGGCCATCGGGGTACAGCTGGTACTGGTAGATGGCACCGGGCACCTGTGCACTGAGCTTCTGCAGCAGGCGATCACGGTCTTCCAGCGCCTCCTGCACGCGCTTGCGATCGGTGACATCGACGGCGACGCCCAGGTAGCCGATGAGTGCGTCGTTCTGGTCGCGCACCTCGGTCAGGATCAGGTTGCCGGTGAGGTGGCTGCCGTCCTTGCGCACGTAGGTCCACTCGTGTTCGTCGTAGCAATCGCCGGCGGTCACCTCGACCACATAGTGATGGAAGTCGCGGATGGGCCGTGACAGGCGCTTCGACAGGGCTTCGCAGCGCGCCTGGATCTCCGATTCCAGGTGCAGCATGCGGGGTCGCTTGCCGAGCATCTCGTCGGCGCTGTAGCCGAGCATGCGTTCTGCACCGACGTTGAACTGGAGGACGAAGCCGTCGACGTCGGTGGCGATGATCGACACCTGGGTGGCGGCATCCAGCACCCCGCGCAGCTGACCGTGGGCCAGCGCCAGCTGCAGCTCGGCCGCCTTGCTGGCGCTGATGTCGGTCTGGGTGCCGATCATGCGCCGGGGCGAGCCATCGGAATTCCACTCCACCACCTTGCCGCGGTCGAGTATCCACACCCAGGAGCCGTCCTTGCGCCGCATGCGGTGCTCGCTCTGGTAGATCGGCACCTCGCCGCGCAGATGTCGCTGCAGGGCCGCATCGACCGCCGGGGCGTCGTCCGGGTGCCGCAGGCGCAGGCACAAGTCCAGCTCGTCCGCCACCTCGTCCGCACGGTAGCCGAGCATGTGCTTCCACGCCGGCGAGTAGAACACCGTCCCTGCCTGCAGTTCCCAGTCCCAGACACCATGGCCCGCGCTGTCCAGGGCGAAGCCCCAGCGCTCCTCGCTGAGCTTCAGTTCGAGCTCCCGCTCGTGCAATTCGCGGGTGCGTTCGGCCACCAGGCGCAAGGCGCGCTGGCGCTGGTTGATCAGCAGCATCAGGTACGCCGCCAGGAGCAGGGTGATCAGCCCGCCGGTGGCGACCACCAGGTACCAGACGCCGGTCCGGTTGGTATGGATGAAGTGGTCGCTGGCACTCAGCTCGAGGCGATAGGTGCGGTCGGCGAAGACGATGTCGCGCGCCAGGGTCAGCTCGCCATCGGCAGCGACGGCCTCGCTCTGGTAGAGCGGCTGCGGATGGGCCGCGTCGGTGGTGTCGGTAACCCGCATGGCCACGCTGCCCAGCACCTCCTCGGGGATGCCGGCCTCCAGTTCCTGGCGCAGGTCGATGACGCTGATCACGAAGCCGCGCAACAGGTCGGCCGGGTTGCCGGCCCTGCCGAACACGGGGGCCACCACGAGGATGCCCTTGCCGTCGCCCGCAGCCAGGCCAAGCAGTTTCAGCTGCCCGGAAACCACCGTCCGGTGCCCGGCACGGGCCTTTTCCAGCAATGCCAGGCGCGTCGGCAAGGAGGCGAGGTCGAGCCCCAGGGGAATGCGTCCGGCCTGACTGGAGACGCTGTAGAACACCGGCAGGTAGTAGTCGCGAGGCGGGCTGGCAATGGTCTCGCCCTTGCCATCCAGCTCGTGGAAGCGAAAGTGCTCCAGGCCATCGGCACGGGCCTCGGCTTCATACGCGCCGCGCTCGCTTCCGGCAACCCTCGGCACCCAGCTGTAGGCCAGGGTGTCGCTCAGCAGCGGCTCGACGAAACCATGGAATTCGCTGCGGCTGACGCTGCTGGAGTTGTTGAAGAAGCGCCGCAGGGCGTCCAGTTGCTTGAGCTGGTCGCCCAGGCGCTCCTGCACCCGGCTGAGGCGCTCGGTGGCGACCTGCACGAAGCGCTCGCGAAGCTGCACGCGCTCGGAGCTGTACATGGTGGCGGCCAGCAGCAGCGTCGTGGCGAGGCCGCCGACCAGCACCAGGGCGCAGGCCAGCAGGAGCAGGCCGCGACCGGAAGGCAGGCGGGAAAACAGGGAGGACGGTCCCTGGACGAGCGACTGCATGCTCACCTCGGAGGTGGTGATGAGGGACGATCCCTGTGATCACAACCTAGCCAAGATACTGGCACTTTGCCGATGCGGCGCCCTGCAACGCCCTTTCCGCCTGACGGACGGCTTTCGCCGTCCTCCAATGCCGGGTCTGCGCCTCAGCGGGCGGCGAATTTCCAGGCGCGGTGGATCTTCTGGTTACGGGCGAAATCCGGGTCGATGGTCTCGGCACTGATCTCGTTCACCTGGTAACGCTGGGGCAGGCTCTCGTCCAGCTGGAACTTGCGGAAGTTGTTGGAGAAGTACAACACCCCGCCCGGCGCCAGGCGGGCCATGGCCAGGTCCAGCAGTTGCACGTGGTCACGCTGCACATCGAACACGCCTTCCATGCGCTTGGAGTTGGAGAAGGTCGGCGGGTCGATGAAGATCAGCTCGTACTCGCCGCGGTCCTCGGCCAGCCATGCCATCACGTCGCCCTGCTCCAGCTTCTGCTTGTCGGAGAAGCCGTTGAGGGAAAGGTTGCGCCGCGCCCAATCCAGGTAGGTCTTCGACAGGTCGACGCTGGTGGTGCTGCGCGCCCCCCCCTTGGCGGCATGCACGCTGGCAGTGGCGGTGTAGCAGAACAGGTTGAGGAAGCGCTTGCCGGCGGCCTCGCGCTGGATGCGCAGGCGCATGGCACGGTGGTCGAGGAACAGGCCGGTATCCAGGTAGTCGGTGAGATTGACCAGCAGCTTGACGCCTCCCTCGGCCACTTCGAGGAACTGCCCCTGTGCGCCCTGGCGCTCGTACTGGCGGGTGCCGGTCTGGCGCTCGCGGCGCTTGACCACGACGTTGGCCGGATCGACCCCCAGCGCCTGCGGGATGGCCGCCAGGGCGTCCAGCAGGCGGGCCTGGGCCTTTTCCGGGTCGATGGAGCGCGGCGGTGCGTATTCCTGCACGTGCACGCGATCGCCATAGAGGTCGATGGCCAGTGCGTACTCGGGCATGTCGGCGTCATACAGGCGGTAGCACTGCACGCCTTCGCGCTTGGCCCACTTGCCCAGTTGCTTGAGGTTCTTCTGCAGGCGGTTGGCGAACATCTGCCCGCCTTCGGACAGGCGCGCCTGCTCCAGTACAGGTGCAGCACCCGCCTGAGGCTCGGCCGCAGCTTCCGGACGACGCGAGCCGGTGACGAACTGGTCGGGCAGCACCTTGATCAGCAACAACTTGCAGGGCAGCGCGCCGTTCCAGAAGGCGTACTGCTTGTGGCTGCGGATACCCATGCGCTTGCCCAGCTCCGGCGCGCCGGTGAACACCGCGGCCTCCCAGCCCATGCAGGCCTGGCGCAAGCGCTCGCCGAGATTCTGGTAGAGGTACAGCAGGCTGGCCTCATCGCCCAGGCGCTCGCCGTAGGGGGGGTTGCTGATGACCAGGCCCTTCTGGTTCTGGTCCGGGCGCGGTTCGAAGGTGGCCAGTTCGCCCTGGTAGATCTTCACCCAGTCGGAAAGGCCCGCGCGCTCGATGTTGTTGCGCCCGGGCTGGATCAGGCGCGGGTCGGCCTCGTAGCCACGGATCCACAGGGGCGGTCGGGCCAGGCCGGCATCCGCACGGCCCTGGGCTTCCTCGTGCAGCTTCTTCCACAACGCCGGCACATGGCCCTGCCAGTTGGAGAAACCCCAGCGCTCACGCTTGAGGTTGGGGGCGATGTCGGCCGCCATCATCGCGGCCTCCACCAGGAAGGTCCCCACCCCGCACATGGGGTCGGCCAGGGCGCCCCCCTCGGCGGCGATGCGTGGCCAGCCGGCACGCAGCAGGATGGCGGCGGCGAGGTTTTCCTTCAGCGGCGCGGCCCCTTGCTGCAGACGGTAGCCACGCTGGTGCAGGCTGTGCCCGGCGAGGTCGAGGGAGAGGATCGCCTCGCCTTTCTCCAGGCGCAGGTGGATGCGCAGGTCGGGGCTGACCTTGTCGATCGAGGGGCGCTCGCCATTGGCGGTGCGCAGCTTGTCGACAATGGCGTCCTTGACCTTGAGGGCGCCGAAATGGGTGTTGTCGATACCCGAGCCATGGCCACTGAACTCCACAGCCAGGCTGCCGGTGGGCGACAGGTGGTCATGCCAGTCCACCTCCAGCACACCCTGATAGAGGTCCTCGGCGTTCTGCACCGGGAAACGCTTGAGCACCAGCAGCACACGGTTGGCCAGGCGCGACCAGAGGCACAGGCGGTAGGCGGTTTCCAGGTCACCCCGGCCACGAATGGCGGCCACCTGCTCGCGTGCCTCGGCGAGGCCGAGCCCGGTGGCCTCGTCCAGCAACAGGCCCTCCAGGCTTTTCGGGCAGGTAAGGAAGAGTTCGAAGACATCCGACATGGTAATTCCAGTGCCTTGCGGCTGATCAGCGGCACGGATGCGTCTCCGTGCGGTCATGAATATGTGACTAAAGGTCGCAAAACGGCCCTTCGTCGGATAAGAAAATTCCCATTCTCATCTGCGTTGCCCCATAGCACCGCGACATCATGGGTTTCCCAAGGCCCCATCCCATCAGGCCTGGGCCGTTCATGCCCCGTCCGAAGCTCCTACAGCTTATGGTCCGGAAGCCATTCTCGTTACGTCCTTATGACAAAACGATCATTCCAATGCCTCGGGGCAACGGTTAGAACTCAGCTTAATCCGCTGCCGCAACGGTAGCGGATGAAGGGCAGTCACGCCGGCAACTGCTCTTCAGTGGCAGAGCATTTTCTGCCGGGTTCCCGACTTGGGACCGATGGACATAACAGTCAACAAATGAGGGCTACACCCTATGAGAAGACTTAAGCGTGATCCGATGGAACGAGCATTCCTGCGCGGTTATCAGCACGGCATTCATGGCAAATCCCGCGATCTCTGTCCTTTCACCCATCCCACCACCCGCCAAGCCTGGATCAACGGCTGGCGTGAGGGTCGCGGCGACAATTGGGATGGCCTCACCGGCACGGCCGGCATTCATCGACTGAACGAACTCCACGCCGTCGGCTGACACCACGGATCACACGATTTCACCAAGCACGCCCCATCCGGGCGGCGGGCGCAAGCCCAGGGGCTCCCTAGAGGGAGCCCTTTTTATTTGTCCGCCATCAGCGCTTCGGCAACGCGGCGATGGCATCCACCGACTCGCGGATCAGCGCCGGGCCCTTGTAGATGAAGCCCGAATAGATCTGCACCAGGCTCGCACCGGCAGCGATCTTCTCGGCCGCGTGTCGGCCTTCGGTGATCCCACCCACGGCAATGATCGGCAGGCGACCGCCTAGCTCGCCAGCCAGCACCTTGACGGTATGGGTGCTCTTGTCACGTACCGGCGCACCTGACAGGCCACCCGCCTCGTCACCATATTCCAGCCCCTCGACACCTTCGCGGCCCAGGGTGGTGTTGGTGGCGATCACCGCATCCATGCCCGACTCCCGCAACGCACCGGCCACCAGGGCGGTTTCCTCATCGCTCATGTCCGGGGCGATCTTGATCGCCAGCGGCACGCGACGACCGTGCTGGACGGCGAGGTCTTCCTGGCGCAGGCGCAGGGCTTCGAGCAACTGCTTGAGCGAGTCGCCGAACTGGAGGCTGCGCAGGCCGGGTGTATTGGGCGAGCTGACGTTGACCGTCACGTAGCTGGCATGGGCGTAGACCTTGTCCAGGCAGATCAGGTAGTCGTCCACTGCGCGCTCGACCGGGGTGTCGAAGTTCTTGCCGATGTTGATGCCCAGCACGCCCTTGAACTTCGCCGCGCGAACCCGGGCCAGCAGGTGATCGACGCCATGGTTGTTGAAGCCCATGCGATTGATGATCGCCTCGGCCTCGGGCAGGCGGAACAGACGCGGCTTGGGGTTGCCCGGCTGCGGGCGCGGCGTCACGGTGCCGATCTCGACGAAACCGAAGCCCAGCTGGGCGAAGCCGTCGATGGCGTCGCCGTTCTTGTCCAGGCCGGCGGCCAGGCCAACGGGGTTGGGGAACTCCAGCCCCATAACCTTCACCGGCAGGCTGGCCGGCGCCTTGGTCAGCAAGCCGTTGAGGCCCAGACGGCCACCGGCGCCGATCAGGTCGATGGACAGCTCGTGGGAAGTTTCCGGGGACAGTTTGAACAGCAACTCGCGGGCCAGGGTGTACATGGGCGGGTATCGATCGGCGGGATGGGCCGGCGATTATAGCTGCCAGCCCCGCCTCAGGCGAGGCGACGTAGCGCCAGCAGCGACCCGGAGGGATCGAATTCCAGCTCGAATGAACCATGAATGCCATCATGGGTCAGAAAAGGCCGCAAATGATGTGCAGGCAGGCTAACCTTGCGCCCGTCGCGGCTGCGCAACATCACTCGGTTGGCGTGGCCCTGGTAGACCGCGAGAAAGCGCTCGGCGGTCAGGGAGATATCCAGCACCAGGCTGGGCATGGAGGCATCCTCTTGGTTGAAATGAATGACAGTATCGTTCCGCGCCCCCAGTGGACGCCAGGTACGGACCCATTGCCGGGCAAAGCCGTGCAGCCTCGCCCGACCTCTGCCACACTGCCACTCGTGACCTGGGAGTCCTAGTCTGGCCATGAGTTCGCAGTCGTCCCCATCCTCTCTTTCCTCACGCCTGGCCGCCCTCGCGCAACGCCTCGGCCTGGGAGGACGTGCGCCCCGCCTGCTGGAAAGCGCGAGCCAGCTGCACTTGCCGTTCCAGCAGTTGAAGCCCCCGGTCGCAGATATCTGGTGGCAGAACGGCCCGCCCCTGCAGCGCCTCGTGGACCTCCCGCGCAGCGCGCTCTCCGGCCCGGTGCAGGAAGACAAGGCCCAGGCCCACGCGGTGCTGATCCGTGTGGTTGAACTGGAGCAGCGCGAACTCACCAATTTCGACCTGCGCCTGATCGATGGGTTCTGCGGCACCGACGGCGCGATGCCCAGCTGCCCCAGCTTCGAGGAGTTCGCCGCGACGCCGGCCTGCCGCAGCGTGCGCATCATCAGCTACAAGGATTTCGTCAAGGCCGTCAGCCTGCCGCTGCCACGCTTCCTGGCCGGCGAGCGGATCAGCCTGTGCCAATCCAGCTGGCACGGCAAACGCGTGTTCTGGAGCGGGACTCACCACCTGGAAGCCTTCGCCGCCGCCATTGCCTACGCCCGCCGCCGCGAGCTGGAAATCAGCCTGCCGGCCGAACTCGCCACCTACCGTCTCAACCCCGCAGGCCTCGCCGAGCTGGACGCCCACTACCACGTACTGGCCATGCCGGTGCAGGCATGGAGCGACCCGGCCTTCATGGGCCTTTTGCTCGACGGCGGCATCCCCTATGCCCGCCTCGCCTTGCTGAAGAACAGCGGCGCCCCCGAACTCCTGCTGCTGCCCAAGGACCACCCCGAGGCCACCGCCCTTGGCGAAGGCCTGCGCCTGGCCGGCGCCGCCGATGTGGTGCGCTACCTCTACGCCCTCGGCTGATTGCCTCTTACGTCACACAGACTAAGTACCGATTTTCGTTGAACCCGAAACCACTCAAGAACAGACAGACTCATGGCTGCGCTCCT